>NZ_JAQFWP010000010.1 GCF_027706745.1 Nocardiopsis suaedae | reverse complement strand
ACCGCCGTTACCGCCTTGAGAGGGCGGCGTCCTAGGCCACTAGACGACGGGGGCCTATTCGTGCCTCATCCTATCGGACCCGTACGGGTCCGGCCGGACCTGGCCTGCGCCAGAAAAAAGGCTCCCATCGGGTGGGAGCCTCTCCCTGCTGCGTACCCCCGAGCGGATTCGAACCGCCGTTACCGCCTTGAGAGGGCGGCGTCCTAGGCCACTAGACGACGGGGGCCCAAGAGAACCGTTCTACCGGTCCCGCGGCCTCCCTACCGGAAGGCCGTTGGCTGGGCTACCAGGACTCGAACCTAGACTAACTGAACCAGAATCAGTCGTGCTGCCGATTACACCATAGCCCACTGTTCTCCCCGGGGGCCCTTCCCTTTCGGGCCTGTCCCCCGCGGCGACGTGCTCAACTTTAGCGGACTTCGGGAGTGCTCGCGAACCGGAATCCGGGGGCGGCCGGTGTGCGCCCGGCCACCCCGGTCGGGCGGTCCTACTCGGCGGGTGCGTCCGCCTGCTCCCGCGCCTGCTCGGCCCGCAGGCGCTCCAGCGCGGCCTCCAGGCGCGCGCGCACGCGGTCGCGGCCGAGCAGTTCCAGGGACTCGAACAGCGGCAGCCCCACGGTCCGCCCGGTGACGGCGACGCGCACCGGCGCCTGCGCCTTGCCGAGCTTGAGCCCCTGGGCCTGGCCGACCTCCTCAAGGGCGGTCTTGAGCGCCTCGGCCTCCCAGACCTGCCCGGGGTCACCGAAGCGCTCCAGGGACGCCGACAGCATCTCCTCGCCCACTCCCGGCTTCATCGCCTTGTTCCAGGACTTCTCGTCGAAGACCGGCTCGTCCAGGAAGAGGAAGTCGACGTTCGGCACGATCTCGCTGAGCACCGCGATGCGGCTCTGGGCCAGCGGCGCGATCGCGCGGAACGCCTCCTCGTCGAAGTTGGACGCCGGCCAGGGAGCCCGGTCGGCAGCCAGGTAGGGGCGGCAGCGCTCGACGAAGTCGTCGGCGTCCAGGGCGCGGATGTACTCGCCGTTGAAGGCGCGCAGCTTCTTCTCGTCGAAGAAGGCGCTGGAGCTGTTCACGTCGGAGATGTTGAACAGCGGCTGCATCTGCTCCCAGGGCATGATCTCCCGGTCGTCGCCCGGCGCCCACCCCAGCAGCATCAGGTAGTTGACCATCGCCTCGGGCAGGTAGCCCTCGTCCTGGTAGGACTCCAGGGCGACCTTGTCGCGGCGCTTGGAGAGCTTCTGCCGCTTCTCGTTGACGATGACCGGCAGGTGCGCCCACACCGGAGGGGTCCTGTCCAGCGCCTCCCAGAGCAGCTGCTGCTTGGGGGTGTTGGACAGGTGCTCCTCGCCGCGGATCACCTCGTTGACGCCCATCTCGACGTCGTCGACCACGTTGGCCAGCACGAACAGCGGGGAGCCGTCGGCGCGCGCGATGACGAAGTCCTCGATGTTGTCGTGGTCGAACTCCACGCGGCCGCGGATGCGGTCCTCGACCACGGTCGGGCCGCCGCCGGGCACCCGGAAGCGCAGGGCGCGCCCGGGGCCGGGCTCCAGGCCGCGGTCGCGGCAGAAGCCGTCGTAGCCCAGGTGGGGGTTGCCGCGGCGCTCCTGCACCTGCTCGCGGGTGCAGTCGCAGTAGTAGGCCTTGCCGTCCTTGTACAGGCGCTCGGCGGTCTCCTTGTGCTTGTCGGCGTAGGCCGACTGGAAGTAGGGGCCCTCGAAGTGGGGGTCCTCGGCGGAGATGCCGAGCCAGGCCAGGGCGCTGATGATGCCCTCGGTCCACTCGGGCTTGTTGCGGGCGGCGTCGGTGTCCTCGATGCGGAGCACGAACCGGCCCTCGGGGTGCTGCTGTGCCAGCGCCCAGTTGAACAGTGCGGAACGGGCGCCGCCGACGTGGAACATGCCCGTCGGGGACGGCGCGAAGCGAACGCGAATCGAAGTCTCACTCACTTGCCCAAGCCTATCGGCGCAGGATGAGGCCCCAGGGCGGCCGTGCGGGGCCGCCCTGGGGCTCAGGGTGTCGCCGGGGACCGCCTCACCCCTGGGCGAGGGGCCCGATGTCCTCGGGGAGCGGGCGGTCGACCTCCGCCGGCTCGATGTCGCCCTCGGCGTTGTCGGTGACCGCGGGGTCGCGGACCATCTCCAGCTCGCCGTCCTCGTAGCGGGTGATGAAGCCCCCGGCGTAACCGCCGCGGTCCTCCCCGGTGGAGGAGAACGGCACCAGGCCGGGGCCGCCGGGCTCCAGGGACTCCAGCGCCTCGATGAGCGAAGCGCGCGTGGGGTCCTCCCCCGCGGCCTCCAGCGCCCGGACGAACTGCACGGCCTGCACCATGCCGTAGACCGTGGTGTTGCTCAGCGGGGCGTCGCCCCCGTACTCGTCGTAGACGCCGCGGAGGAAGGCGACCCAGGGGTCGTCCCCGCCGAGCTCGACCGGGGGCAGGTACCCCAGCGTCATCAGCCCGTTGAGGAAGTCGTCGGGGTCGCCGCCGGAGCCGGCCTGCTCGGCGAAGGAGGACAGCAGCCCGCGCAGGGTGACCGTGTCGCCGCCGATGCTGCTGGTGATGAACTGCGGCTCGTACCCGATGCGCGCCGACTCCAGCAGCCCCAGGGCCACGTAGTTGGGGATGCAGGCGCAGACGACGACCTCGGCGCCCTCCCGCTCCAGCCCGGCGATCTGCGCGGAAAGGTCCTCGGCCCCGGACTCGTAGTGCTCCACGGACACCGCCTGGTCCTGCAGGTACATGTCCAGGCCGCGCTGGGAGTCGACGCCCACGTCGTCGTTCTGCAGCAGGTAGCCGACCTTGGCGTCCTCGAACTCCTCGGAGATGTACTCGCCGAGGATCTTCGACTCCTTGGTGTAGTCGACCTGGTAGCCGTAGGTCAGCGGGTACTTCTCGGGGTCGTTCCACATCAGCGCCCCGGAGGAGGGGAACAGATCGGGCACCCCCTCCGTGTTGAGGAAGTCGACCACCTTGGAGTGGGTGGGCGTGCCGAGCCCGCCGACCATGGCGAAGATCTCGTCCTGGTGCACCAGCTCCCGGGTGACCTCCACCGTCCGGGTGGGGTCGTAGGCGTCGTCCTCGGCGAGGTACTCGATGGTGCGCCCGTGCACCCCGCCGTTGGCGTTGACGAAGTCGTACACCGCCTGGGCGCCGACGGAGATCTGGCTGTAGCCGGGGGCGGCGGGCCCGGTCAGCGGCATGTGGGCGCCGATGGTGACGGTGTCGTCGGTGACGCCCGTCGACACGTCGAGGTCGGCCTCGGCCCCCTCTCCGGTCTGGCCGGCGCCGGTGCACCCGGCCGCGAGCAGTGCCAGGGCCAGGGACGCGGCGGCCAGGGGCCGGGCGGCACGGATGGGATCGGTTCTCATCAGGAATCTCCCGTCTGCGAGGGGGTGCTGCGGTGGCGGCCGAGGGCGGAGAGCGCGCCGTGCACGCCGCGCGGCCAGGCGAGGACGATGATGATCAGGACGGCGCCGAAGAACACCACGGGCAGGTTGTTGCGCACGTCGGTGTCCAGCTCCAGGGCGTGGGCGAGCTCGGTCCCGGCGACCTCCACGTAGACGATCGCCAGCGCCGCCCAGAAGGCGCCCCACAGGCTGCCCAGGCCGCCCAGGACGAGCGCGGCGAGCAGCACCAGGGACAGTGTCAGCGCGTAGGTGGAGGGGGTGGCGGTGCCGAGCACGTAGGCCTGGCAGGCCCCGGCCAGCGACCCCGCACCGGCGCTGATCACGAACGCGGTGACCCGCGCGCGGCCGACCGGGATGCCCGACAGCGCCGCGGCGGTGGGGTCGTCGCGCAGGGCGCGCAGGTGGCGGCCGAGGCGTCCGCGGGTCGCGGTGGCCAGCACCACCAGGCCGATGAGGGCGACCGTCCAGACCACCAGCGCCCGCCACTGGGTGTCGTCGACCAGGCCGGAGAGGGCCGGGGGCGCGCCGATGGCGGTGAACGCCAGGCCGTTGGCGCCGCCCAGCAGGTCCGGGAAGCGCAGGGCGACCGCGGGCAGGCCCACCGCCAGCATGAGCGTCGCGCCCGCCAGGTAGGGGCCGTGCAGGCGCGCGGTCGCCGCCCCGACGGCCAGGCCCGCCAGGCACCCGGCGGCGCAGGCGGCGGCCATGCCCGCCGCCAGGGGGACGGCGGGCAGGTTCACCACCAGCAGCGCCATGGTGTAGGCCCCGACGAACATGAAGGCGCCGTGGCCCAGCGACACCTGGCCGCTGGTGCCCACGAGGAGCTGCAGCCCGGCCACGGCGAGCAGGTGCAGTCCCACGTCGGCGACGCGCAGGTCGGTGACGGGGCCGGTGGCCGCGGTCAGGAGGGCCACGGCGGCCAGGGCCGCGAGCGCCCACAGGCCGTGGCGCAGGAGCGGGTGGCCGAGGGCGGGGCGCCGCCCCGCGCGGGTCGCGGTCGCGGCCTTCGCGGGGCCCGCGGTGTCGGGGCGGGCGTCGGAGGCCGGGGCGCGGTGGGTGGGGGCCATGGTCAGACCTTTCGGGCGGCGGCCCGGGAGAACAGGCCGTCCGGTTTGAGGGCGAGCACGGTCAGCAGCACCACCAGGGCGGCGAGCGCGGTCAGTTCGGGGCCCGCGTAGCCGGTGACGTAGGACAGCAGCACGCCGACGGCCAGGCCCCCGGCCACGGCGCCGAAGGGGTTCTCCAGGCCGCCCGCGACGGCGGCGGCGATGGCGAACACGAAGACCAGGTCGAAGGCGTTGGGGGTGAGGAAGGGCGGTGCGGCGAGCATCCCCGCCAGCGCGCCGATGGCCGAGGCCAGCGCCCAGGCGGAGGCCAGCACCGCGCCCACCCGCACCCCGGACAGCCGCGCGGCCTCGGGGCGGATCGCGGCGGCGCGCATGCGCAGCCCGGCGGGGGTGAAGCGGTAGAGGGCGAACAGGGCGAGGGCCACGAGCAGGACCGAGGCCAGGGCGAAGGCGTCGGCCGGGGAGAAGCGGCCGCGGTAGTCGAGCGGGTAGGCGAAGGAGAGCGGTTCGTTGCCCCACACCATGCCCACGGCGCCCTGCAGGACCATCAGCAGGCCGAGGGTGGCGATGATGGGGCTGAGCGGGGAGGCGTTGCGCAGCGGGCGCACCAGGAGGCGCTCGGTGGCGGCGCCCAGCAGGGCGCCCGCGGCCAGTGCGGCGGCGAAGCCCGCCCAGTAGGAACCGGTGGCGGCGGTGACGGCGTAGGCCAGGTAGGCCGAGACCAGGGCGAAGGCGGGCTGGGCGAAGTTGAGCACCCGGGTGGCCTGGTAGATCAGGACCAGGGACAGGGCCAGGGCGGCGTAGACCGCCCCCGTGGCCAGCCCGTTGAGGGTGAGGTTGGCGAAGTGCTCCATGGTCGGCTCCCTCACAGACCCAGGTAGGCGGCGCGGACGCGGGGGTCGCCGAGCAGGTCGGCCGATGGGCCCTCGGTGGCGACGGCGCCCTGGTCGAGGACGTGGGCGCGGTCGCTGGCGCGCAGCGCCGTGCGGGCGTTCTGCTCGACCAGGACGACCGTCAGGCCGGTTCGGGACCGCAGGTCCTGGAGCAGGTGCATGATGCGGCGGGTGATGAGCGGGGCCAGGCCGAGCGAGGGCTCGTCCAGGAGGATGACGCGCGGACCGGCCATGAGCGCCCTGCCGATGGCGAGCATCTGGCGCTCGCCCCCGGAGAGGGAGGAGGCCGAGCGGGTGCGGCGCTCGCGCAGGGGCTCGAAGAGGTCGTAGACCTCGCCGAGCGCGGCGGCGCGGGCGGCGCGGCCCCGGCGGACCAGGCCGCCCAGGCGCAGGTTCTCCTCCACGGTGAGCTCGGTGAGCACGCCGCCGCCCTCGGGCACGTGCAGCAGGCCGCGGCGGACCAGCTCCTCGGCGGGGGCGCCGGTGACGTCCTCGCCGAAGAGCAGGACGCGGCCGGAGCGGGGCGGGTGGAGGCCGGAGGCGGCGCGCAGGAAGGTGGTCTTCCCGGCGCCGTTGGCGCCCAGGACGGCGTGCAGGGCGCCGGGGGCGACCTCCAGGTCGACGGTGTCGAGGGCGCGGACGGCGCCGTAGTGGACGGTGAGGCCTTCGGTGCGCAGGGCGGGCGGGGCGGAGGCGGCGCGCAGGGCGGGGTCAGCGGCCATCGCGGGCCTCCTCGGGTCCGTCGGGGGCGAGCAGGTCGCCGTCTCCCTCGGGCGGCCCCAGGTAGGCGCGCTCGACGGCGGGGTCGGCGCGCACCTCGTCCGGGGTCCCGTCGGCGATCACCCGGCCGAAGTCGAGCACCACGACGCGGTCGCAGACGCGCATGACCAGGTCCATGTGGTGCTCGACGAGGAGCACCGACCCGTGGGCGCGCATCCCCCGCACGCGCTCGGCCAGCTCGGAGACCTCGTCGGCGGCCAGCCCGGAGGCGGGCTCGTCGAGCAGGAGCAGCTCCGGGGAGCACACGCAGGCGCGGGCCAGGGCCACGCGCTTCTGCACGCCGTAGGGCAGGGTGCCGGGCAGGGCGTGGGCGGTGTCGGCGACGCCGAACTCGTGGAGGGCGGCCTCGGCCCGCTCGCGCACCCGGCGCTCGTCGCGCGGGGCGCGGCCCAGGCCGGTGAGCATGCCGGGCAGGCCGCCGGTGGCCAGCGGGTCGGCGCCCACCATCACGTTCTCCAGCACCGTCATCCCGGGGAACAGGCCCAGGCCCTGCAGCATGCGGGAGATGCCCAGGCGCGGCAGGTGGTGGGGGCGGTGGCGGCGGAGCGGGCGGCCGTGCCGCCGCAGGGTGCCCTCCCGGGGGCGGACGACGCCGCTGACCGCGTTGAACACGGTGGTCTTCCCGGCGCCGTTGGGGCCGATCAGCCCGACGACGCTGCGGTGGGGCACGTCGAAGGTGACGCGGTCGAGCGCGGTCAGTCCGCCGAAGGCGACGGTGAGCTGCTCGACCGACAGGACATGGCCGTCCATGGGCTCCTCTCGGGTCGCGGCGCGCGGCGCCGGGGGAGTCCGCGACACGACCGACCATCCGGTCGGTCGGGGGTAGACGACCCCCGTTCACCGGCGCCGATGCCGTCGCGGCTGCCCCGAACGCTAGTCGCGGCGGCGGTGGGCCCGGAAGGTCCGCGGGGGCAGACCGGTGGTTTCCCTGATGGGGTGTGCGGGGTGTACGGACGGCGCCGGGCCGCGCTCAGGCCTGTGCGGAGACGGCGACGCGGTCGGAGTAGTCGCCCTTGTGCCAGCCCTTGTCGGCGCGGACCTGGAAGGTGTACTCGGCCCCCGGTTCGACGTCCTCCAGGGTCCAGGTGCGCACGTGGGCGGGGAGGGGCCGGGCCTTCGCCCAGACCTGGTCCGCGCCTTCCGGCGTCCCTTCCCCGCCCTGCTTCCACCGCACACGGTAGGTGGTGGCCCCCGGGACGGGGTCCCAGTTCAGGACGGCGCCCTGGCCGGGGACGAGCTCGGCGGTCGGCTCGGGGGCCTCCCGCGGCCCGAACTCGGTCTCGGGGAGCGGGCGGGGGTAGGGCGCGCCGTAGCCGAACCCGGAGTGCAGGGCGTCGGCGAAGGCGGCGGCGATCTTGAGCTCGCCGCGGGCGTTGGGGTGGGTGCCGTCGTAGGTGTCGCGGTCGGGTACGTAGGACTCGGCGTCGGCGATGTCGACGTGGACGACGCGGGCGCCGGGGCGGGACTCCTCTTCGGCGATGGCGTCCAGGCCGGAGTTGTAGGCGCCGACCTTGGCGGCGAAGGAGGGATCGTCCACACCGCGCTGGGTGGGGAGCACCCCGGCGATGAGCACCTGCGGCGGGTCGTCCCCCTGGCGCGCCTCGTCCAGGAGGTCCCGCACCTGCCCGTGCATGCGGCCGGGCTCGGCGCCCAGCCAGCCGAGGTCGTTGATGCCGAGCAGGACGAGGAGGACGTCGGGGTCGTACTCGGCGACGGTGCCGCCGATCTCCTGGGAGGCGTCCTTGAGGGTGCGGCCCCACATGGCGTCGTGGGCGGTGCCGAAGTCGGGGTCGGCGTAGCCGTCGTGCTCGTCCTCGCCCTCGGTGGCGCGGTTCTCGACCCCGTCGCGGGGGCCGACGAACTCCAGGTCGGGGTCGGTGTCGGAGAGATGGTTCCAGAGCCGGTAGCGCCAGGTGAGGTCGCCGGTGCCGCCGTGGGTGAGGGAGTCGCCGACGGCCATGACGCGGACGCCGCGCCCGCCGTCGCCGAGCGGGGCGGCGTCCCCGGATCCTGCGGTCGGGTCCCCGCCGCCAGGCGCGTCCCCCACACTCCCGCCCGGATCACACCCGACGACGAGGAGGAGGCCGAGCAGGGCGGCCAGGACGGCGGAGCCCCGGGCCCGGGGGCGCGTCAGGTCCAGCATGCACAAAGCCTTTCAACGGCGACAATCGCGGCTCACCTGGCGAAATGCCGCAATCGACCCGTCCAGGTATACCCGCCGCAGATCACACGGGGACCACCGAGGGCGCACACCACGGCAGCGGTCACCCGGTGGGCCTCACTCCGCCGGGCGGACCACGCCGGTGACGATCTCCATGACGTCCTCCGGGCCGTCCCCGGTCGGCCATTCCCACCACAGCACGAGGGGGTCGTCGTCCTCCTCGGGCTGCACCCCGAGGAGGACGCCGGACAGCGAACCGCCCGCCGCCTCCTTCAGCTCCGCCCCTCGGGGGTTGAGGACGAATTCGGCGTAGGCCGCTCCGTGGAGGCCGGGCGGCGCGTCGACCGGTGTGAACGCACTCATCACCTCGCCGGTCGAGGACAGCTCGTTCACGAACCGGATGACGGCCCGGTGGGCGTCGAATTCGTCCGCGGGATAGCCCGAGAGCACTTGGAGGCCGCCCACCTCGGGGTCGGCGTACCCGGCCTCGGTCCCCTCCGGGAACGGCGCCTCCTCGGGGTCCATCCGGCCCCAGTCCTCGTGGACGGGGAGAACGAGGCCGACCTCCTCCACGGTGCGCCATCCCTCGGGGAGGTCTGAAGGGTCCCCCACTCCTGCCTCAGCCTCGTCACCTCCTTCACCGCCGGTGTCGTCCGCCGCCTGGGAGACCGGGCCGGAGGCGCCTTCGCCCGGCGGCCAGAACGGGGACTCCGCCCGCGCGAACTCGTCGGCGGTCATGGCCGCGGACTCCTGCGCGCCGTCCGCGCCGGAGGGCCCCGAGGCGGCGGAGGCGGCGGTCGCGCCGCCGGTGACGAGCGGTCGCAGGGTGGCGAGCGAGAGGAGGACGGCCGCGCAGCCCGCGGCGAGGGAGACGAGGATGGTCAGGCGGGACGTTCGCATCAGGGGATCGTTCTCTCGGGGAATCGGAGGGGAGGCCGGACGCAGGGGGGACCGAGACGGGTGCTCAGTCGCCGGTCCAGGCGCGCCACCCGTCCGGGGCCGGGCGCAGCCCGTTCAACAGGGCCATGGCGTCGTCGGCGTCGAAGTCGTCGGCCCGCAGGAGGCGCACGAGCACGGGAGCGGTCCCCTGCTCGGTCTGCAGCACGTAGTAGGTGCCGTTCACGGCGATGCCCTCCCCGGTCCCGGGGTCTGTGTAGGAGGCGGGGTAGGCGCAGAGCCCTGCCGCGTAGGCCTCGGGCAGGTCGTACTCCTGGCACCCGTCGTTGGTGCCGAGGGGGAGGTCGAGCTCCTCGCCGCGCTCCAGTGAGGCGGCCTCGATGAGGGCCTGGTAGGGGCCGGTGTCGTCCCCCGGGTAGTCGAGGACGCTCAGCTCCCCGAGGGGATCGCCGTCCGGCGAGTGCCACGAGGCCGCGTATCCGTCCTTGAGGCCGCCCTCGGGGACGGCGTCCCAGTCGCCGGGCACGGTGAAGGAGACGCCGGCGGCCTCCTCGCGCTCCCATCCGGAGGGGTCGTCCCCATAGTGCACGGGCTCCTCGGCGAGCCAGGTCAGATCGTCCGCTCCGGGGATTCCGAGCGCGCCCCCGAACCGCGCCACGATCGACACCGCGACCAGGAGGGCACCGACCAGCACCACACCGAGGACGGGCCCTGAGAACCGTCGTTCCATTTCCGTATTCCGTCCGCTTCTGCGTTCCGTCCGCCTTACCGGTCCCCGGGCCGACGCCGAGGGGTCACACTGCGGGGCGGACCCCGACGGTGATGACGTCCACCGCGTCGTCCGGGTAGCCCTCCTCGGGCCACCCCCACCAGATGAGCACAGGGGCGCCCTCGGGGACCGGCTCCACGGCGTAGAGGAAGCCGCGCACACGTCCGCCGATCTCGTCCTTCACCTCCGAGGAGTCGGGATCGAACGTGATCTCCGCGTGCGCCGCCGCGTCGATTCCGGGGGCGGGATACTCCCACTCCTCCATGTGGCCCGCGACCCTTCCTGCCGTGACGAGCCGGTTGCGCACGGACGTGACGGCTCCAGCGGGGCTGCGGTAAGAGGTCATGTGGGTGAGCACCTGGACACGGCCGGTCCGGAGCTCTCCGCCGTCCGTCTCGGCGAGAACGGGTCCCCCGCCCTCTTCGCCCCCTTCCTCGCCCGCCCACGCATCGGGCACGGGGATGTCCAACCCGGCCTCCGTGGTCGAGGCCCATCCTTCAGGGAGCCCGTCCGCCGGTTCTCCGGACGCCGAATCCGGCTTCCCCGGCGGCCAGACGATCGACTCCGCGTCCACGAAGTCCTCGGGACTCAGGGCGGCGCTCCCGTCGGCGGCACCGTCGGTACCGGTCAGCGTGCCTCCGTACCACCACAGCAGGCCGATGGCCAGGCAGAGGACGAGGAAGACGGCGACCAGCGAGAGGACGGCGGACGAAGGGGACATGCGCATGGGGGACGTCTCACAGGCTCAGGGGAAAGGGGCGGGGTTTCAGCGGATCAGACCGGCGTAGGCAGGCCGAACGGCGTCCAGGAGATCCGGCACCGTGAAATCGGAGTCCTCCACGAGAAGGACCCGCACGATCACAGGGGCGGAGTCGCGCTCGACCTGGACGGCGTAGTAGACACCGGTCATGCCGTGGATGCGCCTCCCGCTCTCCGGGTCCACGTAGGCCGCAGGGAAGTCGCAGGCACCGTTGAGGTAGAAATCGAAGAAGTCGTACTCCCAGCAGCCCTCGTTCCCGGCGAGCGGAAGGTCGAGCTTTTCGCTCCGCAGGAGCGAGGAGGCGTCGACGAGGGCGCGGTAGGCGTCGGTCCCGGCGTCCGGGTAGTCGAGCACGCTCAGTTCCCCGATGGCGGTGCCGCCGTCCGGTGCGTGCCACGAGGCGGCGTAGCCGTCCTTGAGATCGCCCTCGGGGACGGGAACCCAGTCACCGGGCACGGCATAGGAGATGTCGGCCGCGGTGTGCCGCTGCCATCCCGGAGGGTCGGGCGGAAAGGCGGCGGGCTCCTCGGTGAGCCAACTCAGGTCGTCGGCCCCGGGGATGTCGAACGGCCCCTCGGACCGCGCCGCGCCGGATACGGCCGCAAGGAGTACAGCGAGCCCGAGCACAAGGACTACGGGCTTTACCGTCCTTAACCTCATTTCAAGCACCCAAACCTGCATCGCAAGCGCCCGGACGCCCATCCGACGGCGGACCGCTCGCCAAAACAGACCTCATCCGAATCTTTCGACCAGAACGGGGCGCTGCGCCACATACTCACCCTTGATGATATTCGAATCGAGCCGACCAGTAACCGCCTCTACCAAGAACTCACAGGCGGACATATCGTGACGCTCCCAGATATCGTCACGATAGTCGACCACCACCGGCCATTCATACGGCTCCCCCTCCGTAAGCCAGTAGATATTCGCTCCACCCAGATCCTCTCCCCACGCAACGAGCCCGGGACGCCCAGGGTGAAACGGGATCGGAATCAACCCACCACACCCAGCGAATAGACCCTGCGCGTCGACAACCCCTTGAACAGCATCCGGAAATTCCGCTCTATTCCCTTCATAGATCAGCGAGATCTCTTCCGTCACAGCGGAGACGGAACGAGAAATTCCATCTCCCCCGGCGGGCGCAGCAACGGATATCCCATTGATTCGAGACACCCCACTCCTCTCGATGAACTCCTTGTAATCTCTCGGAAGGGTAATCCCGAGTTCAGATTCATCTCCATCCCAATCGATGCCACAGGGTCCATCCGGCAATGATCCAACAATAGCGACCAGGTCATCGACCCCTGCAAGCCCAGTCATCTAACTACCCACCTTCTCGCGACAGACATCACCATCGACATAACCGAAAGAGCCACCATTGATCACACAGGCATCCCAGCGATCGCCATTATCCGCAATTCCCTGCATATGCACACCCCATGGTCGCGCACCATCCCCCTCATACACCGGGGTCACAAGGTACAGGACGCGATGGTCACCCTGGAGATGCCTCGCAACCCTGCTTTCAATCCGCTTCATCCCCGACTTGTTAGCCCTACCTGTCATCGAAATAATATTTTCTGGCACACCCTGCCCATAAAAGAGGCTGGCAATAAGGTGACTCGCATTATCGCCCGCCTGAAAGGCCGGCGGCTTGACCTTTGGATCGAAGCGATTCGGGTTCAAATCCTCTTTGCCGCAGAATGCACCTAGTGCCGCGCCGCGCTGGCCACGAGCGTTGATCGGACTGTACTGAATCCGACTTTCACACCGGACGCCCTCATCAGCACTTTCAATATTGATTCCACCCAGTTTATCTTCCAGGCCGACTACCGCATCCTCGAACGTTTCGTAGTCGTCGACATCAAAGTCGACCTCCTCAACACTCGTCCTCCTCTCTGCCTTCCGCCGCGATTCATCGACCTCCTCTTGCCCGATCGGGTTGTTGATGGCCGGGCGCGGCTGCGGCGTATCGAGGATCTTCGCGAGAATCGCCTTGCGGGGATCGACCTTCGGAGGAGCCGGGCGAGATGGGGCACCGCCCCGGCCTCCGCCGCTGCTCCAGCCTTTCCTCGGGTACCAGCCGCCGCGCCCGGCAGGACGCCAATGCGTCCCGGTGGAGAATCTCCCCGTGGCTGCCCCCACCCCGACGGACGGCCAGTTCACAAAAGTCGTCGTCGCCGATCGAGTGCCGCTCCTGGCCCTTGTTCCGCCCCGCGATCTGGTATGTGCCCGACTCCGCGACCCCGTGACCTTCCCGGTCACCCATGCCGCCCCCGCCCCGACGGCCGTCCAGCCGATCGCCGCGTTCCGCTTGGTATTCGACCAACCGTTCCTGAGCCAGCCAGGGGTACTGACCGTCCCGCCTCCCCCGTAGCCGCCGCCCCCGAGCCCCGGGACCACCGGTCGCCAGCAGCGGAGCGAGAGCACACAGTGTCCTGTGGGGTCGGTATTCGCCACCGGATCCCCGTTGCCGTACGTGTAGCGGTTGGCCTGGACCGACGGGTCGGGGTTCAAGGTCATCGTGTCCCTGGAGGCGAACCTCCCGGTCCCCGGCTGGTACCAGCGGGCGTGCATGTTCACGTCCCCGGTCGCCGGGTCCGTCCACTCGCCCTGGTAGCCGACCGACGCCCCCTGGCCCTGGGACTCCACCACCTCACCGAACGGGTCGTAGGACGCCGACCCCAGCACGTCGCCCTCCGATGTGAACGCCGCGACCAGGTCGGAATGCGAGTTACCGAAGGCCAGCCCCGGCTCGCCCTCGCCGTCGGCGATGCTCAGCAGGGCGCCGTCCTCATCGCGGCCGTAGGCCGAGAGCACATCGCCTCCGGCACCGGTCACGGTGATCGGGTCGTTCTCCCAACCCGTATAGGTGAACTCCGACCGCTGCTCAGCGGCGAGGACCCCGTCGTCCTGCGTGCGTGAGACCACGCGCCCCAGGGCGTCATAGCCATAGGACACGTTCCCGTCCCCGGCGCTCGTCATGCGCTCGAAGGCATCGAACTGCGGCGTCCGCGCCACCCCGGACACCACCGACTCGGCCAGCGTCCCGCGCGGCGTGTACTCCCAGCGGTCCCCCGCACTCGATGAGGTCAGCCGGTTGCGCTCGTCGTACTCGAACTCCACGTCCCCGGCACGCACACGGTTCCCGGAGGCGTCCCACTCGTACTCCGTCACCTCACCCGACGGGCCGGTCCACGACGCCAGGCGTCCCGCGCCGTCGTAGGAGAAGGACTCCGTGCCCGCACCGACCGTCCCGGAGGTCGTCCGGCCGACCGTGCGCCCGGCGGCGTCGTAGGTGTACGCCACCGAGGGACCGCCGGCTACAGCGTCGCTCGCCAGGCGGCCTAGCCCGTCATAGGTGAGTTCGCGCGCGGCACCGCCGTCCGTGGAGACCGATACCGGGCGCCCCGCGTCGTCATAGGAGGTCGCCACCGTCGCACGGGTCACCGGGTCGTACTGGCTCACCACGCGCCCACCGGCGTCCCGCTCGAACGTGGCGGTCCCCGTCTCCTTGTCGGTCCGCGACTCCAGGCGCCCGGCGGCGTCGTAGGCCATGGTCACCGACGGCACCGGCTCACCGGTCCCGTCGGTCTCGGGCCCGAGGATCTGCGCCAGGTTTCCCCGGTCGTCGTAGACCGCCTCGACCTCACCGAGCGCGGTGCTGATCCGGTTCAGGCGACCTGCCGCGTCGTACCCCAGGGTCCTGTTCGCGGTCATCGCCTCGGCCCCTGTACCGGACTCGGCCACCAGCCGTCCGAGGGCGTCGAACTCGCGCGTGCGCACGGCCCCGCCCGGTGCCTCCTCCCGAACGGGGTTGCCCCCGGCGTCGTAGAAGGTCCGCCAGGTCCGGTCGGCCTCGTCCGGAGTCGCCTCGGTCGCGGGCTCGGTCAGCGACTCCACCAGGCCGACGGCGTTGTAGCCGGTGATCACCGAGTTGCCGCGCCCGTCCGTGGTGCGCGTCCTGTGGCCCATGGCGTCGTAGCCGAACGACGTCGTGATCGTCTCGCCGTCCGCCACGGGTTCGACCAGCTCGACCATGCGCCCGCCCGCGTCGAACGCCCTGCGGACGGTCTCACCGAGCGCGTCGGTCTCCGCGACCGCATTCCCGGCGGCGTCGTAGGCGAAGGACACGCTCGTCCGCTCATCGGTACCGGTCCCCGCCGTCGCGTTCTCGGTCATCCGTCCGGCGAGGTCGAAGGCCGACGTATGGACGGTGCCCTCCGGGGTCTCGGCCTTGACCGCACGCCCCGCGAGGTCGTACTCGAACCGCGTGACGGCACCGGTCTCGTCGGTCGACTCGACGAGCTCACCCGCGGCGTTGTACTCCGACGTCCGGGTATTGCCGAGGGGATCGGTCACCGAGACCACTCGGCCGCCCGCGTCATAGGCGTACTCCGTGGTGTAGGCCCCCGCCTGGGGCAGCCGCTCTACCCGCGTCTCGGTCACCTGGCGCCCGAGGTCGTCGTAGGTCGCCTCGGTGAGGGCGCCCGAGGGGTCGGACACCGCGGCCGTCTCCCCGGTCGGCATCGAGAGCATGACCCAGCGCCCCGCCTCGGCCCCGTCCTCGGTGGGCGGGTCGGTCACCACCGCGAGGTTGCCCAGCTGGTCGTAGGAGTAGCTCCGGGTGGCGCCCAGGGCGTCGGTCTGCTCGGTCTTCCTTCCCAGGTCGTCGTAGGCGACGGTCGCACGCGGCGCGATCGCGGCTCCGTCCGGGCCGGTGTACTCGGGGGCGGTCTGCGCGATGACGCGGCCGGCCCTGTCGTATTCGGTGACGGTCGTGCCGCCCTCGGCGTCCACTTCGTGCGTACGGTCGCCGAAGGCGTCGTATCCGTAGAGCGTCGTGGGGCGCCCGCGTTCGGCGGTGCCGCCTTCCGATTCGATGTCCACCTCGGGTCCCCGGACCTCGACCAGGTCGCCCCGGGCGTCGTAACGCATGTCCGTGGCGTGGTCGGCGGCCGAGGCACCCTCCTCTGCCCCTCTCGGGTCCACTTCGCGCACGACGCGTCCGAACGTGTCGACGGTGTAGCGGGTGACGAGGTCCTGGTCGCCGTTCTCCACGGTCTCGGAGACCAGGTGGTCACCGGCGTCGTAGGCGTACCGGACCTCTTCGACACGCTCGGTTCCGGCGGCGGTCAGGGTCTCCGAGAGCACATTGCCGTTGCCGTCGTAGGAGTAGGAGGTCGTCCGGGCCAGACCATCCGGATCGAGGACCTCCTCGGTGAGGAAGGACGCCGCATCGTAGGTGGAGACGGTCCTCCTCTCCCCTCCTTCGGAGGTGTGGGCAACGGTGTTCCCGGCGCCGTCGTACTCGAACTCCTCACGGACGACGTCGCGCGGCTCGCTCTCGTCGTTCAGCACCGCGCCCTGTGCCGTCACACGGGCGAGGAGCCCGTCGGCGTAGTAGTCGTAGGCGGTGGTGCGCCCGACGGCGTCGGTCACCGACGCCAAACGGCCTGCGGGGTCGTAGGCCCGCGACTCCAGCACCAGAGTGGTCGCCTCGATCGGCATGTCCGGGTGTCCCGTCCACCCGATGATCTTCTCCTCCGCCACCTCGCCGCGGAGGGTGTAGGCGGTCTGGAACTGCGTTCCCTCAGCGTCGATGCGGGTGACGACCGCGCCGGTCGCGTCATAGCCCGTATGGGTCACCGCGCCTTCGGGGCCGGTATGCGTCTTCTCCCTGCCGTGGGCGTCGTACTCCCACGTTTCGACGCGTGTACCGGCCCCCTCCCCGAGGTCGGCCGTTTCGGCGGTGAGCCGGTTGCCGTCCGCGTCGTATGTGTAGGTGGTGCGCGCGGTGTGGCTCGCCCCGGTGACCTCGTTCTCCACGGTCGGGGCTGTCTCGGTGAGCACGCGCCCGGCGTCGTCGTAGGTGTAGGACGTCGTGGCCGACTGGCCCTCGGGGCCGTCCGAGACGGTCTCGCTCAGGACGCGTCCCAGGCCGTCGTAGGTGAAAGTGCGCGTCAGGCCGTTGGGCTCGACGACCTCCGCCCGGTCTCCGGCGGCGGTGTAGGAGTAGCGGGTCGTACCGCCGTTGGGGTCGGTCTCCGAGGCGAGCAGGCCCGCCGGAAGCGTTCCCCCGCCCACGGCCGGTTCGGTGCCGTGCGTGTAGCTGAAGTGCCGCTCCCGCCCGCTCGGGAAGTCCTCGGTGGGCGGACCCGACTCGGACTGCTGCTCCCCGTATTCGTTGTAGGCCCACCAGGTGCGGTACGTCTCGTCGAGGAAGTCCTGCGAGCGCGGGTCGTGGTAGCTGGTGAGCTGGTCGTTCCTCGGATCGAACGGGTCGTCCGCGTTGTGGAAGTAATGGAACCAGTCGGCGAAGCAGTTCTCGCGCGCCGTGTCACGGCAGGTCTTGCGCCCGAGCCGGTTGCCCCGCTCGTCGTTGTAGAACTCGGTCACAGCCCCGTTCGGATCGGTGACCTCGGCCAGGAACCCGCCGACGTCGTAGGCGTAGGTGGTCGTATAGCCGAGCTGATCCTCCGTACGGACGATCCGGTGCCCTTCGAGGGCGTCGTAGGTCGACACCGTGGTTCCGCCCCTGGGGTCGGTAACGGTGACCTCGGCCGTGGCCTCCGGCTCCTCGGCGCCGACGTCGCCCCGGTACACACGGTCGCCGTAGAGCCATTCCCCGCCGTCGGCGTCCACGTGCCGCTCGACGCGAGAGGTGGACTCGTCATAGGAGACGGTGTCCTGCACCCGCTCCTCGGGCGAGAGTGCGGACACGAGGCGGTCGGCAGGGTCCTGCCCCGACTCCGCGTGCATACGTACGGTCTCGGGGTGCAGGGGTCGCTGGTACACGGCGACCTCGTCGATACGGCCGTCGAAAGGGAACTCGCCCTTGGTATCGCGGGTGGCGGGCCACCCGGAGTCGGCGACGCCCCGCCCCGCGTACAGGAACTTCATCGCGCGGTGATCGACCTGGCCCTCGCGGCTGCCGACCTCCTCACCGTCGATGTACAGGCGCTGCACGGTGCCGTCCGAGGTCAGCGCCACGTGGTGCCATCCACCGTCGTTCACCGCCTCCGACGAGGTGATGGAGGAGCCCGCGCCCCCGGAGTTCCAGAAGCCTCCACGCAGTTTGCCGTCGGTTCCGACATACAGCAGAGGCGCCCGCTGGGCCGGGTCCTCCTCGGCGTCCATCGCCCCCAGCACCGTGCCGTGCCCGGTCGTGGAGATCCACGTCTCGACGGTGATCCGCGTGCCCACCCGTTGGAGGAGCGAATCGGGCAGCGAGGCGTGCCCGACACCCGCGTCGAGCGAGCCGCCCGTCGTCCCGGCGAGGGGGTGCTCCGCTCCGAGGGCCCCCTCGGCGGTCTGGGCCGGCTCACCGCCCAGGGCTTCGTGGATCTCGTCGGCCGAAGTCGTGCCCTCCCCCTCATCGAACCGCCAGTAGCCGTAGGGGTTCGCGTCCAGCACGGCGGCCCGGTAGTGCGAGCCGTCCTCGTAGGCGTAGCTCGTGCAACCGCCTTCGGGGTCGCAGACCGAGGTGAGGCGGTCGCCTTCATAGATGTAGGCCCACTCGGCGGAGGTTCCGTCCGGCCCTTCGGCCGTGACCGAGGAGACGTGTCCGTCGTCCCACGCGAAGCGGAGGAGCCGCCCTCCGGCGCCGGTCACCGTGGACAGGCGCCCGCCGCTGTGGTCCAGCGTCTGCTTCCGGCCACGGTGGTCGGTGATCTCGACCAGAGCACCGTCGGCGTCGAAGACGTAGGAGTCACCCTGCTTGTCCATGAGGCGCCATCCGCCGCCGTCCGTCACGCGGAGCGTGGCGAACATCCCCTTGGGCGCGGTGTAGGAGCCGTCGCCGTTGCGGGCGAACCGGTACTGGCGCCCGTCCGGGTAGGTGACGACGGCGTTGCCGGTCCCGTCGGCATCGGTCAGCAGCCGCATGTCGAAGCGGGTGCTCCACCCGGACCCGAACATGCCGCCCTGGCGGGGGTCGGCGGAGTTGAACGTGCGCGTCACGGTGAGCGGCGGTCCAGGCGTCGGCACCGCGGCATCGGTGTCGGCGCGGGTGAAGTTGCCCAGGAGGGGGTCGACACCGCCTTCGGACTCCGCCGTTCCCCCGGCCGCGAGCTTGGAGGTGACCGCGGGCTGGTCGGGCTCGGCGCCGACGCTCAGCCAGGGGCCCTCGGTGGTCTGGCTCCCGTCGCGGACCCAGACGGTCCAGGAGTAGCGGCCGCCCCATTCCATAAGGCCGTCGGGGAGCTTCCAGGAGGTGTCCTCCTGCCAGCCGGAATCGGTGCACTCCCAGTCCGGCCATGCGCCGTCGCAGAAGACGAACCAGAACTCCAGGCCGTCGTCGGGCCAGGCGTCGTTGTTGCGGCCGACCGCGGTGAACTCGGGCCTCAGCGTTGCAACGGTCGCTCCGTCCCGCGGGCTGTAGTCGACCAACTGCGGCGGCAGGTCGGGGATGTCGAGCGTGAGCTGTGCGGTACGCGGGACGCCCCAGGCCGCGAAGGACTGCGCCTTGTGCGTCATGTCGAACTTGACGGTCCACTCACCAGGCGGAAGCGGCCCGACCTTCGCCTTCACCGTGACCGTCTCACCGGTGGTGACGTTCTCCGGCATCTCGGTCGTCGGGGCCTCGTGGTAGACGCGCTCGCCGTCGGGGCCGTAGAGCGCGTAGCTCAGCTCGTAGCCGTTGGAAGGCGTCCAGGTCTCCTTGCCCCGGTTGGTGACCTTGACGTCGACGTAGGTGGCGCGGTTCGCGGTGGGCGCGGGGTCGGCCTCCGGGGGGTTCTGGGCGAAGGCGTAGTCGGCGCGGTAGGGGCTGTAGACCACGGTCATGTACGGCGCGCCCCACGACTCGCGGCTGCCGAACTTCTTCCACCCGTAGCTGTCGGAGGTGGAGGCCCGGACGGTGAGTCCTCGGTTCGGCTTATCGCCGTCCACCCAGTCCTGGACGAGGTCTCGGCCGCGCGATCCCAGGTCGATGCCCTCGTAAGCGGCCGGGCAGGAGCTGGAGGAGGCACCCGCGGGCATCCACCCGTGGGCGAAGCTCTTGCGGCCCAACGGGGTCGAGTCGTACTTCGGCCCCGGGTATCCGGCGATCTTCTTCTGGTCCCACGAACCGGTGACCTCGTGGACGGTGACCGGCTTGGCGGTGCACGAGTAGGACCAGTGGTTGAAGAGGTAGAGCTCGGCGTTGTAGATCTTGTGGTGCTCGAGCTCCTTGACCATCGATGAGAAGCGAAGGTACGAGGCGGCCTTGGTGGAGCCCCCGTTGTAGGTGCCCGCCTTGAGGTCCTTGTCCTGGTACCGGGAGGAGCCGTAACCGCTCTGGACATAGGTGTCCTGGGAGGCGTTGTAGTTCCACGCCGCCGTGGGGTCCACCCGGACCGGGTAGACGCGGTCGCCGCTGGTGAGCCAGTCGAAGTCCGCCGTCACCTCGAGCGTCCAGGAACCGCCTTCCTCGACGAGCTCGAAATGCACGTCGTCCGATTCCGCCCCGTCCCCTGAACGGGGGTCGATGTCGGAATCGCTCATATAGCCGGCCGGGATGTGGCCCTCAGGATCGCCCGACTCGGGATCGACGAGGTCGATGCCTCCGTCGTCGGCCTTCCGCGGGTCCAGGCCGTCCAAGTCCAGCGGGAACCGCCACACCGCGTCCTCGGGGGCCTGCGGCGCCTCGTCGAGGACGATGGTCTCCTTGACCGCTCCGCCCCGCAGCGCGGTGAGCTCGATCCCGGCGCCGTCGAGCGCGTCCTCATAGACGATGGTGTCGGGATCGTCCTCGGACACTTCACCGCGTGCGTTCCCCGTCCCCTCGGCGGAGAAGGCGACGGACCGCCCGTCCTCGGTCTCCATCCTGGCGAGCGGTGCACCGTCCGCCGTCTCAGAGAAGTCGACGTCGTTCGCATCGGCCCGGTTGCTCCACACTCCGGTGCGTTCGGGAATGAGAGTGGGGTCGATCTCCTCCCAATCACCCTTGTCGTTCTCGAAGTGGAGGGGTTCCAGGGAGAAGTCCGTGGCGAGGGTCCCGTCGGCGTTCCGGTAGGTGCGGGAGAACTCGTCCCGCTCCTCCGGGATCTCCTCGCTCGTATCCGGGTCGAAGCCTTCGACCTCCGGCGCTTCCGGTTCCTCCATGGGGCGCGGTCCGGTCTCCGGGGGCTCCACCGAGGCCTCTTCGGGGACGTCCGGCCACTCCCGGGGCAGAGCGCCTTCGGGCGGCTCGACCTTTCCGCCGCCGCCCCCTTCGGCCGAGGTCATACCGGTGTCCACCGTGTGCGGGAGGCCGTCGGCAGACCCCATGCGCTGGTCCGGGGTCGTGACGTCCGCGTCGGCGACAGGGCTCAGGCGCGGCATCCACACCGTTTCGGCGTCCGGCACCAAGGCCAGTGGGGCGAGCAGCGCGAGGACGGCCGTGATGACCACGGTCTGGGCCGCCAGACGGCGGGCGGGCAGGGGGCGTCGGGGGTGGTCGCCGAGGGGCACGGGTGCAGGCCTCCGGGAGGGGGACGGCGGGGGATGTGCAGCGGGGGCGCACAGAGGCGCAGGGAACGTATCCCGTTCTTAAATGCCTGAACAAGTTCTAATGAAGGACAAACCGCCACAAAATGCCCACGCGACACCTTCGCCGCGCCTCTCACCTGGCAGGATGCGACCCTCTCCGCCTCCGGTCGCGGTCGGGTCCCTGGGAGCCCTCCCAGGAAGGGGCATTCGGGTCATGTGAGGCATGTCACCGGCTACGTGCGTTTCCGTCGCGCCAGTGGGAAAATTACCTTCTGAGGATTGAACGGCGGGGAAGGAAACCTTCAGTAGGAGGGGCACACGCATGGCCACCACCGGGACCGACCACCACGGGCTCGACCACCGGGGACTGCGGGACGAGCTCGCCGGGTTGGCGACCGAGGCGCGCCGGGACGACCTCGCCGACATCGACCGCATGGCCACCGCGGACATCCTGCGCACCATGAACGCCGAGGACGCCAAGGTCCCCGCCGCCGTGGCCGACGCCGTGCCCGCGATCGCCGCCGCGGTGGACGCCGCCGCCGAGCGCATGCGGCGCGGCGGGCGGCTCGTCTACGCGGGCGCGGGAACCGCCGGGCGGCTCGGGGTGCTCGACGCCTCCGAGTGCCCTCCCACCTTCGGCACCGACCCCGCGCAGGTCGTGGGTCTCATCGCGGGCGGCCCGCGCGCCGTCGGCACCGCCGTGGAGGGGGCCGAGGACGACGCCGCCGCTGCCGCCGCCGACGTCTCCGGCCTGGACGTGGGCCCCGACGACACCGTGGTGGGCGTCTCGGCCTCCGGGCGCACCCCCTACGCGGTGCAGGCCGTGCGCACCGCCCGGGCGGCCGGGGCGCTGACCGTCGGCGTCTCCTGCAATCCCGGCTCCCCGCTGGGCGCCGCCGCCGAGCACCCCGTGGAGGTCGTCGTCGGCCCCGAGCTGATCGCCGGGTCCACCCGGCTCAAGGCCGGGACGGCGCAGAAGCTCGTGCTCAACATGCTCTCCACCGTCATCATGATCCGCCTCGGCAAGACCTACGGGAACCTCATGGTGGACCTGCGCGCCACCAACGAGAAGCTGCGCGCCCGCTCCCTGGGCATCGTCGAGGCCGCCACCGGCGCCTCCCCCGAGGACGCCGAGGCCGCGCTCACCTCCACCGGCGGCGGCGTCAAGGAGGCCATCCTCGTCCTCGCCGCCGACGTGGACGCCGCGACCGCCGCCCGCCTGCTGCGCGACAGCGACGGGCGCCTGCGCGAGGCCATCGCCGCCGCCCCCTGAGGGCGCGGCGCCCCCGGTTGAAAGGAGTCCCCCCATGTCCGACCGGTCCGGCCCCGGCACCGCCCCGAGGCCCGAGGACACCGCCCGCGCGCTGCTCCCCCTCGTCGGCGGCGCCGCCAACGTCACCTCGGTCGCGAACTGCATCAGCCGCCTGCGGCTCGGCCTGGCCGACCGCTCGCGGGTCCGCGACGCCGACGTGCGCGCCCTGCCCGGCGTCCTCGGCGTCGTCGAGGACGACACCTACCAGGTCGTGGTCGGCCCCCAGGCGGTGAACGCCGTCGCCGCCGCCTTCGGGAGACTGGTGGAGGAGAAGGGAGGAGGGGAGACGGGCCAGGCCGGACAGACGGATACGGCCGAAGAGCTCGCGGAGCGGGGCGCAGCCATCCGGGCCGCCAACAAGCGGCGCAACGCCACCCCGTTCAAGCTCTTCCTGCGCCGCATCGCCAACATCTTCGTCCCGCTCATCCCCGCCCTCATCGCCTGCGGGATCATCGCCGGTGTCACCGGCCTGCTGCGCAACCTCGGCTGGATGGAGGGCGCGCTCCCCGCGCTCACCGCGATCAGCTCCGGGTTCATGTCGCTGATCACCGTGTTCGTCGGGATGAACGCCGCCAAGGAGTTCGGCGGCACCCCCGTCCTGGGCGGCGCCGTCGCCGCCATCATCCCCTTCGCCGGGGTCGCCGACGTGCAGGTCTTCGGCACCGCCCTCTCCCCCGGCCAGGGCGGCGTGCTGGGCGCCCTGGGCGCGGCGGTGCTGTGCGCCTACGTGGAGCGCCGGGTGCGCCGCCACATGCCCGGCACCCTGGACGTGCTGCTCACCCCCACCATCGCCGTGCTGGTGGCGGGCCTGGCCACGGTCTTCGGGCTGATGCTGGCCGCCGGCGCGCTGTCCGAGGCGATCGGAGCGGGGGCCGACTGGCTGCTGGGCACCGCGGGCGCGTTCGCCGGGCTGGTGCTGGGCGGGCTCTTCCTGCCGCTGGTGATGCTCGGCCTGCACCAGGCCCTCATCCCCATCCACACCACCCTCATCGACCTGGAGGGCTACACCACCCTGCTGCCGATCCTGTCCATGGCCGGGGCCGGGCAGGTCGGCGCGGCGCTGGCGGTCTACCGCCGACTGCGGCACGACGCGGGCATCCGCGCCACTGTCCGCTCCGCCCTGCCCGCCGGTCTGCTGGGCGTGGGCGAGCCGCTGATCTACGGCGTGACGCTGCCTTTGGGCCGCCCGTTCATCACCGCCTGCGCGGGCGGCGCCGTCGGCGGCGCGTTCGTGGGCCTGATGGGCCAGCTCTGGGCGACCACCGGGTCGACCGCCATCGGCCCGTCCGGGTGGGCGCTGTTCCCGCTGGTGCAGGGCAGCGCCGGGATCGGACCGGCCGTGGCGGTCTACGGCGGCGGACTGGTGGTGGGCTACATCGCCGGGTTCGTGCTCACCGCTCTGTTCGGCTTCCCGAAGGGGGCGGTGCAAGCGGCGGAGGCGGTCGAGGAGGCGGTCGCCCCCGGGTCTACTCCCGGGTGACCACGGGGTTGGACAGCTCGCCGACCTTCTCCACCGCGACGCTGACCCGCTGCCCGGGCTCGACCGGGCCGACCCCGGCCGGGGTGCCGGTCAGGATGATGTCCCCGGGCAGCAGCGTCATGAAGGAGCTGATGTAGGAGACCAGCTCGGGGATGGGGTGCATCAGGGCCGAGGTGCGCGCGTCCTGGCGCACCTCGCCGTCCACGGTGGTGGTGATGCGCAGGTCCGAGGCCTCCTCCAGGGTGAGGCCGGTCTCCACCCACGGCCCGACCGGGCAGAAGGAGTCGAACCCCTTGGCGCGCGTCCACTGCTTGTCGGTGCGCTGCAGGTCGCGGGCGGTCACGTCGTTGGCGACGGTGTAGCCGAACACCATCTCCTTGGCGCGCTCCACCGGCACCTCGCGCCCCATCCGGCCGATGACCACGGCCAGCTCGCCCTCGTAGTCCACCTGCGCGGAGGCGGCCGGGTAGAACACGGGGTCGCCGGGCCCGGTCACCGCGGTGGAGGGCTTGAGGAAGACCACCGGCTCGGCGGTGGCCCCGCCGGTCACGTCCTTCATCTCGGCGACGTGGTCGGCGTAGTTCTTGCCGATGCACACCACCTTGCTGGGCAGCACGGGCGACAGCAGCCGCACGTCCTCGAGCTTGGCGCGCTCCCCGGTCAGCTGGATGTTGCCGAGCAGGGGGTGCCCGCTGATGCGGGACACGAACTCCTGCCCGCTCTCGGCGTCGGTGTCGACCAGGCCGAACCCGACGTCGTCCCCGGAAGAGAATCTCGCGATGCGCACGGCTGCCCTACCTAGCCTTCATTGGGGAGAACACGACCCGTCCGAGGGTACCGAGCCGCACGGCGCGGGCGCGCGCACCGCTCCCCCGTGTCCCAGCCGCCGAGACGCTGAACGGTGACTGCACGACCGTTCAGGAACGCTTACCCTTTGCGGTATGACCGACTGGGATCTGCGCAAGCTGCGGGTGCTGCGCGCGCTCGGTGAGCACCGCACCGTCCGGGCCACGGCCGAGGCCCTGAACATGACCCCCTCCGCCGTGTCCCAGCAGCTCGCCGGGCTGTCCCGGGAGACGGGCGTGCAGCTGCTGGAGGCGCACGGGCGGCGGGTGCGCCTGACCGACGCCGCGCACGTGCTGCTGCGCCACGGCGACGCCGTCTTCGCCGAGCTGGAGCGGGCCGAGGCCGAGCTGGAGGCCTTCGCCCGCGGCGAGGCCGGGCGGGTGGCGGTGGGCGCCTTCGCCACCGCGATCCCGGCGCTGGTCGTCCCGGCCGCGGCCGACCTGCGGCGGCGCTGGCCCGGCCTGGCGGTGCGGGTGCGCGAGGCCGAGGCGGCCGAGGCCTACGGGCTGCTGGCCGCCGGGGAGGTGGACCTGGCGCTGTCGCTGGCGGCCGACGCCCCCTCCCCGCGCGATGCCACCTTCGAGCGCACGGTGCTGCTGGCCGACCCGATGCGGGCGGCCCTGCCCGCGCACCACCGGCTGGCCGCGGCCCCCGGGCTGCGCCTGGCCGACCTGGCCGAGGAGCCGTGGATCTTCGGCGACTCCGGGCCGTGGCGGCAGATCACCGAGCACGCCTGCGGGGCCGCCGGGTTCACCCCCGACCAGGCGCACTCGGCCGCCGACTGGTCGGCGGTGCTGTCCCTGGTGGAGGCCGGGATGGGGGTGGCGCTGGTGCCGCGGCTGGCGGCCCCGGCGGCCCGGCCCGGGGTGGCCGTGCGCGAGCTGCGCGCCGACCGCCCGCTGCGGCACGTGGTGGCGGCGGTGCGCGCGGGCGCGGGCGGGCGGCCGCGGCTGGCCCGGGTACTGGGGGCGCTGCAGCGGGCGGCGGCCGAGCACGCGGACGGCCCGGCCCCACCGTTCAGTGATCATGAACAGTCTGAACAGTAGACGTCGATGGACACGAAAGATCGACCGGGCGCACACTGGGGGACGTACTCGCCTTCAACGGTACAAAGTTCACATTCTCGACGTTCACCTCCCCCGACAGTGAGGAGCACCGTGGCCGGCGCCCCGACCGATCCGCACGCCTACGACGCGCAGCCCTACTCCGGCGGCGACCCCTTCGCCGACTACCGGAGCACCGAGCACGCCTTCACCGGCCTGGTCGACCTGGCCGACCGCCGCCTGGGCGGCTCGGTCGTGGCCGCCAACGACGAGTTCTTCGCCCAGCGCGAGAACCTGCTCAAGCCCGAGCCGGCGGAGTTCGACCCCGAGGCCTTCGGGCACAAGGGCAAGGTCATGGACGGCTGGGAGACCCGGCGGCGGCGCAACACCGCCGAGGAGCCCTTCCCCGGCGACGGCGCCCACGACTGGGCGCTGATCCGTCTGGGCCTGCCCGGCGTGGTGCGCGGCGTGATGATCGACACCGCCCACTTCCGCGGCAACTACCCCCAGCAGGCCTCGGTCGAGGCGGTCTGCCTGACGGGCACCCCCTCCCCCGAGGAGCTGCTCGACGCCGAGTGGACCGAGATCGTCCCCCGCTCCCAGCTGCGCGGCCACGCCGCCAACGGGTTCGCCGTGGACAGCGAGCGGCGCTGGACGCACCTGCGCCTCAAGCAGTACCCTGACGGCGGCATCGCCCGCCTCCGCGTGCACGGCGAGGTCGTCCCCGACCCCGAGTGGCTGTCCGCCCTGGGCACCTTCGACCTGGCCGCGCTGGAGAACGGCGGGGTCGTCGAGGACGCCTCCGACCGCTTCTACTCCCCGCCCGAGAACACCATCCTCCCGGGCCGCTCCCGCAAGATGGACGACGGCTGGGAGAACCGCCGCCGCCGCGTCCGGGAGAGCAACGACTGGGTGCTCTACCGCCTGGCCGCGCACGGCGAGGTGCGGGCGGTCGAGATCGACACCGCCTACCTCAAGGGCAACGCCGCCGGGTGGGTCGAGGTGTCCTTCGCCGACGCCGCCGAGGGCGACCTGTCCGACCCGTCGGTGTGGACGACGGTGCTGCCGCGCACCCGGCTCCAGCCCGACTCCCCGCACCGGTTCCTGCTCGACGGGGCCCACCGGGCCACCCACGCGCGCGTCGACGTCTACCCCGACGGCGGGTACTCGCGCGTGCGGTTCCACGGCAGCCTGACCCCCGCCGGCCTGGAGGCCCTGCGCGCCCGCCGCGCGCGGCACTAGGCCGCCCCTCCCGGTGCGGCCGCCGCCCTCCTTTTCTCGCCTCAGGCCAGGGCGGCGGCCGCGCCGACGAACACGCACACCAGCACGAACAGCACCGCCAGCAGCGGCGCCACGAACCTCAGGTACGCGCCGTAGCCCACCTTGGCCAGCGCCAGCCCGCCCATCACCACGGCGGTGGTCGGCACCCACAGGTTCATCCACCCCGAGGCGGCCTGCCAGGCGGTGACCACGATGTCGGCCGGGACCCCGGCGAAGTGCGCCAGCGGGGCCAGGACCGGCATCGCCAGCGTGGAGTGCCCCGAGGTGGAGGGGATCAGGAACGCCAGCGGCAGGTTCACCGCGAACACCAGCACCGCGAAGACCGCCGAGGAGGTCCCCGACACCGCCGCCTCCATGGAGTGCAGCACGGTGTCGGTGATCCTCGCGTTGTTCATGATCGCCGTGACGCCGCGCGCGGCCACGATCACCAGCGCCGGGCCGATGAAGTCGGCGGCGCCGCGCACCAGCGTGCCGGTCAGGCGCGCCTCCCCCATCCGCCCGATCAGCCCGACCGCGATCGCGGCGACGACGAAGAGCGCGGACAGCTGCCCGAACGACCAGTCGAGCTGCCAGGGGTAGGGGGCGGCGGCCGCGTCGCCGGTCACCACGCTCGCCCACGGCACGACCGCGAACACCATGAAGGCGAACACCAGCGCCATGAAGGCCACGACGACGCGGTGGGTGGCGGTCAGCGGCTCGGGGTCGGCGTCCTGGGCGGCGCGTTCGGCGGCTTCGGCGTCCCCGGGCAGGAAGCCGGTGAGCGAGCGTTCGGGGCGCGCCCGCACGCGCGCGGCGTAGCGCAGGACGTAGGCGATGGTGACGGCGGTGAGCACGGCCCACATCAGCAGGCGCAAGGGGAGGCCGTCACCGAGGGACACCCCCGCGGCCGAGGAGGCCACCCCGGTGGCGAAGGGGTTGACGGTCGAGCCGAGCACGCCCACCCCGGCGCCGAGGATGACCGCGCCGGCCGCCGTCATGCGGTCGTAGCCCAGGGCCAGCACCATCGGGACGATGAGGCCGTAGAAGCCCAGGGTCTCCTCGGCGAACCCCTCGATGGAGCCGAGCACCGCGAAGACGCCCATCACCGCCCCGACGAGCAGGCCGCCGCGGCTCCTGAGGCGGTGGGCCAGGCGGGCGATGGCCCGCTCCAGGGCGCCGGTCGCGAAGACCATCGTGACGAACGCGCCGATGGCCAGGACGAAGAGGAACACGCCCGCGCTGCCGAACAGCTCGCCCGTGTTGTCCGGGCCGACGATGCCGGTGCCGGGGTCGAGGATGCCGTAGAGGCCGTTGACCGGGGACAGGAACAAGTCCATGAGCCGGTCGGTGAAGGTGCGGTCGGCGTCGATGCGCGCGTAGGTGCCCGCGATCGGCGCGCCGTCGGCGTCGCGCTCATAGGCGCCGGGCGGGATCAGGAAGGCGGCGAGCCAGACCCCGGCGGTGACGGCCGCCAGGACGGTCAGGGCGCTGGGGAAGCGCCACTCCCTGCCCTGCCCGCCGCTCATGCGTCCTCCCGCTCCCGGTACCGGCGCGCGTACTCCTGGAAGAAGACCGCCTCGGCCACCACCGCGCGCTTGAGCTCGTCCACCAGGACCCGCTCATTGGGCGCGTGGAGGTTGGACTCGGAGTCCTGCGCGCCGAAGAGGAGGATCTCCGCGCCGGGGACGGCCTTGGCCAGCCCGGCCACGAGTGGGATGGCGCCGCCGCTGGCCATGTGAACCGGCTCGGCGCCCCAGGCCTCGCGCATCGCGTCGGCGGCGGCACGGTACGCGGGGCCGCCCGTCTGCGCGGCGAAGCCGGACCCGGAGTCCCCGGCGTGCACGCTCAGCGGGACGCCGAACGGGCGCAGGCCTTCGAGGTGGCGGACCAGCGCGCGCTGCGCCTCGGCGGCGTCCTGCCTCGGGTGGACGCGGAGGTTGATCTTGGCGCGCGCGTAGGGGACGACGGCCGCGGCCGCGGTGTCGACGGCGGGGGCGTCGAGCCCCATGACGGTGATGGCGGGGCCCGTCCACAGGCGGCGCCCCAGGCTGCCGGTGCCGATCAGCGGCGCGTCCGGCCGCACCCCGGCCATGCGGCGGAACTCGGCCTCGTCCAGGGTGGTGCCGTCCCACTCCTCGCTGAGCAGGCCCGGCACGGCCACGTTTCCGTCCGCGTCGTGCAGGGTCGACAGGGCGTGCAGGAGCGCGATGAGCGCGTCGGGCGCCGCTCCCCCGAACTCACCGCTGTGGCGTGGCCCGTCCAGGGTGCGGACCTCGACCACGACCTCGGCGTCGCCGCGCAGCGCGACCGTGAAGGTGGGAACGCCGGGGCGGACGTTGCCCATGTCGGCGATGACCATGGCGTCGGAGCCGAACAGATCCGGGTCGCTGGGCGGATAGGTGTCGAACGGGCCGCCGTACTCCTCCTGCCCCTCGATGACGACCTTGACGCCCACGGGCGGCCGACCGCCGAAGACGCGCAGCGCGCCGATGTGCACGAGGATGTTGGCCTTGTCGTCGGCGATCCCGCGCGCGCGGATGGCCGGGCCCAGCGGGCCGGCGTCGAACTCGGTGGGTTCGAAGGGCGGGCTGTCCCAGTGGGACTGGTCGCCGGGCGGCTGGACGTCGTAGTGGGCGTACAACAGCACCGTCGGGGCGCCCTCGGGGGCGGGCAGGGAGCCGGTCACGACGGGGTAGGAGCCGGGCATCTCCAGTGCTCCGACGGACTCCATGCCCGCGGCGCGCAGGAGTTCGGCCACCTGGTCGCGGGCGCGCAGCACCGGCGCCTCCGGGTGGCCGGGGAAGGCGATGGACGGGATGCGCGCCAGCTCCACCAGGTCCGAGCGCAGCCCGTCGGCCAGGCCTTCGACGGTCCGGGCGATGTCCCGCATGCGGCTCCTCCAGGTCGGTGATGCCCGCATCCTGCCCGGGCACGGGCGGGGCGGGCCGTCCGACGCGCCTTGGGCGCGGTACGCGGTCGGCAAAGGGTGGGTGTTGCCGCGGTCATGCGCCGGAGGTGGTGGAGACTGTCCATCCCGAACACGTCGCGACCGAGAGGGGACACCGCCATGAGCGTGGTCAAGTTCAATGTGCTCACCGTGCCTGAGGGCGAGGGCCGGACGCTGGAGGAGCGGTTCGCCAAGCGGGCCGGGCTGGTGGAGGGGCAGCCGGGGTTCGAGGAGTTCATGCTTCTGCGGCCGGTGGAGGGCACCGACCGGTACCTGGTGTACACGCGGTGGAGGGACGAGGGGTCGTTCCAGGCGTGGCTGGAGAGCAGCGCCTTCAAGACGGGGCACGCGGAGGCGGCGGAGGAGTCCGGGAGCGCCGGGCAGGGCCACGGCCATGGGCACGGGCACGGCGGCCCCGCGGCGACCGGCAGCGAGCTGTGGGGCTTCGAGGTCGTGCAGCGGGTGAGCGCGGAGGACGGGAGCGGGGGCGCGTAATGTCCCGGCATTTCCCGGCCTGGGGATGACCAGGGCGGGGGCGTCCGGATCCGAGCCGGGCCGGATCTCTGGGATGCTGGGGTCCCGCTCCCGCCCCGTTCCAGGAAGGTCCACGCGTGCCCGAGCGTGCTCCGCAGTCCGGCGGCCGCCGACGCCGCTACCCGCCGGAGGTGCTGGTCGGTCTGGCCGTGGTCGCCCTCGGGTGCGTGCTGCTGGTGGCCGACAACCTGCCGTGGGTGCCCGACCCGGGGGCGGGCCGGGGGGCCGCCGTCTCGCCGTCGCCCTCCCCGAGCGGCGGGGGCGACGCCCGGGGCGGCCCGTCCGGCTCGCCCTCCCCCTCGTCGCCGCCCTCCCCGTCTCCATCGCCCTCGCCCATCATGCGGTCGGTGGTCGAGGAGGTGACCAGCGCCGACGGCGAGCTGGAGACCGTCGGGGGCGGCGCGGGACCCGTGGGCGACGGCCCGGTCGTCCGCTACACGGTCGAGGTGGAGAAGGGCCTGCCCGGCGAGGCGGAGGACTTCGCGGACGCCGTGCACGCGATCCTCGGCGACGAGCGCGGGTGGACGTCCAAGGGCCACTCCTTCGAGCGTGTGGAGGAGGGGCCGGTGGACTTCCGGGTGGCGCTGGCCTCGCCCGACACCGTGGACGCGATGTGCGCGCCGCTGCGGACCAACGGCTACACCTCGTGCAAGGCGAACGGGCGGGCGATCATCAACCAGAACCGGTGGGTGTCCGGGGTCGAGCACTTCGACGGGGACCTGGAGACGTACCGGATCTATGTGATCAACCACGAGGTGGGCCACGCGCTGGGCCACGGCCACGTCGGCTGCCCCGGCCAGGGCGAGCGGGCCCCGGTGATGATGCAGCAGACCCTGCGCCTCGACGGCTGCGAGCCCAACGGCTGGTTGGATCCGTAGCCGCCGTCAGCCGACCGCGCCGGTGACCTCCACCCCGCCGCGGACGGCGCGGATGAGGACCCCGTCCGAGGAGCCGGGGGCCCAGTCGGCGGGTCCGCTGACCGGGTCGCCGCGCCCCGGGGCGGTGATGTGGCGCCCGTCGCCGAAGACCAGGCGCAAGTGCCCGGCCGGGAAGGCGATGGACACCAGGACCTTGGTGCCGATGAGCGTCTGGAGGACGTCCACGGCGTCACCCGACGCGAGCGGCGCGGCGACGGCGATACGGACCCCGTCGCCCCGCTCCTCGACACTCTCGACCCGCGGACCGCGGAGTCCCAGGTCCCACCGGTCTTCCCTGGCATGGATCACGGGGTCCATCGTGCCCGCCGGAGGCACCGGATGCGGCGGGCGAGGGCGGCCGTGCCGAGGACGAGGCACACCAGGGAGAACACGGCCAGAAGCGGCATCAGCCACGCCGCGACGATCCAGTACTGGAAGCTGAACGACCCGCCCTGGACCCCGATCAGGGTCGGGAGGAACAGGCCGAGGACCGTCACGAGCCCGAGGGGGACGAGGCGCAGCACGACCCGGGGGCGCCGGGCCTCGCGCCGTCGGAGCGCCCAGCGGGGTGCCCGGACCACCGCGGTGGTGAGGAGCGTCCCCGCTAGCAGTGTGAGCCCCAGCAGGACCGCGTTGACGATGTTCATCGGGTTGCCCACCGGCGTCGTCTCGGCACCGGCCCGCTCCGCCAGCAGGTTGGTGGTCAGGAGGGCGGGAGCGCCCACGCCGTTGGTCAGGACGACGGCGGCGGTCCCCGAGGCGGGTGAGAACGCCATGTCCCCGGTCCAGGTCGCCAGGGTGCCCCCGTGGGCGACCAGCGGGCCGTCCCCTCCCGCCGGGGCGGGGCGCACCTCCCAGCCCAGGCCGGACTCCCCGGCCCCCGGCTGGGCGGTGTGCATCTCCTCCAGGGACTCCTCACTGAGCAGGTCTGAGCCGAGCGCGCCCTGGTTGAAGCGCACCCACCGCACCATGTCCTCCAGGGTCGAGACCACGCCGCCGTTGCCGACGCAACGGCCCGGCATCTCCGGGGCGGCGACGGCGACGCCGAGCACGACCTCGTAGCCCGACGCCAGCCCCGGCGCCGGGTCCGCGCACCCCTCGGTGGCGGTGGTGTCGTCCATCCCCAGCGGGGTGAACAGCTCTTCGGCGAGGAAGTCGTCGAACGGCTCGTCCGCGACGGCCTCGACGATCCTCGCCGCCACCGAGTAGTTGGTGTTGTGGTACTCCCACTGCTCCCCCGGGTCGGCGGCCAGCTCCTTGTCGGCCAGCTCGGCGACGACGTCGGCGGCGCTGCGGGGCGGCGGGAACACGTACTCGTTGTTGGTGCTGACCGACAGCCCCGAGGTGTGGTCGAGGAGCTGGCGGACGGTGATCCCGCGGAAGCGCGGGTCGTCCATGGTGAACTCGGGCAGGACGTCGACGACCGGGGCGTCCAGGGTGAACTCCCCCTGCTCCACCAGCAGCATCACCGCCGCGGCGGTCATCGGCTTGCTCATCGAGGCGATCCGGAAGCGCGTCGCCGGGGTGACGGCGGCACCGTCCCCGTCGTGGCCGCGCACGGCGGTCTCGACCGTGGAGCCGTCGATCACCGCCACGGCGATGCCGGGTGTGTCATAGGCCGACCGGTAGGCGTCGACCAGCTCGTCGGCCGCCGCACCGGTGGCGGCGTGCGCGGGCGGCGCCGTGCCCACCGCCGCGGTCAGGGCCAGTGCGACGGGCAGGACCGCACGCCGCACCGGGACAGATCGGATCATGTGCCGTGTATTCACGGCGGCAAAGCTAATTCCGGCGGCCGTCGTCCCACCTCACCCCGGAGGGTGAAATCCCGGGCCCGGCCCCACGCTCCGGCCCGGTGAGCGGGAGGGGCGTGGTTGCATGGGGCCCGGCGGAACGGAGCGGAAGCAAGGTGGACATGGACGTCGGTCAGGGCGGCGGCCACGGCGGCGGCCTGTGGCCCCGGTTCCGGCTGGTCGCCCACGGCGTCCTGGGGGCGCTGTCGGTTCCGGTGCTGGGTCTCATGGCGCTCGGCGGCGCCCACGCGTGGCAGGTCGCGGCGGCGGCCCTGGCGGCGGTGGCATTGCACGCCTCGGTCGAGGCCGCCCTGCGCCGCCCCGCGGCCGGCTTCGCGCTCGCCTCTCAGGCCATGCTGGGGCTGGTGCTGACGCCGATGCCGGGGCGGACGCCGAGCGCACTGCCGTCGGCGGCGTGCTTCCTGGTGGTGCTGTGGCGGATCGCCGCGACGTCCCGCCGCCTGCGGGCGGCCGCGCTGCCGGTGGCCGCCGCCGGGGTCGTGATCAGCGGGTCCGCCTCGTGGACCCGGCTCCCCGGCGACATGCCCGCGTGGACACCGGCGGCCCAGGGGGTGTTCGAGCTGGGCGCCGTGGCCGCCGTGTGGGCGGGTGCGGTCGCCGCGGCCCGGCGCCGGGAGCGGGCCGCCCGGGCCGAACGGGAACGGGTGGAGGCGGCGCGGTCGGCCGAACGCGCGCGGATCCGCCGCGACCTGCACGACGTCATCGCGCACTCGATCACGGTCATGGTGGCGCGGGTCGACGCGGCCGCGGTGACGGCCGGCGACAAGGGCACGCGCGAGGAGCTGGAGGACGTGGCCGAGTCGGGCCGCGACGCGCTCGGGGCGCTGCGCGCCATGCTGGCCGTGCTGGACGCGGGGCGCCCGGACCGCGGGGAGGCGCCGCCGACCCTGGGGGCGCTGCCGGAGCTGGTGCGGGCGGCGACCACCCCGCTGCACCGGGTGGTGTTCGAGGAGGAGGGCGCGCGCACGGCGGTGGCGCTCGACGCCGAGGCGGCGATCGTCCGCGTGGCGCAGGAGGGGATCACCAACGCGTTCCGGCACCTGAGGCCGCCGGTGGCCGTAACGGTCCACCTCCAATGGCGGGAGACCGGCGTTCTCCTCCGGATCCGCGACGACGGCGGCCGGGGCGGGCTGGACACCGGTCCCGCGGGGACCGGCCTGGCGGGCGCCCGGGAGAGGGTGGAGGCCGCGGGCGGCGTGTTCTCGGCCGATCCGGAGGACTCCGGCTGGGTCCTGACGGCGCGGCTACCGACCAAGGAGCAGCGGTGAGACCGGTACGGGTACTCCTGGTGGACGACCAGGTGCCGCTGCGCCGCGCGCTGCGCACGGTGCTGTCGGCCGATCCGGGGATCGAGGTCGTCGGGGACGTGGGCGACGGGCGGGCGGCGATCGAGGCGGTGCGCTCCCGGGGCGTCGACGTGACGCTCATGGACATCCGCATGCCGGGGCTCGACGGTGTCGGCGCGACGAAGGAGGTCACGCGGCTGTCGCCGTCGACGCGGGTGCTGATCCTGACGACGTTCGACGCGGACGAGCTGGTGGCCGCGGCCGTGCGGGCCGGTGCGAGCGGTTACCTGACGAAGGACACGCGGCCGAGCGCGCTGCGGAAGGCCGTGCACGACGTCGCTGCGGGGACGTCGGCGCTGGCGCCGGGGGTGGCGGCCACGGTGATCGGCCTGCTGCGCGAGGCGCCGGTGCCCGAACGGGAAACGCAGGCCGACCCCCTCCACGATCTGACCCCGCGCGAGGTGGACGTCTTCACACTGATCGCGGCGGGCCGGTCGAACGCGGAGATCGGCGAGGAGCTGTTCTTGAGCCAGAACACGGTGAAGACCCATGTGCGGGCGGTCCTGACGAAGCTGGGGCTGCGGGACCGCGTGCACGTGGTGATCCACGCCTACGAACACGGCCTCATCCGCCGCCCGCCGGGGTGAGGGCGACGGTGATGGCCCGGCGACCGCACCTGTCGGGGGTCAGCGCTCCTGCATCGCCCGGCCCAAGTCGGCGAACGCCTGCCACGCATCGCCGTGCGCGGTGATCGCCTCGACCTCGAACACCGACTCCGACGTCGGCGGGTAGCCGATCAGCTCGATCGACTTGCTCGGCGCGGGTGGGCGGTTGCGCGCGATCGCCTCCGCGGAGTCCCACAGGTAGACGGCGCCCCAGATCTGCTGCGCGGGATGGGAGAACCACACCTTCAGGTGCATCCCGTCGACCTCGGAGAACGCTTCCACGGCGTAGTCGCGGAGATACTCCCGCAGCCCTTCCACGGTCCGCTCCGAGTCCCGCAGGTCCCAGGCGAGGATCATCACGTACACGGCGTACTCCGGCGTCGGTGGCGGTCAGGGGAACGGATGCGGGAACGGGTTGAGGTCCGCATCCTCCAGTGGGCGGGGCGTGTAGCCCAACCGGAAAGGCACGTCGCGCAGGCGGGGCAGCCCGTGGATCCGGCGGTAGGCGTGCCCGAACGTCATCGGCAGCATCCCGGGCACGAGCACCTTCACGCAGCTCAACCCGGCGCGGCGGTGCTCCGACGCGGTCTGGTCCACGGCGACCACGTCCAGCCCGTCGGCCAGCAGCCGTCCGGTCAGCGCGTGCAGGTCCTCGGTCAGGTCGGCACCGGCGATCGACGGCCACGTCCGCGTGCCGAACGACGCGTCGATCGGCACGCCGGGACGCGGTGTGGGTCCGGTAAGGAACCGCAGACGGTCGAACACCCGGGAGTCGGCGTACAGCAGACCGTGGTCGGCCATCTGCTGCACCTGCGCCGAATCCGCCACCATCGCCCCGACCCGCTCGGCCTCCCCGGGGTAGGTGCCGATCAGCCCGTCCAGGATCGGGCCGAGCTCGGCGAGCGCGCCCAGCACGGCCCGCTCCGGCTGCAGGTGCGCGCCGGCCGCGCAGGACACCCGCGGTCGGCTCTCGTCGTCGTCCGACCGGACCGCCATCGCCCACACGCTGGGGACACCGTGGTCGAGCGTCGTGTCGTACAGCGACACCGCGTAGCCCTGCTCGTGCCGGATCTGCTCGACCAGCAAGGGGATCGTGCGGTCGGCCGCCGAGAAGGGATCGACCTTGGGGACCGGCAGTCGCGCGTACCACGTCAGCAGGAACGCGTCCCGCTCCAGCACCTCGAGCAGGCCGTGCAGGATCGCCTCCTCCAGGCAGCTCCCGGTGGCGCCGCCGTTGGACGACTCGAGCACGAACATCGGATCGTGGCCGGACTCCTCGCCGATGCCGTAGTAGGCCAGCCGTTCGGGGACCAGGACCGGTCCGCGCCGGGCGAACGAGTACCCCTGCACCCAGCCGTACTCCCGGCCGGGGTCGAACGGCGTGCAGCGGAAGCCCTCCCGAGCGTAGGACTCCGGCGGGTGCAGGCCGATCGCCGAGACGTCGATCGCCCGCTCGGCGACCTCGTGGTAACTCGCGCGCACCACCTCGGGCCGGTCGCCCTGCCGCAGCCCGCCGTACCGTTCCAGCGCCTCGCAGATCGCGACCGTCTCGCTGGTCCGGAAGTCGCGGGTCCGCCCGTAGCCGGACTCGGTGCGCTTGGACCGGTGGTGATCGCGCAGCCGCATCGGCGCCCGTACCAGCGCCATCCCGGCCGTCGTTCCGTACTGCAGCTCGCGGATCAGGCCGGCCTCGGGCTCCACGAAGTGGGCGCGCAGGTCGGCGGGGTCGAGGTCGGGGCGCAGCCGGTAGGTGTGCGGGTCCGGCTTCGGCCGCGGTCGCGGCGCGGCCGGCCCGCCGGGTCCGACCGGGGGGACGTCGGGGGGCTCCGCGCAGTCCGGGCAGTGCGGGTCGGGCAGGAACGGATGCCGGGTCACTTCGAGCGTGCGCAGGTCGACGCGCAGGAACGCCTCCGCGGTGCGCGGGACCGCACCGGAGGCCACCCGCGCGGCTTCGGCGGCGACCAGTGCGGCCACGGTGTCGGCGGCGAGCGGGGTCAGCAGCGTCGACGGGGTGGCGGCCAGCGTGTCGCGGTGCGCGGTGAACGCGGCGAGCGTGCCGTCCGGATCGGTGGTCGCCCGGTGCCGCCGCGCCTGCGCACACCGCAGACAGCCGCCTGCGCCGGGCCGCTCGAGCGGGCCGACGACCACGGTGCCGAGCTCGGTGCGCACCGGGAGCCACGGCACCCCGTGGTCTCGGGCCCACCGCCGCAGCTCCTCGCCGTCGCGCCAGCAGTCGCTGACCGAGGCGGCGAGCTCCGGGGGCTCCGGGGCCGCCGACACGCGGACCGCGCCGGTCACGGCCGCGGCCAGCAGGCCGGTGCCCTCGACGCGTACCCCTGGGGAGTCAGCCATCGGCCAGCACCACCTGCAGCAGGTTCGGCATCCGTCGGATCACCTCGGGATCGTGGTCGAGCGGCACGACGACCGGATCGTGCCCGGTGGCCGCCACCGCGGCGGAGAGCCGGTCGAGCGTCAGCGGGGCGTCGTCCGGCCCGCGACGGAACGGGCCGCTCAGGTGCGGCGGCAGCGGGTCCAGGGTGGGCGGCGCGTACGCCGGTTCGGCGTGCCGCCTGGACTGGTAGCCGAGCAGCGACTGCTCGAGCGCGTCCCGGAGCGCCGCGCCGATCGACGTGCCGACGGCGCAGACGCCGACGGTGCCGCGTGGGCCCGAGCGGACCAGCACACCCGGTACGCCGAGCAGCCCGCCGAGGTCGAGCACGGTGACCGGGTCGCCGGTGGCGTGCAGCAGCGCGCGGTAGCGGTCGCCGAGCGGGTCCAGCTCCATGTCGTCCAGCGCGAGCGACGGCAGCGGCTCGCGCACGGAGCGGAGGGCGGCGACGGCCAGCGCGCGGCAGTGGTCCAGCAACCCCTTCTCGACCGCGTGTTCCCAGCTGTATCCGGCGGCGGCGCCGAGCACCGGCCAGGTCCGGACCGCGCCGTCCAGCACGGGGAACGCCTGCCGTGCGGGCACGTCCCGCGGAGTACCGTCGAGGAGCCGGACGCCGCGCACCGTCCCGCCCGACAGTCGGCGCGGGTCCACCGCGAGCGAGCCGTAGACCGCGTATCCGCGCAGCGCGGCGTCGTAGCGGGCCGCCGCGAAGTCCGGCCCCGCGCCGACCACGCGCACCGGACCACCGGCGAGCGCCATCGGATCGGCGACCACGGCCTCACTGACGTGCACGGGGAACTGCGCGTAGCCGCGCTGGGCGATCTCGGCGAACACGCCGGTGTGGTCGTCGACCAAGGGAGCGGTGCGCCGGGACAGCTCGTCCTCGGTCAGCCGTTCCCCGGTCGGCGCCGCGCCGTCGCCGGGCGGGGGCGGGCCCGCGGGCGGCGGGAGCTCCAGCGGGTGCGACAGGAAGGCGTGGTGGGCGGTCTCCAGGTCGGCGTACCGGATGCTCGTCAGCCGGTCGCGCTCGGCATCGTCGGCGAGGCCGGTGGCGGCCCGGAACACCCGCTGCACCAGCTGGTTCGCGATCACCGTGAGGTGCTCGGCGGGCGGCGGAGGGGCGCCCGCGGGTACGGGCTCGGGCCGCAGCGCCGCCAGCCGTCGCCAGCCACTGGCCCCGTCCACGGCCGCGCTCGCGACCGGGCCGAGGACGGCGCGGTCGCCCAGGTGCGCGGCGTACCCGAGCAGCGAACCGGCGCGGCGTTCACGCACCCGGCGCGCCGGCGGGAGGTCCAGCCCGTCGGAGACCAGCAGCACGATGTCGCTGGCGTCCCCGTCGGGCGGCTCGGCGTCCGCCGAGACGACGCTCGCGGCTCCGGACCGCTCGCAGGCCCAGGCGACGGCGCCCGCCAACGGGCCCTCGCCGACCACGAGGACCGTGCGCCGCCGGTGGTCACGGAACGCGGCGTCCGGGGACTCGCGGAAGTACCCGAGGTAGCGCTCCTCCGGGGTGGCACCCCCGACGGAGGGCCCCTCCTCCAGTTCGCGCAGTACCCCCGCCTCGACCAGCGCTCCCACGACCCGCTCCAGCATCGGCCGGTGCCGTTCGTCCAGCCGGGCGGCCAGGTCCTCGAGGCCGAACCGCCCGTCCAGGAAGGGCTCCAGCCGATCCAGCCACGCCGCGATCGAGGTGCCCTCGAACGACACCGGCCCGTGGTGGGTCAGGAAGGCCAGCCCGGTCGGCGTGGTCGCGCGGTAGACGTCGTGGCGCAGCACCAGCCTCATGCGCGGCTCCGATCCGTGCCGGGCCGGGTGCCGAGCATGAACTCCCCGACCGTGCCCTCGGCCAGCGGGTCGATGCCGGTGGCGGCGGCGAACTCCTCGGAGTCGCCGGTGCCGACCGCGCACGCCGCCAGCCCCATCGCGGTGGCCGCCAGGTACATCACCTGGAACAGCACGCCGACGTGCTTGAGGATCAGCGCGTAACCGAACGCCTCGTACTTCCACATCACCCGCCCGAACCGCGCGGTGACCAGCATCAGCACCTGCGGCGGCGCGGGGATGCCCTGCAGCGCCTGGTTGACCCCGGTGATCCGGCGCAGCGCGGCCGGGTCGGCGGCGACGCGCTCCAACCGGTGGCCGTCCTGGTCGTACCGGTACAGGCCCGGATCGAGCCCGTCCACCCGGCGGACCAGGGGGTACAGCTCCAGTTCGTAGGACGCTCCGCCGGACGGGTACGGCCGCCCCAGGAACTCCGTGCCGTCCTGCTTGACCTTCGCCCGGGTGCTCGCGCACCGGTACAGGAACTCGGCCAGCTGCCGTTCGGAGAGCGGATGCTCGTCGTCGTACGCGCGCTCGGAGGTCCGGTCCTCCAGCACCGCGGTCAGCGGCGGGTCGGTCGCGCGCAGGGCATCGAGGTCGGGGCGGTACAGCTCGATGCCCGGCCCGGCCGGCCTGCGCAGCGGGGGAAGCGGGTCGGCGACGCCCTCGAACCGCGCCGTCTTGCCGATGTCCTCGCCGAGCGTCCGCCGCCCGCCCAGCCTGCTGTGCGTGTGGAACCACAGCTCGTGCGGGCTCCACTGCCGCAGCCGCAAGTCGTCGGGCGCGTGGTCGGCCTCCGCATCGAGGACGCCGGCGTGCGCGAGGTCGTCGAGGAACCGGCCGACGACGGCGGCGTCGAGGTCCTTGTCCAGCTCGGCCGCGTCGGCGCCCCCTGCCAGCCGGCTCACGATCGCGACCGCCCGCGGGTCGTGCAGGCGTACGTCGTGGGCCGCGCCGGGCACCGCGAGCACCAGCTCACCGGCGTCCGGTGCCAGCACGGCATGGCGGGACAGGCGCGCGGGCGACGGCGGGGCCGGACGATCCCGCCCGGGCGCGCGCAGCGGCTCCAACGTGTAGAGCGGGGCGCCGGAGGCGGCGACGGTGACGCGCAGCCAACCGGTGTGCCGCAGCCGGTCCACCAGCCCGGTGCCGTCGAGCTCGTCGAGCTCTTCGAGGCCGCATCGCCCACCGGACAGGCGGTCCAGCGCGCTCCGCTGCTCGGGGGACAGGGCGCCGAGCGGCTCGACGCGCGGCCAGCGGACCAGGTGCACCCGGCCGGACTCCGAGGTCGCCGCGTGCACGCCGGTGCGCAGGGTGAACAGCTCGGCGACGGCGCCGCTCATCCGCCGCCCCCGGAGATCACCTCGACGGACGTCCTGCCGTAGTGGCGCTCGGCGGTGTTCGCCGCGAAGTGGCAGAGGGCGTGGCGTTCGATGGGGCTGATCCCGAGCCGGGTCAGTTGGAGGTAGGCGTAGTTGATCAGCTGCCGGAAGACCGAGAAGTCGTCGCCGCGCATCCGCTCCATCGCCGCGGGGTTGGCGACCAGCGCGCGGTGGAAGTCGCTGGACAGGTCCTCGAACTTGCGGGGCTCCACCGACGGCAGGTAGAGGCGGCCCTCCTCGAGCAGGGTGCGGACCGCCGCCTCGATCGGGCGCAGCGTGTCCACCCAGCGGCGGACGAACGGCACCGACGTGCGGGTGCCGTCGAGGGTGGCCAGCACCTCGGTGAGCTCGGCGGCGAAGTGGTCGGCGTTGCGGGCGTACTGCGCGTCCCACTCGCGACGGCTCTCCGCACCACCGGGCGCCGCGTGCAGGAACGCCTCCGTGTGCGAGCGGAACGTCACGAAGTCCCGCTCCAGCCCGTCGGCGGAGAACGCCTCCACCGTTGCGAGCAGCAGCGCGAACGCGAGCCGCCGCCGCTGCGCGGGGTTCGGGGTGGCGGCGAGCACGTCGAAGGTCAGCGGCGTGGTGGCGACGTAGAAGCGGGCCAGCATCTCGGCGGTGTCGACGTTGTCGTGCACCTGCAGGCGCTCGTCGTACGTCTCGGGGACGATCGTGTTGTTCGGCGGCCACGGGCCCAGGGGGCCGTGCTCTCCTTCGAGGGCCGCCAACCGCTCGTGCAGCGGGAGGATCGCGGCCGGATCCAGCTCGGTCGTGGAGGGGTGCGCGCGCAGGAACCCGCCCACGATCTCGTCGGTGGCGGGCAGCACCAGCCGGTCGTAGGTCGCGTCGTCGGCGCGCACGTGCAGGCGCAGGTGCGGACCGAGCCGCCAGTGCGGGACGAAGTAGGCCTCGGGCACGTCCTCGGCGAGCCGCTCGAACAGCGGACGGACCCCCTCCAGGATCAGCCGGTCCCGGTCGTCGTCATGGTAGTAGACGTGAATCGCCCGCCACGGCATGCCTCTCCCCCTCTTCCCCCTCTGTGTCGCGCACCGCGCGCATCGCGAGCACGCGGACATAGCTCTCGTCGGCCAGCGACAGCCCGATCCGGTTGCAGAACAGGTGCGCGCAGATGTCGATGACGGGCAGCACGCTGACCGGCGTACCGGGCGGCAGCGGACCGGCGCCCTCCCACGCCTGGGCCGGGGGGACGAACCGGCCGGCCGCGGCCTCGGCGGTCAGCACCCGCTTCAGCCGGTCGATGGACCCCGTCCAGTCGGCGAGGTCGCCGCGCCCCTGCCGCCCGGCCACCGCCCGCAGCCGACCGGTCAGCGCGGTCAGCGTGGGCCGCTGCCGCTGCCATCGCCGTTCCAGCTCCGCCGGATCCAGTTCGCCGCCGATCGGGATGCGGGTGTCCATCTCCGCCCATGCGGACCGCCACGCCGGATCGTCGCGGAAGCTCAACCAGGCGAGCACCAGCAGCGAGTACGCCGCGGTGAACCGCTGATCGGCGTCCAGACCTCCCGCGAGCAGCCGCAGCGCCAACCGGCTGGACTCGGCGAAGTGCCGCTCGACCGCCGCCATCGCCGCCCCGGTGCCGAACCGGTGCCGCTCGCGCACGTAGGGCCGGAACTCGACGGAGTTGTTGGGGCGCAGTTCGGCGTACGCCTCAAGCCCTTCCCAACCGGCGATCTGGGCCGCCGAGCGCTGGTAGTCCGCCTGCTCCATCCGGTCGGCGGCCGGACGCGCGGCGAGGTACCGCTCGAACCGGCCGCGCACCAGTTCCCCGACCTCGGCGCGCGCGGACGCGTCCCGGGGCAGGACCCGGAACCGCAGGTGCGGCCCGCCGTCCCAGTAGCGCAGGAAGAACCACTCGTCGGCGAGCCCGCGCTCCCGCAGCTCGGCGGCCAACGGCGCGACGGCATCGACCAGCAGGGGATCGAGCCGGTCGTGGTAGAAGACGTGCGCCGCGACCCAGTCGGCCTCGGTGTGCTCAGCCATCGGCGCCCCGTTCGGAGTCTCGCTCGGGGTCTCGCTCGGGGATCTCCACGATGAACTCGGCGACCCGCTGCTCCCCGTCGTACGCGGTCGGCGCGTCGCCCGGCTCCGGCAGCGCCTCCTCGATCAGGAGTACGGCGGTGTCCGGGTCGGCCGCCAACTGGTCGAACAGCTCGACCAGGAAGACGTTCGCGGCGTCGACGTACAGCGGCTTGCGGGACTTCCGGAACGCCCAGTAGGGCAGCGATTCCGCGGCCAGCTCCTGGTCGAACAGCGCGGCGCCGAGCGCGCGGACGAAGCAGGTGCGCGGCATGCCGTGCTCGTGCAGCCAGCCGAGCAGCCGGTAGAGGTGGTCGGCCGGGCGCTCCCCCGGGCCGCGGACCGGGGCGTGGCCGGCGGGCACCAGCCAACTGGCGCGGCGGAGGACGACGTGGCCCAACCGCAGCCGCGGCTGGTGGACGAGCCGGTCCGGGACCCCGGTCTCGGCCAGGTCGCTCAACAGCGTGACCGCGGGGTGCTTGAGGTAGCTGCCGCCGAACACGTGCGTGAGCAGGCGGGCGACCGGGGGCAGCAGCGAGTCGGCCATCGTTCCCAGGTGCAGCGGCGTCAGCGGGCGGCCGAGCGACTCCGACTCCAGCCGGGGCAGCTCCCGCTCGGCGTCGAGGGTGACGACCAGATCGTGCGGAGCGACCCGCGCGTGTTCCGGGGCGGCGGTCACCACGCCGGGGTAGTCGAGCTCCCGGTCGGCGGTCGGCCGTTTCCGGTTCAGCCCCGATCCGAACGCGCCCGCGAGCTCGACGGTCAGCGCGCCGTCCTCGGCGGCGGTGACGCCGATCGGTTCCGGCTGGGCACCGGCCGTCTCCAGCTGGCGGCACAGCCGGTTGCGGCCGCGGCCGAAGCCGGTGGCGGCGGCGTTCAGCACCAGGTGGGCGGGGTCGCCGGTGGTACGGCCGGGCAGTCGCTGGACGAAGCACATCAGCGAGCGCGGCGGCCGGATCCAGGCGGGCCAGCCGTCGGCCATCGCGGCGATCCGCGCGGGGTCGGCGTACACTTCGCCGCCGCTCCCGCCCTCGGTGAGCAGGGCGCGCGCGGCCGTGTCCTGCAGACGGTAGAGCTCACGCACCCGGTCCAGCCCGCTGGACCGGCGCAGCAGCGGGTTCGTGGTGAACGCGAGCTCCATCGCGGCCCGCAGCTCGTCGGCGTACGGCCCGCCTCCGTCGATCTCCTCGTGGATCGCGCGCTGCAGGTCGACCACCGGCAGGCGGCAGCCGGGCCCGAACCGCGCGGCCAGGAACGAGCCGAGCACCAACCGCAGCGGCGCGACCGGGTCGTGGACGGCCAACCAGCGGCGGACGACGTCGAGGTCGTCCAGCGCCGACCGCCACTCCGGCAGCGCGCACTCCGCGGGTACGCCGGTGTGGACGGCGTTCTCGTGCAGGGTGATCCGGTCCTCGGGCCGCTCCTCCGCGGCCGCCGCGGCCCCGGTCGCCTCCCGTACGGCGTCGGTGAGCGCGGCGACGGTGTCACGGACCGCGCGCGCCCGGGCCGTGCCGGCGTCGAGGTCGGCGGGCGGGACCGTCCGGCTCAGTTCGATGTCGAGCGTGCCCGCCAGCTTCCGGCACGCGTCGAACCCGTCCGGCGCGACGCCTTCAAGCCAGTCGGCCAGCTTCGCGAACGGCCGCTCCGCCTGGTCGGCGACCGGCATCTGCGCTTCCAACAGCCCGCCCGCGCGGAGCTTGTCGATGTACCGGCGGATCGCGTCGGGGTTCCCGCCCGAGCGGCCGAGGTGCGCGCACAGCTCCGAGACCGTGAGCGGCCCGTGCTCACCGACGGCCCGGAGGACCGCGGCAACCGTCGCCGACGCGGGGAGAGAGACGATCGGCTCGTCCCGGCTCGGCGCGAGGAACCGCACCACGCCGTCGCGTTCGGACGCGCTCGGATTCACCCGTACGGCGAGCTCGCCCGTCAGCCGCGGGTCGTGCGCGAGCGCGTCGCGGACCCGCTCGAAGACGAGCCGGTCGGTTTCGAGCAGCACCCGCGCCTCGCCGGGATCCGGGTAGCGCGTCGCCGGCCGATCGGTCCACCGGCCGAGGCCGCTGATCGTGAACGTGCTGTAGGGACTGGTCTTCGCGGCTGCGCGCGCGACGTACTTCACCAGCCGGCCGATGCTCTTTCGCCGCGGTCGGCGCCCGGGGTCGGCCTGCCATTTCCGCAGCACCGCGTACAGCGACGGGCTGGACAGGGAGAGCGCGTGCAGGAACAGCGGGTCCGCGGTGACGTCCCGAAGCCGGTTCCGGGCCGCGCGGGTCTCCGCCTCGAGCATGTCGTGCGCGTCGGCGAGGTGCGCGTGGTGGGCGCGCAGGCGGGTCACCCAGTCCTCGACCCGGTCGCGCAGCCCGTCCGGCAGCAGCGCCGCGATGTCGTCGTTCCACTCGCGTCCGCCGGGCACCCGGGTCTGGAACACGGCCCGGCGCAGGCCCACGAGTCCGGGCCTCGCGGCCGGATCGCTCAGGCCGCCGATCACCGGGTACAGCTCGTCCGACAGCAGTGCGCCCCGCTCGGTGAGCCGCTCGTGATCGGCGCGGCACGCGTCGAGCAGCGCGAGCGACTCGGTGCATCTCAGCTCGGAGAGCGCGGACAGCGGGAGGCCTGCGATGCGGACGGCGGGCGGGGCCGCCGCACCGGGCAGGCCGCGGTGCGGACCGGGATCGGTTGCTGGCAAGTCGGCTCTCGTCCCTCTCCTGCTGGGAGCCTGGGAGCCCACGCCGGTGGGGCCGCTGCCGACCCCACCGGCGTGGGCGGATCACGCGCGGGTCGTCATCAGGAACAGGAGCAGCAGGAGCCCTGATCCAGGCTGCAGCACGACGCGCCGTTCTCCGGGAGACCGTGTCCGGCGGTCAGGGACTCGACGGTGAGGCCCTTCGACGTCAGCGAGAACACGTCCATGGGCAGGTCGTCGACCTCGAAGTCCACTTGGTCCGGGCTGTCAGGGGACTGCATTGACCACTCCTTTTGCCGGCACTCTCTGGCAACCGCACGCCGCGCTTGGAAAGAAAGGATGGGATACCGATCGGCCGCGAAGGGCGCGGCATTCGATGGCACGGGAACATAATGCGCCAAGGAAAGCGCGGAACGCCTTTCTCAGCCCCCCTCCGCCCCTCGAACCGCCGCCTGCGGGCCGCCGGACCTCGCATGCTGCAGGATCCAGCGTTGGGCGGGAGCGTAAGCGAGATGCGGACGATTCGTCAATACCGGAAAATTGCCCCACATGTCCGGCGCGCGGGGGCGCGACGGGCCCGGGGCGGGCGCCTCCAGGTCAGGCGCTACCAGGCCACCGGAAGCCCGGTCGAGCCGACCGCGAGCCTGGGATCGCGGGACCGGATCCCGCCCGCCGGCACGGCGAGGCGCATGGCCGGAAAACGCCCGATCAGGGTGCGGAAGAGAATGCACAGCTGCATGCGGGCCAGCGGCGCGCCCAGACAATAATGCGCACCGGCGCCGAAGATCAGCGGGGTCTTTCCGGTTCGGTGCACGTCGAGCCGGTCCGGCTCGGCGATGTGCCGCTCATCATGGCTTGCCGCGTGAATGTCGAGCAGCACCAGCTCACCTTTCCGGATCGTGGTCCCGTCGACGGTGACGTCGGTGCCGGCCCAGCGGGGAATCCCGAACGGCGTCCGTGTTCCGGCGGCCGTGATCGCCGAGAGCCGGAGCAGCTCCTCCACGGCGTTCTCGACCAGCTCGGGGGACTCGCGCACCGCGGCCCACTGGTCGGCGTCGGCCGACAGCCTCACCAGCGAGTCGTCGATCGCGTCCATCGTCGGACCCACGCCCGCGAGCAGGATCAGGCAGGCCGCCCCGGTCAGCCGCTCCATCGTCCAGTGTTCGGGGTCCTCGGTGTGCGCGGCCGCGAGATCGGTCGGCACATCACCACGCGGCTCGGCGATCCGCCGCCGCACGAGCGTTGCGACGTACGGCGAAAGGCCGGTGATCCCGCGCACCATCCGGTCGGGATCGTGGTCGCTGATCGCGTCGTGCAGCCATCCGTCGAAATCCCCGCCCTCGTCGTCGGGGACGCCGAACAGCTCGCGCAGCACCAGCGGCGGCAGCGGAGCCGACACCAGGCGGTGGAAGTCGGCGTGCCGCGGGGCCGCGGCGAGGTCGTCGAGCAGGCCGTCCACGATCTCCTGGATCCGCGGCCGCAGGCCCGCGAGCCGGCGCGCGGACATCGAGCGGCCGACCAGCCTCCGCATCCGCAGGTGGTCCTCCGCGGCGTCGGGCGTCCACTGCTGCGGCGGGCCGAAGGGGCCGGACGCGAAGCAGCGCGGCGCGCCCGCCGGATCCTCGTGGTAGACGTCCAGGCGCGGATCGGTGAGCAGCCGCCGCACCGTGCCGTGGTCGCTGACCAGCCAGGCCGGATGGCCGCTCGCGGTGGTGGTGAGCCGGACCTCGCCGTGTGCCATCGCGCCGCCTTCGGAGCCGAGGAGAACCCGAAACAGGACCGCCGCCACCCAACCAGGCGGGCCGAGGACCCGCAAGCGGTCGGCGTCGCCGACGCGGCGACGGAGATTGTCCGCCCGCCGAGGGGCCCACGATCCTCCAAGAGGTCACGACCGACAGACTCTAGTCCGAGGGTCGTGCGATCCCGTGCTCCCATGCCCAGGCGGCGATTCCGACGCGGTTGCGTACACCGAGCTTGGCGACCATGTTGGAGATGTGGGTCTTGACCGTTCCGGTCGAGATGTACAGCTCCTCGGCGATGTCCGCATTGGTCCGACCGTGTGCGACGAGCCGGGCGACCTCGCACTCCCGGGTGCTCAACGCCGCCACGGATGCGCGGGAGGCCGCATTCCGCGAGACCGCGGTGTGGCGGAGGAGCCGAACCGTGATCTGCGGGCTGACCAGCATGTCGCCGTTGACCGCTGCCCTGACCGCCTCGGTGAGCAGGGTGGGCCCGGACCGTTTCAGCAGGAAGCCGCACGCTCCGATCGCCAGCGCCTCGGCGACGTACTCGTCGAGGTCGAAGGTGGTCACGACGATCACCTTGCACGCCGCGGTGCGCTCGTCCGCCATCAGCGTACGGGTGACTTCGAGACCGTCCATCTCCGGCATCCGGACGTCCATCAACACCACATCGGGCACCAGATGACGCACCGTGTCAAGGGCTCCCGCTCCGTCGGCGGCCTCACCGATCACGCGCATGTCCGGTTGCGAGTCGATGACCAGCCGGAACGAGCTGCGGATGTCGCGCTGGTCGTCGGCGATCACCACGCGTGTCCGAGGCGTCGTCACGAGTCACTCCTTGGGTCGGTCGCGGGCAGTGTGGCCTCCAGCCGCCACCGCCCCTCGTCGTCGCGCCCGGCCTCGAGCCGGCCGCCGACCGCCTGCAGCCGCTCCTCGAGCGTGACCAGGCCGGTCCCGCCCCGGGAGGGCGGCTTCCAGCCGGGCGGGCGGGAAACGGGTGGGACCTCGTTCAGGACCAGCACGGACAGGGTGCCGTCCGGTGCACACCCGACGCGGACCGTGACCGGACGACCGGGAGCGCCGTGGCGGCGTACGTTGGTCAGGCCCTCGACCACGACGCGGTATGCCGCGGCCTGGACCTCCCGGGAGGTTCGTGCCGACAGGTCATCGTCGAACTCGACCCGAACCGGGGCGTCCGGTGGGCGCTCGACCCGAAACCGTTCCACGAGTCGTGGAACGTCGGAGATCCCGCGCGTCGACAGTGGCGCGGCATTGTCCTCGTGCAGCCCCTGGACGAACCCGTCCATCGTGTCGAGTGCGGCGGTGCCCACTTCCTCGATCCGGGCGAGGGCACCCCGGAGGTGCTCGGCATCGTCGGGTCGGGCGAACTGCGCCGACTGGGCCTGCGCCACGATGCCGGTCAGGTCGTGTGCCACGTAGTCGTGAAGATCCTGGGCGAGCTCCAGCCGCTGGTCGCGGCGCACTGCGGCTATCAGCTCAGCCCTGCGGTGAGCGAGGTGGCGCGGTACACCACCGGCGAGCACGGCGAGGCTCGGGAAGAACGCCGACGCGGCGAAGTGTCCGATGACGATGAAGAGGTCACTCACGGACGTGATCGGCCACGGGCTGAGCTCCGGCTCCGGAGGCGGTGCGTAGTCGAGCAGCCGCAGCGTCCATGCGACACAGGCGATCCACACGACGGCCCCGGAGGCCACTGCCGACCGGAGCGGGTCCATCCAGCGCGCTACGGCCGCCAACAACAGGTAGAGGGCGATCAACTCGGCCGGCGCGATGTTGATCCCGGGCCCGTAGACCACGGTGTCGGTGATGGAAGCGTACGCCGTGACGGCAAGCGAGACACCCCCCGCCGCGACCGCGACACGATGGAGATGTCTCCGGCCGACCGGCCAGCTCACGATCACCGCCATCACCGAGCACACCGCTACGGCCGCGGAGATGCCGACCGGCCCGGCTTGATCGTGGAGCGCGAACGCGCCCGGCACCGCCAGCAGAGCGACCCCGAGGAACAGCACGGAACGGACGGGCATCACCTCAGCGTATACGCGGATCCGCGGCCGGAACCGCCGGTCAGGCGGGCGTAGGAGGTCGATGCGACCAGGAGTCCGAGCCCCCATGCCGTGTACCCGCCGACCATGAGCACGACGGGGCGATCGATCGGCTGCAAGCCGGTGACGATCGCCCCGAACCCGCCGATGCCGAAGTAGGCGACGAGTCCGGCCCCCATGAAGAGCCCGGGGCCGAGCACCAGCCACCGGGGGACGTCGCGTCCGGCCAGAGGCCCGGTCCAACGGGGCCAGATCCGGCCCCAGCGGTGCACCAGCGCCATCGGCAGCACGGTGCCCGACGTCAACAAGAGCACGACGAACACCCGGAAGCCGACACTCTCCCCGGACCAGGTATCGATCAACGACGGCAGATACGGCAGGGCGCGCGCGCTGGTGCCCGCGAGGACCAGGTAGCCGCCGGCGAAACCCCACCACGGGGTGGTCGCGGAACGTCCGGGGCGGGGTCGCCGCGGTCGTCGCCCGCGGAACTCGCCGAGCGCGGTCGAAACGGCGAGCGCGCCGCCGATCACCCCCCAACCCCGCACGAGGAGCAGGCCCACCTCCGCGCCGCTCATCGGCACACCGAACGGGATCAGCAGCGCCATGGCGAGTCCGATCCAGAACAGCATGCAGTAGCCGATCATCCCGGCACCGCCGAGCCCTGCCAGGCCGACCCACGGCCAACGCGGGGCCTGCCTTGGTCGACGCCCCCGGGACACGGCCAGGCCGGCGGCCCCGGCGGCCGCGGCGCCAGACGGCACGACCGGCAACCATCCCCCCGGCAGCGGAGACTCGCCGCACAGCCTCGCGCAACCGTCAGGGGATCCGTCGGCGAAGAAGCCGGGGTCGCCCACGACGGCCCACCAGATGTGAAGGACCGCGTAAGTCGAGCACCACGCAGCGGCCATGACCGGCCTCGGTGGCGCGAGCATGCGGGGAATCACCGTTCGACCTCCGTCGAGCGCGGCGACGGGCAGTCCCCACCCCGTGTGACCTGTCGGGTCAGTGCGGCACGGAAGCCTGCGCTGCCGGTTCGGAACCGATCCTCGGCGGCGGCTTCACTTGGGAGAGAATCGCCGAGGGCGTCGTTCACCCGGGGATACCGCGCGGCGATCTGTGCCTCGACCATCGGATCGTCGGTGAGCGATGCCGCCCGCCGGGCCAGGTCGTCCGACACCACGATCGTGCACTCCAGGGCCATCACGGGTGCGACCTCGTCATCGAGTTCCCTCACCTGGCCGGCCACTGCGGCGAGATCCGCCTGCCTCGCGGAGTGCCTCTGCTCCTCCTCGAGCCGGCGAGGCGCATCCGTCGATTCGACGAGCTCGCGGGTCGGCCAGAGCTCGACGTACGGCGCGTCGTAGGGATGGTCCACCGTCACGACGACGAAGCCGTGGCTGGCCAGGTCCTCGGCGAGCGCGGTGAGGGAGCTGCGCATGCCGTCCGGCGGCGCGCCCATCACGACCACCGGGAAGGATCCGTGCCGCGGCGGCGCGTACCGGTGGGCGTGCGTGGTGAACAGCCAGTTGACCTCGCCCGACCGCAGTCCGAGCCGCTCCTCGTGGTCCGGCGACCACGCGAGCATCGCGAGCTCGGCCATGTGCTGGGACCGCCCGTAGTGGCGGAGCGGATGCTCCCCGTCGGCGGCCGGATAGCGGATGTCGGCCATGACGACGCGCGAGTCGCCCGGCCGCCACGGGTCGTCCGCTCCGGTGTCGAGGCGGGTGTACCGGACTCCGACCGCTTCGGGCCCTGTGGGGTCGATGAGACCGGGGCTGAAGGGTTCGCGCCACACCGCTTCAGGCCGTCCCGGGAGGATCAGGATCGAGGCCGCGGCAGCGAGGCAGGCGACGGCGACCGCGGCCAGATGTCGAGTGCTCATGTCTTCACTCTCGGCCGGTGAGCGGACGGATCCCATCCGTCTTTCGGCAGAGTGCCGTGCCGAAGGCGATCGGATCTCCGGCGTTCGACGGAGACCGGGAAATGGGAGGACGCCGACAGGGTCGTGAACATGACTGCGACAACGTCCACCGTGCCTCCGAGGACCGCGCCCCTGGCCGGCCCCATCGCGGTCGCATGGTCGGCCTACGTGACCGTCATGGGCGTCTACTGGACCGCCGGCGGTGCCGGCTTCCCCTTCGGACGCACGGACCCGGGCGCTCCCGACTCGGCATCCCTCCTCGCGGCCCTGGAGGCGTCGGCCGGTGGCCCCGTGATCGCCGCGACCGGCCTCATCGGACTCTTGCTGGCATGGCGGTTGGAGAGCCGACGGCCGCTGTCCGCGATCGGGAGAAGATGCCTGATCATTGCGGGGGTCACCTTCTCCTGCACCCTCGTGGCGCCGGTACTCGACGGCCGCGCCGTGTTCCTGCTGCCGCCGTTGGGCCTGAGCATCGCGCCGTGGTTCGATGCCGACTGGCCGACCCTCTTCCAGATGACCACTCCCTTCGCAGCCGCCGGCTTCCTGGTGACCACGGTGGGGATGGCCCGCCGTACGGCCGATCGGTCCGCAGCGGGAGTGGCGCGCGCCGCCGCCGTGTCCACCGCCTGGGAGCGGGTCGGGCGGGTCGCGACGTACATCGCCATGCTGGCGCCGGTACCCTACGCGGTCATCCGGCTGTGCTGGTCCCGCGGCTGGGGCGTCGGTGCCCCGGAGCCGTTCGTCGACTGGCTCCTGCTCACCCAGCCGGAGAACGTGTGGATCGAGCCCATCCTCGCCGGCATGGCTCTCACCGGGGCGCTCCTCACCTCCGGTCTGCTCCGCCCTTGGGGCCGGGTCTTCCCGCGGTGGCTGCCCGCGCTGGGCGGCCGCCCCGTGCCCCTCTGGTTGCCGCTCGGCCTGGGCGGTTCGGCGGCGCTGGCGGTCTGGTCCTTCGGCCGGGGGATGCTGCTCGGGCGCCTGGGGGTCCACATTCCCGGCCAGGTGAGCGCGGCCCAGGCATGGGGCCTGGAGGTCAGTGGGTGGGACTACTGGGGCGTCGACGGCCTCGCCTGGGTGCTCTTCCCGCTCTGGGGGCTTTCCCTCACGGTGGCGCTGGTCGGCTACTACCACCGGCGTCGCCCGCTCGGCACGGCCACGCCCGCACCGCCACGCTGCGGGAGTACGCCTTCGCCGAGCTCAAGGCGCGGGGACGCGGAGCGCAGGCCGCGCAACACGTGATCAAGAGGGTCCGCGACTCCTCCACCACGCTCAAGACCGGGTCCAAGCCCGTCGTGTTCCGGCCCGAGGCGGCCCAGCCCTACGACGACCGGTGTTGTGCGACATGAAGTCGTATTCCATGAGTGTGGGGTCGGGTCCCCATGGACTTCACCGATCCCGAAGGGGGAACGAAGACGGCGGTGCCGCTCGCGCCGGGCGGCCTACTGGTCATGACAGGCCCGGCGCGCTACACGTGGCGCCATGCCGTCACTGCACGCAAGAGCGACCCCGGCCCCAGGTGGACGGCCACCACGGGAATCTCCCCGTCCTGCGGTCAGGCCGTATCCGTGCGTGCCTCATCGAGCAGGCGCAGCAGCCAGCGGTCCACACCACCACGGCAGGAAGCCGCCCTACTTCCCCGTGCCACGTGGAGGACGCCGGGCGACGGCGATCAGGGTGCCCAACAACTCGGAGTCGGGGGCGGGGTGGACGCGAACGTCCACATCGGTGAAGCCATGTCCGGTCATGATGTCGGCCCACTGCTCGGGTTCGTAGGCCCACCTGTACAACCACACCGGCCGTCCTGTGAACCCTGCCCCGTACATGCCCTGCGCGCCATAGGCCCCGGGAACCGGCGGTGCGTGGGAGAAGACGAGCCGTCCGCCCGGCTCTAGGCGGTCGAAGATGAGGGGCAGCAGCCGCCCCGGGTCGGTGAACCACACCGCGCCCCAGATGGAGTAGATGGCCTCCCAGCGCCGCCCGTCCGCTCCCGCGAGGAAGTCAACGGCGTCAGAGCAGGTGAACTCCGCGTTCGGCAGGTGGGCCCACCGTGCGGTGGCTCGTTCCCGCTGCACCGGGGATACGTCCACTCCCGAGGCGGCGATCCCTTTGGCCGCCAGGACGGCAACGGCGTTTCCCCGCCCGAACCCCAGCTCCAGCGCGGTAAGGGGTTCACCGAGCAGTTCATCGCCAGGGCCGTGGCCCTCGTACTGGCACCAGCCGAAGGCGTTCTTCAGCGCTTCTTCGGGCGACTCGATGTCAGCCTGGCCATTGCCGTAGCGGTCCCAGTAACCGGCGGGGCTGACGGTCTGCGCGGGGTCAATGCGTGTACTCATGGTCTCCGGTGTCCGTGTGGCGGCTGCGCGGTGGCCGACACGGTAGCGCCGGGCGCCCCATGATCGCCGGTGAACACGGCAACGGGGCCCGAGCGGTGTGCTCGGGCCCCGCAGTCAGGGGATCAGTGGCAGTTGGAGCCGGGGTGGCAGGGAGTGCACTTGGCGCCGTCGCGCTCCCACAAGGGCCAGTCGACGACGAACCCGTTGTTCTCGATGACATGGGCGGTCTTCATGACGGACCCGTCGTACTTGAATTCGATCTCGGGGGTGTGCTCCAGGAGGCCGCCGAAGTGGCGGTGGCAGAACTCGCGGTAGTTGACGGTGTCGAGGATGAAGCCGTGCACGGCGGTGTCGATCAGGGGGCCGCAGCCGAGCCCGAGGTGTCGGCCGTGCTTCTCCATGGCGGTGATCAAGTAGGCCACGGCCTGGCCGAAGCACCTGTTCGCCATGACGGTGTCCCAGGGGTGGTCGCGGATGAGCAGGGCGATCTCGCGGTCCCACACGTCGGCGGGGACGTAGTCGCGGGGGTCGCGGGTGGCGGTGCGGGCCGCCTCCGTCCCGGTGGTGGTCATCAGGGGCTCCTCCTTCAGCAAGGGCGAACCTTCTGGACACCTCCCAGGAGACGGCTCCACATGCGCGGGGCTCAATGACGCCGGGTGAGGGCATCATTGCCCCGCGGGGCAATGTCTTCGCCGGTGGCCGCGGGCTAGCCTCGCACCACCCCCTGCCGGAGGAGCCCATGCCGACGATCAGCCGTCGGCGCCGCGCGGAGCTGGCCCGCGCCGCCGCACAGATCCGCATCGAGGGCCAGCGCTCCGGGCGCACCGTGCACGCCGTCGCCGCTGAGATCGTCCGACGCCTGCCGCAGATGCGGCCGCTGGAGGCGCACCGGCACGCCTACGGGTGGACCCGCCGCCAGCTCGCCGACGCCGTCGTGGAGGCGATCCGGGCACGAGGGCAGGCCGACCCCGGGCTCTCCGAGGCGAGGATCTGCCGATGGGAGCACAACGGCGTCCACCCCTCCGCGGACTACGCCGAGGCGCTTATAGAGGTCTTCGCCGTCCCTCCCGCGCGCCTTGGCCTGACCGCACCCCGGACTGCTTGGTACGGTCGTGGCCATCCGCGCGCCCAGGGAGTCACCATGGCCGACCACGCGCCGCTGACCGCGGTGACCGACAGCATCGCGCTGCACTTGGAGGTCGAGGGGCCCGCGGGCGGCCCCCAGGCGCGTGAGCAGGTCGGAAGGGCGCTGAACTACTTCGCGGTCCATTATGGCGACCACGCGCCGACCCTCATGGCCACCGAGGTCCACCGGTGCCGAGGCCTGGTCGTGGGCATGCTCGCTCACCGCCAACCCGACCGTGACCGCAGGGAGCTGCGGACTCTGGCGGGATGGCTCTCGGCGCTGCTGGGAGACTTCGTCTTCTCCGCCTCTGACTACGAGGGGGCGCTCATCCACCTGGGCACCGGTGCCCGTCTAGGGACCGAGGTCGGTGACGCCCGTCTGGCGAGTTGGAGCGTGGGGGCGCAATCGATGATGACCGCTTTCCGCGGGCGAGACGTCGATGCCTTAGAGCTGGCGGTTCAGGCGAGCGAGCTTGCCGACGGGCCGCTGCAGCAGGCGCAGATGGCGGCCTGGTGCGAACTGCGGCCACTGGCTCGCATGGGACGAGCGCGGGAGGCCCGGGACGCGGCTCGTCGGGCACAGCGCAGCATGGACGCCGCTGACGAGGATCCTCGGAACCGGTGGGGGTTCGACCGGCCGGAGCTGCACCAGCACCTGGCCGAAGCCCACCTGACGCTCGGAGACTCGGCGCAGGCACGCAGTCACGCCGAGACAGCCCGAAGGCTGAAGCGGACCGGTTCGGGCGGGTGGGCCGCCGCAACCGCGATCCTGGCGCGGGCGGCTGCCGCCGACCGCGACGCCGACGGGGCGGTGGCGCTCGCCGACCAGATCCTCGACACGGTGCCCGCCGAGTCGTTGCGCGAGACCACCCGGCGCCGCCTCCTCACGCTCGATGCGGACCTGGCCGCCGACCCCGCTCCCGGACCGGCGGCACGCGCTCTGACCGACCGCCTCCGAGCGCTGCCTGCTCACAGCCCGATCCAGCGCTCCAGCCCGGAGCCCAATGGCCGGTGAGAAGCGGTCACCGCTTCTGCACCTCGCGCATGACCGTTCCCCCACAACGCAATGAGTGAACTGGGTAGGGGGCGGTCATGGCACCGAGGACGGCGGAGCTCCTGAGCTCGGCCCCAGTGCCGTCGCTTTTCGCTGCCTCCAGCCCCCCCGGCCGCCCCGGTGGGGAGCGCGACGCCGCGCCACTGGGGGTGGGGTGGGCCCGCCAAACAGCGGCAACCCAAAGCAACGAGCGGTGGGGATGCCTCCTGGACCGACGAACGTGGTGGAAGAACCGTCCATGAGGCGATCAAGAGGTGAAACCACCACCCTCACTCCCCTCGGCCGACCAGAACGCGGGCCCGGAGGCTGCGCAGGGTCATCCTGTGTCGTGAAATCGCCGTTTTCCGCATGATCGTGTGGCGATTCCGCCACACAGGATGAGCGGACCGGCCTTCACACACCCACACGCGGGCGGCCACCCGCCCCTGACCGCGCCGCATTCCCGGAGCGGGAGAGGCCCGCCACCCGGCGAGCAGCGCCGGGGAACCGCCCTGCTCCTGCCGTCGCCGCTCTCCTCCCCGGCACCGTGGCGGCCCGACACCCGGCAGGCAGGCCGGAGCGGGGTGCCTGCTGATCCGTCGTTGCTCTCCGCCTGGACTTTCGACAGCCGAATGGGGAGCGCGGCACCGCACCGCCGGGGTGGGGAGGGCCCGCCAAGCAGCGGTAACCCAACGCAACGAGCGGTGGGGATGGGGCCTGGACCAACGAACGCGGCGAAAGAACCATCCATAAGGCGATCAGGAGGTGGAACCACCACCCCCGACGGCCCACAGCGGCCCCATCGGCGAGCGCGGCGCCGCACCGCCGGGGTGGGGTGGGCCCGCCAAGCAGCGGTGACCCAACGCAACGGGCGGTGAGGGTGGGGCCTGGACCAACGAACGTGGATCACCACCAGAAGGTGATCAGGAGGCGGAAGCACCGGCCTCGATACCCCGCAGCGGCCCCGCCGAGGAGCGCGGCGCCGCACCGCCGGGGTGGGGCGGGCCCGCCAAGCAGCGGCGACCCACTGCAACGAGCGGTGGGGATGCCTCCTGAGCCCACGCTGCTTCGTCGCATGCTGTGGCTGCGGTGGAGATCGAAGGGGCAGCACCAAGCCAGAGAACTGGGCGGTGGGGTGGGGACGCCTCCTGGGCCCAGGTGCCACATGGTGCAGCGGTCCCGGCTCGGGGCCGGGCCGGGACCGGGCGCCCCCTACTCGTTGTGGCCCTGGTGCATCAACCCGTACCTCACGGCCTGCTCCAGTGCGGTCCACGACGCGTCGATCACGTTCTCTCCCACGCCCACCGTCGTCCACTCGCTGTGGCCGTCGCCGAAGGTGACCAGGATCCGCGTCACCGCCCCGGTGCCGCCGCCCTCCAGGATGCGGACCTTGTAGTCCACCAGACGCAGCGCCCCCAGCTCGGGGTACACCCCCTCCACGGCCTGGCGCAGGGCCCGGTCCAACGCGTTCACCGGGCCGTTGCCCTCCGCGGTGGCGATCATCCGCTCACCCTTGACGTGCAGCTTCACGGTCGCCTCGCTCACGGCCACCCCGTCCGCGCGGCGCTCGGTGATGACCCGCCACGATTCGGCGGTGAAGAGCTCGGGCGCCTCGCCCAGTTCTTCGCGCAGGAGCAGCTCGAGAGAGGCGTCCGCGGCCTCGAAGCTGTACCCGCGGGTCTCCAGCTCCTTGATGCGCTCGACCGCCCGCGCCGCCGGGGCCCGGTCGCCGCCCAGGTCCACGCCCAGCTCCTCGGCCTTCAGCTCGATCGACGCCCGCCCGGCCATGTCCGAGACCAGCATCCGCATGTCGTTGCCGACCAGGGCCGGGTCGGTGTGCTGGTACAGGTCCGGGTCGACCTTGATGGCCGAGGCGTGCAGCCCCGCCTTGTGCGCGAACGCCGACACCCCCACGTACGGCTGGTGCGTCGCCGGTGCGATGTTCACCAGCTCGGCGACGGCCGTGGAGACGCGGGAGGCCTCGGCCAGGCACCCCTCCGGCAGCACCTTGCGCCCGTGCTTGAGCTCCAGCGCCGCCACCACCGAGAACAGGTCGGCGTTGCCCACCCGCTCCCCGTACCCGTTGGCGGTGCACTGCACATGGGTGGCCCCGGCGTCGACCGCGGCCAGGGTGTTGGCGACCGCGCACCCGGTGTCGTCCTGGGCGTGCATGCCCAGCCGCGCGCCGGTCGCCTCAAGGGCCTCGGCGACGACGCGGCCGACCCCGGCGGGCAGCATGCCGCCGTTGGTGTCGCACAGCACCGCCACGTCGGCCCCGGCCCCGGCGGCGGCCCGCACCGCCTCCAGGGCGTAGGACGGGTCGTACAGGTACCCGTCGAAGAAGTGCTCCAGGTCGACGAAGACCCTCCGCCCCTCGGCCCGCAGGTGCGCGACCGTGTCGGCGATCATCGCCAGGTTCTCCTCCGGCGTGGTGCGCAGCGCGCGTTCCACATGCCGGACGTCGCTCTTGGCCACCAGCGTCACCACGGGGGCACCCGAGTCGCGCAGTGCGGCGACCTGTGGGTCGTCCGCCGTGTGGGCCCCCGGCCGGCGGGTCGCGCCGAACGCGGTGAGCCGCGCGTGCTCCAGGTCGAGCTCTTGTGAAGCCCGCCGGAAGAACTCGGTGTCCTTGGGGTTGGCCCCCGGCCAGCCGCCCTCGACGAAGCCCACGCCGAAGGCGTCCAGCAGCCGCGCGATGGCGAGCTTGTCGGCGACGGTCAGGGCGACCCCCTCGCGCTGGGCGCCGTCGCGCAGGGTCGTGTCGAAGACGTGGAAGCTGTCGTCTGGCATCGGTGGTACTCCCGAGTCGGATGCTGCCCGTGGTGCCGGAGCCCGACCGTGCGCCGCCAATAAAAAAGACCCCTCGTGGACACGAGAGGTCGGCGCGCCGGCGGGGTCCGTTTTCAGCCGGCGCGCCTGGCGATAATGATCACCTGAGACGGCACGCTGCCAGTCTGCCACAGGGGTGCGGAAAAGCCCGAGTTCACGCGCCGAATGTCTCGGGATGTGAGACGCAATGTCCCGGATCCGGACGTCGTGGCCGGTCCTGTGGCTGGTCGTGCGGCAGGTCCCGGCGGGAGCAGGGCCGGGCGGTGGAGGCCCCTCAGGCCTTGGGGAAGGTGCGGATCCACCCGTGGGTGTCGGGGCGTTTGCCGTACTGCAGCGCCACCAGCTCCTCGCGCAGCCGCATGGTCACCGGCCCCGGCTCGCCGTCGCCGACGGTGAACTCGCCGTGGGCGCTCTTGACGTGCCCGACCGGGGTGATCACCGCCGCGGTGCCGCACGCGAACACCTCGGTGATCTCCCCGCTCAGCGCGCCCTGGCGCCACTCGTCGGTGGAGATGCGCCCTTCCTCGGCGGGAAGGCCCAGCTCCGGCGCGAGCTTGAGCAGCGAGTCTCGGGTGATGCCGGGGAGCAGCGTCCCGGTCAGCCCCGGGGTGAGGATGCGCGCGTCCTCGCCGGACCCGAAGACGAAGAACAGGTTCATCCCGCCCATCTCCTCGACCCAGCGGTGCTCGACCGCGTCCAGCCACACGCACTGGTCGCAGCCCTGCTCGACCGCCTGGCGCTGGGCCAGGAAGCTGGCGGCGTAGTTGCCCGCGAACTTGGCCTCGCCGGTCCCGCCGGGCGCGGCGCGGGTGTAGTCCTCGCTCAGCCACACGGTCACCGGGCGGACGCCCCCGGAGAAGTACGGCCCCGACGGCGAGGCGATCAGCCCGAACAGGTAGGTCGACGACGGGCCGTTGACGCCCAGGCCGACCTCGGTGGCGATCATGTAGGGACGCAGGTAGAGGCTGGCGTCCTTCTGGGTGGGGATCCAGTCCCCGTCGTGCTCCAGCAGCAGCTCGATGGAGCGCACGAACAGGTCCTCGGGCAGCTCGGGCATGGCCATGCGCCGTGCGCTGCGGTTCATGCGCTCGGCGTTGGCCTCGGGCCGGAACGCCGCGGCCGTGCCGTCCGGGTGCCGGTAGGCCTTGAGCCCCTCGAAGATCTCCTGCGCGTAGTGCAGTGCCTTGGTGGCCGGGTCGAGCGACAGCGGCCCGTAGGGCTCCAGCCGCGCGTCGTGCCACCCCTTCCCCTCGGTGTAGCGGATGGTCACCATGTGGTCGGTGAACACGTTCCCGAACCCGGGGTCGCCCAGCAGCGCCTCTCGCTCCTCCGGGGTCCGCCGCGAGGCCGAGGGCTGGACGTCGAACGTCAACCCGCTTGTGGTGGTGCCGTTGCTCATGGGTTTCTCAGGTCCTCTCACCTACGTCGGTCCGGCAGCGCCGCCGGTCCGGAGTCCAGTCTGACGGAATCGGCGCGTCCGCTGCCAGTGCCCGTTCCGGCCGGGCACCGGCGCACTCCGGGCGCGCCCCGGAGGGGAGAGGATCCCCGGCGCGGCCCGCCCGGCGGTGCAGGGCGGGCCGCGCTCGAGCGAATGCGGCTAGCCCTGCCCGGCTACTCGGCCGGCCAGGTCGTCACCGATCTGGGCGGTGGTGCGCTCGCCGCCCTCCTTGGCCCGCACCTGCAGGTCCTCGGCGACCGCGGCCTCCACCCGGCGCGCGGCGGCGGGCAGCCCGAGGTGCTCCAGCATCAGGGCGACCGAGAGCACCGTGGCGGTGGGGTCGGCGACGCCCTGTCCGGCGATGTCCGGGGCCGACCCGTGGACCGGCTCGAACATGCTGGGGAAGTCCCCCTCGGGGTTGACGTTCCCGCTGGCGGCCAGGCCGATGCCGCCGGTGACGGCGGCGCCGATGTCGGTGATGATGTCGCCGAACAGGTTGTCGGTGACGATCACGTCGAAGCGCTCGGGCCGGTTCACGAAGAACATCGCCGCCGCGTCCACGTGGCAGTAGTCCACGGTGACCTGCGGGTACTCGGCGCCGACCGCGCGTACGGTGCGCTGCCACAGGTCCCCGGCATACGACAGCACGTTGTCCTTGTGCACCAGGGTCAGGTGGCGGCGGGGCCGCTCGGCGGCCTTGGCGAAGGCGTAGCGCACGACCCGCTCCACGCCCATGCGGGTGTTGACGCTGTCCTGGGTGGCGATCTCGTCGGGGGTGCCCTTGCGCATCACCCCGCCCATCCCGGCGTAGGGCCCCTCGGTGCCCTCGCGGACCACGAGCATGTCGATGTCCTCGGGGGTCCGGTCGGCCAGCGGGGTGGCCACGCCCGGGTACAGCTTGACCGGGCGCAGGTTGGCGTAGTGCGCGAAGGCGAAGCGCAGCCGCAGCAGCAGCCCGCGCTCCAGCACCCCGCTGGGCACCGAGGGGTCGCCCACGGCGCCCAGCAGGATCGCGTCGTGGCCGCGCAGCTCGGCCTCCACCGCGTCGGGGAGCACCTCGCCCGAGGCGTGGTACCGGCGCGCCCCCAGGTCGTACTCGGTGGTCCCGACGGCGAGGTCGTCCCCGGCGGCGGCCGCGAGCACCTTCAGGCCCTCGGCGACGACCTCGGGACCGATCCCGTCGCCGGGGATGACGGCCAGATTCACGCTGCGCGCTGCCATGTGCCCTGCCTATCGGGTCGGGCCGGTCCCAGCATGTCTCACATGCCGAGACCGGCGTTACGTTCTCTGAGACAACTGTAGCGCCTCAGCGCCCCTGGGGCGCCCCGTTGTCCCTGCGCTCGAAGGCGTCCTGCAGCGCGCGGGCGGCCTCGTCGCGGTCCTCGGCGGGAGTGTCTGCGGTGTCGTACACGGCGGTCCTCACAAGCGTCGTGGAGTGGAGAAAAGAGAAGAGTGGAGCAGGGAAAAGGACGCGTGCGGTCGCACTCAGAGATCGCGCATGGGTGGCGCCCGCGGAAGTGGTCCTGCGGGGCGGCGCCGGGCCCGGACCCGAGTTGCGGGCGGGGGCGGCGGTGCGCGCGGCCGCGGCGCGGAGTCGCGCCGACGGATTTACTCGGACGACAGAATATCGGATGTCCGAACTTCTCACCAGAAGCCCCGCGGGATCCATCGGAGGAAACCCGCGGAGACGACGGCGGCGGCCGCCCGGTCCACCGGGCGGCCGCCGCGTCAGTGCAGTCTGCGTGCGGCGGGGAGGCGCTAGTCCTCCAGGTCCACCTGGCGGGTGGTCTCGGCGCGGATCTCGGTGGAGATCGCCTCCAGCGTGGCGCCCGGGATGGCCGTGTCCACGGTGAGGATGATCAGCGCCTTGCCGCCCTGCTCGTCCCGGCTGACCTGCATGCCCGCGATGTTCACCGAGGACTCGCCGAGCAGCGCGCCCACGGTGCCCACGATGCCCGGGCGGTCGTCGTAGGACAGGAACGCCATGTGGTCGCTGAGCGCGATCTCCATGCTGTACCCGTTGACCTCGACGAGCTTCTCGGTGTGCCGCGGCCCGGTCAGGGTGCCCGACACCGACACCCGGCGGCCGTCGGCCAGCACCCCGCGCACGGTGATCAGGTTCCGCCAGTCGGAGTCGCCGTCGCCGGTGGACAGCGTCACCTCCACCCCCCGCTCCTTGGCCAGCAGCGGGGCGTTGACGAAGGTCACCGCCTCCTCGACGACCGGGCCGAACACGCCCTTGAGCGCGGCCAGCTCCACGACCTTCACGTCGTGCGCGGCGATCTCGCCCCGCACCTCGACGTCGATGCGGTCGGGCAGCCCCCCGGCCAGCGAGGTGAAGATCCGGCCCAGCTTCTCGGCCAGCGGCAGCCCCGGCTTGACCTCCTCGGCCACCGAGCCGCCCTGCACGTTGACCGCGTCCGGCACGAACTCCCCGGCCAGCGCCAGCTTGACCGAGCGGACCACCTGGGTCCCGGCCTTCTCCTGGGCCTCGTGGGTGCTGGCGCCCAGGTGCGGGGCGACCACCACGTTCTCGAACTCGAACAGCGGGCTGTCGGTGCACGGCTCGCTGGCCCACACGTCGATGCCCGCGCCGGCCACCCGGCCCTCCTTGATCGCCCGGTAGAGCGCGTCCTCGTCGAGGATGCCGCCGCGGGCGGCGTTGATGACCCGCACCTCGGGCTTGACCTTGTGCAGCGCCTCGTCGCCGATCAGGCCCAGGGTGTCCTTGTTCTTGGGCAGGTGGATGGTGATGAAGTCCGAGCGCCGCAGCAGCTCGTCCAGGCTGACCATCTCCACGCCCATCTGCGCGGCCCGGGCGGGCTGCACGAACGGGTCGTAGGCGATGAGCTTGGTGCCGAACGCCGACAGGCGCTGGGCGACCAGGGCGCCGATGCGGCCCAGGCCGACCACGCCCACCGTCTTGTCGTAGACCTCCACGCCGGTGTACTTGGACCGCTTCCACTCCCCGTTGACCAGGGCGTTGTGCGCGGGGGCGGTGTTGCGGGCGCTGGCCAGCAGCAGGTTCACCGCCTGCTCGGCGGCGCTGACGATGTTGGAGGTGGGGGCGTTGACGACCAGCACGCCGGCCTTGGTGGCGGCGTCCACGTCGACGTTGTCCAGGCCGACCCCCGCGCGGGCGACGACCTTGAGCTTCGGTGCGGCCGCCAGCGCCTCGGCGTCCACCTGGGTGGCACTGCGCACGATCAGCGCGTCCACGTCGGCCAGGGCCGGGAGCAGCTGGGACCGGTCCGCGCCGGTGGTGTGGCGGACGTCGAAGTCCCCCTCCAAAAGAGCGAGTCCGGCGGGCGAGAGTTCTTCCGCGACGAGTACGGAGGGCTTGGGCACAGCGTGATCCTTATGGTTGCCAGTCGGTCTGCGTCGGGTGCGTCGGCCGACAAAAGTCTAGTCCGCAGGTCGGGATCGCGGGCGGGGAGGGCGCGGGTTGTGATCCTTCCCCAGATGCGACGGGGCGGGCGGCGCGTGCCGCCCGCCCCCGGCCCGGCCCGCCGGACTCAGCCCTTCAGCCAGCTCATCAGCGGACGCAGCTCCGCCCCGACCTTCTCGATCGGCTCGGCCTGCTCGGCCTCGCGCCGCTTGAGGAAGGTGGGCCGCCCGGCGTCGAACTCGGCCACCAGCTCACGGGCGTAGGTGCCGTCCTGCACCTCGGCCAGGATGCGCCGCATCTCCTCGCGGGTCTGCTCGGTGATCACCCGCGGGCCGCGGGTGTAGCCGCCGTACTCGGCGTTGTCCGAGACCGACCAGTTCATCTTGGAGATGCCGCCCTCGTACATGAGGTCGACGATCAGCTTGACCTCGTGCAGGCACTCGAAGTAAGCGACCTCGGGCTGGTACCCGGCCTCGGTGAGGGTGGCGAACCCGGCCTTGATCAGCTCGGCCAGGCCGCCGCAGAGCACGACCTGCTCACCGAACAGGTCGGTCTCGGTCTCCTCCTCGAAGGTGGTCTTCAGCGCGCCCGCGCGGGTGCCGCCGATGCCCTTGGCGTAGGACAGCGCCAGGTCCCAGGCGGAGCCGGAGGCGTCCTGCTGGACGGCGACCAGCACCGGGACGCCGCGCCCCTCCTCGAACTGGCGGCGCACCAGGTGGCCGGGGCCCTTGGGGGCGACCATGGCCACGTCCACGTCGGCCGGCGGCTGGATCAGGCCGTAGCGGATGCTGAAGCCGTGGCCGAAGAAGAGCGCGTCGCCCGGGCTCAGGTTGGGCGCGATCTCCTCGGCGTACAGGTCGCGGTGGATGTGGTCGGGGACCAGCACCATGATCAGGTCGGCCTCGCGGGTGGCCTCGGCGGGGGTGAGCACCCGCAGGCCCTCCTCCTCGGCCTTGGCGCGGCTCGTGGACCCCTCGGCCAGGCCGATGCGCACGTCCACCCCGGAGTCGCGCAGCGACAGCGCGTGCGCGTGCCCCTGGCTGCCGTAGCCGATCACGGCGACCCTGCGCCCCTGGACCGCGCTCAGGTCGGCGCTGTCGTCGTAGTACATCTGTGCTGCCACGTCGGCGTGCTCCTTGCTCGTGTTCTTCTTCGTCTTCCTGCGCCGCGCCGGGGTCAGGCGCTCCGCTCCACGGGGCGCAGCGAGCGGTCCGTGATCGACCGGGGGCCCCGGCCCAGGGCCACCATGCCCGACTTGACCAGTTCCTTGATCCCGTAGGGCTCCAGGTTGCGGATCAGCGCGTCGAGCTTCTCGGGTTTGCCGGTCGCCTCGATGACGACGACGTCGGCGTGGACGTCGACGATGTTCGCGCGGAACAGCTCCGCGGTCTGGATCACGTGGGGGCGGCTGGCGGCGTCGGCCTTGACCTTGGCCAGCAGCAGCTCCCGCCGGACCGATGCGTCGTCGTCCATCTCGACGATCTTGATGACGTTCACGAGCTTGTTGAGCTGCTTGGTCACCTGCTCCAAGGGGTGGCGGTCGCAGTTGACCACGATCGTCATGCGGGACAGTCCCTCGTACTCGGTGGTACTGACGCTGAGGGAGTTGATGTTGAAGCCGCGGCGCGAGAACAGCGCCGAAGCACGGGCGAGGATGCCCGGGGTGTCCTCGACGAGGACGGAGAGCGTGTGCTGGCTCATGGGGACGGCTGCCCTTTCTGCTCGTCTCGTCGCTTGCTCAGTCCTCGTCGCCCCAGTCCGGCGCCATGTCGCGCGCGTACTGGATGTCGTCGTTGCTCACGCCCGGCCCGACCATCGGCCAGACCATCGCGTCGTGGTGGACCGAGAAGTCGACCACGACGGGGGCGTCGTCGACGGCCATCGCCTTCTCGATGGTGGCGTCGACGTCCTCGGGCCGCTCGCACCGCAGGCCGACACAACCGTACGCCTCGGCCAGGCGCACGAAGTCGGGAATGCGGACCTTCTCCTCCTCGACCGGCGCGGTCTGCAGGTTGGTGTTGGAGTAGCGGCCCTCGTAGAACAGGGTCTGCCACTGGCGGACCATGCCCAGGTTGCCGTTGTTGACCACCGCGACCTTGATCGGGATGCCCTCCACGGCGCAGGTGGCCAGCTCCTGGTTGGTCATCTGGAAGCACCCGTCGCCGTCGACCGCCCACACGGCGCGGTCCGGGTCGCCGACCTTGGCGCCCAGCGCCGCGGGGACGGAGAAGCCCATGGTGCCCAGCCCGCCGGAGTTGAGGAAGGCCCCGGGGCGCTCGTGCCCGATGAACTGGGCCGCCCACATCTGGTGCTGGCCGACCCCGGCGACGTAGGTGGCCTCGGGCCCGGCGATCTCGCCCAGGCGGCGGATGACGTGCTGCGGGGCCAGCCCGCCCTCCTCGGCCGGCTGGTAGCCCAGCGGGTACTCCTCGCGCAGCCGCTCCAGCTGGGCCCACCAGGCCGCGTAGTCGCCGCGGCGGTCCTCGGACTGGTCCTTGCGGACCGCGACCACCAGGTCGGCCAGGACCTCCCGGCAGTCGCCGACGATCGGCACGTCGGCGTGGCGGTTCTTGGAGATCTCCGCCGGGTCGATGTCGGCGTGGACCACGGCCGCGTCCTTGGCGAAGCTGTCCAGCCGCCCGGTGACCCGGTCGTCGAAGCGGGCGCCGAGCGCGACCACCAGGTCGGCCCGCTGCAGGGCGCCGACCGCCGGGACGGTGCCGTGCATGCCCGGCATGCCCAGGTGCTGGGGGTGGGAGTCGGGGAAGACGCCGCGCGCCATCAGGGTGGTGACGACCGGGACCCCGGTCAGCTCGGCCAGCACCCGCAGCTCCTGGTGGGCCCCGGCGCGCAGCACCCCGCCGCCGACGTAGAGCACCGGGCGGCGGGCCTCGGCGATCAGCCGGGCGGCCTCGCGGACCTGCTTGCCGTGCGGCTTGGTCACCGGCCGGTAGCCGGGCATGTCGAGCCGCTGCGGCCAGGCGAACTCCGCCTCGGCCTGCAGGGCGTCCTTGGCGATGTCGACCAGGACCGGGCCGGGGCGGCCGGTGGAGGCGATGTGGAAGGCCTCGGCGATGGTCCGCGGGATCTCGGCCGCGTCCTTGACCAGGAAGTTGTGCTTGGTGATCGGCATGGTGATGCCGCTGATGTCGGCCTCTTGGAAGGCGTCGGTGCCGATCATGGGGGTGGCGACCTGGCCGGTGATGGCGACCATCGGGACCGAGTCCATGTGGGCGTCGGCGATGGGGGTGACCAGGTTGGTGGCGCCCGGGCCGCTGGTGGCCATGCAGACCCCGGGGCGGCCGGTGGCGTAGGCGTAGCCCTCGGCGGCGTGCCCGGCGCCCTGCTCGTGGCGCATCAGGATGTGCCGCACCCGCCGGGAGTCGTAGAGCGGGTCGTAGGCGGGGAGGATCGCCCCTCCGGGGATCCCGAACACCGTGTCCACGCCGGCGTGCTCCAGTGACCTGATCAGCGAACGTGCTCCGGTCATGCGCTCGGTCATCGAAAGATCCTTCGGTCGCGATCCAGGGGGTCGGTCCAGCCGTGGCAACAAAAAACCCTCCACCGCGGGTGCGGTCGGAGGGTGGCGCGCAGCAGCGTCTACTCGGTCAGCTGGCTGCGCGCCGACCAAGTACGAGAATGAGGGTGGTGTTGCTCTGCACGGTGTCAACCTTGGCGAACGCGGGGGCGGGCGTCAACCGATTCCGGGTTTTGTCTCACGATATGAGATGTGACGTGTCGCATACCGCGCCCGGCGAGAACCGAACAAACCCCTTATGACCTGCGGATACGCAGCGCGGCGCCGAGCGCGCCGCACCCTGGGTCCACATTTCGGACACCTTCTAGAGCGGAATGCCCGCGCCGCCGCCCACGAGCGCCTCCACGCCCGCGGCCGCCATCGGCCGGGCCACCAGGAACCCCTGGCCGTGGCCGCACCCCATGGAGCGCAGCTTCTCCAGCTGCTCGGGCCGCTCGATCCCCTCGGCCACCACCTGGACCCCCAGGTCCTGGCCGAGCCGCACGATGGTGTGGGTGAGCAGCGTGACGGTCCCGTCGGCGCCCAGGTCCCGCACGAACGACGGGTCGATCTTGATCTCGTCCACCCGCAGCTCGCGCAGGTGCGCCAGGGACGCGTACCCCATCCCGAAGTCGTCGATGGCCAGCCGCACCCCCAGCCGCCGCAGCGCCGAGAGCCGCTCCACGGCCTCCCCGGGGTCCTCCAGCAGGACCTCCTCGTCGACCTCCAGCGTCAGCACGCGCGCCGGCAGGCCGCTCTCCTCCAGCGCGTCGGCCACCGTCTCCACGAACCGCGGCGAGAGGATCTGGCGCACCGACAGGTTCACGCTCAGCCCGATGTCCCACTCGGCGGCCCGCCACAGCGCCACCTTGGCGCAGGCCTCCCGCAGCACCCACTCGCCCAGCGGGACGATCAGCCCGGACTCCTCGGCGGCGCCGATGAACTCCTCGGGCAGCAGCAGCCGCTCGGCGGCCCGCCCGTCCCCGTCCCCGTCGGCCGGGTCCGTGCGGCGCCAGCGCACCAGCGCCTCCACCGCGGTCACCTGCGAGCTCTCCAGGTCCACCACCGGCTGGTACTCCAGGGTGAACTCCTTGTCGGCGAGCGCCTGGCGCAGCCGCGCCTGCAGCTCCAGGCGCCCCACCACCTGGGCGTGCATGTCGGCGGCGTACACCTCCAGGCGGCCGCCGCCCTGCTCCTTGGCCCGCGCCAGCGCCATGTCGGCGTTGCGCATCAGCTCTCCGGCGTCCATCCCGGACTCGGCGAAGGCCACCCCGGAGCTGGCGGTGAGCACCACCTCCCGGTCGGCCACCTGGAACGGCTCGGCGGCGATCGCCCGCCCCAGCCGCTCGGCCAGGTCGACCACGCGCTGGGCGTGCGCGCCGCCCTCGACCAGCACCGCGAACTCGTCCCCGCCCCACCGGGCCAGGGTCATGCCGGAGGCCGACGCGGCGCGCAGCCGCCGCGCCGCCTGCGCCAGCAGGTAGTCGCCGAAGGTGTGCCCGGCCGAGTCGTTCACCGCGGTGAACCCGTCCAGGTCGAGGAAGATCGCGGCGATCTCGCCGGAGCCGGCCTCCTCGCCCGAGGCGGCCGCCCGCTCCCGGCGGGCGATCATGTCCCGGGCCCGCTCCTCCAGGTAGGCCCGGTTGGGCAGGCCGGTGATGCCGTCGTGGAAGGTCAGGTGGTTGACCTGGTCCTCCAGCGCCACCAGGGCGCTGATGTCGCGGGTGGTCACCAGCAGCCGGTCCGGCTCGCCGGGCTGCTCGTACAGCGACACGGTGGACTCGGTGTGCCGCCAGGTGCCGTCCCCGGCCCGCACCCGCAGCCGCAGGTGCACGCTGTCGGCGCCGCCGCCCCGCTCGAACAGGCGCGCCGCCCCGGCCGTGCGCGGCAGGTCCTCCGGGTGCACGATGGCCGTCACCGGCTCGGCCACCAGGTCGTCCAGCGTGTAGCCGAACGCCTCGGGCGCGCCGGGGCTGACGTAGAACACCCCGCCGTCGTCGTCCAGGATGAGGATGACGTCGCCGCTGTTGCGCGCCAGCTCGTGGAAGTGCGCCTCGCGGGTGAGCACCATCCGGTTCAGGGTGCCGTTCTCCTCCAGCATCCCCGACATGCGCACCAGCAGCACCAGCACCGCCGACCCGGCGGCCAGCGGCAGCACCGCCGCCACCCCGGTCAGGCTCAGCGCCGCCACCGTCAGCACCACCGTGGCCAGCCCGAGCGCGGCGATCGCCGCGATCTCCGGGGCGAACCGGTACAGACCGCGGCCGGTGATCCGGCGCGGCCGCGCCCCCGCCCGGTCCCGGATCAGCCACGGCAGCGCGCCCAGCAGGGCGAAGCCCAGCAGCCGCACCGGGTACTCGATCCCACCGGCCGGGGCGTCGCCGGTCAGCCGGGTGACCGCCCCGATCAGGTCGGCCCCGGCCACGATGACGAACGCCGCCATCGCGATCACCACGGCCCGGCGGGTGCTGTGCGGCGAGGTGAAGGCCAGCGGCGCGATCAGGCACAGCACCGCGATGTCGGCGACCGGGTACACCAGGGCGAAGCCCAGGTACTCCCCGCCCTCGCCCAGCTCGCTGTACAGCCGCGCGAACAGCAGCAGCCAGACCACGGCGAACAGGGCCGCCGCGGCCACGTAGGAGTCGGTCAGGTGCCGGGTGGCCGGGCGCAGCCCTTGCGGCAGCGGGGCCAGCCGGGTGAACCCGAGGGCGAACAGCGCCAGCGCCACCAGGCTGAACAGGTCGCCCAGGGTGAGCGAGACCGCCGGGCTGGTGGTGAGCAGGCCGGTGACGGCCGAGGTGGCCGCCCCTGCGCTCCAGGCGGCCGCGGCCAGCCCCAGGTAGCGCAGCGCGGCGGTGCCGTCGGCGCCGTCGGAGACCATCGGGTCGTCGGCGGCGGTCCCGGCCCGGCGCCGGGCGCCGGTCAGCAGGGACGCCGCGGCCAGCGCGGCGGCCACCGCGATGGGCCAGTGGCCCAGCCGCGAGGTCAGCGTCGTCCCCGGCGCCACCTGCACCAGCGTGCCCAGCGCGTAGACCACGGTGAGCACCGCGACCGCGCCGAGCCAGAGCCGCTGGTCGCCCTTGGCGACGGCCGTCTTCATGGGCACCCTTCCGGTCGTTGGCGCAGAGCGTGCCGCCTCCGCGGCACGGGCCGGGAGCGACCAGGCTATTCACCCAAGGTCACGCTCGGGTTGAGAGACGGCACCGGCCCCTGATCAGGCCGAACCGATCCGCTCCAGGATGAGCTCGCGCGCGCGGGCCGCGTCGGCCTGCCCCCGGGTCGCCTTCATCACGTCCCCGACCAGCTTGCCCGCGGCGGCGGCCTTGCCGCCGCGGATCTTCTCCACGACGTCCGGGTTGTCGGCGATCACCTGGTCGACCACCCCGCCCAGCGCCGAGTCGTCGCTGACCACCTTCAGCCCGCGGGCCTCGACCACCTCGTCCGGGGCGCCCTCCCCGGCCAGCACCCCGTCGACGACCTGGCGTGCCAGCTTGTTGGTCAGCTCGCCGGAGGAGACCAGCGCGCACACCCGGGCCACCTGCGCGGGGGTGATCGCCAGCGCCGCCAGCTCCGTCTCGGACTCCGAGGCGCGGCGGGACAGCTCGTTCAGCCACCACTTGCGGGCGTCGCCCGAGTCGGCCCCCGCCGCCACGGTCGCCTCGACCAGCTCGATGGCGTCGGCGTTGACCAAGTCGCGCAGCTCCTCGTCGCTGAGGCCCCACTCGGTGCGCACCCGCGCGCGCTGGGCCGCCGGAAGCTCGGGCAGGCCCGCGCGCAGCTCCTCCACCCAGTCGGCGCCCGGCGCGACCGGCACCAGGTCGGGGTCGGGGAAGTAGCGGTAGTCCTGCGCCTCCTCCTTGGAGCGGCCCGAGACCGAGGTCCCGGTGTTCTCCTGGAAGTGGCGGGTCTCCTGGACGATGCGGCCCCCGGCGTCGAGCACCCCGGCCTGCCGCTCGATCTCCGAGCGCACCGCGCGCTCCACCGACCGCAGCGAGTTGACGTTCTTGGTCTCGGTGCGCGTGCCCCACTCGCCGGCGCCGTCCGGGTTGATCGACACGTTCACGTCGCAGCGCAGGGACCCCTCCTCCATGCGCACGTCCGAGATGCCCAGCGAGCGCACCAGCGCGCGCAGCTCGGCCACGTAGGCGCGGGCCACCTGGGGTGCCAGGTCCCCGGCGCCGGGAATGGGCTTGGTGACGATCTCCAGCAGCGGGATGCCCGCGCGGTTGTAGTCCACGTTGGAGTGGCTGGCGCCGTGGATCCGCCCGGTGGCGCCGCCCACGTGGGTGCTCTTGCCGGTGTCCTCCTCCATGTGGACCCGCTCGATCTCCACACGGAAGGTGCGCGGCCCCTCGGGCGTGTCGACCTCCACGTCGAGCGCGCCGTCGCTGCACAGCGGCTCGTCGTACTGGGAGATCTGGTAGTTCTTCGGCATGTCCGGGTAGAAGTAGTTCTTCCGGGCGAAGCGGCACCAGGAGGCGATCGAGCAGTCCAGCGCCAGGCCCAGCCGGATCGCGCTCTCCACCGCCGTGGCGTTGGCCACCGGAAGGGCGCCGGGCAGGGCCAGGCACACCGGGCACACCTGCGTGTTGGGCTCGGCTCCGAACGCGGTCGGGCAGGAGCAGAACATCTTCGAGGCGGTGCCCAGCTCGATGTGCACCTCCAGCCCGAGGACCGGCTCGTACCGCCGCACCGCGTCGTCGTACGCCACCGGCGCCGCGCCCGCGGCAGTGCCGTTCGTTACCGCGCTGACCATCGCCGCACTACCCGTTTCCGTCGTCGTGGAATTCCTCCCGCGTACCCGCGGGACCTCATGAGAAGCCTACCGATGGCCGGGCACCGGCGACGACGGGCGCGGAATGTCACAGCACGCGCACGATTCGGCTCCCACGCGCGGTTCCTCCTGGACGCGCGCGCCCCTCCGGTTACCCTGACCGCGACCCCGACCGACCCGAAGGAGCCCGCACCGCCGTGCCCCGCACCCCGACCGCCGCACCCGCCCGCCCGGCCGCAGCCGCCGCGGCGCTGCTCGGCGCGGCCGCCCTGGCCTGCTCCGGGGCCCCGGCCGCCGCGGCCTCCCCGGACGGCCCCGCCCGCGTGGAGCGGGCCGTCACCGAGGGCGCGCAGGTGCACCTGGAGAGCGGCGACAGCGTGGCCACCGCGCTCTACAGCCTGCGGATCGACGACTCGGCCTCGGTCCCCGCCTACGGCGCCGACCTCGACGGGGAGGTGGACCACTCCGCCGCCTACGTCGAGTCCGGCTTCGAGGCGCTGGAGGCGCCCGAGGACGCCGCCGGACCGGTCGCCTGGGTGGTCGCCCACTCCTACCCCTCCGTCGGCCTGGAGGACCTGGACGCCCCGGGCGCCGGGGGGCTGAACGAGAGCCAGGCCATCGCCGCCACCCAGGCGGCCGTGTGGCACTTCACCGACGGCGCCGAACTGGCCGGGCCCGGCGGCAGCGGCGGCAACGACCCCCGCGTGGAGCGGTTCTACCGGCACCTGGTCTCCGAGGCCGAGCGGGCCCCGGACGCCCCCGCCGCGCCCACCCTGGCCCTGGCCCCGGACCGGATCTCCGGCGCCGACCCGGCCGCCCCGCTGGGCCCGCTGCGGGTCAGCACCACCGGAACCGGCCCGGTCCGGGTGGCGGTCAACGGCGCGCCCGGCGCCCGGCTGGCCGACGCCGACGGGGAGACGGTCTCCGAGGTCGCCGACGGCGAGGAGTTCTACCTGCACGTGCCCGCCGACCCGGGCGCCGGGGTGGCCACCGTGCACGCCCGCGCCGGCACCGCCGCGCTGTCCCCGGGCCGCGCCTTCTCCGGGCGCGACGGCGTGGCCACCCTGCCGGTGGTCGCCGCCGATGAGGCGCTGACCGGCGCCTCGGCCGAGGTGAAGGCGGACTGGTCCGCCCCGGCCCCCGAGGGCGCACCCGGGGCCGCACCGATGCCACAGGCCTCCTCGCACGTCCCCGCCCGCGAGCGGCCGGAGGCCCCCTCCTCCCCCGCGCCGCCCCCTTCCCCCGCTCCCGCCGCACCCGAAGGCGGGGCGGCCGACACCGAGGCCTCCGGCGGCCTGGCGCTGACCGGGACCTGGCTGGGCGGGCTGCTGGCGATCGGCGGCGGCCTGGCGGCCGCGGGCGCCGCGGCGCTGGTGGCCGCCCGGCTCCTCAAGCGGCGCCGCTAGGGCGCCGCCCGCGCCTCCGTGGTTCCGGTCACGTTTGACGCATGTCCGTTTTCGGACCAAATACCGTTGATCCCCTTTCCTGAGCTGCACGAACCGCACAGTTCAGGCATTGTTACCGAGAATTCCGCGAACCCTGTTGGAAGTCCGGAATCGGGTCGCTAGGATCGGGCGGTGCGGAAGTGACGCATTCGCCCCGCGGCCCCGAGACATCCCGCGGCTCAGGCGATCCCGACGCACCCGAGACGGACCCGCTCGACACAACCCGGGTGCGCGCTTCCCCGGCCGACCCCTCTCGACCTCGGAATTCACCGGTCCGGGAGGGCCCGGCGCATCATTCCCCGATACGAGACCCGGGACGCGATTTGATCACTACGGTCCACCCCCACGCCGCCCGCCGCGGCCGCCGCTTCGTCGCGGCCACCGCGGTGACCGCAGCGGCCGCCCTGGCCTTCGGCCTGTCCTCGGCCCCGGCCCTGGCCGACGGCGCCACCGGAAAGTACGTGGGCAACGGCCCCGGCGGTATCGCCGTCGAGACCGAGAACCACGGAAAGATCCAGACCAACCTGTTCAAGCTGCAGCTGGACGACGGCGCCACCCTGCAGACCTACTGCATCGACGCCGAGACCGCGATCCGCGGCGGCGCCGAGTACCGCGAGGACGCCTGGGACACCTACCCCGGCAAGGGCGACTTCGCCCAGCCCGGCAAGGTGCACACCGTCCTGCAGTCCTCCTTCCCCACGGTCGGCGTCGCGGACCTGGCCGAGGCCGCGGGCATCGAGGGCCTGACCGAGAAGGAGGCCGTCGCCGGCACCCAGGCCGCGGTCTGGCACTTCAGCAACGGCACGAAGCTGACCGAGGGCGGCAAGCACGGCGCCAACGTCGACGCGCTCTACGCCCACCTGGTGGAGCAGGCCGAGAAGTCCGACACCCCCGAGCCGGAGGCGTCGCTGACCATCACCCCCGAGGCCGCCGAGGGCGCCGCCGGGGAGACCATCGGCGAATTCACCGTCGAGACCAGCGCCGACTCGGTGCCGCTGAAGCTGGACGCCCCTGAGGGCTTCCAGCTGGTCGACGTGGAGAGCGGCGAGCCGGTCGAGGCCGCCGCCGACGGCGACACGCTGGGCGTCAAGGTCCCCGAGGGCGCCGAGGACGGCGAGGCCTCCTTCTCCGGCACCATCACCGCCACCGTCGAGGTCGGCCGCCTGTTCCGCGGCGTCGACGGCCAGCCCGCCACCCAGACGCTGATCACCGCCGACAGCTCCGAGACGGAGATCACCGCCGGCGCCGAGGTCTCCTGGACCTCCGGCGGCGAGACCCCGCCGGACGACGGCGGCGACGACGGCGACGAGCAGCCCAGCCCCTCCCCCTCCCCGTCCACCCCTGACGACGGCGGGAACGGCGGCGGCGACGAGGGCGACGGCGGCCAGGACGAGGGCGACGACAAGCCCGCGCCCGGCGGCGGCGACGAGGACCAGGGCGGCGGCCTGCCGGTCACCGGCGGCGCGCTGTACGGCCTGATCGGCGCGGCCGTGGCCGCGGTCGGCGGCGGCGCCGCGGCGATCTACTTCGGCCGCAAGCGCAAGGCCTCCAGCGAGGTCTGAGGCCCGACGGCCTGAGGCGCACGGAAGGGGCGGAGGGTCTTCCCTCCGCCCCTTCTTCGTGTCCTGCGTGTCCGCCGGTGCCCGCTCAGACCGCGTACGGGCTGCCGCTGAGGAAGTCGGCCCCGCTGCGGTCGCGCAGCGCCGCCTCCACCGCGGCGCCCACCCGGTAGGCGCGGTCGTCGGCCATGGCCGGCGCCATCACCTGCAGCCCCACCGGGAGCCCGTCCTCGGGCGCCAGCCCGCAGGGCACCGACAGCGCCGCGTTGCCCGCCAGGTTGGTCGGGATGGTGCACAGGTCGGCCAGGTACATCGCCATCGGGTCACCGGTCCGCTCGCCCAGCGGGAACGCCGTGGTCGGCGCGGTCGGCGAGACCAGCACGTCCACGCCCTCGAACGCCGCCTCGAAGTCCCGCTTGATGAGCGTGCGCACCTGCTGCGCCGACCCGTAGTAGGCGTCGTAGTAGCCGCTGGACAGCGCGTAGGTGCCCAGGATGATGCGGCGCTTGACCTCCGGTCCGAACCCCTCGGCCCGGGTCAGCGCCATCACCTCCTCGGCGCTGCGGGTGCCGTCGTCGCCGGTGCGCAGCCCGTAGCGCATGGCGTCGAACCGGGCCAGGTTGGACGAGCACTCGCTGGGCGCGATCAGGTAGTAGGCGGCCAGCGCGGTGTCGAAGCTGGGGCAGGACACCTCGACGACCTTGGCGCCCATCGACTCCAGCAGCTCCACGCTCTCCTGGAACCGGGTGAGCACCCCGGCCTGGTACCCCTCCCCGGACAGCTCCTTGACCACGCCCACGCGCAGCCCGGCCACGTCCGCCCGGCGGGCCGCCTCGGCCACCGGCGGCACCGGCGCGTCGATGGAGGTGGAGTCGCGCGGGTCGTGCCCGGAGAAGGCCTCCTGCAGCAGCGCCGCGTCCAGCACGTTGCGGGCGAAGGGGCCCGGGGTGTCCAGCGAGGAGGCGAAGGCGATCAGCCCGTACCGGGAGGAGCCGCCGTAGGTGGGCTTGGCGCCCACCAGGCCGCACACCGCCGCGGGCTGGCGGATGGAGCCCCCCGTGTCGGTGCCGGTGGCCAGCGGCGCCTCGAAGGCGGCCACGGCCGCCGAGGAGCCGCCGGAGGAGCCGCCCGGCACCCGGGAGGCGTCCCACGGGTTGCGGGTGGGGCCGAAGGCCGAGTTCTCCGTGGACGAGCCCATCGCGAACTCGTCCATATTGGTCTTGCCCAGCACCACCAGCCCGGCCTCGCGCAGCCGCGCGGTGACCGTGGCGTCGTAGGGCGGCCGGTACCCCTCCAGGATGCGGGAGGCCGCGGTGGTGGGCATGTCCGTGGTGGTGAACACGTCCTTGTGCGCCACCGGCACCCCGGCCAGCGGGCCCAGGTCCTCCCCCGCGGCGCGGCGCTCGTCCACCGCGCGCGCCTGGGCCAGCGTGGTCTCCCGGTCCACGTGCAGGAACGCGTTGACCTCCGGCTCGGCCAGCGCGACGCGGTCCAGGTAGGCCTCGGCCGCCTGCACCGCCGACACCTGCCCCGCGGCGATCGCCGAGCCGAGCTCGGCGGCGGTCATGCGGATCAGTTCGGCGCCCATCACTCCTCCTCCCCCAGGATCTGCGGGACCCGGAAGCGCTGGTCCTCGACGGCCGGTGCGGCGGCCAGGGCCTGCTCGGGGGTGAGGCCGGGCCGGGCCTCGTCGGGACGGTGGACGTTGGCCAGCGGCAGGGCGTGCGAACTCGGCGGGATGTCGCCCTCGGCGGCCTGCTGGACCTTGGCCACCGCGGAGATGATCTCATCGAGCTGGGCGGCGAGGTGGTCGAGTTCGTCCTCGTTCAGCGCCAGCCGCGACAACCGGGCGAGGTGCGCGACCTCATCACGGGTGATGGCGGACATGGATTGCTAACCGTTCTCTTCTTGCAGTCAGGGCGCCTCAATCCTATGGCCGTCGTGGGCGCCCCCGTGCGCGCGCAGCCACGCGGCCGCCTCGGCGGCCTCCAGCGGCGGGGAGAACAGCCGCCCCTGGGCGGCGTGGCAGCCCATCGCGGCCACCGCCTCGGCCACCCCCTCGGACTCCACGCCCTCGGCCACCGCCCGCATGCCCAGCGTGCCCACCAGGTCGATCGCCGAGGCGACGATCACCCGCCCGTCGGCGTCCTCCTCCACCCGGCGCACGAACGAGCCGTCGATCTTGATCTCCTGCACCGGCAGCCCGTTGAGCCGGGCCAGGGTGAAGTAGCCGGTGCCGAAGTCGTCCAGGGACAGCGGCACCCCCAGGTCGGACAGGGCCAGGATGACCGGGGCCACCGCGTCGGCCTCGGCGACCATCACCCGCTCGCCGATCTCCAGGCGCAGCGCCGCGGGCGGCACCCCGTGCCGCCGCAGCCCGGCGGCGACCACATCGGGCAGGGCCGGGTCGAGCAGCTCGCGCGCGGACAGGTTCACCGACACCGGCAGCTCCACGCCTTCCGCCCGCCACCGCGCCACCTGGGACAGGGTCTGCTCCAGCACCTCGTGGGTGAAGCCGCGCATCAGGTAGGACTGCTCGATCAGCGGCACGAACTCGTGCGGGTCCAGCACCCCGCGGCGCGGGTGGCGCCAGCGCACCAGCGCCTCCAGCCCGACCGGCCGCCGGTCCGACAGGTCCACGGTGGGCTGGTAGAACATCTCCAGCTCCTTCTCCACCAGGGCGCGGCGCAGCTCGCCGAAGAGGCTGAGCCGGGCGGTGGAGTTGCGGTCCTTGTGCGGGGCGTACAGCTCCACCCCGGTGCGGGCCTCCTTGGCCACGTACATGGCCACGTCGGCGCGCTGCATCAGCAGCTCGAAGTCGGGGGCGTGGTTGGGGTAGAGCGCGATGCCGACGCTGGCCTCCAGGTCGAAGTCCATCCCGTCCAGCCGCACCGGCTCGGCCAGGGCCACCCGCAGCCGGGCGGCCACCTCGCGGGCCGAGGCGGCGTCGCGCACCTGCGGCAGCAGCACCGCGAACTCGTCCCCGCCGAGCCGGGCCACCAGGTCGCCGGGGCGCACGCTGTGCGTCAGGCGCAGCGCCACGGTCTGCAGCAGCCGGTCCCCGGTGGGGTGCCCCAGGGTGTCGTTGACCTCCTTGAACCGGTCCAGGTCGAGCAGGAGCAGGCCGACCCGGTGGTGGCGCTGGCGGGCCTCGCCCAGGGCCTGCTGGGTGCGCAGGATGAGCAGCTTGCGGTTGGCCAGCCCGGTGAGCTCGTCGTGGTTGGCCTGGTGCTCGCGCTTCACCGACAGGGTGGCGCTGGTGTACAGCGCGGCCAGCGGGAAGGCGAACAGCGGCACCAGCCAGATGGAGTGCACCATGGCCGCCACCACCAGCGGGGCCAGGCTGAGCAGCACCGCGTTGACGAACAGCCGCTGGCCGATGTCCTTGCCCAGCACGCTGTGCAGCGGCACCCGCTCGTGCATGGCCACCGCGCACTCCACCAGCACCAGGTTGGTGACGAAGTAGGCGGCCCCGGCCAGGCCCACCAGCAGCAGCTCGGCGCCCTGCGGCACCCACGGCCCGGCGGAGGCCGCGGGGTGGAACAGCCGCATGACGGCGTCGGCCACCCCGAAGCTCAGCACGTACTGGGCGAGGTTGAAGGCGGTGCGGTGGGCGGCGTGCCGCCGGGCGATCCCGGCCACCACCGTGGCCACCGCCTGCACCAGGGCCGCCGCGGGCAGCCCGAAGAAGATCAGCAGCGCGAAGGAGAACGGCAGCGAGGTGGGGGCGCCGCTGGTGGCCGGGGCGTTCGGGGTGGCGATGGGCCGCAGCTCACCGATGACGACCATGCACAGCACGACCCAGACGAGCGGTTCATCGGCCAGCGCCGCCAGGCCCGAGGGGCCGGTCCACACCAGGGACCCGCCGAGGAGGCCGCACCCGGCGACCGTGGTGCCCGCCAGGTACAGCCAGAGCGGCGTGCCGACCCGCGGGCCCACGTCACGGGTGTTGTTCGGGTCCTTCATCGCGTTCCGGGCACCCCCTCTCGTACCTTCCAGGCACAGCTTACGACGCTTCATCACCTGCTGTCGCCGCACAAGGACTTTAGGTGAGCCTTGGAGGTTTGCGCCCGATTCCGGAAGAACGCCCGGTCAGCCGGTCTCCTCCCCGTCGTCGGCGACGCGCGCGAGCTTCCTGGCCTCATCCGGCCCAGCGGCCAGCAGCACCCCGAAGCCCTCCTCGTCGAGGACCGGAACCCCCAGCTTCAGGGCCTTGTCGTACTTGCTCCCGGGGCTCTCCCCGGCCACCAGGAAATCGGTCTTCTTGGAGACCGATCCGGTCACCCGCCCCCCGGCCTCGGCGGCGGCCTCCTTGGCGCCGTCCCGGCTGTAGCCCTCCAGCGAGCCGGTCACCACCAGGGTCACCCCGTCCAGCGGCCGCGGCCCCGACCCGGCGCCCTCGTCCTCCATGCGCACCCCGGCCTCGCGCCACTTGCGCACGATCGCGCGGTGCCAGTCCTCGGAGAACCACTCCCGGATGGAGGAGGCGATGGTGGGGCCCACACCGTCCACCGAGGCCAGCTCCTCCTCGGTGGCGGCCTCGATGGCGTCCATCGACCGGAAGTGGCGCGCCAGGTCCTCGGCGGCGCGCGGCCCCACGTGCCGGATGGACAGCGCCACCAGCACCCGCCACAGCGGCCGCTCCTTGGCCGCCTCCAGCTCCTCGAAGAGCTTCTCCACGGTCTTCTTGGGCTCGCCGTCCTGGTTGGCGAAGAACGTCACCACCTTGCGCTCGCCCGTCCTGGGGTCGAGCTTGGGCTCGGTGGTGTCGGGGTCCAGAACCAGGGTGCGGATGGGCAGCAGCCGCTCCACCGACAGGCCGAACAGGTCGCCCTCGTCCTTGAGCGGCGGCTCGGACGGCTCCAGCGGCTGGGTCAGCGCGGTGGCCGCCACGTACCCCAGCGTCTCGATGTCCAGCGCCTTGCGCCCGGCGATGTAGAACAGCCGCTCGCGGAGCTGCCCCGGGCAGGAGCGGGCGTTGGGGCAGCGCAGGTCGACGTCGCCCTCCTTCTGCTGCCCGAGCGCGGTGCCGCACTCGGGGCAGGCCTCGGGCATGGCGAAGGCCCGCTCGGAGCCGTCCCGCGCCTCGGTGACCGGACCGAGGATCTCGGGGATGACGTCCCCGGCCTTGCGCAGCCGCACGGTGTCGCCGATGAGCACGCCCTTGCGCTCGACCTCCTGGGCGTTGTGCAGGGTGGCGAACTCCACTTCGGACCCGGCCACCCGCACCGGCTCCATCACCCCGTAGGGGGTGACCCGGCCGGTGCGGCCCACGTTCACCCGGATGTCCACCAGCTCCGTGGTGACCTCCTCGGGCGGGTACTTGTAGGCGATCGCCCAGCGCGGCGCCCTGCTGGTCGAGCCCAGGCGGCGCTGCAGCGCCACGTCGTCGACCTTGACCACCACGCCGTCGATCTCGTAGGCGGGGTCGTGCCGGTGGTCGCCGTAGTGGGCCACGTACTCGGCCACCGCGTCCAGGTCGGGCAGGACCCTGTAGCGGTCGCTGACCGGCAGCCCCCAGTCCCGCAGCATGTCGTACACGTGCGACTGGCGGGCGAAGTCCACGCCGCGGTGCTCGCCCACGCCGTGGCAGATCATGGTCAGCGGCCGGGTGGCGGTGATCCGCGGGTCCTTCTGCCGCAGCGACCCGGCGGCGCCGTTGCGCGGGTTGGCGAACTCGGCCTTGCCGTCGGCCACCAGGCGGCGGTTGAGCTCCTCGAACTCGGCCACCGGGAGGAAGACCTCGCCGCGCACCTCCAGCAGCTCGGGGGCCGGGCGCACGCTCTCGTCCAGCCGTTCGGGGAGAGCGGCGATGGTGCGGGCGTTGAGCGTGATGTCCTCGCCCACCCGGCCGTCGCCGCGGGTGGCGGCGGTGGTCAGCCGCCCGTTCTCATAGACCAGGTCGATGGCCAGGCCGTCGATCTTCAGCTCGCACAGGTAGGCGTCGACCGGCGCCTCGCCCTCCACCCGCGCCGCCCAGGCGGCCAGCTCCTCGGCGTTGAAGGCGTTGTCCAGGCTCTCCATCCGGCGCAGGTGCTCCACCGGCGCGAACAGGTTGCTGATGGGCGCGCCGACCTTCTGCGTCGGCGAGTCCTGCGTGACCAGCTGCGGGTAGCGGTCCTCGATCGAGCGCAGCTCGCCCATCAGCCCGTCGTACTCGGCGTCCGAGATGACGGGCGTCTTCATGTAGTACCGGTAGCTGTGGTCGTCGATCTCCTGCGACAGCTCGGCATGGCGCTCGCGCACCTCGTCGGGGACGGAACCGACTGCGGTCGACCTCTCCGCGCTCACCCAGGGCGTCCTTTCCTCATCCAGCGCCGTGTCACCGCCGCGGCTCGTCGCGCAGCACCCGCGCGGCCGCCCGGCAGACGGCCAGCGCCTCGCGCGCGCCGTCCGGGGACGCGCCCGCCAGGCCGCACGCGGGGGCGCACACCACGGCGTCGGCGAGCGCCTCCGGGGCGAGGCCGATGCGGTTCCACAGCTCCCGTACAGGATCGACGGTACTGCCCAGGTCGGACAGTCCTTCCCCGCGACGCGGGCCGGTGCCCGGAACCACACCCATAATGAGACCGACGCCGTCCTCCAGGGCCGTGCCCAGGGCCTCGTCGTCCCCGCGGCCGAGGAGCGCCGCGTCCAGCGCCAGGGCGCGGAAGCCGCACCGGTGGAACAGGGAGACCGGTGCGCCCTCGGCGCAGCAGTGCACCGCCGGGACCGCACCGGCGTCGGCGACGGCGGCGGCCAGCGCGCGCAGCCGCTCCTCGACCCGCACCCGGTCGGGGGCGGGGATGCGGCGCAGCCCGCTGGCGGTGGGCACCCGCCCGGCCGCGACGGCGGGCAGGCCCGGCTCGTCGACCTGCACCAGCAGGCGCGCCCCGGGCAGCCGCCCGGCCACCTCGGCGATGTGTGCGCGCAGGCCCTCCTCCAGGGAGGCGGCCAGGTCGGCCGCGGCGCCGTGGTCGGAGAGCATCCGCTCGCCGCCGCGCAGCTCCACCGCGGCCGCCAGCGTCCAGGGACCGGCCACCTGGAGCTTGAACGCGCCCTGGAAGGCGGCGCCGTGCCGCTGCACGGCGTCCAGGTCCCAGGACAGGAAGCTGCGGGCGCGCGCCAGGTCCCGGCCGGGGGCGCGGGCCACCCGCCACCCGGTCGGCTGCACCTCCAGCGGCAGGTCGGCCAGCAGGGCGGCGGCGCGGCCGACGGTGTCGGCCCCGGCGCCGCGGGCGGGAAGCTCGGGCAGGTGCGGAAGGTCGGGCAGTTCGCCGAAGACGGTGCGCGCCGCCTCGTCGGGGTCGGTCCAGGGGTAGGACCCCATGCCGGTGGCGCTCGCGGCGGGCCAGGGATAGCGTCGGGGCTCAGTCACGTCCGACAAGGGTAGGCGAACCCTCGGCGGCGCGGGCGGCGCGGCGCCGCCGGTACACCAGGACGGCGGCCACCGCGGCGACGGCCGCCAGGACGAGCGCCACGGCCAGCGCGGGCGAGCGGGTGAAGGCGTTCCACCAGGCGGCGATGACCGCCATCCCGACCGTGCCGTGCAGTGCGGCCCACAGGGCGCACCCGGGCAGCATCGCGGCCAGGTACCGCGCGAAGTGCATCCGCATCGCCCCGGCCACCAGGTGCACGGCGGTCTGCACGCCCACGGTCAGGTAGGCGAAGGTGACCACGGGCGGGCCGAACCGGTTGATCAGCCGCTCGGCGCGGCCCAGGCGCGCCCCCAGGCGCTCGCCCGCCCGCGACCGGTGCACGCCGGCGCCCAGCCCCCGGCCGATCCAGTAGGTGGCCTGGGTGCGGGCGAAGACGATGGCGAACAGCGCCGAGTAGACGATCCAGAAGGGACGCCCCTCCAGGAACCCGTACTCCATGCGCCCTCCCGGTGCCCGCGCCGCCTGGACCCCCCGGACGGCATTGCTAAGGCTAACCTAACCCGATACGGCCGGGGAAGGGGCGGGCTCGGTGGCGCCGATCGTCGCCGACCCCAGCACCGCCGCGCCGTCGTAGAACACCGCGGTCTGCCCCGGGGCCACCCCGGCCGCCGGCGCGTCCAGCTCGATGCGCAGCCCCGCGCCGTCGGGCCGCACGGTGCAGCCGTACACCTCCCCGTGCGCGCGCAGCTGCACGGTGCAGGCCAGTGGGCCCTCGTCGGCGGCGGGCGCGGCGCGGCCGCTCCACACCGGGCGGTCGCCGCGGATCGCCCCGACCCGCAGCGAGGAGCGCGGGCCCACCGTCACCGTGTTCTCCACCGGCTCGATGGACAGCACGTAGCGCCGCTCCGGAGCCCCGCCCAGGTCCAGCCCCTTGCGCTGGCCCACGGTGAAGGCGTGCGCCCCCTCGTGCTCGCCCACGACGGTGCCGGACTCGTCCTTGATCGGCCCCGGGGCGCCGCCCAGGCGCCCCTTGAGGAACCCGGCGGTGTCGCCGTCGGCGATGAAGCAGATGTCGTGGCTGTCCGGCTTGTCGGCCACCGCCAGCCCACGCCGCGCCGCCTCGGCCCGCACCTCCTCCTTGGTGCAGTCGCCCAGCGGGAACATCGCGTGCTCCAGCTGCTCGCGGGTGAGCACCCCCAGCACGTACGACTGGTCCTTGCCCTCGTCCACGCTGCGCACCAGGCGGCCGTCCGCCTTGCGCACGTGGTGGCCGGTGCACACCGCGTCGAAGCCCAGCGCCACCGCCCGGTCCAGCACCGCCTCGAACTTGATCTTCTCGTTGCAGCGCAGGCACGGGTTGGGGGTGCGCCCGGCGGCGTACTCGGCGACGAAGTCCTGGACCACGTCCCGGTCGAACTCCTCGGCCATGTCCCACACGTAGAACGGGATGCCGATCACGTCGGCCGCCCGCCGGGCGTCCCGGGAGTCCTCCACCGTGCAGCAGCCCCGGGCCCCCGTCCGGTAGGACCGCGGGTTCTTGGAGAGCGCCAGGTGGACGCCGGTCACCTCGTGCCCCGCCTCGGCGGCGCGGGCGGCGGCCACGGCCGAATCGACGCCGCCGGACATGGCGGCCAGTACGCGCAGAGTCATAGCCCCTCCAGGGTATGCGCCCCCGGGGCGGGCCCAGGACACCTCCCGCTTCTGCGAAAATCGGACCATGGCTCTGTTCCGTCGCCGCCGCTCCCCCGAGTCCGACTCCGCCGTCACCATCGACGCCTTCTGGGCCGCCTGGCCCGAGCTGCGCACCGCGCTGGCGTCGGCCGTCGACGCCGGAGAACCCGTACCCGAGCAGGCGGCGGCGCGCCTGACCGAGCTGGTGCAGCGCATCCACCCCGCCCTGGGGTGGGACGTGGGCCGCGCCCCCGAGCCCGCCGAGCCGGGCCCGGCGGGCCTGGACGCCCCGCTCGACGCCGACCCCGAGGACCTGCTGCGGCAGCTGGCCGAGCAGGACGAGGCGGTGGGCGGTCCGGCCCCCGACTACGCACTCACCCTGCGCCCCGGCCCCGACGACGAGGCGCGGGTGCTGTCCGAGCGCTGGTCGCGCGCGGCCCCCGGGGAGCCGGAGTGGGTGTTCCGCCCCGCCGTCCCCGCCGACCACCGGGCGCTCACCGGGGGCCTGGACTGGAACGGCCACGAGCTGGACCTGTCGCACGCCACCGTGGAGCTGCGGGTGGACCAGCGCCGGGGCCGCGTCGACGCCGGGGTCTACCACCCCGACTTCATGTTCCTGCCCGAGGAGGACCGGGCCGGGGTCGCCGAGCACGTGGTGCTGCTCGCCGTGGGCGAGGACGACCGGGTGCGCGCCGTGGGCGAGGTCCGCCCGCTGGTGGACAAGCCGCTGGACCCGCTGCCGCCCACCGCCGTGCCCTCGGTCGTCGAACAGCTCACCGGCGGCTCGGGCGGCTCCTGGGTGTCCTTCCGGGCGCGGGTGCCGCTGCGCGGCGTGATCGAGGTGCAGGCCCGCCACCCCCTGCGCCGCCGCGACTTCCCGGCCTTCACCCTGCTGGCCCGCGTCGAGCTGGCCTACACCGACACCGACGACGAGCGCCAGCCCACCGCCGAGGCCGCCGCCGAGATGGACGCCTTCTCCCAGCGGCTGCAGCGGGTGGCCGGCGGCGACGGCGCCCTGTTCGGCCAGGAGACCTCCGCCGGGAAGCGGCGGCTCTACCTGTACCTGGACCCCGAGGCCGGGGTGATGGGCCCGCTGGAGGAGGCCGCGCGGCAGTGGCCGCACGGCGCCTCGGTCGGCAGCAGCATGGACCCGGACTGGCGGTTCATCGGAGCGCTGACCCAGCCCATCCGGCGGCAGCGCTAGAGCTCAGCGCCGCCGCTTGCCGCGCGCGGCGCGGGCCCGCTCCACCGCGGGGCCGATCGCCGCGCCCAGTGCCTCCACGTCCGCCGCCGTCGAGCCGCGGCCCAGGCTGAACCGGAGCGAGCCCAGCGCGGTGTCGGTGTCGGCGCCCATCGCCAGCAGCACGTGCGAGGGCCGGGCCACCCCGGCCGTGCACGCCGACCCGGTCGAGCAGGCGATGCCCTGGGCGTCCAGCAGCATCAGCAGCGCGTCGCCCTCGCAGCCGGGGAAGGAGAAGTGGGCGTTGCCCGGCAGGCGGTCCTCCGGGTCGCCGTTGAGCACCGCGTCCGGCACCGCCTTGTGCACGGTGCGCACCAGCTCCTCGCGCAGCCGCGCCAGGTGCCCGGCGTGCTCGGCGCGCTCGGCCGCCGCCAGCCGCGCCGCCTCGGCGAAGCCCCGCAGCAGCGGCGGCGCCAGCGTCCCCGAGCGCACGTCCCGCTCCTGGCCCCCGCCGTGCAGTACCGGCTCCGGGTCCACCCCGCGCGCCAGCACCAGCGCGCCCGCGCCCACCGGCCCACCGATCTTGTGCGCCGAGGCGGTCAGCGCCGCCAGGCCCGCGTGCGCGGAGAAGTCCACCTCCAGGGCGCCCACGGCCTGCACGGCGTCGGTGTGCATCGGCACCCCGTACTCGGCGGCCACGGCGGCCAGCTCGGCCACCGGCTGCACGGTGCCGACCTCGTTGTTGGCCCACATGACCGAGACCAGCGCCACACCGTCGGGGTCGCGGGCGATCGCGGCGCGCAGGTCCTCCGGGCGGACCGCGCCGCGGCCGTCCACCGGAAGCTCCTCGACCACGGCGCCCTGGCGCCCGCCCAGCCAGTGCGCCGGGTCCAGCACCGCGTGGTGCTCCACCGCGCTCACCAGCACCCGGCGCCGCCGGGGGGCGGCCGCCGACCGCGCCCAGTACAGGCCCTTGACCGCGAGGTTGTCGGCCTCGGTGCCGCCCGCGGTGAACACCACCTCGTTCGGGGAGGCCCCCAGAGCCCCGGCGATGTCCTCGCGGGCCTCCTCCACCGCCCGCCGGGCGGCCCGCCCGGCCCCGTGCAGCGCGGAGGCGTTCCCCAGGCGCCCGAACTCCTCGGTCATCGCGGCGAGGGCCTCGGGGCGCACGGCCGTCGTCGCGGCGTGATCCAGATACACCATGGCGCCCCCACGGATACGGCGGCCCGGAAGGGGTGGAACGCCCGGAGGGGTGCCGGGCAGGTACCCGGGTGGCAGAGGACCGAGGGCGACCCCCTCGCCTAGGACGGCGCGCGGCGGGCCCCGGGCGCATCGCCCGGGGCCCCGCCGCTCCGTGCGCCGCTACTTGCGCTTCCCGATCTCCTCGGTCAGCTGCGGGGCGACCGTGTGCAGGTCGCCCACCACGCCGAAGTCGGCGATCTCGAAGATCGGGGCCTCGGGGTCCTTGTTGACCGCCACGATGTTCTTCGAGGTCTGCATGCCGGCCCGGTGCTGGATCGCGCCGGAGATGCCCAGCGCGATGTACAGGTTCGGGCTGACCGTCTTGCCGGTCTGGCCGACCTGGAACTGGTTGGGGTACCAGCCCGCGTCGACCGCGGCGCGGGAGGCGCCCACGGCCGCGCCCAGCGCGTCGGCCAGCCCCTCCACCACGGTGAAGTCGTCCGAGCCGACGCCCCGGCCGCCGGAGACCACGATCGCGGCCTCGGTCAGCTCCGGGCGCTCGCCCTGCTCCTGGGCCACGCGCTCGACCACGCGGGCGCCCTTGGCGGCCGCGGAGACCTCGATGTCCACGGCCTCCACGGCGGCCTCGCCCGCCTGCGGCTCGGCCGGGACGGAGTTGGGCCGCACGGCCACCACCGGGGTGCCGGTGCGCACCTTGGCCTTGGTGACCATGGCGCCGCCGAAGATGCTGTGGTCGGTGACCAGCTCGGCGGAGACGTCGACGACGTCGGTGAGCACGCCCGAGCCCAGCTTGACCGCGGTGCGCCCGGCGATCTCCTTGTTCCCGGCGGTGGCCGAGACCAGGACCGCTCCGGCCCCCTTCTCCTCGGCCAGCCGGGCCAGCAGCTCGGCGGTGGGCGCCACGACGTGGTCGTTGAGCTCCGCCGGGGCGGTGTAGACCTTCTGCGCGCCGTACTCGGCCAGCTTGGCCGTGCCCGAGTCGGACGCCTCGCCGACCCACACGGCCGACGGCTCGCCGATCCGCCGGGCGGCGGTCAGCAGCTCGGTGGTGACCTTCTTGACCTCACCGTCGACGTGGTCGACGAGGACGAGGACCTCAGCCATTGGTAAAACCCCTCTTTCGTCTCCGCCGGCCTACACGAACTTCTTCTCGGCGAGGAAGTCGGCCGCCTTGGCGCCGCCGTCGCCCTCGTCCTTGACGATCGTCCCGGCGGCCCGCGGCGGCGCGGGGCTGGCCTCGACGGTCTCGGTGCCCGCGGCGGACACCCCGACCCGGTCGGCCTCGATGCCGGCGTCGGCGATGCCGAGCTTGGCCACCGGCTTCTTCTTGGCCTGCATGATCAGCTTGAAGGACGGGTAGCGCGGCTCGTTGATCTTCTCCACGACCGACACCACCGCGGGCAGCTGCGCCTCGACGACGTCGTAGCCGTAGTCGGTCTGGCGCTGGACCGTGACCGCGGTGCCCTCCACGTCGACCTTGCCCGCCAGGGTGAGCTGGGGCAGGCCCAGGTACTCGGCCAGGGCGGCGCCGACCACGCCGGTGCGCGCGTCGGTGGACTCCGACCCCAGGACGACCAGGTCGAACTCCAGGGTGCCCAGCGCCTTGGACAGCGCGTAGGCGGTCTGCAGCGCGTCCGAGCCGTGCAGCGCGTCGTCGACGAGGTGCACCGCCTTGTCGGCGCCCATGGACAGCGCCTTGCGGATGGAGTCGGTCGCCTGGTCCGGACCCATGGTCAGGACGGTGACCTCGCCCCCGTGCTTCTCGCGCAGGAGGAGGGCCTCCTCGATCGCGTACTCGTCGAGCTCGTTGATGACCCCGTCCGACGCGGCGCGGTCGAGCGTGAAGTCGTCGGACGTCAGTTTCCGCTCGGTCGCCGTGTCCGGGACCTGCTTGACCAAAACGACAATATTCATGGCCGGTGGCCGACCTCCCTGCACTCCGATGCGTCGCCCTCCGGCGGCGCGGACGCGGGCGCGTCCGTGGTCCCTAAGGGTGCCAAATGCGCTGGTCGCATCCGGCGCCGGGGGCGCGTTCCGGTCCCGCGCCCCGCGGGTTCGTCGTCGTGACACCCCCGATGTTACTGACTGGTAGCCCAGACGGCGAACGCGGGTGTGCGCTCAGAGCGAACATCAGGGCGGACCGGGGCCCGTCCCGTCCTCAGCCGCCGAACGGCTGGGAGGGCGACCACCCCGTCCACACCGGGGCCGAGGTGAACCCGAAGGAGAGCACCAGCAGCGCGAAGAGCACGGTGAACACGATCACGCCCCAGTAGACGTAGACGTTGCGGAAGCCCGCCTTGTCCACCAGCTCCATCGCCTGGCGCCGGGCGCCCTTGCCGTTGGGGCCCACCATGCTGCCCAGCACCATGAAGAACACCGCGTAGGAGCCCACGTTGTTGGCGGTGTTGGTATCGGTGACCAGCCCGATGATGATGCCCAGGACGACGCCGACGAGCAGGTACCCCATCCCGAACAGCAGGTTCACCCCCAGCGAGCGGATCAGCGCCACCGGCATGCTCAGCGCCACCACCATGGTGTCGGAGCTGCGCGGCCCGCGGGTCTGCAGCCGCCGGGCGTGGTCGGACTTGACCTTGTCCAGCGCGCCCAGGACGCTCACCGCCAGCATCCCCAGCACCAGGCCGATGGTGGGCACCACCAGCGCCAGCCCGGCGATCAGCGCCGCCACCGGGAGCAGGTAGAGCTTGGGCAGGTGCCAGCGCTCGTCGTCGTACTCGTCGCCGCCGTATCCGCCGAAGTAGTCCGACCACCGGTCGGTGCGGCTGCGGCGGCCGCCCCCCTCGCCGCCGTACTCGCGGGAGGTGGTGTAGCCCTCCTCGACGCCGTCGCCGCCGAACATCGCCGTCTGGTCGGGGGCGCCGCCGCGCCCCTGCTCCTGGCCGACCGGGGTCAGGATGTCGCGGAAGTCCTCGGGGCGCAGCGTGGAGTTGAAGTACTGGGTGTGCGGACCCTGCGCGGCGCCGTCGTCCTCGTCGTCGTCGGCGTAGTAGGTGCGCACCTGCGGTTCGGGCTCGGAGGGGGCCACCTGCGTGTGCTGCGCCTGCTGCGGCGCCTGCTGCGCCGAGGACGGATCGAACGCCTGCGTCCGCGGCGCCTCGGGCTCCTCAGGCGCCTCCGGCTCGGCGTACAGGGCCTGCTCCTGCTGCTGCGGCGGGCGCTCCTGCATGGGCGCGTGCACCGTGTGGCTGCCGGTCGTCCCCGACGCCGCGTAGGCCGCCATGTCGTCGCTGAGCGGCAGGTCCAGGTTGAGCCGCCCGGTCTCGGCCACCAGCTGGGCCGCGGTGGGGCGGGCCTCCATGTCCCGGGAGACCGCCGCGGTCACCAGCGGGCGCAGCTGGTCGGGCATCCCGTCCAGGCTGATCTCCCCGTTGAGGATGCGGAAGAAGATGACCTCGAACGACCCGGCGCCGTAGGGCGCCGTGCCGGTGGAGGCGAAGGCGACGGTGGCGCCCCAGGCGTGCACGTCGGTCGCCGGGCCGAGCGCGGTGCCCTCGATGACCTCCGGCGACAGGTAGCTGGGGGTGCCCACGAAGGTGCCGGTCTGGGTCAGCTTGGCGCCGTCCACCGCGTGGGCGATGCCGAAGTCGATGACGATGGGCTCGCCGTTGGAGATGATGACGTTGCCCGGCTTGAGGTCGCGGTGGATGACCTCGGCGGCGTGGATGTCGTCGATGGCGCGCGCCATGCCGCCCACGAAGCGGGTCAGCGCGCGCCCGCGCAGCGGGCCGTGGTTCTCCACGGTGGCGTCCAGGGTCGGGCCCGGGATGTACTCGGTGACCACCCAGGGCAGCTCGGCGTCGGTGTCGGCGTCGATGACCTCGGCGACGTTGCGGCTGCGCACCCGCCGCATGGTCTCCACCTCGCGGGCCAGCCGGGCGCGGGCGATCGCGTCCCCGGCCACCTCCGAACGCAGCACCTTGATCGCCACGAAGCGGTCCTGCCGGGGGTCGTGCCCCTGGTACACGACGCCCATGCCGCCCTGGCCGATGCGCCGCCGGATGGTGTAAGGGCCGACGCGTTCCGGCAGCTCCTCGCCCTCGGGGAAACCTGCCGTCATAGCCATTGCCTGCTCATCCCCTCAAACCCCGCATACCACCACACCAGCTTAGCCGTCGGCCGGGGGCCCTCCGCGGCCGTCGGCCGGGGCCCCGGAAGTTCGGGCGACCCCACGAGTATGACGGAAATCCGGGGCGCCCGGTTCCTCACCCCCCCGGCCGCGACCCCCAGTCCGTCGACGATCTGGGCCCCCGGAAGCCGCGCGAGGGCGGCGCCGGGCACGATGAGCTTGGCCGACCGCACCCCGGCGCCGATGACCGCCCGGGGGCGCTCCGCCGCGGCCGCGTCGACCAGGACCGGCCAATCCGGCGGCAGCCCCACCGGGGTGATGCCGCCGAAGGCCATCCCGGTCGCCTCCACCGCCTCCTCCTGGCGGGCGAAGGAGGCCTTGCGCGCCCCCAGCAGGCGGCGCACCGCCCCGTTGACGTCGGCCCGGGTGGTGGCGAGCACGACGCAGGCCGCCATGCGCACCTCGCCCGCCCGCTTGCCCGCCACGATCACGCAGTTGGCCGAGTCCTCCGGCGGCACGCCGTAGCGCCCGCAGCAGGCGGCCGTGTCGGCCAGGTCCGGGTCGATGGGCGCCACCAGCGGCTCCTCCTCGCCCCCGGCCCCCTTCCCGCCCTCCAGGGCGGCGGCGACGGGCGGGGCGAGCAGGTCGGGCCGCTCGCGGGCGGGCACGGCGTCGAATCCCCACACCTGCATCGGCTCACTCCTTCCTCGACGGGACCCCTCAGCGCCCGGTGAACTCGGCCTTGCCGGGGCCCTGCTCGACGAAGCTGCGCATCCCGGCCTTCTGGTCCTCGGTGCCGAACAGGCCGGAGAACCACCCGCGCTCGATCTCCAGGCCGGTGTCCAGGTCGGTCTCCAGGCCCCGGTCGATCGCCTCCTTGGCCGCGCGCAGCGCCACCGCGGGGCCGCCCGCGTACCGGGCCGCCCGCTCCACCGCCTCGGCGTACACCCGGCCGGCCGGGACCACCGCGTCGACCAGTCCGATGCGCTCGGCCTCGGCGGCGCCCACGTGGCGCCCGGTGAAGACGAGGTCCTTGGCCCGGGCCGGTCCGATCAGGCGCGGCAGGCGCTGGGTGCCCCCCGCGCCCGGGATGATGCCCAGCTGGATCTCGGGCTGGCCCAGCTTGGCGTCCTCGGCCGCGATCCGGAAGTCGGCGCACAGCGCCAGCTCGCACCCGCCGCCGAGGGCGTAGCCGGTGATCGCGGCGACCACCGGCTTGGGCACCCGCGCCACGGCCGTGAAGCAGTCCTGGAGGGTGCGCGAGTGGGCGCTCATGTCGGCGAACGACATGTCGGCCATCTCCTTGACGTCGGCCCCGGCGGCGAAGACCCGCTCACCGCCGTAGAGGACCACGGCCGCCACCGAGGCGTCGGCGGCGACCTCCTCGGCGGCCGCCCCGATCTCCCGCTGCACCTGCGCGTTGAGCGCGTTCATCTTGGGGCGGTCCAGCCGCACCACCGCCACCGCCGGGTGGGTCGGGTCCTTCTCCACACGCACGAACTCCGGCACGTCGGTCGCCTCCTGTACCCGCTGTTGCCCGCTGCCTGTCACCCAGGTGTCTACCACGCGCTCACGCGAACAGCGGGCGCCAGGCCCCCAGCCACAGGGAGAGGCCGTAGGCGGCGGCCAGCACGGCGGCCGTGGCCGCCAGCAGCGCCGTGTCGGCCCCCGTCCACACGCTGCGCCGGGCGTGCGTGCGCGGCCCGGTACCGAACCCGCGCGCGTCCATCGCCGCCGCGAGCCGCGTCCCCGTCCGCACCGCCCGCACCAGCAGCGCGAACACCTTCCCCGCGAACAGGCGCACCGCGGCGGCGGGCCGCCCGCCCGCCTCCAGGCCGCGCGCACGGCGGGCCAGGGTGAGGGTGCGCCACTGCTCCGCCAGCAGCGGCACCAGGCGCAGCGCCGCCAGCACCCCCAGGGCCGGCCGCTCGGGCACCCGGAGCCGCTGCACCAGCGCGTCGGCGGTCTCGGTGGGGTCGCTGGTGAGCACCGCCAGCACGCACGGCAGGGCGATGGCCGCCAGCCGCACCCCCAGCCCCAGCGCGGCCATCGGACCGGCGTCCCCGTAGAGCAGGTTGACCACCGCCACCGACCCCGCCGCCAGCAGCAGCGGCGGGAACAGCACCAGCGCGGCCCGCGCCGGGATCCCGGCGAACGGCAGCAGCAGGACGACGGCCGCCAGCACCACCCCGGGGGTGACGGGGTCCACCACCGGCGCCAGCGCGGCGGCGACCAGCAGGGCCGCCACCAGCTTGGCCGCCGGGTTGCGGCGCTTCAGCACGGCTCCTCCCCCTGCCCGCGCTCCCCCGCCGCCAGGCGCAGCTCGGCGTCGGCGAACCCGCCGAGCAGCCGCTCGTCGTGGGTGGCCGCGACCACGGCCCGGCCCTCGGTGCGCAGCCCGTGCAGCAGCTGCGCCAGCTCCGCCCAGGTCACCGCGTCCTGCCCGAAGGTCGGCTCGTCCAGCAGCAGCACGTCGGGGGCGTGCTCGGGCCCCGCGCTCAGCGCGGTGGCCACCGACAGGCGGCGCTTCTCCCCGCCGGACAGGGTGAAGGGGTGGGCACCGGCCAGGCCCTCCAGCCGCAGCCGCCCCATCAGCTCGGCGGCCCAGGCCCGCGCCCGGCGCGCGCCCAGCCCGGCGCGCAGCGGCGCGAACTCCAGCTCATCGCGGACCGACCCGGTGACGAACTGGTCCTCGGCGTGCTGGAAGACGGTCCCCACCCGACCGGCGAGCCGCCGGGCGGGCCAGCGCACCAGGTCGCGCCGGTCGGCCCCGGCCAGCGGACCGGCGGGGCGCACCCGGCCGCCGTCCGGGCGGGCCAGCCCGCCCAGCAGCCCCAGCAGGGTCGACTTGCCCGCGCCGTTGGGCCCCGTCAGCGCCGTGACCGCGGCGGCGGGCACGTCGGCCTCCACCCCGTCCAGCACGGCGCGGCGGCCGCGCGAGGGCGCGCCGGGGCCGCGGGGCTCCAGCGCGCGAACGGACCGCGCCTCGATCAGCGCCTCCCCCGGGCGGCCGTGGCCGCGCGGGGCCCCGGGCTCGCGCCCCGGCACCCACACCCCGCGCGCCGCGAGGTCGGCGCCGCGGTCGGCGAACACCCGCTCGGGCGGGCCGTCGGCGGCCACGCCGCCGCCCGGCTCCAGCACCACGACCCGGTCGACCAGGCCGACCGCCTCGGCCACCCGGTGCTCCACCAGCACCAGGGTGGCGCCGCTGCGCGCGGCCAGGTCGGCCACGACCCCGCGGACCAGCGCGGCCCCGGCCGGGTCGAGGTTGGCGGTGGGCTCGTCGAGCAGCAGCAGCCGCGGCCGCATGGCCAGCGCCCCGGCGATCGCCAGGCGCTGCTGCTCGCCGCCGGACAGCGCGGCGGTGGACCGGTCGGTGCCGTAGGGGAAGCCCACGTCCTCCAGGGCGGCGCGCACCCGCGGGCCGATCTCCTCGGGCGGAACGCCCAGGTTCTCCGGCCCGAAGGCCGCGTCGTCCCCGGCGCGCGCCATCACCAGCTGGGCCTGCGGGTCCTGGCCCACCAGGGCCGCGCCGCCGCGCCCGCGCCGGGCGGGGGCGCCGTCCAGCAGCAGCTCCCCCTCGGACTCGCCGGTGACCGCGGCGTCCGGCCCGGTCAGCCCGGCCAGGGCGTGCAGCAGGGTGGACTTGCCCGCCCCCGAGGGGCCGAGCAGCAGCACCCGCTCCCCCGGCGCGACGGACAGGTCCACCCCGCGCAGCGACCAGGCGTCGCGCCCGGCGTAGCGCCAGCCCCACCCGGACAGCTCCACGCGGGCACCCTCAAGGGCGTCCGCGCTCATCCGCGGGCCGACGGGAACGGCGACAGCGCCCCGGCGCGGGCCAGCGCGGTGGTGAGCGCCCGGCTCCCCGCGCCGCCGATGGCGGCGGCGCTGACCACCACGATCACCCCGTAGGCCAGCATGAAGTGCGGCGGCCAGGTCGGGTAGTACAGGGTCAGGTCCATGGCCACCGGCGCCAGCCCGGCCACCGCGCCCGCGGCCACCGACACGCCCATGCCCCAGCGGCGGTACCGGGTGGCGGCGAACACCAGCTCGGGCAGCAGCCCCTGGAGCAGCCCGGCGACGAGCACCATCAGCCCCCAGGAGGTGCCCAGCAGGGCCGAGACGGCCGCGGCGGCCAGCGAGGTCAGCACGCCCGCGCCGGGCCTGCGGATCACCAGCATGCCCAGCACGCCCGGCACCAGCCACATCCCGTAGATCACGGCCTGGGCCGGCGGGAAGAACAGGAACACGGGCCCGGTCGCCGACCAGAGCATGCCCCAGATCCAGAACACGACGCCGACGGCGACGCCGAGCACGGCGGCGACGACGATGTCCACGGTGCGCCAGCGGACCGAGCCCGCCTGCGGATTCGCGGTCTTCAATGGATGTCCCTTCGCATCGGTTGCGACACGAGGGGGCGTGAGCCAAGAGCGCCCGTCGCGCGGGCGGGTCCTACGACTTCCTTCGCCGGCATGATCCGGATCAGGTGTCTAAGGGTCTGCGGCCGGACCGCACTCTCAGCGCCGGAGCGCTCCCCTGTCGTTGCCCGTCCATTATGACCGATGGCCGCGAAAGGGACATATCACTCCGACAACGACCCGGCCCACGCTTCACCGCAGCACGATGCCGTCGTCCATCGCCTGCGGCGGATCGGGCACCGCCACCAGGCCCATCTCCACCGGGCAGGTCAGACGCGGGTGGTGCGGCAGCACCCGCACCGTGTACCCGCAGGCCCCGGCCCGCGACAGCGGCGCCGTGCCGGTGTAGCGCAGCAGCGCCCCCTCGCCGCCGTCCGGCTTCAGCTCCACCGCCAGCGGCTCCTCCAGGCGGTCCCCCTCGTCCACCCGGCCGATCAGCGCCTCCACCCGCACGTCCCGCGGCTCCAGACCGCCCAGCACCACCGTGGCGTGCACCGCCAGCTCTCCGCCCACCTGCGGCGCCTCCTGCCCGCCCGCCACGTCCACGTGCTGGATGCGCACGCCGGACCAGCCCGCGCGCACCCGCCGCTTCCACCCGGCCAGCTCCCGCGCCCCGGCCGCGCCGTCGGCCAGCAGGTGGCGCGAGGAGTCGGCCGCGCCCTGGTAGAGCCGCTCGGTGTACTCGCGCACCATCCGGGTGGCCAGGACCTTGGGCCCCAGCGACACCAGGGTGTGCTTGACCATCTCCAGCCAGCGCTTGGGCAGCCCGGCGGCGTCGCGGTCGTAGAACAGCGGCGCCACCCGGTTCTCCACCAGGTCGTAAAGGGCGTGGGCCTCCAGGTCGTCGCGGCGCTCGGGGTCCTCGACGCCGTCGGCGGTGGGGATGGCCCATCCGTTCGACCCGTCGAACCACTCGTCCCACCAGCCGTCGCGCACCGACAGGTTGAGCCCGCCGTTCAGCGCCGACTTCATCCCCGAGGTGCCGCTGGCCTCCAGCGGGCGCAGCGGGTTGTTCAGCCACACGTCGCACCCCTGCACCAGGGCGGTGGCCAGCGCCATGTCGTAGTCGGGCAGGAACACCAGGCGGTGCCGCACCCGCGGGTCGTCGCCGAAGCGCACGATCTCCTGGATGAGCCGCTTGCCGCCCTCGTCGGCCGGGTGCGCCTTGCCCGCGATGACGATCTGCACCGGCCGGTCCGGGTGGAGCAGCAGCCGCCGCAGCCGCTCGGCGTCGCGCAGCATCAGGGTGAGCCGCTTGTAGGAGGGCACCCGGCGGGCGAAGCCGATGGTGAGCACCTCGGGGTCGAGCGCCTCGTCCACCCAGCCCAGCTCGGGGGCGCCCGCCCCGCGCGCCCGCCACGAGGCGCGCAGCCGCTCCCGGGCCTCCTCGACCAGCCGGGTGCGCAGCACCCCGCGCATGTGCCACAGCTCGGCCTCGTCGGCGCCGGTGACCTTGCGCCACCCCTCGGGGCCGGTGAACTCCCCGGAGTCGGGCACCAGGCGCGCGGCGAGCTCCTGGGCCTCCTCGGCGACCCAGGTGCGGGCGTGCACCCCGTTGGTGACCGCGGCGATGGGCAGCTCGTCGGCGTCGAACCCGGGCCACAGCCCCTGGAACATCGACCGGCTCACCGCCCCGTGCAGGCGGCTGACCCCGTTGGCGCGCTGGGCCATGCGCAGCCCCATGACCGCCATGTTGAAAACGCCCGGGTCGCCCCCGTCGTGGTCCTCGGCGCCCAGCGCGAGCAGCCGGTCGGCCGGCAGCCCCGGCACCGCCGGGGAAGGACCGGCCAGGTGGCGGCGGACCGACTCGCGCGCGAACCGGTCGATCCCGGCCGGGACGGGGGTGTGGGTGGTGAACACCGTGCCCGCGCGCGCGGCCTCCACCGCCTCGTCGAAGCCCAGGCCGTACTCCATGTACTCGCGGACCCGCTCCAGCCCCAGGAACCCGGCGTGGCCCTCGTTCATGTGGAACACCTCGGGCACCGGGTGGCCCGTGCGCTCGCAGTAGAGCCGCACCGCGCGCACCCCGCCCACGCCGAGCAGGATCTCCTGGCGCAGCCGGTGCTCGCCCCCGCCCCCGTAGAGCCGGTCGGTGACCGCCCGCATCTGCGGGGAGTTGCCCTCGTGCATGGCGTCCAGCAGCAGCAGCGGCACCCGCCCCACCCGGCACACCCAGATGCGGGCGGCGAGCCGCTCGCCGTCGGGCATGTCCACCGCCACCTCGGCCGGGGCGCCCTCCGCCCCGGCCAGCCGGGACACCGGCAGGCCCTCCGGGTCGACCTCGGGGTAGGACTCCAGCTGCCACCCCTCGGGCGAGAGCGTCTGGGCGAAGTAGCCGTGCCGGTAGAGCAGCCCCACCCCGACCATCGGCAGGCCCAGGTCGCTGGCGCTCTTGAGGTGGTCCCCGGCCAGGATGCCCAGGCCGCCGGAGTACTGCGGCAGCGCGGAGGTGAGCCCGTACTCGGCGGAGAAGTAGGCCACCGCGGCCGGAGGCGCCTCCCGCCCGGCCGCCGCGGCCTCCTCGGCCGCGCGCTGGTACCAGCGCGGCTCGGCCCGGTAGGCGTCCAGGTCGGCGGCGGCCTCGGCGACGCGCGCGGTGAACGGGGCGTCGCCGGCCAGCGCGGCCAGCCGGTCGGCCCCGGCGTCGCCGAGCAGGCGCACCGGGTCGCCCCCGGCCGCGCGCCACAGGTCCGGGTCGACGGCGCGGAAGACCTCCCGGGTCGGGGCGTGCCAGGCCCAGCGCAGGTTGGCGGCGAGCCGCCCCAGCGGGGCCAGCGGCTCGGGCAGGACGGTACGGACGGTGAATCTGCGGATGGCCTTCACGCAGCGGCACGCTAGTCCAGCGGCGGCCCGCGCACCAGGACGCCGCGCAATTTCACGTGCATTCGCACGCCGAATTTCCGATGGCGCCGTTACCACGGTGACGGAAGACCGTTATGCCGGATTTCACGGAAATAAAACGCGGCGAAATCGCCGGGGACTTCCGAATCGGTACTGTGACGACTATCACAAAAATAAGGACCGCCGGACTGTCGGACACGGGCGCCCGCGCACCGACGATAGGACTGTGGGCGCGGCACCGTTCCGGCCGCGTTTCCCCCCGAAAACCCCAGGCGTCCCATGCCTTCATCCGGTGATGGGTGCTGCCCGACTCGGGGTCACACCGGCCACACGCGGCGAAATGCGCCGCTCGCGAAGAATTGGTGCACACGTGATCGGACGAATTCCAGTGCTGGACCCCGCCCCCGTGCTCTCCTACGGCACCGCCCAGGCCGCCGAGCACGAGACGGTGCCGGTGGCCGCCACCGTGCTGCGCGAGGGCCACGGCGCCCTCGGCGCGCACGCGGTCCTGTACGACCCGCGCGGGCGCCGCCGCGCCCGCGTGCGCATGGCCGAACAGGCCCCCGGCACCGACCGGTACACCGCCGGCCTGCGCCCCGACGCCCCCGGCCGGTGGAGCTTCGCGATCGAGGCCTGGGCCGACCCCTACACCACCTGGCGGCGCGAGGCCGCCGTCAAGATCCCCATCGGCCAGGACACCGAGCTCGTCCTGGAGGAGGGCGCCCGGCTGCTGGAGCGCGCCGCCCGCCGCGTCCCCCGCCGCCCCGCCCTGGCCGCCGCCGCCCGCACCCTCCGGGACGCCTGCCTGCCCGCCGCCGAACGGCTCGCCGCGGCCGCCGCCGGGGAGGCCGCCGCGATCATGCGGGCCGAGCCGCTGCGCGACGCGCTCACCCGCACCAAGCGCTTCCCGCTGCAGGTGCACCGGCGGCGCGCCCTGGTCGGCTCCTGGTACGAGTTCTTCCCCCGCTCCGAGGGCGCCGCCTTCGACGAGGAGGAGGGCGTGTGGCGGTCGGGCACCCTGCGCACCGCCGCCAAGCGGCTGCCCGCCATCGCCGACATGGGCTTCGACGTCGTCTACCTGCCGCCCGTCCACCCCGTCGGGCACACCTTCCGCAAGGGCCGCAACAACGCCCCGTCGGCCGCGCCCGGCGACCCCGGGTCGGTCTGGGCGATCGGCTCCCACGAGGGCGGGCACGACGCCGTCCACCCCGACCTGGGCGACCTGCGCGACTTCGACGCCTTCGTGTCCGAGGCCGCCGCGCACGGCATCGAGGTCGCCCTGGACCTGGCCCTGCAGTGCTCCCCCGACCACCCCTGGGTGGCCGAGCACCCCGAGTGGTTCGCCCACCGCGCCGACGGCACCATCGCCTACGCCGAGAACCCGCCCAAGAAGTACCAGGACATCTACCCGCTGGACTTCGACACCGACCCCGAGGGCCTCTACGCCGAGGTGCTGCGGGTGGTGCGGTTCTGGATGGACCGCGGGGTGCGCATCTTCCGGGTGGACAACCCGCACACCAAGCCGCTGGCGTTCTGGGAGCGGCTGCTGGGCGACGTCGCCGCCACCGACCCCGACGCGGTCTTCCTGTCCGAGGCCTTCACCCGCCCGGCCACCGTGCACGCCCTGGCCCGGGCCGGGTTCCACCAGTCCTACACCTACTTCACCTGGCGCACCGGCAAGGAGGAGCTGCAGGAGTTCGCCGCCTCCCTCACCGGGGAGGCCGCCGCCTACATGCGGCCCAACCTCTTCTGCAACACGCCCGACATCCTGCACGCCTGCCTGCAGGAGGGCGGCCGCCCGGCGTTCGAGGCGCGGGCGGTGCTGGCCGCCACCCTCGCGCCCACGTGGGGGATCTACTCCGGATACGAGCTCTGCGAGAACACCCCGCTGCGCCCGGGCAGCGAGGAATACCTCGACTCCGAGAAATACGAGTACAAACCCCGGGACTGGGACGCGGCCGATGCCGCGGAAATGTCGATCTCCCCGCTGATCCGCAGGCTAAACTGTCTGCGGCGCGACCACCCGGCATTGCAGGAACTGCGCAACCTGCGGTTCCACCATGTCGACCAGCCCGAGCTGATCTGCTATTCGAAACGGCTGGCCGGGGACACGGTCATCGTCGTGGTGAACCTCGACCCGCACCGCGCCCGCGAGGCGACGGTGCGGCTCGACATGCCCACTTTGGGATTCTCGCCCGAAACGAGCCTCTCGGTACGCGACGAGCTCTCCGGCGAGGCCTACACCTGGGGTCAGGCCAATTACGTGCGCCTCGACCCGGCCGTCCAGCCCGCCCACGTTCTGACGGTGGAGCCGCTCCCGTGACCACACCCGCCCTGCCGCGCAACCCGCACTGGTACAAGCACGCCGTCTTCTACGAGGTCCAGGTCCGCGGATTCCACGACTCCAACGGAGACGGCGTCGGCGACCTGCGCGGCCTCATCGAAAGGCTCGACTACCTGGCCTGGCTGGGCATCGACTGCCTGTGGCTGCTGCCGCTCTACGAATCGCCGCTGCGCGACGGCGGGTACGACATCTCCGACTACATGGCCGTCCAGCCCGAGTTCGGCACCCTGGCCGACTTCGTCGAGCTGATCGAGCAGGCCCACGCGCGCGGCATCCGGATCATCACCGACCTGGTCATGAACCACACCAGCGACCGGCACCCCTGGTTCCAGGCCTCGCGCACCGACCCCGAGGGCCCCTACGGCGACTTCTACGTCTGGTCCGACACCACGGACCGGTACTCAGGCGCGCGCATCATCTTCGTCGACACCGAGCAGTCCAACTGGACCTACGACGAGGTGCGCGGCCAGTACTACTGGCACCGGTTCTTCTCCCACCAGCCCGACCTCAACTTCGAGAACCCGGCGGTGCAGGAGGCCGTGCTGGAGGTCCTGCGGTTCTGGCTCGACCTGGGCATCGACGGGTTCCGCCTGGACGCGGTGCCCTACCTGTACGAGCGCGAGGGCACCAACTGCGAGAACCTCAAGGAGACGCACGAGTTCCTCAAGCGGGTGCGCAAGGAGGTCGACCGCCTCTACCCCGACCGGGTGCTGCTCAGCGAGGCCAACCAATGGCCCGCCGACGTCGTCGACTACTTCGGCGACTTCCGCTCCGGCGGCGACGAGTGCCACATGAACTTCCACTTCCCGCTGATGCCGCGGATGTTCATGGCGGTCCGCCGCGAGCAGCGCTACCCGATCTCGGAGATCCTCGCCCAGACGCCCCGCATCCCCGCCAACTGCCAGTGGGCCATCTTCCTGCGCAACCACGACGAGCTGACCCTGGAGATGGTCACCGACGAGGAGCGGGACTACATGTACGCCGAGTACGCCACCGACCCGCGCATGCGCGCCAACGTGGGCATCCGGCGCCGGCTCGCCCCGCTGCTGGACAACGACCGCGACCAGATCGAGCTGTTCACCGCCCTGCTGCTGTCCCTGCCCGGCTCCCCGGTGCTCTACTACGGCGACGAGATCGGCATGGGCGACAACATCTGGCTCGGCGACCGGGACGCGGTGCGCACCCCCATGCAGTGGACCTCCGACCGCAACGCCGGGTTCTCCCGCTGCGACCCGGCCCGGCTGTACCTGCCGCTCATCCTCGACCCCGTGCACGGCTACCAGGCGCTCAACGTCGAGGCCCAGCGCGGCGACCCCGGGTCGCTGCTCAACTGGACCCGCAAGATGATCCGCATCCGCAAGCGCCACCCCGTCTTCGGCACCGGCGACTTCACCGAGCTGCACGCCAGCAACCCCAGCGTGCTCGCCTTCGTCCGGGAGTGGGGCGACGACCGGATGCTGTGCGTCAACAACCTCTCCCGCTTCCCCCAGCCCGTCGAGCTGGACCTGCGGCGCTTCGAGGGGGCCACCCCCGTGGAGTGCACCGGCGGGGTGCGCTTCCCCGCCATCGGCGAACTGCCCTACCTGCTCACCCTGCCCGGCCACGGCTTCTACTGGTTCCAGCTGCCGCCGGTCGAGGAGGGCGACGGGCCCACCACCGACGACCGCACCCGGGACACGGCATGAAGGAGATCGAGGAGCTGCTGGCCGCCTGGCTGCCGCGGCAGCGCTGGTTCGCCGGCAAGGCCGCCCCCGTCGAGGCGGTGCGCATCGAGCGCGACCTGCCCGTCGGCGGCGGCGACCCCGGGGCGCACGGCCCCGGCCTGCGCCTGCTGGTGGTGCGGGTGGACCAGCCCCGGGGCACCGACCGCTACCTGGTGGTGCTCGGCCTCGCCGAGCCCGGCCGGCTCCGCCCCGGGCTGGAGCACTGCGCCATCGGCCGGTGCCGCGTCCGCGGCGCCCGCCGCACCGCCTACGACGCCCTGCACGACCCCGAGCTCACCGGCCGCCTGCTGCACCTGATCGCCCGCGGGGCCGACCGCGGGCCGGTGCGCTTCCGCACCCGCCCCGGGCACGCGGTGCGCACCGGGCTGCGCAGCCTCGTGCTCACCGGCGAGCAGTCCAACACCTCCCTCGTCTTCGGCGAGGACTACGTGCTCAAGGCCTTCCGGCGGCTGTGGCCCGGCCTCAACCCCGACCTGGAGCTCAACGGCGCCCTGGAGGGCTCGCCGTACGCGGCCCCGCCGCACGGGTGGATCGAGGCCGACATCGAGGACGGCGGCCGGCCCGTGCCCACCACCGTCGCCATGCTCCAGGGCTACCTGCGCAGCGCCACCGACGGCTGGGTGCTGGCCGCCACCAGCGTGCGCGACCTGTACGCCGCGCCCGGCACCGGCCCCGCCGACGCCGGGGGCGACTTCGCCGCCGAGGCCGAGCGGCTCGGCGCCGCCACCGCCGCGGTGCACCGGGCGCTGGCCCGCGCCCTGCCCACCGACGTGCTCTCCCCGTCGTGCCTGCGGGGCCTGGCCGACGCCATGGCCCGCCGCCTGGACGAGGCCACCGGGCAGGTGCCCGAACTGGCCCCCTACGCCGGGGTGCTGCGCAGCGCCTTCGACGACTTCGCCCGCGCCCCGGACCCGCTGCCCGTGCAGCGCGTGCACGGCGACTACCACCTGGGCCAGGTGGTGCGCACCGACGCCGGGTGGGTGCTGCTGGACTTCGAGGGCGAGCCCGCCGTGCCGGTGGCCGAGCGGCGCCGCCCCTCCAGCCCGCTGCGCGACGTGGCCGGGATGCTCCGCTCGTTCGACTACGCCGCCCGCCACCAGCTCATCGGCAGCGCCGAGGAGGACCTGCTGGCCCCGGCGGCCCGCGCCTGGGCCGACCGGAACCGGGAGGCGTTCTGCGCCGGGTACGCCGCGGGAGGCGGCACCGACCCGGACAAGCACCTGACGGCGCTGCGCGCCTTCGAGTACGACAAGGCGGTGTACGAGGTGCTCTACGAGGCCCACCACCGCCCCACCTGGCTGCGCGTCCCGCTGGACTCCATCGCCGCGCTCGCCCACGCCTGAGGAGCCCCATTGACACCCGACCCCGCCGAGGTCGACCGGCTGACCGCCGGCCGCCACCACGACCCGCACGCCCTGCTGGGCGCCCACCCCGACGGCGCCGGGAACGTGGCGCTGCGGGCGCTGCGCCCGCTCGCCCGCACCGTGCACGCCGTCCTGCCGGACGGCTCCCGGGTGCCCATGGAGCACGCCCACGGCGGCGTGTTCACCGCCGAGGCGCCCGCCGCCGCGCTGCCCACCCCTGGGCCCGGCGCACCGCCCGACTACCGCATCGCCTGCACCTACGCCCCCGGCGGCCCCGAGACCGTCGCCGACGACCCCTACCGGCACCCGCCCGCGCTCGGCGACCTGGACCTGCACCTCATCTCCGAGGGGCGGCACGAGGAGCTGTGGCGGGCGCTGGGCGCCCACCCCGGCCCCGACGGCACCGCCTTCGCCGTCTGGGCGCCCGGCGCCCAGGGGGTGCAGCTCATCGGCGACTTCAACCACTGGGACGGCACCGCCCACCCGATGCGCTCGCTGGGCTCCAGCGGGGTGTGGGAGCTGTTCGTCCCCGGGCTGGGCCCCGGCGCGCTGTACAAGTTCCGGGTGCACGGCCGCGACGGCGGCGTCCGCGACAAGGCCGACCCGATGGCATTCGCCGCCCAGCACCCGCCCGAGACCGCCTCCATCGTGCACGCCTCCGCGCACACCTGGGCCGACGACGCCTGGATGAACGAGCGCAAGGCCCGCGACCACACCCGCGAGCCGATGAGCGTCTACGAGGTGCACCTGCCCTCCTGGCGCCCCGGCCTGGGCTACACCGAGCTCGCCGCCGAGCTCGTCGGGCACGTGCGCGCCCGCGGCTTCACCCACGTGGAGTTCCTGCCCGTGGCCGAGCACCCCTTCGGCGGCTCCTGGGGCTACCAGGTCACCTCCTACTACGCCCCCACCTCCCGTCTGGGCTCCCCCGACGGGTTCCGGTACCTCGTCGACGAGCTGCACCGGGCCGGGATCGGGGTGCTGCTGGACTGGGTGCCCGCGCACTTCCCCAAGGACGCCTGGGCGCTGGCCCGGTTCGACGGCTCGCCCACCTACGAGCACCCCGACCCGCGCCGCGGCGAGCACCCCGACTGGGGCAGCCTCGTGTTCGACTACGGCCGCACCGAGGTGCGCAACTTCCTCATCGCCAACGCCCTGTTCTGGCTGGAGGAGTTCCACATCGACGGGCTGCGGGTGGACGCCGTGGCCTCGATGGTCTACCTGGACTACTCCCGCGACTCGGGCGAATGGGAGCCCAACGCCTTCGGCGGCCGGGAGAACCTGGAGGCGCTGGAGTTCCTGCGCGAGCTCAACACCGTCTGCCACCGGCGCAACCCCGGCATCATCATGGCCGCCGAGGAGTCCACCGCCTGGCCCGGGGTGACCCGCCCCGTCCACCACGGCGGCCTGGGGTTCGGCTTCAAGTGGAACATGGGCTGGATGCACGACACCCTGGAGTACCTCAAGCGCGACCCGGTGCACCGCGCCCACCACCACGGCGAGATCACCTTCTCGATGATCTACGCCTACAGCGAGAACTACATCCTGCCGCTCTCCCACGACGAGGTCGTGCACGGCAAGGCGTCCCTGCTGTACAAGCAGCCCGGGGACGAGTGGCGCCGGTTCGCCGGGCTGCGCGCCCTGTACGCCTACATGTGGGCCCACCCCGGCAAGAAGCTGCTGTTCATGGGCGGGGAGATCGGCCAGGGCGAGGAGTGGTCGCACGAGGCCGGGGTGCAGTGGTGGCTGCTCGACCACGGCTTCCACCGGGGCGTGCAGTCCCTGGTGGACGAGCTCAACGGGCTCTACCGGGGGCGCCCGGCCCTGTGGTCGCGCGACTGCGAACCCGAGGGCTTCCGGTGGATCGACGGCGGCGACGCCGACGGCAACACCCTGGCCTTCCTGCGCTTCGACGACGGCGGGCGGCCGCTGGCCTGCCTGGTGAACTTCGCGGCCGTCCCGCACGAGGGCCGCCGCGTCGGGCTGCCCGAGCCGGGCGGCTGGCAGGTGCTGCTGGACACCGACGACGCCCGGTTCGGCGGCAGCGGGTTCCGCGGCGGCCGCACCCGGGTGGAGGCCTCCGCCCGGCCCGCGCACGGCCTGCCCGCCTCCGCGGTGCTCGACCTGCCGCCGCTGGGCGTGCTGTGGCTCGAACCGGATGGGCCCACCCGGCGGGGGTAGCCGAAAGGACGAGACCGGATCCGGCCGGTCGGCCGATCCGCCGCCCGCGCCGCGCCGCGTACGTTCTCCCTGGTCGAGAAGTACGACGAGAGGAGAGCGCCGTGGCCGAGCCGGGTCGGCGCATCGACGCCTTGGACGTGGTCCGCGGGTTCGCCCTGTGCGGGATCCTGACGGTCAACATCGGCCCCATCACGCAGATGGGCGCCGACGTGCTGGAAGCGCTGCCGCCCGGCCAGGGGCTGCCCGCGGCCGCCCCCGAGGTGTGGCTGGACCTGCTCGTCGCCGAGCGGTTCTTCCCGGTCTTCTCGTTCCTGTTCGGGATCGGGTTCGCGATCTTCCTGGAGTCGGCCGGGCGGCGGCACCCGCGGCCCCGGCTGCTCCTGGTGCGGCGCCTGGCCGCCCTGGGCCTGCTGGGCCTGGCCCACCAGGTGCTGCAGCCCGGGGAGGCGCTGACCCCCTACGCGGTCTTCGGGATCGCGGTCCTGCTGCCCGCGAGCTACCTGCCCTCCTGGGCGGTGCTGGCCCTGGGCGCCGCCGGGACCGCCGTCCCCGCCGCCCTCGGCCACGGCGGGACGCTGCTCATCCCGGGCCTGTTCCTGCTGGGCCTGGCCACGGCCCGGTACCGGGTCCCCCAGCGCCTCGACCGGCTGACCGGGTGGACCGCCCTGGCCTTCGCCCTGTCCGCCGCCGCGGCGGTCCCGGCGGCGCTGTGGCAGTACGGAGAGGTCGAGAACTCCGGCTTCGCCGCCTCCAGCGCGGTGGCCGGGCTGCTCATGGCCACGGCCTACGTCAGCGGCCTGGCCCTGCTGATGCGCACCCCGCTCGCCGGGGCCCTGCGCGCCGTCTTCGCCCCGCTCGGCCGCATGGCGCTGACCAACTACGTGACCGCGACGGTGGCCGTGCTCGCCGCCGGGGCCCTGCTGGACTTCCGCTCCGGCTTCATGTGGGGCGCCCTGTTCGCACTGGCGGCCGGCGTGCTCGCCGCCCAGTGGGTGTTCTCCTCCCTGTGGCTGCGCGCCTTCCGCTACGGCCCCCTGGAGTGGGCCTGGCGGTGCGCCACCTGGTGGGAGGCGGTCCCCCTCCGGGTCAGTCGTCCTTCTTCTCCTCCTTCTTCTCGTCCTTCTCCTTCTGCTCCTTCTTCTCCTGCTCCTTCTTCTGCTCCTCAGCCCGGGCCTTCTTGTACTCGGTGACGTCCATCGACGCGGCCACCTGGTCGTACACGGGCCCATAGGCCGGGTCCACCGACGGCACGTACACCATCACGTCGCTGTCCGGCAGGAACCACATGCGCACCTCGAACGAGGCGCCGCCGTCGCACTCCACCTCCCAGACCCGGTGGTGCGACCGGAGCCCGTCGGCGTGCTCGGTCACCTCCGGCGGGCCGACGGTCAGCTCGGCACCGCCGGGCTTCTGGCCCTCGGCCCCCGGGGCCCGGCAGGACGCGTCCCCGCCGCGCCACCCGTCGTTCTCGTTGTACGCGGTGCCCTTGGCGGGCCAGTCCCCGCCGTGGCGCTCGGCGGCCTTCGGGTACAGCTGCACCGACCCGTAGCCGCACCGCTCGCCCTCCGGCGGGTCCATGCACATGCGCCCGTTCCCGTCGGAGCGCGACCACCCCTCGGGCATGCCGATCGCCACGCCCTCGAAGGACGTCCCGGACAGGGAGGCGGACGCCGCCGGGAGCGCGTCCGTGTAGGCGCCCTCGACCGACGGGGCCCCGCCCGCGCCGTCACCGCCATCGTCGCCGTCGCCACCGCCGCCGCACCCGGCGGCGAGCAGGAGCAGCCCCGCGGCCGCCACCGCCTTGAGCCCCAACGCCTCGGACATCGGTCCCTTCCTCGACAACCGGTGCCGCATCCGCCCCGGATCGGCCCTCCGACGATAGCCGACCGCCACTACCCTGTGGGCATGGCGGACCTTCCCGACCTCATCGCCCCACTGGCCGACCTGCGGCGCAGGCGCACCGCACCGCTGGTCCTCGAACTCGACCTGACCGAAGGGACCACCGACGGGCCGCCGGGCCCACCGCTGGCCCAGGTCCTCGCGCGCCGCCGGGAGCGGCTCACCGACATCGTGGAGGGCCTGCGCCGCGGCGCCCGCGACCCCCGCGTGGGCGGGGTGCTGGCCAAGGTCGGCGGCGCCCCCGCCGGGCTGGCCGCCGTGCAGCAGATCCGCGACGCGGTCGCCGACTTCCGCGCCTCCGGCAAGCCGGCCGTGGCCTGGAGCGAGTCCATCGGCGACTTCGGCCCCGGCACCGTCGGTTACTACCTGGCGGCCGCCTTCGGCGAGATCGCCCTGGCGCCCACCGGCACCGTCGGGCTGACCGGCCTGTCGCTGAACGCGCTCTTCCTGCGCGGCGCCTTCGACAAGGCCGGGGTGCGCCCCGAGACCGCCGCCCGCCACGAGTACAAGACCGCCGTCAACACCTTCACCGAGCACGGCTTCACCGACGCCCACCGCGCGGCCGCCGAGGGGCTGCTGGAGTCGCTCTCCGAACAGGTGCGCACCGGCATCGCCGCCGACCGCGGCCTGGAGGCCGGACGCGTCGCCGAGCTGGCCGCCCGCGCCCCGCTCACCGCCTCCGAGGCGATGGAGGCCGGGCTCGTGGACCGGCTCGCCTACCGCGACCAGGTCTACGCCGACCTGCTGAAGAGCGTCCAGGACGGCGGCCCCGAGCCGGTGCTGCGCTTCGCCTCCCGCTACAACCGGCACCGGGCCGCCGCCGAGCAGATGGGGCCGCACCCGGGCCGCGGCCAGATCGCGCTGATCGGGATGCACGGCCAGATCCACTCCGGCCACTCCCGCCGTTCCCCCACCGGGCGCACCACCGCCGGGGCCGAGACCGTCTCGGCCGCCCTGCGCGCCGCCCGCCGCGACTCCTCGGTGCGCGCCGTGGTGCTGCGGGTGGACAGCCCCGGCGGCTCCCACTCGGCCTCCGACGCCGTCCGCCGCGAGGTGCGGCTCACCGGCGAGGCGGGCAAACCCGTGGTGGTGTCCATGGGCGACGTGGCCGCCTCCGGCGGGTACTACGTCTCCCTGGGCGCCGACCGCATCGTCGCCCAGCCCGGCACCGTCACCGGCTCCATCGGGGTGTTCGTCGCCAAGCCCGACGCCCGGGGGCTGATGGACCGCCTGGGCATCGGGTACGGGACCGTGGACAGCGACCCGCACGCCGGGATGTTCTCCACCGCCCGCCCCTTCACCGACTCCGAGTGGGAGCGGGTCGACGCCCTGCTGGACGCGGTCTACGCCGACTTCACCGGGAAGGTGGCCATCGCCCGCGGCCTCGACGCCGACCGCGTCGACCGGCTGGCGCGCGGCCGGGTGTGGTCCGGCGCCCAGGCTTACGAGCGGGGCCTGGTGGACGCCCTGGGCGGGCTGGAGACCGCGGTGCGGCTGGCCCGCTCACTGGCCGGGGCGCCGCACGCGCCGCTGCGCCCCTTCCCGCGCATGGGCGCCCTGGAGCGGCTGCGCCCCGCCGAGTCCAGCGAGGAGCGCTCCGCGGCGGCCCGCACCCGGCTGGACGCCTGGGGGCCGCTGGCCGAGCTGTCGGCCCGCGCCGGCCTGCCCGCCGCCGGCCCGCTGGTGCTGCCCGGCGACTGGGAGGTGCGGTGAGCGCCCCCGCCCCCGGCGCCTTCACCGAGGCCATGGCGGCCCTGCCCACCGGGGTGGCGGTGGTGGCGGTGCGCGACGGGCGCGACGACATCGGCAGCACCGTCAGCGCCCTGTGCTCGATCTCGGCCGACCCGCCGGTGGTCATGCTCAGCGTGGTCTCCGACGGGTACCTGCGCGAGGTGATCGACCGGCAGGGCGCCTTCGCCGTCAGCGTGCTCGGCGCCGGGCACCGCGCCATCGCCGGGCGGTTCTCCGCCGAGGGGCGGCCCAGTGCCCGGCTGCTGCTGGCCGCCGAGCCGCACGACCGCGGCGGGGACACCGGGGCGCTGGTGCTCACCGAGGCCCTGGCCGCGCTGGAGTGCTCGGTCCGGCAGAGCCTGGAGGTGGGCGACCACGCCGTCTACTTCGCCGAGGTGACGGGCCTGCCGCGGGTCGGCGGCGGGGCGCACCCGCTCGTGCGCTTCGAGGGCCGGTACCGCACCCTGAAGTGAGCGAAACTCTCTAGAGAGGTCGCCGGGGGCTACCCTCCGGGCACACCGCTGTGCGGGCGGCGCCAGTTCACAGGGCGCCGCCCGGGCGGTGCAATGGGCGCATGGACGGCTTCTACACGGTTCTCGGAATCCTGGTGGCCGGGCTGATCCTGGCCATGATCCTCTAGTCCAGCCCCGCCTGCTCGAGCCAGTCCGCCGCCACCGCGTCGGCGCTCTCGTGCTCGACCCCGACCCGCTCGTTCATCTCCACCAGGTCCTCGGTGGTCAGCTCCGCCGACACCCGGTTCAGGACCTCGCGCGCGTCGCGGGGCACCGAGGCGTCGTGGATCAGCGGCACCACGTTCTGCGCGCCGAACAGGTTCTCCGGGTCCTCCAGGGTCACGAACCCCTCGGAGGCGATCGCCGGGTCGGTCGTGAACAGGTTGGCGGCCTGCACGTCCCCGTCGTTCAGCGCGGTGGGCACCAGCGCCGGGTCCAGCGACCGGAACCCGCCGAACTCCACCCCGTAGACGTCCTTCAGGCCGGGCAGCCCCTGCGGGCGCGTCTCGAACTCCGGCGGCCCGCCGATCTCCATGTCCCCGGCCACGTCCGCCAGGTCCCCGATCTCGGTGAGCCCTTCCTCGTCGGCGGTCTCCTGGGTGACCGTCACCGAGTCCTTGTTCTCCGCCGGGGAGGCGTCCAGGATGCTCAGCCCGTCGGGCAGCTCCGCGGCCGCCCGCTCACTGGTCTCCTCGGTCGGGCCCGACTCGGCCTCCGGGTCGAGGTAGAGCAGGATGCCGCCGTTGTACTCGGGCAGCACCGAGATGGCCCCCGACTCCACCTGGTCGTAGTAGACCTCGCGGCTGCCGATGTTGAGCTGGGTCTCCACCTCGTTGCCGGCCGCCTCCAGCGCCTGGGCGTAGATCTGGGCGAGCAGGGCCGACTCGGGGAAGTCCGCCGAACCCACGGTGATCACCCCGGAGCCGCCGCCCCCGCCGCCGTCGGCGTAGGGGTCCTCTCCGCCGCAAGCCGAGGCGGCCAGCGCCAGCGCCCCGGCGGCCGCGGCCGCCCCCGTTCCGAGGCCCACGCGGTTCTTGCGCATCGTCCCAACTCCCTCGAACGTCGACTACTCCCGGACGGCGGCCTCGCGGGCACGCAGCCCGGGGGACACCGCCAGGCGGCGCAGCAGCCAGAAGAACACCAGCACCAGCACCGCCATCAGCGCCACCAGCAGCGACCCCCCGGCCACCATGCCGAACTCCTGGCGGTTCTGCCCGTCGAAGATGAACCGCCCCAGGCCGCCCACGCCGACGTAGGCGGCGATGGTGGCGGTGGAGACCACCTGCACCGCCGCGGTGCGCAGCCCCAGCAGCACCATCGGCAGCGCCACCGGCAGCTCCAGGCGCAGCAGCACCTGCGGCCCGCGCATGCCCATCCCGGCGGCGGCGTCGCGCAGGCCGGGGTCGACCGCGCGCACCCCCTCATGCGTGTTCACCAGGATCGGCGGCACCGCCAGGACCACCAGCGCCACCTGCACCGGCACCAGGCCGATCCCCATCGCCAGCACCACCAGGAACATCACGCCGATGGTGGGCAGCGCGCGGGCGGCGTTGGCCAGCCCCACGGCGAGCAGCCCGCCCCGGCCGGTGTGCCCGGTGGCCAGGCCCAGCGGCACCGCGATCGCGGCGGCCACCGCCATGGCCGCGGCCGAGTAGGCGGTGTGCTCGGCGAAGCGGGCGGGGATGCCGCCCGGACCGGTCCAGTTGCCCGGGTCGGAGAACCAGGCGGCGACCAGCTCGTAGATGCTCACCGGACCCCCTTGCGCTCCCGGCCGCGCGCCGGGCGCGGCACCCACGGGGTGAGCAGCCGCTGGGCCAGCACCAGCAGCCCGTCGACGGCGAAGGCGAGCACGGCGGTCAGCACCACGCCGACGATGATGGGGGTGGCGAAGCGGTTGTTGAACCCCTCCCGCAGGATCAGCGCCCCCAGGCCGCCCAGGCCCACCATGGAGGCGACGCTGACCATGCTGATGGTGGCCACCGAGGCCACCCGCAGCCCGGCGATCACCGCGGGCACCGCCACCGGCAGCTCCACCAGCACCAGGCGGCGCAGCGGGCCGAACCCCATCGCGGTGGCGGCCTGGCGCACGTGGCCGGGCACCTGGTGCAGCCCGTCGACGATGTTGGGCACCAGGATCGCCAGGGTGTACAGGGCCAGCGGCAGCACCGCGGTCCACATCGTCAGCCCGGTGTAGGGCAGCAGCAGGAAGAACAGCGCGATCGAGGGCACCGCGTAGAGCACGTTGACCACGGTGAGCAGCGGCGGGTACACCCGCCGCCAGCGGGCGGCGGCCACCCCCAGCGGCAGCGCCGCCAGCAGGCCCAGGGCGATGGGCACCAGGGAGAGCTGGAGGTGCTGGAGCACGGCGGTGCCGATCGGGTCCTCCAGGCCGCGGGCGATCCAGTCCCAGCGGATCACCTCACCCATGGTCCTGCCCGCCCACCGTGTCCCCGCCCACCGTGTCCTCGCCCACCGTGTCCTCGCCCACCGACCAGATCGCCGCCGCCAGGTCCGCCTGGGAGACCACGCCGAGCACCGCGCCGCCGGGGTCCACCCCCACGGCCCGCCCCGCCGGGGAGAGCACCGCGGCGTCCAGGGCGGCCCGCAGCGAGTCGGCCTCCACGTGGAAGATGTGGCCGTAGCCCTCCAGTTCCAGGGACTCCAGGGGCCGCTCGGGGTCGGCGGCGGCCGCGCGCCCGGCCGACAGCCACCCCAGCGGGGCCCGGCCGGCGCCGGTGACCAGCAGCCACGGTTCACCGGTGGCGGCGGCGGTGCGCGCGGCCGCGCCCGCGGTCCGGCCCCCGTCGAGCACCGCGTCGGTGTGCAGCTCCAGCCGGGAGGCGGGGAAGAAGGACAGCCGCCGCACGCCCCGGTCGTAGCCGACGAACCCCTCCACGAACGTGTCCACCGGTTCGGCGAGCAGCCGCTCGGGGGTGTCGTACTGGGCCAGCACCCCGCCCGGGCGGAACACGGCGATGCCGTCGCCGAGCCGGACCGCCTCGTCGATGTCGTGCGTCACGAACAGCACCGTCTTGTGCAGCTCGGACTGCAGGCGCAGCAGCTCGTCCTGCAGGCCCGCGCGGACCACCGGGTCGACCGCGCTGAACGGCTCGTCCATCAGCAGCACCGGCGGGTCGGCCGCCAGCGCGCGGGCCACCCCCACCCGCTGCTGCTGGCCCCCGGAGAGCTGGTGCGGGTAGCGCCGCCCCTGCGCGGCCTCCAGCCCCACCAGCTCCAGCAGCTCGGCGGCGCGGGAGCGGGCGCGGCGGCGGCCCCAGCCCAGCAGCAGCGGCACGGTGGCGATGTTGTCCAGCACGGTGCGGTGCGGGAACAGCCCGGCCTGCTGGATGACGTAGCCGATGGAGCGGCGCAGCAGCGCCGGGTCGCGCTCGCGCACGTCGGTGCCGTCGATGAGGACCCGCCCGCCGGTCGGCTCCACCAGCCGGTTGACGGCCCGCAGCGCGGTCGTCTTGCCGCTGCCCGAGGAGCCGACCAGCACGGTGGTGCGCCCGCTGGGGGCCCGCAGGTCCAGCCCGTCCAGGGCGACGGTGCCGTCCGGGTAGCGCTTCGTCACGCCCTCGAAGGTGATCATGCCGTCCTCAGCGGCGCCCGGCGATCCAGGCGGGGATGTCGGTCAGGGAGTCGGCCACCAGGTCGGCCCGCTTGGCGTCGGGGTCGTCGGCGTGCAGGTAGCCGTGCATGCCGCGGCGCACCAGCACCGTGGCCATCCCGGCGGCGCGCGCGGGGAGCACGTCGTTGTCGAGCCGGTCGCCCACGTAGGCGATCTCCCCGGGGGCCGAGCCGGTCTCGCGCACCACCCGCTCGAAGAAGGCGGGGTCGGGCTTCTCCAGCCCCCACTCCTCGGACACGTGCACCGCGTCCACCGGCAGGTCCATGGCCTCCAGCGCGGCGCGGGCCTGCGCGGGCTGGTTCCCGGCCACCACCACGTTCAGGCCCATCGCGCGCAGCTCGGCCAGAGCCGGGCGCACGTCCGGGTACAGGTCGCCGGAGTCGAAGCCGTCGGCGGGGGTGCCGGGGTCCTCGGCCCTCCAGGCCGCGACCTCCTCCTCCAGCCGGAAGCCGGGCTTGACCAGCCGGAAGGCGTCCATCAGCGGACGCCCGCGGGCCATCACCCCGCCCATCAGGCCGAAGAAGGCCAGGCGCGGGACGCCGAGGCGGTCGGCCCAGCGCTCGAAGATGCGCGTCTCGTCGACCAGCGTCTCCCCGACGTCGAAGACCACACTCCTCATCATCACGGTCAGGACGCTAGCACGGAGGGCGCTGATCCGGACGGGCCGCGCCGGGCGGGCGCAGCACCGCGCAGGCGTCGGTCACCTCCAACCGCGGGGCCCGGAACCGGCAGAGCGCCGCCGGGCGGCCGCCGGAGCGGCCGGAGGGCACCGAGCGGCCGGTCTCCTCGATCTGGCCGCGGCGCAGCAGCACCCGGCGCAGGTTGGTGGCGGCCACGTCGTGCCCCAGCGCGGCCCGGTAGTACCCGGACAGCTCGGACATGGTGAACTCGGGCGGGGCCAGCGCGAAGCCGATGTTGGTGTAGGAGAGCTTGGCGCGCAGCCGGCGGCGCCCCGAGTGCACGATCGCCGCGTGGTCGTAGCCCATGGACGGCAGGTCGGAGGCGGGGTGCCAGGCGGTGTCGGCCGGCACCACCGGCTCGATGTGCGCGGGCACCAGGCCCAGGTAGGCGGTGGCCAGGGTGCGCCCGCCCGGGCACCGGTCCGGCGCCCCGCGGGTCTCCAGCTGCTCCAGGTGGGCCAGGTCGCGCACGTCCACCTTCTGGGCGAGCTGGCGCCGGATGGACTCGCCCAGCCCCTCGTCGCCGCCCAGCCGCCCGCCCGGCAGCACCCAGGCGCCCTCGAACGGCGGGCGCGCGCGGCGCCACAGCAGCACGCTCAGCCGCCCGGACCGGATCTGCAGCACCGCGGCCAGGACCTCGTGCCCGGCCCGCGCCCCCCTGCCCGCTGTGTCGTCCATGGCCCCCCATGTTAGGCTTTTTCGAGTTTTTGCCTACAAGTCAAAAACCCGTTCCGAAGGAAGAACCGGCCATGGCCACCGTCAACGCAAGCCAGACCTGGGCCGCCGAGGTCCGGCGCCTCGCCGATGAGCGCGGCGCGGTCATCCTCGCCCACAACTACCAGCGCCCCGAGATCCAGGACGTCGCCGACCACACCGGCGACTCGCTGGCCCTGTCCCGCCTGGCCGCCGATGTGGAGGCCGACACCATCGTCTTCTGCGGGGTCCACTTCATGGCCGAGACGGCCAAGATCCTCGCCCCCGAGAAGACCGTGCTGCTGCCCGAGCCGAAGGCGGGCTGCTCCCTGGCCGACACCATCACCGCCGAGGACGTGCGCGCCTGGAAGGCCGAGCACCCCGGCGCCGTGGTCGTCGCCTACGTCAACACCACCGCGGCGGTGAAGGCCGAGACCGACATCTGCTGCACCTCCTCCAACGCCGCCGACGTCATCCGGTCCGTCCCCGAGGACACCGAGATCCTCTTCCTCCCGGACCAGTTCCTGGGGGCCCACGTCAAGCGGGTCACCGGACGGGAGAACATCCACGTGTGGATGGGCGAGTGCCACGTGCACGCCGGGATCGACGGGGCCGCCCTGCGCGAGCGCGCCGCCGCCGAGCCCGACGCCGAGCTGTACGTCCACCCCGAGTGCGGCTGCGCCACCTCCGCCCTCTACCTCGTCGGCGAGGGCACCGTCCCCCAGGAGCGGGTCAAGGTGCTCTCCACCGGCGGCATGCTCGCCGCCGCCGAGACCACCACCGCGGACAAGGTGCTCATCGCCACCGAGACCGGGATGCTGCACCAGCTGCGCGCCGCCAACCCGGACACCTCCTTCGAGCCGGTCAACCCGCGCGCCGAGTGCCACTACATGAAGATGATCACCGGCGAGAAGCTGCTGGAGTCGCTGCGCACCGGCAGCGGGGAGATCCGCGTCGACACCGCGACCGCCGACCGGGCGCGCCGTTCGGTGGAGCGGATGATCGCCATCGGCACCCCCTCGCGCGGGGGCGAGTGAGATAACGGATTCCTCTCCTTGTCCCCGCACCCGGCCCATGGCCCCGGCCGGTGCGGGACCCTCGGGCACAGAGCGGCTCGGGCACGGAGGGGAGGAGCGATGGCACCGCGCGGCGAACCGGCGGCGCTCTACGACGCGCACGCCGCCGAGCTGTACCGCTACTGCTGGACCCTGGTGGGGCCGGACGCCGCGGGCGACACGGTCCGCGAGGCGCTGGCCGCCGCCGCCGTCCTGGAGTGCGCCGACGCCGAGGACCTGCGGCCCTGGCTGTTCGCCCTGGCGCGCACCGCCTGCCGGCACGCCGGGTTCGCCCCCGGGCCGCCCTTCGACGGGGTGCCCGCCGCGCCCGGCGAGCGCCCGGCCCGCGCCATGTGGGGCCGCCTCCCGCCCAGCTACCGGGAGCTGCTGGAACTGCACGGCCGCCACGGCCTGACCGCCGGGCAGATCGCCCGGATCCTCGGCCTGGACCCCGAGACCTGCGCCGAGCTGTGCCGGGCCGCCGGGCGGCGCGCGGCCGACCTGCTCGCCGAGGCGCTGGAGGAGGCCGGGCGCGGCGGTGAGGCCGCCGACACCGGGGCGGCGCTGGACCTGCTGGAGCCCCCCGGCCCACCCGCCGGGCTGCGCGAGCGGACGGTGCGCGCCTGCGGCGCCCCCTCCGGCGCGGTCGAGCGGGAGGAGTCCGCCGCCCGGATGCGCCCGCTGGGCCACGACGGGTTCCCGCTGCACCGCCGCCGCGGACCGCAGGCGCCGCCCGCCGCGGACCGCACCGAGCCGCCGGCCGGCGATCCGCGCACCGCGTCCCTGCCCGAGGGCTCCCTGCCCGGGGACGCCCTGCCCGGGGACCGGGTCACCACCGCCGACGTCCCCCGCCCGGCCGGGCCCGGCGGCCCCGCCGACGGGACCGGCGGCCGGCACTGGCCCGGCGCGGCGGTCTCCGGCCTGGTCACCGTGGCGGTGGCGGTACTGCTGTCCGCGGCCGTGTTCTGGTTCAACGGGCCCCGCACGCTCACGCCCGACGGCGCGCCGCCCCCGGCGACGGGGGAGCGCTCCCCCGTCGCCGGGAGCCGGAGCGGCCGGGAGGAGCCGACCGACACGGCGGTCGTGCGCCCCGGCGAGGCCCCGGAGCCCTCCTCCGAGGCGGCGCCCCCGGCGGACTCCGCGCCGCCGGAGTCCGCCGCACCGTCGGCGCCCCCGGCGTCCCCGGCGTCCCCGGCGCCTCCGGGGCCGTCCGCGGCGCCGCCCCAGGGCCCGACCTCCGAGCCCGACGAGCCCGAGCCCAGCGCGCCGCCCACACCCCCGGACGACGGCGGTGGCGGTGGCGACCCGGTCCTCGATTTCTTCGAGGACCTGGCCGACCTGCTCACCCCCTAGACGCGCTCCAGCACCGCCCCGGACGCCAGCGCCCCGCCCGCGCACATGGTGACCAGCGCCGTCGTGCCCCCGCGGCGCTCGACCTCGTGCAGGGCGGTGGCCACCAGCCGGGCGCCGCTCGCCCCCACCGGGTGCCCCAGGGCGATCGCGCCGCCGTTGGGGTTCACCCGGTCGGTGTCGGCCCCGTGCACATGTGCCCAGGACAGCACCACCGCGGCGAAGGCCTCGTTCACCTCGGCCACGTCGACGTCGCCCAGCACCATCCCGGCGTCGCCCAGCACCTTCTCGGTGGCCCGCACCGGCCCGTCCAGGTGGTAGTGCGGCTCGGCGCCCACCAGGGCGTGCGCGCGCAGCCGGGCCCGCGGACGCAGCCCCAGCTCGCGCGCCCGCCCGGCGGAGGACCGCAGGACGGCGGCGGCGCCGTCGGAGATCTGCGAGCTGGTCCCGGCGGTGTGCAGGGCGCCCTCGCCCACCGGGCGCAGCGCCGCCAGCCCTTCGGGGGTGGTCTCCCGCAGTCCCTCGTCGGCGTCCAGGCCGGGCACGGGCACCACCTCGCGGTCGAACCGGCCCTGGGCCCAGGCGCGGGCGGCCCGGTGCTGCGAGCGCACGCCCCAGGCGTCCAGGTCCGCGCGGGTCAGGCCGCGCCGGGCGGCGATCCGCTCGGCGGCGGTGAACTGGTCGGGCAGGTCCACGTCCCAGTCGGCGGGGCGGGGGTCGTCCGGGTGCACCGCGCGGCCCAGCGGGACCCGGCTCATCACCTCCACGCCGCAGGCCACGGCGGTGCGCACCGCGCCGCAGGCGATCATCGCCGCGGCCAGGTGCACCGCCTGCTGGCCCGAGGCGCACTGGGCGTCCAGCGTGGTCGCCCCCGCCTGCCAGGGCAGCCCGGCGTGCAGCCAGGCGTGCCGCCCCACGTGGTTGCCCTGCTCCCCGGCCTGGGTGACGCACCCGGCGAAGACCTGGTCCACCTCGGCGGGGTCGGCCCCGGCCCGCTCCAGCACGGCGCGCTGGGCGCGGCCGAGCAGCTCGACCGGCTTGGTCCCGGCGAGCGCGCCGCGCCGCCGGGCGATCGGAGTACGGACGGCTTCCACGATCACGGGCTCGGCCATGACCGCGAGGCTATAACGTGTTCTACTCCTCGGGAAGGCCCGGCAGCAGCCGCTCCGCGGTCACCGTGAGCCGCTGGTGGACCTGTTCCACATCCCGGTGGCCCTTGAGGACCTCCAGCAGCTCGAAGATCCACACGCTGGCCAGCGACCCGGCCAGCACGTAGGCGGGGGCGTCCCGGTCCGGCTCGCCGTCCGGCGCCTCCCCCTCGCCCGAGACCCGCCACAGCAGGTCGGTGATGCGCTGGCCCAGCTCGGTCTTGACCTCGGCCATGATCAGCGAGCGCACCAGCGCGTCGGCCAGCTCCGGCTCGCGCATGAGCCCGCGGGTGGCGCGCATCAGCACGTCCACCGCCCGGCCCGCCGCGGTCGGCGCCGCCGGGGGCCGCCGCTCGATGCTCGACTCGAGCAGGTCGAGCTCCTCGGTGACCACCGCCACCACGAGGTCCATCTTGGAGGGGAAGTAGCGGTAGAGCGTGCCCAGCGCCACCCCGGCCCGCTCGGCCACGGTGCGCATCTGCATCGCCTCCACGCCGCCCCGCAGGGCCAGCGCGGCGGCCGTCTGCACGATGCGCCTGCGGCGCTGGTTCTGACTCCGCGACCGCATCCCTACCGGCGCCTGAACCGCCACGGTGCCCCTCCCCGTTCGCTGCCGTCCACAAGAACACGTTATCTAAGGATCCCCCAGCGGATCAGCTCTCCACAACTGTGGAGAAGACCTCATCTTGCGATGTTGCGGCCGTGTTAACCGGAGGATTGCGGACACCCTTCCCCTTCCGGGCGCAACAATCTAGAATCTGTTCTAGATTTTCGAGGAGGACCCGTGGACTTCTCCCCCGACGAGTCCCAGGAGGACCTGCGCGCCCTGGCCGCCGAGGTCCTCGACCGCGAGGACGACCCCCGCCGCCTGCGCCGCGCACTGGCCGACACCGGCATCACCACCGCACGGCAGGGCGCCGTCGGCGCCGCCCTGGTCCTGCGCGAGGCCGCCGCCCGCGCCGCGCCCGCGCCCCTGGTGCCCGCCCTGGCCCTCGACCCGCTGCTGGACCCGGCCGACGCCGGCGCCCCGGCCACCGCCCCCGTCCCCGCATCCGGCCCACGCGGCGCCGACGCCCGCCCCGACGGGACCGGAGCCCTGCGCGTCGACGGCGCCGCCGCCGGGATCCCCTACGCCGACGAGGCCGCCACCCTGCTCCTGCCCGTGCGCACCCCCGACGGCCCCGCCGTCGCCCGGGTGCCCGCCGGCGCCGACGGCCTCACCCTGGCCCCCCAGCACACCGGCGCCCGCATCCCCGCCTTCCGGGCCGGGCTGGACGGCGTGCGCGCCGAACCCCTCCCCGGCGGCGCTGCCGCCGCCCGCACCCTGCACCTGTGCACCCTGACCGCGCTCATCGCCACCGCCTCCGGGGCCCTGCGCGCCGCCCTCGACCTGACCTGCGCACACGTGCGCACCCGGCACCAGTTCGGCCGCCCCCTGGCGCAACTGCAGGCCGTCACCATGCGCGTCGCCGACATCTCCATCGCCTCCCGCGCCCTGGACGCCGCCCTGCTCGCCGGGGCCTGGCGGCTCGACCGCGGCGACCCCGACGCCGCCCCCGTCCTCGAATCGGCCGCCCTGCTCGCCACCGAGGACGCCCTGGACGCCCTTTACGCCGCCCAGCACCTGCACGGCGGCCTGGGTGTCGACGCCTCCTACCCCCTGCACCGGCACTTCGCCACCGCCAAATGGGCATCGGCCGCCCTCGGCGGCCCCGAGGCGCGCCTGGCCGCCCTCGGCGACCTGGCCTGCGCCTAGCGAGAACAGGAGCCGCCCGTGTTCATCGACCTCACCGACGACCAGAAACGGCTCCGCGACGAACTGCGCGCCTACTTCGCCCGCAGCGTGCCCCCCGACGAGCGCGACCGCGCCGCCGACGAACCCGAGGTGTACAAGCGGGTGGTGCGCCGCCTGGGCGCCGACGGCATGCTCGCCCTCGGCTGGCCCGAAGAGTACGGCGGACGTGGTCTGGGCCCCGTCGAACAGCAGGTGTTCGTCAACGAGGCCTCCCGCGCCGGAGTCCCCTACCCGCTGGTCACCCTGCAGACCGTCGCCCCGGTCGTCCTCCGCCGCGGCACCCCCGGCCAGCGCGCGAAATTCCTGCCCCCCCTCCTCGCCGGGGAGCTGCACTTCGCCATCGGCTACACCGAGCCCGAGGCCGGGACCGACCTGGCCGCCCTGCGCACCACCGCCGCCCCCGACGGCGCCGGGGGCTACACCGTCCACGGCTCCAAGCTCTACACCTCCGGGGCGCACTTCGCCGACCACATCTGGCTCGCCGCCCGCACCGGCCCGCCCGGCTCCCGGCACGAAGGCATCACCCTGCTCATCGCCGACACCGCCGACCCCGGCTTCTCCTGGACCCCCATCACCACCGCCGACGGCCACCACCACACCAACGCCACCCACTACGACGGCGTGCGCGTCCCCTCCGGCCGCCGCGTCGGCGGCGAGGGCGAGGGCTGGGGCATCATCACCGAGCAGCTCAACCACGAACGCCTCACCCTGGGGCCCTCCGGCACCATCGGCCGCCTCTTCGACCGGTTCCTGGAGTGGGCCCACACCGCCCGCGGCCCCGGCGGCCGCCCCCCGGCCCAACTCCCCGAGGTCCGCCGCGCCCTCGGCCGCGTCCACGCCTACCTGCGCGTCAACGAACTGCTCAACTGGCAGGTCGCCGCGGGCGACGGCAGCGGGTGGATCGGCGCCCCCGACGCCTCGGCCAACAAGGTCTACGCCGGCGAACGGCTGCAGGAGGTCCCCCGGATCATCGCCGAGACCGCCGCCCGCTTCGGCGACCCCGCCGACCCCGCCACCGCCGGCCTGCTGGAGCGCATGGACACCGCCGCCAAGGGGGCGCTGGTGATGACCTTCGGCGGCGGCGTCAACGAGGTGCAGCGCGAGCTCATCGCCACGCTCGGGCTGGGCCTGCCGCGCGCCCCCCGCTGAGAGGAGCCCCATGGAGGATCTCGCCGACGCCGCCCGCGCCCGCGGAGAGGTCGACGGCGGCACCGCCCCCGACCCCGTCAACGCGGCCATGGTCCGGCACTGGCTGCAGGCCATGGGCGACACCGCCGCCCCCTACCTCGACGAGGGCCTGGCCCCGCCCGCCATGCTGCAGGTGTGGACCATGCCCGGCCCCGACGGCGGCCCCCGCCCCTCGGCCGTCGACACGGTGCTGGCCGGGCTCGACGCCCGCGGCTGCACCGGCGTGGTCGCCACCGACTGCACCCAGGCCTACGACCGCCCCCTGCGCATGGGCGAGACCCCGCGCGCCGCCACCCGGTTCTCCTCCCTGCGCGGCCCCAAGTCCACCGCCATGGGCCGGGGCTACTTCCTCACCTGGGACACCACCTGGTACTGCGGCGAAGAACGCGTCGGCACCATGACGTTCCGGGTGCTCAAGTTCGACCCGGCGACCCGCCCCGAACCCCGTGCCCCCGGCAGTGCCCCCGGAGGCACCCCCGAAGCGCCGCCCCCGCCCCCCCCCCGCACCGCCGACACCGCCTTCTTCTGGGACGGCGCCGCCGCCGGGGAGCTGCGCATCCGCCGCTGCGCCGACTGCGGCACCCTGCGCCACCCGCCCGGCCCCCTGTGCCCCGCGTGCCGCTCGGCCGCCGCCGACCACGTCACGGCCTCCGGCGAGGGCACCGTGCACAGCTACACCGTCCACCACCACCCGCCGGTCCCCGGGCGCACCGCCCCCTTCGCCGTCGCCCTGGTCGACCTGCCCGAAGGGGTGCGCGTCGTCGGCGCCGTCACCGGCGCCGACCCCGCCGACGTGCGCGTGGGCATGCCCGTCCGGGCCGACTTCGCCCGCGGCGGCGCCGAGCCGCCCCGGTGGCGCCCCGCCGACCAGGTCCCCCTGCCCGCCCTGGAGCTGGAACTGACCCGCACCTCCGTCACCGCCCAGGCCCTGGCCACCCGCGACTTCACCCCCGTGCACCACGATCCCGACCGCGCCCGCGCCCAAGGGGCGCGCGACGTCTTCCTCAACATCCTCACCACCCAGGGCCTCGTGCAGCGCTACGCCACCGCGCACCGCCCCGGCGCCCGGGTGCGCCGCATCGCCGTGCGCCTGGGCGCCCCCGCCCACGCCGGGGACACCCTCGTGCTCACCGGAACGGACCGCCCCCGCGAGGGCCGCGTCGACGTGCGCGGCACCACCTCACTGGGACGGCACGTCACCGCCACCGTCGACCTGGAGGACCGATGAAGGCCGTGACCGCGACGAAGGCGGTGATCGCCGGGATCGGCGCCACCGGGTTCTCCAAGGACTCCGGGCGCAGCGAGACCCGCCTGGCCGCCGACGCGGCCCTCGACGCCCTCGCCGACGCCGGGATCTCCCCCGAGGAGGTGGACGGCATGGCCACCTTCACCATGGACCCCACCTCCGAGATCGCGCTCGCCCGCGAGATCGGCGCCGGGGCGCTGCGCTTCTTCACCCGCGTCCCCTACGGCGGCGGCGCCGCCTGCGGCGCCGTCGCCCAGGCCGCCATGGCCGCCGCCTCCGGCACCGCCGACGTCGTCCTGGTCTACCGGGCCTTCAACGAGCGCAGCGGGCGCCGCTACGGGCGCGCCGTGCCCCAGGACGGCGCCCCCACCGGCGCCCCCGCTTCTCAGGCCCTGGAGCTGGGCTGGCACGTGCCCGCCGGGCTGGCCACCCCCGCCGCCTGGGCGGCGCTGCCCGCCCGCCGCTACATGCACGAGTACGGCGCCACCGGCGAGGACTTCGGCCGGGTCGCCGTCCAGATGCGCGCCAACGCCGCCACCAACCCCCGCGCCTGGTTCCACCGCCGCCCCATCACCCTGGAGGAGCACCAGGCCTCCCGGTGGGTCGCCGAACCGCTGCGGCTGCTCGACTGCTGCCAGGAGAGCGACGGCGGCGTCGCGCTCGTGGTCGTCGGCGCCCGGCGCGCCCGCTCCCTGCCCCGGCCCCCCGCCGTCATCGAGGCCGCCGCCCAGGGGTCCGGCGCCGGGCAGCTGACCATGGTCGACTTCTACCGCGACGACATCGCCGCCCTGCCCGAGATGGCCGCCGTCGCCGAGCGCCTGTGGGCCGACAGCGGTCTGGGCCCCGGGGACATGGACGCGGCGATCCTCTACGACCACTTCACCCCCTACGTCCTCATGCAGCTGGAGGCGCTGGGCTACTGCAAGCGCGGGCAGGCGCCCGCCCTCGTCGCCGACGGCCGCATCGGCCCCGGCGGCGACCTGCCGGTCAACCCGCACGGCGGCCAGCTCGGCGAGGCCTACATCCACGGGATGAACGGCATCGCCGAGGCCGTCCGCCAGCTCCGCGGCACCGCCGCCAACCAGGTCCCCGGGGCCGGGCACGTCCTGGTCACCGCGGGCACGGGGGTGCCCACGAGCGGCCTGGTGCTCGGCGCCTACAGTTAGAACCGAATTCGGTTCTACGAAAGGCGACGCATGCGCCCCCTCCCCCGCGAGCTGCCGCCCGTCGAAGACCTCGGCGGCGGGGTCTGGTCCATCCCCGTGCCGATCCCCGGCAATCCGCTCGGCTACACCCTCGTCTACGCCCTGGAGACCCCCCGCGGCCCCGTCCTCGTCGACGCCGGATGGGAGCACGAGGACTCCTGGGCCGCGCTGGCCGACGGGCTGCGCGCCGCCGGGTCCGACCCCGCCGACGTGCACGGCGTCGTCGTCACCCACTTCCACCCCGACCACGCCGGGCTCGCCGGGCGGGTGCGCGCCGCCTCCGGCTGCTGGATCGCCATGCACCACGCCGACGCCGAGATGCTCCGCTTCGTCGCCGAGGCCGGGGTCGGCGACGGGTCGGGCCTGGAGACCGCCCAGCTCCGCCTCGCCGGGGCCCCCGAAGACCAGGTCGCCGCCTACGCGCGCACCGACCCCCGGCTCGACCCGCCCGCCGCCCCCGACACCGAGCTGGCCCACGGCGAACTCGTCGACGTCCCCGGCCGCAAGCTGCGCACCGTGTGGACCCCCGGCCACTCCCCCGGCCACATCTGCCTCCACCTGGAGGACGCCGACCGCCTGTTCACCGGCGACCACGTGCTGCCCCGCATCACCCCGCACATCGGCCTGTACCCCTTCACCCTGCCCGGCGGGCGCCCCGACGACCGCGACCCGCTCGGCGCCTTCCTCGACTCCCTGGCCCAGATCACCGACACCGCCCCCGCCGACGTCGAGGCCCTGCCCGCCCACGAGGCCCGCTTCACCGGCCTGGCCGAACGCGCCGCCGCCATCGCCGCCCACCACGCCGAACGCCTCGACCTGCTCGCCGCCGCCCTGCAGCGCGGCCCGGCCACCCTGTGGGAGCTGTGCGCCGCGCTGCCCTGGAGCCGCGGCTGGGAGGCGATGGGCGTGGTCCAGCGCCGCCTGGCCGCCTCCGAGACCGCCGCACACCTGCGGGTGCTGGAACGCCGCGGCCTCGCCGTGCGGACGGCGCCCTCGACCGGCCCCCCGCCCGAGGTCCTGACCTGGAGGAGAGCACATGGATGAGCCGAACGTGCGCCTGGACGGCCTCGCCGCCGCCGTCACCGGCGCCGGGCGCGGCCTCGGCCGGGCCCACGCCCTGGCCCTCGCCGACGGCGGCGCCCGCGTCCTCGTGGCCGACCTGCAGGGCGCCGACGAGGTCGCCGCCGAGATCCGCGACCGCGGCGGCACCGCCCGCGCCCTCGGCGGCGACGCCGCCGCCGACGGCGCCGGCCGACGCCTCCTCTCCGCCGCCGAAGAGCACTACGGCCGCCTGGACGTGCTGGTCAACAACGCCGGGGTGGTCCGCGACCGGATGCTGTTCAACATGGACGAGGCCGACTGGGACGCCGTCGTCCGCACCCACCTGCGCGGCCACTTCCTCGCCTCCCGCGCCGCCGCCGCGCACTGGCGCGCCCGCTCCAAGCGCGAGGGCGGCCCCGTCCACGGCCGCATCGTCAACACCGCCTCCGAGGCGTTCCTCCTCGGCTCCCCCGGCCAGCCCAACTACGCCGCCGCCAAAGCCGGCATCGCCGCCCTGACCACGGCCACCGCCCAGGCCCTGCGCCGCTACGGCGCCACCGCCAACGCCATCTGCCCGCGCGCCCGCACCGCCATGACCGCCGAGGTGTTCGGCCCGCCCCCGCAGGACGGCCCCGACCCGCTGGCGCCCGACCACGTCTCCCCCCTCGTCGCCTACCTCGCCTCGCCCGCCGCCGCCGGCGTCACCGGCCAGGTGTTCCTCGTGCACGGCGGCGTCATCGGGGTGCTCCGGCCCCCCGAGATCGGCCCCGTGCTGCGCGCGGACGCCTCCGGCGGGTGGAGCGGGCCCGGGGAGGTCGCCCGCGCCGTGGGCGGCGCCGACCTCCCACCGCACGGCTTCACCACCCCCGAGGCCGCGTCGCTGGCCTGAGGGGCGGACCTTAAGATCGGGCGGGACGGCCGCGTACTAAACTGCTCGGTAACTTTTCGCTCCATCCACCGCCCCCGACGGGTTCGAGGACCATGCCGCACACCCCGCCGCCCCCCGCCCAGCGACCCCTGCGCGTCGCCCTGCTCTCCTACCGGAGCAAACCCCACTGCGGCGGGCAGGGCGTCTACGTCCGCCACCTGTCCCGGGAGCTCGCGGCCCTCGGCCACCGGGTCACCGTGCTGTCCGGCCAGCCCTACCCCGAACTCGACGACGGCGTCATCCTCGAAAAGCTGCCCAGCCTCGACCTCTACAACGACGCCGACCCCTTCGCCACGCCCCCGCTGCGCCAGTGGCGCGACTGGATCGACGCCCTGGAGGTCGGCACCATGTGGACCGCCGGCTTCCCCGAACCCCTCACCTTCTCCCTGCGCGCCCTGCGCGACCTGCGCCGCCGCCGCGGCGAATTCGACGTCGTGCACGACAACCAGACCCTCGGCTACGGCCTGCTCGGCCTGCAAAAGGCCGGATTCCCCCTGGTCACCACCATCCACCACCCCATCACCGTGGACCGGCGCATCGAACTGGAGGAGGCCCGCGGCTGGCAGCGCCTCTCCAAGCGCCGCTGGTACTCCTTCACCGCCATGCAGGGCCGCGTCGCCCGCCGCCTCGACCCCGTCCTCGTGCCCTCCCGCTCCTCCGCCGACGACATCGTCCGCGAATTCGGCGTCGACCGCCCGCGCATCGACGTCGTCCCCCTCGGCGTCGACACCCGCCACTTCCACCCCCGCCCCGAGAGGGAGCGCGTCCCCGGCCGCATCGTGTGCACCGCCAGCGCCGACAGCCCCCTCAAGGGCGTCGCCACCCTGCTGCGCGCCGTCGCCAAACTCGCCACCGAACGCGACGTGTCGCTGACCGTCGTCAGCCGCCCCAAACCCGGCGGCCCCACCGACACCCTCGTCGACGAACTCTCCCTGCGCGGGATCACCACCTTCGTCAACGGCATCGACGACGCCGAACTCGGCCGCCTCATCGCCTCCGCCGAGGTCGCCGTCGTCCCCTCCTTCTACGAGGGCTTCTCCCTGCCCGCCGTCGAGGCCATGGCCTGCGGCACCCCCCTGGTCGCCAGCCGCGCCGGCGCCCTGCCCGAGGTCGTCGGCACCGACGGCGCCGCCGGGGTGCTCACCGAGCCCGGCGACCCCGAAGAGCTCGCCGCCCGCATCGGCGCCCTCCTCGACGACCCCGCCGAGCGCGCCCGCATGGGCCGCGCCGCCTGGGACCGCGTCCAAAAGCGCTTCACCTGGCGCGCCGTCGCCGAGGCCACCGCCGCCCGGTACGCCGCCGCCCTCGCAACGAACCGAAGGAGCCAGCACTGATCACCGTCGACTTCTCCCTGTTCCCCGTCGGCCCGGGCGACCGCGTCCTCGACCTGGGATGCGGAGGCGGACGCCACGCCTTCGAGGCCTACCGGCGCGGCGCCGACGTGGTCGCCTTCGACCAGAACACCGCCGACCTGGCCGACGTGGCCACCATGTTCGCCGCCATGCGCGCCGAAGGGGAGGCGCCCCAGGAGACCGAGGCCGAGACCGTCAAGGGCGACGCCCTCGACATGCCCTTCGACGACGGCTCCTTCGACCGCGTCATCGCCGCCGAGATCTTCGAGCACCTGCCGCACGACACCGCCGCCATGGCCGAGCTGTACCGGGTGCTGCGCCCCGGCGGCATCGCCGCCGTCACCGTCCCCAGCTTCCTGCCCGAACGCCTGTGCTGGGCGCTGTCGGAGGACTACCACACCGCCGAAGGCGGCCACGTGCGCATCTACACCCGCGCCGAACTCCAGGCCAAGCTCAAGGCGGCCGGGTTCGTCCTGGGCCCGAACCACCGCGCCCACGCCCTGCACGCCCCCTACTGGTGGCTCAAGTGCGCCGTGGGCACCGACGACGACGCGCACCCCGCCGTCCAGGCCTACCACCGGATGCTCGTGTGGGACATGCTCCAGGCGCCCCCCACCACCCGGATCGCCGAGAAGGCCCTCAACCCCCTCATCGGCAAGAGCGTCGTCGTCTACGTCCGCAAGCCCCTCGACGCGGGACCCGCATGAGCCCCGCCCCCGCACCGGCCACCGTCCTGGAGGTCCCCGGCGTCCTCACCGCCGACCAGATCGAGCGCTCCGCCCGCTACCTGCTCGCCAGCCAGGAGCCCGGCGGGGCGCTGCCCTGGTTCCCCGGCGGCCACCTCGACGTGTGGGACCACGTCGAATGCGCCATGGCCCTCACCGCCGCCGGCCACCACGGCGCCGCCCGCCGCGCCTACACCTGGCTGGCCGGGGTGCAGCACGCCGACGGGTCCTGGCCCGCCAAGATGCGCCAGGGCCGCACCGCCGCCGACCACCGCGAGCCCAACCACGCCGCCTACCCCGCCGTCGGCGTCTGGCACCACTTCCTGGCCACCGGCGACACCGCCTTCGCCGAACGGATGTGGCCCGCCGTGGCCGCCGGAGCCGAATTCGCCCTCGGCCTGGCCACCGAACGCGGCGAGATCCTGTGGGCCCGCGGCGCCGACGGCTCCCCCGGCGACCACGCCCTGCTCACCGGGTGCGCCAGCGTCCACCACGGGCTGCGCTGCGCCGCCGCCCTCGGCGCCCGGCTCGGCCGCGACCGCCCCGGCCTGCGGGCCGCCGCCGACCGCCTCGGCCACCTCGTCGCCGAACACGACGAGGTCTTCGCCGACCGGTCCCGCTTCTCCATGGACTGGTACTACCCCGTCCTCGGCGGCGCGCTGCGCGGAACCGCCGCCCGCAAGCGCCTGGACGAGCGGTGGGACACCTTCGTCGTCCCCGGCCTGGGCATCCGCTGCGTCAGCGACCAGCCCTGGGTCACCGGCGCCGAGACCAGCGAACTCGTCCTGGCCCTGGCCGCCGTCGGCGACACCGAGCGCGGCACCCGCCTGCTCGCCGACATCGCCCACCTGCGCGACCCCGACGACGGCGCCTACTGGACCGGCTACCAGTTCGCCGAACGGGTCAACTGGCCGGTCGAGCGCAGCACCTGGACCGCGGCCGCCGTCATCCTCGCCGCCGACGCCCTGACCGGGGCCACCCCCGGCGCCCGGGCGTTCACCGCCGACTGGGGCGAGCCCCCGGCCGACCCGCGCGGCCTGTGCGGCTGCCCCTTCTGACACCCCCCTGAACGCGGCGGAGCCGCGCCCCTACGAGGGGCGCGGCTCCGGAGTCGGTTCCGGGGGCGGCGGGTCAGGGAAAGAAGGTGCCGTCGTCACCACCTCCCCCGCCGCCGTCCGGCGGGGTCGCACCTCCGTCCCCGCCGTCCGGCGGGGTCTCGCCTCCGCCCCCGCCGTCCGGCGGGGTCTCGCCTCCGCCCGGGCCGGTCGGGCCCGGCTCCGCCGGGACCTCCGGCTGCTCCGGCTGCTCGGGCTGCTGCGGCTGCTCCGGCTGCTGGGGCTCCTCGGGCTGCTGCTGCCCCGGGTCCCCGTCCGGATCCTGCGTCGGCACGTCCGGAGCGTAGTTCTCCGTCGTCCCCCCATAGCTCGGCGACGGGAACGGCTCGGGATCCTTCCCCTCCATCGCCTCGGCCATGAACGTGCGCCAGATCGACGCCGGCGCGTTGCCGCCGTAGACCTCGCCCACCCCCGGCAGGACGAACGGCTGGTTGTTGCCGTTGTACACGCCCACCGCCGTGGACAGCTGCGGGGTGTAGCCCGCGAACCAGCCCGCCACGCTGGAGTCGGTGGTCCCGGTCTTGCCCGCCACCGGGCGCCCGTCCGGGAGCCGCGCGGCGGTCCCCGTACCCGAGGTGACCACCTGCTGCAGGGCGTAGGTGACGTCGGCCGCCACGCCCTCCTTCATGGCGCGGTTCTCCTCGGGCGCCGGCCGCGCGTTCTCCCCGTCCGGGCCGATGATCTCCCTCACCACGTGCGGCTCGATGTGCACACCGCCGTTGGCGAACGTCGCGAAGCCGCTCGCCTGGTCGACCGCGCTCACATCGGACACGCCCAGCGCCAGCGTGGGGGCGGCCGCCTGCTGCTCGGTGATCTTGTCCTTCGGGATGCCGGCCGCGTGCGCCATGTCCACGACCTTCGGCAGGCCGGTCTCCAGCGCCAGGTTGATGAACCCGGTGTTGCTCGACTCGCGCGTGGCGTCGATCAGGTTCTGCGGACCGCCCCCCGGATGGGAGTTGTTCACCACCGACCCGTTGAACGACTGGCCCGACGTGCCGTCCACGATCGTGTTCAGGCTCTTGCCCGACTCCAGCGCCGCCGCCAGCACGTAGGGCTTGAACGCCGACCCGGCCTGCGCCGAGCCGCGGAACGCGCTGTCGTACTGGTTCTCGTTGTAGTCCTGGCCGCCGTAGAACGCCACGACCTCACCGGTCGCCGGGTCGATCGCGGTCAGCCCCGCGTACACCCCGTCCGGCAGCGTGTCCACGTTGACGTTGCTCTCCACCGCCTCCACGGCGGCGTCCATCAGGCCCTTGTCGAACGTGGTGACGACCTTGAGGCCGTTCCGGTTGATGTTGTCCTCGGTGTAGCCCAGGTCCTGCAGCTCGGACATGGCCTGCTGGAGCATGTACCCCTTGTAGCCGCTCAGGTCCATCCCCTCGGCGGGGCGGCTCTCCTCGGGCTTGGGGAACTCCATCCCGTCTGCCTCCGACGGGGTGATGATCTCCTCCGAGACCAGCCCGTTCACCACGTACTTCCAGCGCTTCTCCATCTCGGGGGTGGTGTCGCTGTCGGCCGTGCCGAACTTGGTCGGCTGCTGGATGGCGGCCGCCAGGAACGCCGCCTCGTCCGGCGACAGCTCCCCCACGTCCTTGTGGTAGTAGGCCTGGGCGGCGGCCTGGATGCCGTAGGCGTTGCGGCCGAAGTAGATGGTGTTGAGGTACTGCTCCATCACCCACTGTTTATCGTACTCGTCCGAGCGGTCGATCTTGAGGGCGATGATCATCTCCTTGACCTTGCGGGAGATGGTCTGCTCCTTGGAGACGCCCTCGAAGTAGTTGCGCACCATCTGCTGGGTGATGGTGGACCCGCCCTGCACCTGCTGGCCGGTGAACGTCGACCACGCGCCCCGCACGGTGCCCGAGAGCGACACGCCCGGCTCGGTCCAGAAGCCGCGGTCCTCCGCGGAGATCACCGCCTCCTGGACGTGCTCGGGGATCTCGTCGTAGGAGACCGGGTCCCGGTCGACACCCCGCTCGGCGAACTTCGTCTCGCCGTCCGCGTAGTAGAAGATCGACCCCTGGTCGGTCGCCTCCGCCTTCGCCGTCGTGGGCACCTCGAAGGAGGCGTAGGCCACCGCGAACCCACCGATGCCGAGCAGCATGAAAACGCCCGCGGTGATCAGCAGCGCGCGCGTCGCCCGGAACCACATCGGCTTCTTGGGCTTCTTGCCCTTCCCCGGACCGGATGGGCCGTTCGGCCCCTTGGGGCCCTTCCCCCCCTTGCCCTTGCCGGGCCCACCGGCCGCCGCGGCCGACGCCGCCCCGCCGGAGGCGGCGGCGCCGTCACCCGCCTTGCCCTTGCCCGGCACCTTGGCCCGGAGCAGGTTCCGCGCACCCGTGACCGGCGGCTCGTCCGTACCGCCGGAGCCGGATCCGGCGGCGGGGCCGGACTCCGCCTCGGACTCGGAGGAGGGGGTGGGGGTGGGATCAGGGGTGGAGGGTCCCGCGGACGCCGGAGCCGGAGGAGGCGTGGGGATCGCGTAGACGGGCCCGTCCCCCGCCTTGGGGGAGCCCTCGGAAGCGGCGGCAGCCGCAGCGCCGGAGTCGCCGTCCCCGGCCTTTCCCCCGGCCTCGCCCTCGCCCTTACCGTCCGCACCCTCAGCAGAACCGTCAACGGTGTCGGCAGCGGCGCCGTCAGCGCTGTCGTCCGAGAAGACCGGCGTGAAGGCGGACGTGCTCTCAGGGTCCTCATCAGCGGCGGCGGAGCCCTTCTCCCCTTCGGGCTCCGCACCGGATGACGTGTCCGCCGCCGTGTCGGACTCGGCCTCTGCCGCCGGCGGCTCCGCTTCAGGCTCCCCGCCGGGCTCTTCAGGGGCGTCATCGTCGTCGAGGTCGTCGAGCACCGGGGCGAACGCCGCGGTGCTCTCCGGGTCCCACGCGTCGGAGGAGTCATCGGAGGGCGCGTCAGAGGCGTCCGGAGAAGCCGGTCTCTCCTGCTCCTCGGCCTTGTCAGCCGCCTTGACCGGCTCGGCCTCGTCGTCCGCCTCGGCCGCGCCCTTCGCCGCCTCCCCGCCCGGGGACGCCGCGGGGCCGCCGTCATCCCAGGTCCCGTCACTGCGCAGGCTGAACCCCTGCTCGGCAAGGGTCTGGGCGACCTTGTCCCGGAAGAAGCTGCCGCTGTCCTTGAAGGCGCCCACGCCCTCGTCGGCGTCGCCCGCGTCCGCGCCCTTGTCGTCGCTGTCGTCGCTGTCGTCGCTCACCGGTGCCTCACCGGCCTCCGACTCCCCAGGCCCACCGTTTTCGGACTCCCTGCTCGCGGACTCGTCGCTCTCGGGCACGTCACCGGCAGCCGCGTCGACCGGCACCCCCTGCTCAGCGGGGGCACCCGCGGCGGTCTCGTCGTTCTCTGGCGTCTCAGGGCGCCGCTCGTCGCCGGCGCCGTTGGTGCTGTCACTCAGTTGGAGGCCCCCTGGAATCCTCGATCCCCCATACGTGTCCACCGCTGTGTGACGCGGACATGGGCCGAATCGGTTCAGCAGAAATCTCGGGCGGGGAACGGCGCTGCGGGGGAGACCGCCGAAAACCCCGCCAACACGATACCCGGCCCCGCCGCCGCCCGATGTCGCGGGGAATGGTCAGCGGCCGATTCTTACAGGACTCTTATTTCACAGGGCGGGGGCCCATATTGGCCCGCCCGGCCCCGTGTTCACCGTGGGTGAAGACGGTCGACCCACACCGCCCGAAAGCGGGTCAAGCCATTCCAGGGAGTAACCGCCCGCCCCGGCGTCGGCGGCTGTCGGCGGCTACGGCCCCGTGCTCACCCCCGGGGACGGTCCGCCGCCGGTACCGCCGCTCCCCTCGCCCGTGCTCCCGCCGGTGCCGGTACCCCCGGAACCGTCGGTACCGCCGACGTCCTCAGCGCCCCCCTGCTCAGCACCCCCTTGAGTGCCGTCCTCGCTGCCGCCGTCGGGGCCGCCGGTGGCCCCTTCGGACGGCACGGAGACGACGGTCGGCGGGCAGGTCCCGCTCCCCTCGGCCAGGACGGCGTCCTCGGCGCACGGCGAGGACTCCCCGGGTACACCGACCTCGGACCGCACCCCGGGGTCCCCCAGCGGGACGGTCGTCCCGGACCCGGCCTCCTCGCCCCGCACCACGGAGGCGACGGGGCGGCCCGCGGCGACCTCGGCGGAGGTGACGACCCCGGCCGGAGCGGCCAGGCCCACGGGGACCAGGAGGAGCAGGGCGACAGCACCGACGGCGCCGTCCACGGCGGCCGCGACCGCCACCCCGGCCAGGGCCACGCCGCCCGCCGCCATGCCCAGTACGGCGCCCGTGTCCCCCATGAGGTAGGCCAGAACGGGAACGGCGACCATGTCGAGGACGAAGGTGGTGAACCACGCGGCCACGTGCTTGCCCATCGCGATCCCCTCCGAAGGGCGGGCGAAGTGCATGGATCATAGCTCCGGAATGGACGCCCGCCACCTGGGCCGGGACGCTTTCCCGCCCGTCCGGCGCCCGTTTCCCTCCCCCGTACCGCCCGCAATGGCGACGGACGTTCCGAAAGCGAGCGAATGCGCACCGGGAACCGCACATCCGCACCATCCGGCCGGATTTCCCACCGGCGGAAGAAAGGAGTTTCGGCCATGCCGACGACGTGGGATTCCAAGGCAGCGGGGGTCCTGGCACTGCCGTCCGGGCGCCTGATCCGCGGCCGTGGCCTGCGCCGCCCCGAACCGGACGGCCCACCCCCCGACTTCGGTCTCTACCTGCAAGGACGCCGCCCTCCCGCGATGCCGTGGGAGAGCGTGTGGGTACGCTGGCCGGATTTCCTGCTCCCCCTCGACGGGGCCGCAGGAGAGCACTTCAGAACGGCTTGGCGGCGCACCGCGGACGAACGCGTGGAGGTCGCCTGCTCGGCGGGGATCGGCCGCACCGGGACCACCCTGGCGTGCATCGCGGTGCTCGACGGCCTGGCACCGGATGAGGCCGTCGAATACGTCCGCAGGAACTACCACCGGCGCTCCGTGGAGACCCCGTGGCAGCGGTGGTACGTTCGGCATTTCCACACCCGGGGAGCGGTGTAGCAGAACCCGGGCGCTTTTCGGAGTAGGGGCCGGGAAAAACCGCCCTGAAGCGGGAGGAGTCCCGCCGGAGGTGCTTCTTCCGGGTTGTGCCCGACCCTGCGGGGGTCTCAGTAAGGCCGGTCTTCAGTCACCGGGAGGGTCCGGCCCGGCCTCCCCTCCCCCGGGCTCCCGGTGGGAGGTACCGCCACGGCGGGCGCGGGGGCGGCGGTCGGTGGCCAGGTAATGGGCCTCCGCCCGGCGCCGGTGCTTCTCCCGGTTGTGGCGGCCGCAGAGCATCTGGCCGTTCTCCACGGTGGTGGCGCCGCCTTCCCACCACTCGGTCCGGTGGTCGGCCTCGCACCAGCGGACCGGGGTGGTGCACCCCTCCTCCCACTGGCACACCGTGGTGCGCGCGGCGAGCGCGTGGCGGACCTTGTCCGGGAAGAGCCGACGGGCGGTGCCCACGTCCAGCACCTTGCCCGAGACCGGGTCGGTCACGATCCGCTGCAGGACGCAGTCGGTGGAGAAGGCCCGGGCGGCGGAGCCGGGAAGGACCCGGTCGCGGTCGCTGACCGCGGGCTCGGCCCCCTCCTCGCCCCGCAGGGCGGCCAGCGGCACCGTGATGTTCACCAGCGGCCGCCCGGCCCCCTTGCGCCCGCCGCAGGAGCAGGGGCGCGGGACCGCCAGGGCCGTGGCCGCGTCCGAGCCCTCCTCGGGCACCGGAACCTCGACGCCCTCCGCGATCAGCCGGTTCTCGCACAGCTGGATCAGAGCGTCGAACCGCCGCTCGTCCATGGTCCGCTCGTCACCTTCCCCCGGAGGAGCGAGGTGGCAGTCCACGGCGGAGGCAAGGATGTGCTCGCTGGCGATGTCGCCCTGCACATCGAAGGTGAACCCGAAGCGGTTCTTCACGAACCGCGCCCTGCGCTCCTCGTAGGCCCGCCGGTTCTCCTCCTCGTGCGTCTTGGGCGAGATGCGGCACACGAGGGTGCGGCCGATCTTCCCGAGCCCGCTCTTGTCCGCGCCCGCCTTGGCGGCCTGAAGCATGATCGGCTCGGCCTTGGCCCGGAACCCGGCCGCGTCCGGGTACTCGCCGGTGGGGCGCTTGTCGGTGGCGTTCTCGCACTCGGCCACGATCTTCGCCAGGTGCGCGAAACCGATCTCCCCCGACTCCGCGGCCCGGACCGAGTCGCCGTACTCGTCCATGTGCTGGGCGACCCGGACGATGTCCTTGGCCTGGGCCAGGCTGCGACCGTTGTCCCGCAGGAGCCCGGTGACGGTGGAGTGGTCGGATCCGGCCAGGGCGCCGGTCTCGCGCATCCGCGCGGCCAGCCGGGCCGCCGCCAGGTCCAGGGCGTCCTGGCCTCCGGCCAGAGCGGCCATCGCCTGGGTGAGGCCCTCGCGGTGGCCGGGGGCCACCTCGGCCCCCACGGCCCGCTCCACCCCGCGCAGCACGCCCGCCAGGCCCTTCCGGATCTCCTCTGCGGGAGAACCGGCGGGGATGCCGGGGTGCTGCTCGATCGCCATATACCAAAGATAAGCGATCGCGGCGGCTTTATGGGAAGATCCCCAGGGCTTTCTAAAGAAATTCCAAGAAACGCCGAAAGTCCAGGTCAGAGCGATGTTGATCTTGGGAGCAACTCTCGACGCGATGCAGCTGAAACCTTTTCCAAGAAGCCGACGAAACGACGCCGCAAGCCCTCTAAGAGAGCTTGCGACATGATTTTCAAAGACCCTGCAATACCCGGTCCATCCGCCCGCGAGGGGGGTGGGGCACCTACCCCACCTCACCTCCAGGGGGGCCAGGTTCAACACGAGGCGCCGCACCCAGGCCCCTGGGAACGCGGTGCAACCGCCTCCCTAGGGCAAGGCGGTATCGGCCCACCTCAGAGGCGCCCGGCCGAACCGCGAGGGTCCTACCACCCGGCAAGCAGCACCGGGGAACCAGCCCGCTCACACCGTCGCCGCCCCGCCCCCGCACCACAGGAGGCCGCCACCCGGCCGGAGCCGACACCCACCAAACCACCTTGTTCACATGTTCACAAGCATGCGCGCAAAAAAGAGGAGGCAGGGCCCCAACAAGGACCCCGCCCCCCTTCAAAAAAATGCGGCGGCAACCTACTCTCCCACCCCACACCATGGAGGCAGTACCATC
>NZ_JAQFWP010000009.1 GCF_027706745.1 Nocardiopsis suaedae | reverse complement strand
CCCGACCACCCGCCACCCGGCCAGGGCCCGTCAGCGGGGCACCGCCCGAGCCGCCGCCGACCCGGACCGCGAGGAACCCGGCCGGACGGCAGGCAGGCCCGGGGAACCGCCCCGCTCACGCCGTCGCCGCCGAACACCCTGACCACGCACACAGCCGGCGGCCGACAACGCACCAGGTAGGGCCGCCGACCTTCGTCGTCGCCGCCAACGACCTGGCACCCCAGCGGCCCGCCGCCCGGCCGGAGTCCATGAGCGGGGTACCTGCTGGTCCCGTCGTTGCTGCTGTTCACCTTGCGCCCCGGCGGACCGGCGGACCGGCACTCCGGCGCCCCGGCGGACCGGCGCCCCGGCGGACCGCGAGGGCCCCAGTGCCCCAGTGCCCCGTCCCCTCATTGTCGGTCCGGTGCTCCTCGGCCGTCGTCTTCTCCCGGGCGGACGATGCCGGTCTCGTAGGCGTGCACGACGGCCTGGACGCGGTCGCGCAGCCCCAGTTTGGTCAGCACGTTGCCCACGTGCGTCTTCACCGTCGTCTCGCTCACCACGAGCGTCTCGGCGATCTCGGCGTTCGAGCGCCCCCGCGCGAGCAGCCGCAGGACCTCGCGCTCCCTCTCGGTCAGCCGGTCCATCTCCGTCGACGGCCGCTCGCGCGTGCTCGGAAGGTGGTCGGCGAACCGGTCGAGCAGGCGCCGCGTGACCGTGGGGGCGACGATCGCCGCCCCTTCCGCGACCACCCGGATCGCCCCCGCCAGCTCCTCCGGCGGGACGTCCTTGAGCAGGAACCCGCTCGCCCCCGCGCGCAGCGCCTCCACGACGTACTCGTCCAGGTCGAAGGTGGTCAGCACGAGCACCCGGACGGTCTGCCCCGCACCCCGCGCCCACGCGAGGATCTCCCGGGTGGCGTCGATGCCGTCCTTGCCCGGCATGCGGATGTCCATCAGCACCACGTCGGGCAGCAGGCGCTTGGTCGAGGACACGGCGCCGTTGCCGTCGGAGGCCTCCCCCGCGACCGAGATGTCGTCCTCGGCCTCCAGGATGAGCCGGAAGCCGGTGCGCAGGAGCGGCTGGTCGTCGACGAGCAGTACACGGATGGCCATGCCCCGGATTCTTCCCGATCCGCGCCCCCGCGGGCACGCCGCGCCCCCGTCCGGGCCGGTTCCGGTCCGCGGAATCGCGTCCCCGGCCCGCGCCCGCGGCCCCTCCCCCGATCCGCCACCGCCCCTGATCTGGGCCGCGGCGCGACCCGCCGGACGGCGCCCCGGTTCTCCCGGTTTCACCCGCGAACTGCGACCATGAGGCTCGTGACGGACCTCACCAGCGCACCGCCCCCGCCGCCGCCAACCCTCCGCCCCGCGGCGGCGTCCCACCCCGTGGCGCGCCCCCGGAGGATCCCGGACACGCCCGCCGCACGCCCCACTCCCCGTCGAGAACCGAAATAGCGAGAACCGCCCATGGCCGACGACCCGCAACAGCGGCCGACCCCGACGAGCGAGGACAACCTGCTCAGCAGGCTCCGCGACTGGCGTGCCTCCAAGGAGGCGGAACTGCACGCCGAGGGGCTGGAGGACGAAGCCGTCGATATGCCCGACCCGCGCGCGATCGACCTGGTCCTGCGCGTGGGCGAACTGCTGCTGGCCAGCGGTGAGGGCACCGAGGCCGTCAGCGAGGCCATGCTGAGCCTTTCGGTGGCCTTCGAGCTGCCCCGCACCGAGGTGTCGGTGACCTTCACCGTCATCTCCCTGTCGACGCACCCCGGCGGCGACAGCCCGCCCATCACCGGCGAGCGCGTGGTGCGCCGCCGCGCCCTCGACTACTTCCGCGTGAGCGAGCTGCACACCCTGGTACAGGAAGCCGCACTCGGCATGCTGGAGCTCGAAGGGGCCATCGCCCGCCTCCAGGCCATCAAGCACGCCCGGCCGCCCTACCCCGGGTGGCTCATCATCACCGGCTTCGGGCTCATCGCCTCCAGCGCCAGCCTCATGGTCGGGGGCGGGTTCCTCGTCGCCACGGCGGCGTTCATCGCCACGGTCCTGGGCGACCGGGTCGCCGCGGTCACCGCCAAGCGCGGGATCGCCGAGTTCTACCAGATGGCCCTGGCGTCGGCGACCGCCTCCAGCATCGGGGTGCTGCTGCTGTGGATCAGCAGCGTCCTCGACCTGGGCCTGTACGCCGGCGCGATCATCACCGGCAACATCATGGCGCTGCTGCCCGGGCGGGCGCTGGTCGCCAGCCTCCAGGACGGGATCAGCGGCAGCTACGTGTCGGCGTCGGCGCGGCTGCTGGAGGTCTTCTTCACCCTCGGCGCGATCATCTCCGGCGTCGGCGTCGTCGCCTACACCGCCGTGCAGTTGGGCGTCGACATGGACCTGGACGACCTGCCGTCGGCGGGCATGTCGGTGGACCCCATCGTGCTGGTGGGCGCCGCCGGGATCGCCGTCGCCTTCGCCGTCTCGCTGGCCGTGCCGCCGCGCATGCTCCTGGCGATCGGCGTGATGGGCGTGGTCATCTGGCTGCTGTACGCCGGGGTGCGCATCGCGTTCGACGCGCCGCCGATCATGGGCACCGTGGCGGGCGCCGGGGCGATCGGGGTGTTCGCCCACGCGCTGTCCCGGCGCACCCGGCGGTCGGTGCTGCCCTACGTCATCCCCGCCATCGCCCCGCTGCTGCCGGGGAGCATCCTGTACCGGGGCCTGCTCCAGATCACCCTGGACCACCCCGTGTCCGGCCTGCTCAGCCTGTCCGAGGCGGTGACCGTGGGGCTGGCGCTCGGTGCCGGCGTCAACCTGGGCGGCGAGCTCGTGCGGGCGTTCCAGCGCGGCGGGCTGGCGGGCGCCGGACGGCGGCACCGTCCGGCGGCCCGCCGGACCCGCGGCGGGTTCACCTGAGGGGCCGACTGGGCCCCTCCGGCGTCGGGGCGCGTTCGCGCGGGCGCTAGGGTCGGCCCATGATCGCCGTTCCCGACCGGGCCTCGCGCCCCGACCTCTGGCCCGGCGACCCCGAGGGCGCCCGCGCACTGCAGGAGCGGCTCGCCCCTGAGGTCCGTGTGGAGCCGCTGGACGCCGGGGCGGTGCGGCTCGCCGCCGGTCTGGACGTGTCCTACTCCTCCGAGGAGGACCGGCTGGTGGCCGCGGCGGTCGTGCTGTCACTGCCGGACCTGGAGGTGGTGGAGGCCGCGACCGCGGACGCGGCGCCCGCCTTCCCGTACGTGCCGGGCCTTTTCGCGTTCCGCGAGCTGCCGCCGCTGCTGGAGGCGATCGGCCGGTTGACGGTGGAGCCGGACGTGTTCGTGTGCGACGGGTTCGGCTTGGCCCACCCGCGCCGGTTCGGGCTCGCCTGCCATCTGGGATGGCTGTTGGACCGCCCGGCGATCGGCGTGGGCAAGTCGCCGTTCGTGGGCCGCTCCGACGAGCCGGGGAGCGAGCGCGGCTCCCGCGCCCCCTTGGTCGCCGACGACGGCGCGGAGGTGGGGTGCGCGCTGCGAACCCGGACGGGAGTGCGCCCCGTGTACGTGTCCGTGGGCCACCGGGCCGACCTTGAGGGCGCGGTGGACCTGGTGCTGCGCCTGACGCCGAGGTACCGCCTCCCCGAGACGGTGCGCGAGGCCGACCACCTGTCCCGCGAACGCCTGAAGGAGCCGGCGGCCGCCGACGGGCCCGCGTAGAGCCCGGGGGCGGGCACGGACCGCGGCCGCCCGTCGCGCGCGGATGCGCCCCGCTGTAGGACGCGGACCCCGCCTCCCCGGTTCAACGGATGGCCCATACCGGCCGACCTTCACCCCGGTTCGATCCAGGCCCTGGTACGACGCGTCGGATTCTCTATAAAGACGCGGCAGAGTGTGCCGCACACCACTATGGTGCTTTTGGGGGTGGTCACCCGCTCCCGTGGACACGACCGAATCCGGAGGCGCGCGATGTGCCGTCACGAACCCCCGTGCCCGTCCTTCACCGCCAACGACCGCGAGGCGGCCCGAGTGGTGGCCGTCCACCCGGAGCAGGGCTGGAGCCTGCTGTGCAACGGCGTCGTGCTTTTCGAGGACACCGGCGAGCTGCTGCCCGACGGCAAGACTATCGCCCCCCACCGCCCCGCCGTGCACCCGGCGGCCTGACCGCCGGACGGTCCCGGCCGAGCCGGGAGCGCCGATCGACCGACGGGGAAGGCGAGGAGCGACCCGCTTCCCCCTCCCCCGTCCCGGGCCGACCGGTGGGACGGGCGCCCTGGGGAAGGGCCGCGGGACCCTGCCGACGGACCCCGCTGATGGGACCCGCTGACGGGACCCCGGCGTGCGGGCGCCCGCCGCGCGGAACGCCTGCACCGGTACTCACCGCACGGGGATGCGTTCCCCCAGCCACCCGGCGACCACGGCGCCGACCCCCTCAGGGTCCTTGGACAGCTCATGCCGCTCGCCCGGCCGCACTTCCAGCGTCTGCGCGTCGGCCGCGTCGGGGACCCCGAACGGGTCGCGGTCCCCGTTGACCACGAGGACCGGCACACCGGCCCCTTGCAGCTCCCCGGCGCGCGACTTCTCCGGCTTGCCCGGGGGATGCAGCGGGAAGGCCAGCGCCACCACGGCGTCCGCCCCCAGCGCCGACGCCGTCCGGCAGGCCACACGCGCCCCGTTGCTCCGCCCGCCGAGCACCAACGGGATCTCCGCCGCGTTCGGCTCGGCCCGCAGCTTCTCGATCATGGCCGACCAGGCCAGGTCCTGTGGTCCGGTGTTGGCGCCCGGCATGCGCCGCCCCGCGACACGGTAGGGCTGCGTCACCCGCGCCACCGCCCCTCCTGAGGCGAGCACGGCGTCCCGCACGGCCAGGATGTCCGGGGCGTCCACTCCCCCGCCCGCGCCGTGGGTGATCGCCAACAGGTAACGCGCGTCCCCTTCGGGCCACTCCACCTCGGCACGCCCTGGGCCCTTCGGGGTGTCGATCTCGATCTCCATGGTTCCCAACCTAGGCGTTCCGCCCTGGGCTTTCGGTGATCCATTCGGTGATCCAGGGGCGCGGGACCTCGTGGCCCCCTCGGGGGGCTACTGCTCGATCACCCACCTCCTCGAAGGCGCCGCTCCGGAGGCGCCGACCCCTTGCGCCCCTCGCACCCGACGGCCCCTTGCCGGTTTATATGCGAATCGCATATATTCGCGCCCATGACACCACCTCGCCTCGAAGATGCGGTCGACCGCTGGCACGCCGCCGTGAACGGCGGCGATCCCGACCGGGCGGCGGCCGCCGTCACCGACCCCGTCGTCGTCCTCGGCCCGAAGGGGGCCGGTCCCCTCTCGCCCCCGGACTTCGCCGACTGGGTGCGGCGCTCCGGGATCCGCATGCGCCCCACCTCCTGGCACCCCGTCAGCGACCGCCTCATGGTGGTCGAACAGGAGGCCGCCTGGCCTCAGAGCGAGCGCCCCTCCCGCGTGGCCACGGTCTTCCGGGCGGACGGCGACCGCATCTCGGCCGCTCTGCGGCAGCCGGACCTCGCATCCGCCCTGGAGCTGGCCGTCATCTGCCGGGAAATGGCGGCCACGGAGTGAACGCCGACGGCCCACCGAAGGCAGCGGAGCGAGCCGAGGGGCCCGGGCAGGCCCTCTTCGCCTTCGTCCGGCACTGGTCCCGGCGGTGGAACGGGCCCACCGACCACGCCGCCGCCCGACAGGGCCGCCTGGTCCTCGCCACCGAGGCCGTCCACGCCCTCCAGGCGCGGGGCGGGGCGCCGGTGACGGTCAACTCCGTCGCCCGGGAGATCGGGATCGACCAGAGCGGCGCCTCCCGCCTGGTCAAGGACGCGGTCGAGACGGGACACCTGGAACTGCGGCCATCGGCGGACGACGCCCGCCGCCGCGAGGCATCGGTCACCGCCGCGGGCGCCGCACTGCTCCGCGACGCCCACCGCTGGCAGGAAGAGGCGTTCGCCCTCCTCACCGAGGACTGGACCGAGGAGGAGCGCGCCGGGTTCCACCGGGCCATGGTCCGCCTGCTCGACCGCTCACACGCCGTGGAGCCCTGACACCGACCGGTCCGCGCCCTCTCACCCCAGGTCCGGCCAGCCCTCCGGGAGGACGTCCTCGGACGAGCCCGCCGCCTTCCGCAACCGCTCGCGGAAGTCGTCGTGCAGGGCCCGCCCCCACACGAACTCGCTCGGCGTGCGCACCGCCTCCTCCAAGGCGCCCCGCAGCTCGGCCACGCGCGCTTCGCCCTCCACGAGCGGGAGCGCCGCGCGTGCGTGCGCCGCGCCGAGCGCCGCGAACAGCTCGCCCGCCAGCATGGGCGTACTCCCCTCGGCCTCGGCCGTTTCCAGGTACGGCTCCCACCACTGGGCCTCGTCCGCCCCCTCGGCCTCCGGGTCGGGTTCGAGGAATCCCCTGCGGAGCCGGGAACGGACCTCACCTGCCACATCGGCGTCGGTGTGCCGCGTCCCCTCCTCCCAGACCTGCGCCGCCGACTCCTGGTCGCCGCGCACGGCCAGCAGGCGGGCCAGCAGCTCGTAGGCGGTCGCCGCGGCGGGCGCGGGTACATCGGCGGCGGGAAGGGAGGGATCGCCGACCGCCCGGCCCCGAGGGGCGGCGGTGTCGACGACGATGCCGAACTGTTCGATGGCGCGCTCCACGTGCACGGCCCCCAGGAGCATGCGCAGCCCCGGGTGCTCGCCCGCTTCGAGGCCGCGTCGCACCGCCGCCTCGGCGCGTTCGGTCTCGCCGCGCGCGAGGAGGCGTTCGGCGTAGTCCTGCGCGGCGTCCGGGACGGAGTCGGAACCGCCCGCCAGCGCGCGCTCCCAATGCCCGCGCGCCACGTCGGCGTCGCCCCGCTCCTCGGCGGCGCGGGCCAGCCCGTGGTGGGCGGCGGGCGCGTAGCCTTCGTGACCCGAGTCGAGCACGGCGGTCCAGGCGCGCTCGGCGTCGGCGAGCAGTCCTTCCTCTTCACAGGAGAGGGCGAGGTGGTAGGCGGCGCGGGGCGCGTATTCGGGGTGGCCGGTCTCCATGGCGGCGCGGGCGGCCTCACGGGCCTCGGACACCTGCCCGGCGCTGTGCCGGGCGACCGCCAGGCCGAGCGCGGCGGCGGCCCTGTGCTCGCGGGAGCCGCCTTCCAGGACCTTCTCGTAGAGCTGTGCGGCCCGGGCGAAGTGGCCGTTGTGCGCGAGGTCGCGCGCCTGGTCGCAGAGGTCGGCGAACGCGGATTCGTCTCCGGCGGCGTCGGAGGGCGAGGAGGAACCGGTCGTCGCGGTCATGCAGGCAACTCTCCACAGGGGGCGGGATCCGCCGCGCAGGCGCGGCGGAGGCGCTGTCCCTCGGAGAGTAGCGGGTGCGCGGGGCCGTTCCGATCCACCCTGCCCGGGTGTTGACGAACGATTCGGGGGAGGCCGGGCAGGGGCGGAACCGGGTCAGTCGTAGGAGATGAACCTGCCGCTGTCGATCTCCATCTCAAAGGGGTCGGTGATCTTGAAGGTCTCCCCGAACCCGTACTTCGCCGTGTCAGACACCTGGGGCGCTTTTCCCTGTCTCCCCTTCATTTCACCCGCAATGCGGCGGCGGCGCCAGCACCCGCTCCGGGTACCGGCGCCGCCGACCGCCTGACAGGGCCATCGGCCCGGCTCACTCCTCGAACGCCTCCGGCGGCGGGCAGGAGCAGACCAGGTTGCGGTCGCCGTAGGCCTGGTCGATGCGGCCCACCGGCGCCCAGTACTTGTACCGGCGCAGCCGGGAGACCGGGTACCCGCCCTCGGCGCGGGTGTAGGGGTGCTCCCACGCATCGGCGGTCAGGGCCTCCGCCGTGTGAGGGGCGTTCTTGAGCGGGTTGTCCTCCGGGTCGTACTTCCCGTCGGCCACGCGGTCGATCTCCTGGCGGATCGCGACCATCGCCTCGATGAAGCGCTCCAGCTCCTCCAGGTCCTCGCTCTCGGTGGGCTCCACCATCAGGGTGCCCGCCACCGGGAACGACATGGTCGGGGCGTGGATGCCGTAGTCGATCAGCCGCTTGGAGACGTCCTCGTTGGTGATCCCCGTCTTCTTGGCGATCTGCCGGATGTCGATGATGCACTCGTGCGCCACCAGGCCGTTGTCGCCGGTGTAGAGCACCGGGTAGTACGGCTCCAGGCGCTTGGCCAGGTAGTTGGCGCTGAGCACCGCCGCCTCGGTGGCCCCGCGCAGGCCCGCCTCGCCCATCATCCGCACGTACGCCCAGGAGATCTGCAGGATGCCCGCCGACCCGAACGGCGCCGCCGACACCGGGCCCACGCCCGTGTGCGGCCCCGCGTCCGGCTGGCCCGGGTGGTTGGGCAGGTACCCGGCCAGGTGCGAGCGCACCGCGACGGGCCCCACGCCGGGACCGCCGCCGCCGTGCGGGATGCAGAAGGTCTTGTGCAGGTTCAGGTGGCTGACGTCGGCCCCGAACCTGCCGGGCTTGGCCCACCCGAGCAGCGCGTTGAAGTTGGCGCCGTCGACGTAGACCTGGCCCCCGGCCCCGTGCACGAGGTCGCACACCTCGGTGATGGTCTCCTCGAACACCCCGTGGGTGGAGGGGTAGGTGACCATGATGGCCGCGACCCGGCCCTCGTGCTTGGCGAGCTTGGCGCGCAGGTCCTCCAGGTCCACGTTGCCGCTGTCGTCGCAGGCCACGACCGCCACCCGCATGCCGGCCATGACGGCGCTGGCGGCGTTGGTGCCGTGCGCCGAGCTGGGGATCAGGCACACGTCGCGGTCGGCCTCGCCGCGCCCGCGGTGGTAGCCGCGGATCGCCAGCAGGCCGGCCAGCTCGCCCTGCGACCCCGCGTTGGGCTGCAGCGACACCGCGTCGTAGCCGGTCACCTCGGCCAGCCAGCGCTCCAGGTCGCGCACCAGGGACACGGTCCCGGCGGCCTGGTCGAGCGGGGCCAGCGGGTGCAGCCGGGCGAACTCCGGCCAGGTCACCGACTCCATCTCGGCGGTGGCGTTGAGCTTCATGGTGCACGATCCCAGCGGGATCATGGTGCGGTCCAGCGCCAGGTCGTAGTCGGCCAGGCGGCGCATGTAGCGCAGCAGCGAGGTCTCGCTGCGGTGGGTGTTGAACACCTCGTGGTCGAGGTAGTCCACGCCGCGGCGCAGGTCCTGCGGCAGGTGCGAGGACGGCTCGGGGGCGGGGCGCTCGGCCTTGTCGCCGCCGGAGAAGGCGGCCAGCACGGCGGCCAGGTGGCCGTCGGTGGTGGTCTCGTCGCAGCTGATGCCGACGGTGTCGTCGTCGACCCGCAGCAGGTTGACGCCGCGCTCGGCCGCGGCCTCGACCTTCCCGGCGGCCCCGTTGGGCACCCGCACGCGCAGGGTGTCGAAGAAGTCGTCGTGCACGACGGTGAAGCCGCGGTCGCGCAGCCCGGCGGCGAGCCGGGCGGTCTGCCGGTGCACCCGCTCGGCGATCGCCCGCAGCCCGTGCGGACCGTGGTAGACGGCGTACATCCCGGCCATGACGGCCAGCAGCACCTGGGCGGTGCAGATGTTGCTGGTGGCCTTCTCGCGGCGGATGTGCTGCTCGCGGGTCTGCAGGGCCAGCCGGTAGGCGGTCTTGCCCGCGCCGTCGACCGACACGCCGACCAGGCGGCCGGGGAGCTGGCGCTGCAGGCCCTCGCGCACCGACATGTAGCCCGCGTGCGGTCCGCCGAAGCCCATGGGGACGCCGAAGCGCTGGGTGGAGCCGACCGCGATGTCGGCACCGAGCTCACCGGGGCTGCGCAGCACGGTCAGGGCGAGGATGTCGGCGGCGACGACCGCCATGGCGCCCTTGTCGTGCGCGGCGTCGATGACCGGGCGCGGGTCGCGCACCGCGCCGGCGGAGGACGGGTACTGCACGAGCACGCCGAACGCCTCGTCCTCGGGCAGGCCCTCGGTGAGGTCGGCGACCACGACCTCGATGCCCAGCGGCTCGGCGCGGGTGCGCAGCACCGCCAGGGTCTGCGGGAAGACGTCGGCGTCCACGATGAAGGTGGAGCTCTTGGACTTGGTGGCGCGCCGGGCCAGGGTCATCGCCTCGGCGGCGGCGGTGGCCTCGTCCAGCAGGGAGGCCCCGGAGACCGCCAGGCCGGTCAGGTCGGAGACCATGGTCTGGAAGTTGAGCAGGGCCTCCAGGCGGCCCTGGGAGATCTCCGGCTGGTAGGGCGTGTAGGCCGTGTACCAGGCGGGGTTCTCCATGATGTTGCGCAGGATGACCGGCGGGGTGACGGTGTCGTAGTAGCCGCGGCCGATCATCGGGGTGCGCACGGTGTTGCGGTCGGCCAGGGACCGCAGTTCGGCCAGCGCCTCGGTCTCGCTCGCCGCGGCGGGCAGGTCCAGCGGGGCGGGCGAGCCCGGCGCGGTGAGGATGCTGTCGGGCACGGCCGCCGCCATCAGCTCCGCGGGGGAGTCGTACCCGACCGTCTTGAGCATCTCGGCGAGCGCGGCCGGGTCGGGACCGATGTGCCGGTCGGCGAAATCGCGCGCCGGCCCCCCGTCGGTCGCGCGGTTACGGGTCGGCTGGTCCGGCATGGAGACCTCCTGGTCGCATTGGCCGCACGTCGCGGCCGCTGTCCTGTCCGGTCTCCCCCTCTGTCGCTCGCCGCCGTGCGGCCGCGGGCTCGCGACCGTGCGGGCTCGCTCCGCACGCCGCCGCTCCAGAGTGGCCTCCTCCGCGCGGTCCCTGGTGCCTGAGAGGTTACTGGGGAGTATTGCCCCGTCGGCGCCCCTGCCGGGGTCTCTCCCGCACGGTATCGACGGCCCGATGATGAACTTGTCCTTCGATTATCCACCGATCCGCCGGATTCGCACGATTCCGCGCCGCGGAGGATCACCTCGGTCCGGGTCCGGCGCGCCTGCGCACCGCCCGCCCCGAGGACGGTGGATACCCGACCGTACTCGATGCCGCACGGCCGCGCGCATCCGGGCCCGGATGCGCGCGGGGCCGGTCGAGGCGCTGGTCGGGCCGGGCGGGGCGGGGCCGGCGCCCCGGCGCGGCCCGCCGCTCAGCCCGTCTTGCGCTCGCGGCGCCGCCGGGCGAGCTCGTCTCCGGGGTGCGGCTCGTCCGGCAGCGGCTCGGCCAGCCGCTCGCCCGGGAGCTGCCCCAGCGCGCCCTCCAGTTCCCGCCACACGCGCCCCAGGGCGATGCCGAACATCCCCTGGCCGCCCTGCATCAGCTCGACGACCTCGCCTGGCGAGGTGCACTCGTAGACGCTCACGCCGTCGCTCATGAGGGTGATGTGCGGGAGGTCGGACGTGTCCCGCCCGCGCAGGTGGTCGACGGCGGTGCGGATCTGCTGGAGGGAGATGCCGGTGTCCAGCAGCCGCTTGACCACCTTGAGCAGCAGAACGTCCCGGAAGCTGTACAGAGGGATGTCGCCCGTCCCGGGCTCGGGGCGGACGCTCGGCCCGACCAGGCGGGTGCGCGCCCAGTAGTCGAGCTGGCGGTAGGTGACCCCCGCCGCCGCACACGCCGTTGGGCCGCGATACCCGACGTCCATAGGCAGCGCCACCACGTCCTCTTCACACAGCAGGCCCTGCTCCCCCGCTCGCCGTATCGCCATCGCCGATCGCCCGGAGACGGAGGCCTGATGATTGCCGCTCGTAACCGCCACGCCGAAACCTCCGGCTCCTCAGCCCACGGCGGGTCGACAGGGGGTTGCGAAGGGTACGCCGCAGGTGTTTCGACATTGAAGGTAAGCCGGTGCGCCAGAGAGCGTCAACGACACTCATCGGCGCGTCGCGGAACCTTTCGACCGCCTTCCGGCGCCCCGCGACACGATGTTCGTTTCCGCAGCTCACCACCATGATATGGGGCATGCACCCAAGGTGGGTCGACAACACGCCGCCGCGCGCCGCCCCTGACGGCGCGCGTCCCCGGCGCCCCAAGGGGCCGGTGACCCGCTGTGACGTGCACCACGGGCCGACGCCGGTTCCGTGGTCACAGGCGCCCTCGCGCAGGGTGAGGGCGGCCGTGTACGGCCAGTGGTGCTCGAACCCGGGCCCACGCGGGGACGACCGGGGACAGCCCCTCCCCGGGGCCACGGAGCCCCGGCGCCCCGAAAGGACCGCATGCCCTCCCTCTCCCCCGTCCCCGACGCCGTGCCCGGGACCGCACCGTGATGGCCCCCTCCCACGCGGCGACCGGCGCATTGGCCGGGGTCGCCGCGACGGCCGCGGCCGCGGCCGCGTTCGGGTGGCCCGCCGGGTTCGCCGACCTGGCGGCCGCCGCGGGGATCGGCGCCGGGGCCGCGCTCCTCCCCGACCTGGACCACCCCCGCTCGACGGCCTCCCGGTCCCTGGGACCGGTCACCGGCCTGCTGTCGCGCGCGGCGCAGGCCGCCTCGGCCGCGGTCTTCCGGGCCACGCGGACGCACCGCGACGCGGCTGGGGACGGCCGCCACCGGTACCTGCTCCACACGCCCGTGTTCGCGCTCGCGGTCGGCGCCGCCGCCGGGGCGGCGAGCACCGCATGGCTTCCCGCCCTGGCCGCCGTCGTCTGGTTCACCCTGGCCCTGGCCCTGCGGGGCCTGGGCCGGGCGCTGCCGAAGGGGCCCACCCGCCGCGGCCTCTCCGCCGGGCCGGCCGCGTTCCTGTTCGCCGGGCCGGCGACGGTGCTGCTGGTCTGGGGCGGGGTGAGCACGGGGCCGCACGTCGGGGCGGCGCTCGCCCTGGGCATGGTGGTGCACGACCTGGGCGACGCGCTCACCCGGAGCGCCGTCCCGCTGGCCTGGCCCGTGAAGGTGCGGGGCCGACGGTGGGCGATGGTGGGCGCGCCCCGGGGCCTGCGCTTCACCACGGGCGACCGGGCCGAGCACGCCATCCGGTGGGCGTGCCTGCTCGCGGCCCCGGCGCTCGGCGCCGCCCATCTGGCGTTGTGACCTCACGGTCCGGCGCTCCCGGCCGCGGGTCGGATGCGCTGAGGCATCGGTGTCCTCTCATCCGGGGATAGGGGATGCTCCGCCGACAGGACGCTCAGGCCCGCCGGAGGGTTTGCCGACCCCCCTTACAGACGCGCGGGCGATCGCGCGGAGGGCGGCAGCCTACGGCACCTCCCCCGTCTACCGCCTGTGAAATGCCCGCAAAGAGGGCTCAAACGGAGGGCGCGCCCGCATGCGGTGCCGTTCGCTGCGCGGTTGCCTGAGGCGGGCGCCCGTGACAGGTCCGCACGACGGCGGACCGGCGCCCCGGCGCGCGAGGGGGCGGTGTCCACACGGGGGCCGGCTCCGCCGCATGCGGCCCGAGCGGTTCAGACGGGGACGTACGCAGGACGGCGACGACCAGGAGGCGTGATGGCGGACGGCATCCGATGAGCCCGTACTCCGCGTATCCCCGTGGCGCGCGCGACCCCGGGTGGGCGGCGCTCGGCGCGGCGGCCGCCGCGATCGCCCTCCCCCTGCTCGCATGGCCGCTCGCCGGGATGCTCCTCCCCGACTCCTCGACGGTGCCCTCCGAGCGCCCGGTGCTCCTCGGCGAGTCGGAGGACTACGAGGCCACGGCCCGCTTCGAGCGCGGCTGGACCCAGCTCCCCGCCGAGAGCACCGAGGGCGAGCTGCTCGTCTTCCGGCGCGGCCGCGTGATGCTGCAGGTCCGGCTCGTGCATCCGCCGCCCGGCGCCCCTGAGGGGGCTCGGGACCTGTGGCGGGGCCTCGAACGCATCACCCGCACGACCGAACCGTCGGCGCGGTTCGGCGAGCCGTCCGAGATGACCGCGGACCAGGGCGCCCAGGGGCTCAAGGGCCCGGTGGAGGGCGACACCGTGTCCGGCAAGGCGGCGGTGTTCCCCTCCCCCGGCGGCGGGTTCGCCGTGGAGTTCACGGCCACGGCCGACCGGTACGCCGCAGTGCACGATGTCCAGGCCGCCGACCACGTCATGGAATCGGTCGCGTTCTCCGAGGAGGAGCGATGAGCCCGACCTCCATCATGGCGGCCCGCGGCCCTCGCCTGGCGGCGGCCGTCGTCTTCGTCGCGGCGTGCGCCCTGGGCGGCGCGGCGCTCGTGAACGGGCTGGGCCCCATGGTGGCCGCCTTCCCCGCCGAGACACTGCTCGCAGCCGTGGTCCTCGCCGCGGTGTCCGCGGTGGGAGTGGCGGTGCTGCTGCGCCTCAGGCCGATCCGCCCGCCCGACGGCGCCTCGGCGGCCGCGGCCGTGGTGTGGGGCGGCGTCGCCGCGACCGGCTGCGCGCTGATCGCCAACGACGCCCTGAACGCGGTCTGGTCCAAGTCCGGAGGGACCGCCTTCGCCGCGCAGTGGGGCGCGGCGCTCACCGCACCGGTCAACGAGGAGGCCGTCAAGACCGCCGGGGTGGTGCTCATCGCCGTCGCCCTGCCCTCGGCCCTGCGCGGTCCGGTGGACGGCCTGATCCTCGGCGCCCTGACGGGCCTGGGCTTCCAGACGGTCGAGAACGTGATCTACGCGCTCAACTCGGTCGTGGCGGGCGGCGCCACCGACGGGGCGCTGTCGGTCGCCCAGTCCCTGGTGCTGCGGGTCGGGGTGACCGGGCTCGGGACGCACTGGGCGATGACCGCGATCGCCGGGGCGGGCGTGGGGCTGCTCGCGGCGGCGCAGTGGCACCCGAACGCGCGGCGCGCCTGGGCGGCGACGCTGGCCGTGGCGTCGGCGGTGGCGCTGCACGGGTTCTTCGACGCCCCCGTGCTGAACGGGACGGTGGCGGGCCTGGCGGTGAAGACGTCCCTGCCGTTCGTGTGCGTGGTCGCGGTGTACGTGGCGGCGCGCCGCTCCTATGTGCGCCGGGTGCGCGGCGCCCTGGTGGTCGAGGGCGAACGTGTGGGCCTACCGCGTGCCGAGGCGCTGGCGCTGTCGAGCCGACGGGGCCGCCGCGCCGCGCTTCGGCAAGTCCCGGCCTCCGACCGTCCGGCGGCCGCGGAACGGCAGCGAGGGACCCTCGGGGCAGCGGAGCTTCGCGTGGCGGTCGGCCGCCCCGATGAAGAGGAAGGGCAGGGCGCCGGGGAGGACGGGGCGGAGAGCCGCGGGGACGGCCCATCACCCTCCTCCGGTGCCGCTCCCGAGTAACGCCGCGGCGGTCCCACAGGTCAGGGGGCCGTTCGGTGCCACCGGTCGAGGAACGAACCGACGACCGAGGTGAACTGGTCCGGTTCCTCCTCGTACAGCCAGTGGCCGCATCCGGGGAACTCCACCGTCTCGACGCCGGAGCGCGCGCTGCGCATGCGCTCGGACTCGGCCGCAGAGAGCATGAAGCTGTCACCTCCCCGCAGCAGGAGTGCGGGCTGCTCCGTCGCCTTCCAATCGGCCATGTGGTCACCGATGAGCGCGCGCTGGGAGGCCATGAGGTCGCCGTGGTCGAAGAGCAGGCCCCATCCGTCGTGGAACTCCTCGGCGCTCTGCATGAAGAACCAGGACGGTACCCCGCGCGCTTCGATGGCCTGTGCCAGGGCTTCGCGGGTGGGAGCACGGCGCGGCCAGTCGGAGACGTCGAGCACCGGTTCGACGTCGGGGCGCTTGTTGACCGTGCCGATGTCCACGACCGCCAGCGCCCGCACGAGCCCGGGGAAGCGTGCCGCCAGACGGTAGGCGACGATGCCGCCCATCGAGTGGCCGATGACCGCGACGGGGTCGACGCCGATCCGGTCGACCAGCTCTGCGGCGTCGTGCACGTACTCGTCCGGGGTCAACGGCGGCCCGCCCTCGGAGTGGCCGTGTGCGCGCTGGTCGGGTGCGACCACTCGGAAGCGCCCCTTCAACGCCTCGGCGAGCGGGGCGTACACCGACCCGCGGGAGAAGTGTCCGTGCAGCGCCAGGACGGCGGGCCCGTCGCCGCCGGAGTCCAGGACCGCGAGGCGGCGCCCGCGAACCGTGTGCAGGCTCTTTTCGAACACACCCGGATTCACCGCGCCATCCTGCCGAGGCGTCAGGCGGGCCGCAACCGGTGCGGCACCCCACCCGGCCCTTGTGTTCCGTCTCGGGTTGATCGAAAGTCCGCAAGCACCGTCCCGCCCCCGCCATGCACCGGGTGTAGGGGAGCGCCCGGCGCCGCTCCCCGCCGATCACAGCGGTGGGCCGCCGATGCCGACCTCGTTGCCGTCGGGGTCCCGGAAGACCGCCTTCCGGACGCCGTTGTCATAGGTCCCGCGCTCGGACGGCTCCAGGCCGCGTCCGGCGATCGCCGCGAGGCGGGCCTCGAAATCGTCCGAAGAGCGTGTGCACAGCGTTCCCGGCGCGCTCGGGCAAGGCCTCGATGTACATGTACCGGTGCTCGGCGATCTCCCACACCGCCTCGGCGTCGTCGGGCCGGAACACCGGCGGGGCGCCGAACAGACGCTCGTACCAGGCGGTCGCCGCATCGAGGCCGTTCACGGGCACGCCTGCGAACATGTCCACGGTCATGCGGGAAGCCTACGACGCCGGGACGACGCATGCCCGGCACTCGGGCGATCGGCCGCCACACCCCGCACCTCCCGCAGCGGCCCGACCGCCTTCAGTAATCTTCCGGCTGTGATCAGCACAGACGCGCGCGACGAGGAACGGTTCCGGGTGGCGGTCATCGGAGCCGGGCACCTCGGGGAGGCGGTGCTCGGCGGGCTCCTGCGGGCGGGTCTTCCCGCGCGGGACGTCGCGGTGAGCACCCTTCCCGCCGAGTGGGCCCACACCCTCGCCGGCCGCCATGGGGTGGCGGCGGGCACGGACAACGCGGCCGCCGCCGACGGCGCGGACATCGCCCTGGTCGCGGTGCCGCCGTCGGCCGTGCCCGCGGCGGCGGCCGAGGTGGGCTCCGCCCTGCCCGCGGGGCGGTCGCGGTGTCGCTGGCGGCCGCGGTGCCGCTCGCGCGGTTCGAGGAGGCGCTGGGCCCCGGGCGTCCGGCCGCGCGGGCCATGACCAACACCGCCGCGGCGGTCGGCCGGGCCATGACGGCGCTGGTCGGCGGCATCCACCTGGACGGCGGGGCCAGGGCGCGGGTCGGCGGCCTGTTCTCCCGGATCGGGTCGATCGCCTGGGTGGGCGAGGACGCGATGGACGCGGTCACCGCCGTGGCCGGGTCGGGCCCGGCGTTCCTCTACCACCTGGCCGCGTCCATGGCCGACGCCGCCGTCGGCCAGGGCCTTCCGCCCGGCGAGGCGCGGGCGGCCGTGGTCCAGACCCTGTACGGCGCGGCGTCGCTGCTGCGGGAGGCCGACCGGGGCCCGGCCGATCTGACCGCCGAGGTGGCCACACCCGGCGGGACGACCCGGGAGGCGCTGGACCGCCTGGACGCACGCGGTGTGCCGGAGGCGGTCGCCGAGGCGGTGGCGGCCGCGGCCGAGCGCAGCAGGCGGCTGGCCGAGGACGCCGGGCGCACGTGAGGGGGCGCGGAGGAGGCGTCCCCCTCCGCGCCCCGGTGCCCCCGGCGGGTGCCGCTCACTCCATCGGCTGGGCGTGCCTGCCCTTGGGCGCCTGGGGCATGCCCTCCTCCGACGCGCGCTCCTGGTCCATCTCCATGTCGGCCCCCGCCATGGGGCCCGGCTGCGCGGCCGTCCCGACCGGGGCCGCCTGCGCGTCGGACTGCCCCGCGCGGTAGGCGCGGCCGCTGTCGGCGGCGCCCGCGCTCGGGGCCCCGCTCGGCCAGCCCGCCGTCAGGCCGTAGATGGCCAGCACGTCCACGGCGATCGCGACCAGCGACCAGAGCGGGAACGCGGCCAGGAAGCCCAGCTGCGCCACCGCGTTGACCCCGACCAGGACCACCGCCAGCGTCCGCGCCCACATGTGCCCGGTGAACAGGGCCAGCCCGGCCGCCATCAGCACGGCGCCCCAGACGGTCAGGAGCAGTCCCCACCCGGACATGTCGAGGACGAGCATCTCGCCGCCGGCCACCGCGTAGTAGTCGGGGCGCATCATTGCGACGATCCCCTGCACCAGGTTGACCGCTCCGATCATCAGCAGCAGTACGGCTCCGAAGACCATCCATCCGTTCGTGCGCGACGCTTCCATGCTCGGCCTCCTCGGTACGGGTCTCCCGCGGTCGCCGCACGGGGCGGCGGCCGCGGGTGTCGCGGTCCCTTCTCTGGGGCGTGATGCCCACGGCGCGTCCGGTGACGGCCACGGCCCGGCAAAGAAGGGGCACTTGTCGGCAAACCGCCCGCATGCACGCCGGCTCAGGCGAGTGCGACGAGCTCCCGGTAGTCCTCGCTCCACAGGTCCTCGTCGGCGTCCGGGAGCAGCAGCACGCGGTCGGGCCGGAGCGCGTCGACCGCCCCCTCGTCGTGCGTCACCATCACGATCGCCCCCTGGTACGCCCCGACCGCGGACAGCACCTCGCCGCGCGAGGCGGGGTCGAGGTTGTTGGTCGGCTCGTCCAGCAGCAGCACGTTGGCGCCCGAGTGGACCAGCCCGGCCAGGGCCAGCCGGGTCTTCTCGCCCCCGGAGAGCACGGAGGCGGGCTTGTCGGCGTCGTCGCCCGTGAAGAGGAACCCGCCCAGCACGCGCCGCGCCTCGCCCTCGGTCAGCCCCGGAGCCGCCGCCACGAGGTTGGCCAGGACGCTGCTCCCCGGGTGCAGTGTGTCGTGCTCCTGGGCGAAGTAGCCGATGCGCAGTCCGTGGCCGTGCACGACGCGCCCGTCGTCCGGTGCCTCCCGGCCCGCCAGCAGCCGCAGCAGTGTCGTCTTCCCTGCACCGTTGTAACCGAGCACGACCAGGCGCGTCCCCCGGTCGACGGCCAGGTCCACACCTTCGAGGACTTGGTGGCCGCCGTAGGACTTGGCCAGGGAGACCGCCCCCAGCGGGGTCCTGCCGCACGGCGCGGGCTCGGGCAGGCGGATGCGCGCCTTCCGCTCCGCCCTGGGCACGGGTTCGGTCTCGGCCAGCATCCGCTCGGCCCGCCTGGCCATGTTCTTGGCCGCGACCGCGGTCGACGAGCGCGCCCTCATCTTGTCGGCCTGGGCGTGCAGGGACGCGGCCTTGCGCTCGGCCCCCGCCCGCTCACGGGCGCGACGGCGTTCCTCCGCCGCGCGCTGGTCGAGGTAGCCCCGCCAGCCCACGTTGTGGACGTCGAGCGCGGCCCGGCGGGGGTCGAGGTGGAACACGCGGTCCACGACGTCGGAGAGCAGCCCGGTGTCGTGGCTGATCAGAACCAGGCCGCCCCGGTGGGCGCGGAGGAGGCCGCGCAGCCACGCGACCGCGTCGGCGTCCAGGTGGTTGGTGGGCTCGTCCAGCAGCAGCATGCCGTCTGCGCCCGCGAACAGGATGCGGGCCAACTCGACGCGCCGCCGCTGCCCCCCGGAGAGCGTGCCGAGCGGTGCGTCCATCACCGGGTCGTCCAGGCCGAGCCCGGCGGCCAGGCGCGCCGCCTCGGCCTCCGCCGCGTGGCCGCCCGCCGCTTGGAACTCGGCCTCCGCCCAGCTGTAGGCGCGCATGGTGCGCTCCAGCTCATCCGGTGCGGCGGCGCGGGCCATGGCCTCTTCGGCGAGCCGCAGCGCCGCTGACGCCGTGTCCAGTCCGCGGGCGGACAGGACGCGCCCGGTGGCGGTGGCGGCCTGGTCGGCGGCGCGGGAGTCCTGGGGCAGGTAGGCCACGGGGCCGTGGCGCACGATGGCGCCGGAGGCGGGGGCGGCGGCTCCGGCCATGGCGGTCATCAGGGTCGTCTTGCCCGCGCCGTTGCGGCCGATGAGGCCGACGCGGTCGCCCGGGGAGACGGTGAGGGTGACGTCGGAGAGCAGCGTGCGGGCGCCCGCGCGCAGCTCGACACCGCTGAGGGTGATCATGGGAAATACGCTCCGAACAAGCAGAAGGACACACTTCACGTGGGGAAGCGGGTCCTTCGCTAAGAGATTCGGGGCGTCGACATGCCTGTCAGGGTAGCGGCGGGCGGGGTCGGAGGGGCAACGGGTTTTCCGCCCGGCCCCTGCGTTCGCGCACGGGGGCCGCTGCCCGGACCCCCTGGAACGCAGAGCGGGTGGCCGTCCCCGCTCGACGACCACCCGCGGTCCCGGTCTCGGGGACCGGAACTGATGCCACAGTATCGGGTCGCCCCAGGTCGTCACGCCGCGTCGGCCGACTGCGGCCACCTTCGGCCGACCTGCGCAAACACGTCAACCACTTGGGCCCCTCACGCGTCCCTCTCCTACTGCCGCGTTCGGTTCCCCTCCGGGGCGTCCCCGGGGGGCCGGGGGTCGACGGTGTACAGGATCCCCTGAAACGGCGACGGGGGCCAGGGGTGCGGGAGGGGAAGGCGCCCGCTCCCCGAGCGGGCCCGGGTTCACCCCCCACCTGGTGCGGAGGCGGCGGGGGCGCCGGTGCACAAGAGGCGTGCGGCAGCCGGGAGGGGCGAACTGCCGCACACTTCATTGTCGCGCGGGCGCCCCGCCCCCACAGGGAAACCGCGACTTCTGCGACGGAAGCGCACGAAGCGCCGCGCGGGACCGGCGGGCCGCCGCGCCCGGGACACGGGAACGGGGCGCGCCCCTCAAGGCGCGCCCCGCGTCGCGTTCCGCCGCGGCCCTCCGTCGCGGAGGGGCGGGGTCAGGCCGCGCCGACGTTGACGTCGACGCAGGCGTAGAAGGCGTTGGCGGTGTCGGCGACGTTCCACACGGCCAGGACCTTCTGCTGGCCGCTGTAACCGCTCAAGTCCACGTTGTGGGTGACGGTGGAGGGGGGCTGCTGGCCGTGCCCGTCGACGGTCGCGACGCGGTCGCCGCCGACGTAGTACTCCCAGTCCGCGGTCGCGTGCCGGGCGGTGAAGGTCCAGGTGAAGTCGAGGCTGGTGCCGACGGGCTCGACCGACCAGCCCTTGGAGTCGTCGTCGAGCTCGGCGAAGGCCTCGTTGCCCCCGCTGCAGCTGGTCAGGCCCTTGGGGCCTTCGACGCTCTGCGGCTCCCACTTGATGGGGCCGCACTCGACGGTGCCCTCGGCGCACTGCGCCTGGCGGCTGGGGGGCGAGGAGACGTATCCGTGGGCGTAGGCGGCGCTGGTGGGAAGGAGGGCCAGGGCCAGAGGGGCGGCGGCCAGGACGGTGGCCGCCTGGACGGACTTCCTGCGCAGGTGCATCGCGTGCCCTTTCGTGCGGGTCGCGTCCCCCGCGGACCGTGTGGGCGGTCCGGCCTGCCGGGAGGATCGCCGTTCAGCGGGGATCGGGGCGGCGGGCGGCCCCTGCCGACCGGCCCCCGCGGGGTGCCGACCGGCCATGGTGAACCTAAGAAGGCGCCCAAGAAAAAGATAGGAATCTTTTCAATTCTTGTGCGGTGCACAATCCCCCCGTCCTGCGCGGACGGTCGGCGGTCGTACCCGCCCGCCCCCTCCGCCGAACGCCGCATCCGCGTCGCCCCGATCCCCCGACGCGATCGGCGGGCACCACGGCGCGGCCCCGCCCGGCCCACACGCTTCCCGGAAAACCGGGCGCCCGCTCCCCCGGAACGCCGCCGATTCCGCCGCGATCAGCGAAAAGGAATTCCCACCCGAACGGATTCCCGCACCGCGGCCGGACCGTGCTAGCATCCGTCACTCGCGGCGACCCGGACCTGCGCCCCGCAGGGCCGTGCCGGACAACGGGCCACGGCCCGGATCCGCTTCCGCAGTGCTTCCGGCCCCTGGCTCGATCGTTCTCCATTCGCACGGTCTCGAACTGCCAGGGAGTGCGCCCGGTGCGCGTCTACTGTGCGGTGTTCGCCCTCGGGCTGCGCCGCTATTCCACCTATCGTGCCGCCACGGCGGCCGCCGTCTTCACCAATGTCGTCTTCGGCCTCATCAACGCCTCGGTCCTTCTGGCGCTCTTCCACGCGCGCCCCGAGATCAACGGCTACGACGCGACGGACGCCGTCACGCACGTCTTCGTCGCCCAGGCCCTGATGGGCCCGGCCGCCGTGATGGGGCCGCCGCTGGAGCTGGCCGAGCGCATCCGCACCGGAGAGATCGCGGTGGACCTGATGCGCCCGGCATCGCCACTGGCCTGGTGGCTCTCCCACGACATGGGCCGGGCGGCCTTCACCGTCGCGGCCCGCAGCGTGCCCACCTTCGCCGCGGGGGCGCTGGTGTTCCCGCTCGCCCTTCCGGACGACCCGGCGCGGTGGGCGTGGGCGGCCGGGACACTGGTCCTGGCGTCGCTGATCGGGTTCGCCTTCCGCTACCTGTACGCGGCCAGCGGCTTCTGGCTGCTGGACGCCAAGGGCGTGTCGGCCGTGTCCCACCTGCTCGCCCCGGTGTTCGCGGGCATGCTGATCCCGCTGGTGCTCTTCCCGCCGCCGGTGGCCGACGTGCTGCGCGTCCTGCCGTGGGCGGCGATGGTGCAGGTGCCCGTGGAGGTGTTCCTCGGCAAGGACACCGTCCCCGGCGGCGGGCCCGCCGGGGCGCTGGCGCTCCAGGCCGCGTGGGCGGCGGTCCTCCTCGGGCTGGGGGCGCTGGTGACCGCCCGCGCGGAGCGCAGGGTGGTGGTCCAGGGTGGCTAGCCTCCCCTCCGCACTCCGGCGCGGCCGGGCGCCGCGGATACCCGTCTACCTGCTGCTGGTCTGGACGTGGTGCCGGGCGGCCGCCCAGTACCCCGGGTCGCTGGCGCTGCTGGCCCTGGCCCAGGCGTGCTCGGCCGCGGCCGAGCTGACGGCGGTGCTGGTGGTGTTCGGCCACGCGGGCGAGCTGGCGGGCTTCACCGCGCGCGAGGCGATGCTCGTCTACGGCCTGGCGGCGCTGGCCTTCGGCACGGCCGACCTGCTGATGGGGTCGGTGGAGCGCATCGGGGACCACATCCGCACCGGCTCGCTGGACACCCTGCTGGTGCGGCCGGCCTCGGCGCTGGTCCAGCTCGCCGCGGACCGCTTCTCCCCGCACCGGCTCGGCAAGGCCGTGCCCGCGGCCGCCATCGCGGGCTACGCGCTCGCCACCCTGGACGTGCCGTGGACCCCGGGCCGGGTGGCGTACACGCCCGTACTGGTGGCCAGCGGGGTGGCGATCTGCTGCGCGATCTGGACCATCGGGGCGTGCCTGCAGTTCTTCATCACCGACGCCCGGGAGGTCGCCAACTCGGTGACCTACGGCGGGCAGGCCCTCACCGAGTACCCCCTGGGCATCTACGGCCGCGAGATCGTCCGCGCGGCCACCTTCACCGTGCCGCTGGCGTTCGTCACCTGGCAGCCCGCGCTGTACCTCCTCGACCGCCCCGACCCCACCGGCCTGCCGGAGTGGCTGCGCTTCGCCCCGCCGGCCGTGGCCGCCGTGCTGTGCGCCCTGGCCGCCCTGGCGTGGCGCACGGGGCTGCGGCACTACCGATCCACCGGGAGCTGACCTTGCCCTCCTCCGAACCCTCCGCCCCCGCCCCTGCCGAGGGACCCGTCATCGACGCCCGCGGGCTCGGCCGGTCGTTCACCGTCTCCGAGGGGCCGCTGCTGCGCCGCAGGCGCCGCACCGTGGACGCCGTCGACGGGGTGGCCTTCCGGGTGCGCCCCGGCGAGACCGTGGGCTACCTGGGGCCCAACGGCGCCGGGAAGAGCACGACCATGAAGATGCTGATCGGCCTGCTCACACCGGACCGGGGGCGCCTGCGCGTCCTGGGGATGGAGCCGGCCCGCCACCGGACGCGGCTGGCGGCGCGCATCGGCATCGTGTTCGGGCAGCGCACCACCCTGTGGTGGGACCTGCCGCTGCGCGACAGCCTGGCGCTCACCCGGCACCTGTACCGGGTCCCGCCGCGCGACCACGCGCGCCGCCTCGCCGAGCTGACCGACCTCTTGGAGCTGGGCCCGTTCCTGCACACCCCGGTGCGGCAGCTCAGCCTGGGCCAGCGCATGCGCGGGGACCTGACGGCCGCGCTGCTGCACGACCCGGACCTGCTGGTGCTGGACGAGCCGACCATCGGGCTGGACGTGGTCAGCAAGGCCACGATCCGCGCGTTCCTGGCCCGGCTCAACGCCGAACGCGGCACCACGATCCTGCTGACCACGCACGACCTGGGCGACGTGGAGCGGCTGTGCCGCCGCGTGATGGTGATCGACCACGGCCGCCTGGCCTACGACGGGGACCTGGCGGGGCTGCGGGACCGCGCCCCGGGGCCGCGCACGCTCGTCGTCGACCTGGCTGAGCCGGGGCCGCCGGTCGAGGTGCCGGGGGCGCGCTGCGTGCGCCGCCAAGGGCCGCGCCAGTGGCTGGAGCTGGAGGGGAATCCGGCCGAGGTGATCGCTGAGGTGGCACGAAACCGCCAGGTCGCGGACCTGACCGTGCAGGAGCCCGGTATCGAGGGGGTCGTCGCCCGGCTCTACCAGGGGGACGCGGCCCTTGCGGCCGCAGACGGAGGGGAGTGAGGGAGGCGCGGGGGGGGAGGGCCGGTGGTGATGTTCGCGGCGCCGGGGGTAGAGGATGGAACGGGCCCGTTCCCCCTGTCCCCTGCCGCCTCATCCCCGACGAGGAATCCCCACCGATGTCCGATTCTTCCCCCGACTCCTCCCCCGCCCCCGAATCGCAGGAGACCTCTCCGACGGGACGCCGACCCGCATGGTGGTCCGACCGGCGCTACCTGATCGGCGGCGGCGTCGCCCTCGGGTTGGCCGCCGCCGTCTCCCTGGGCGTCTACGCCACACCCCCGGCGGCCTACGAGAGCATCGGCGACTGCGACGAGCTGCTCAAGGACGCCGTCGGGCACGTGACCAAGGACGACGTCAAGGTCGTGGAGTTGGAACCGGCGTTCACGGCGCCGCCGACGGCGGAGGACGACACGGGCCCCGAGTACTCGGCCTGCGGCGGCTGGGTCGGTGAGGGCGAGCTGGTCGTGGACATCACCCTCTACTCGCCCGACACGGCGGCCTCGGACTACAAGCCCGTGAAGGAACGCCTCGCCGCCGTCAGGGAGAGCGCGGACGAGGGGCCCGAGGACGGCAGCGAGAAGCTCGCGGGCAAGGACATCGAGGTGGGCGACGAGGGGTTCGCCACCTTGTACAAGATCGTCGAGGAGGCGTCGCACACGGACCCCTCCGGCGAGGAGGCCCTCCTCCACTGGGCCCAATTCCGCATGAGCAATGTCGCCGTGACGGTGCAGTACCGGACCGAGGACACCGCTCTGCCCGACGAGGACCTGATGCTCGTCACCAGGATCTCCGAGGGTCTGGAGGAGAGCATCGACGCAACCGCCGAGTAGGGGCGGCCAGGTGGCGGAGGGGCGCCCGCCCGCCGCCTGTCGGTCCAGGCGGATCAGGTCCTTCTGGACCGCCGCGCGCACCGCGGCCGTCCGGGTGTCCCCCCGGCTTGCGACGAGGTGAACGGGGCGCTTCCCCGGCCCTGCCCGCCGGCCGTCCGGCCCCGCGCGGTACAGGTCGACGGCCAGGCAGCCGACAACGTCGCCGCAGGGGCCGCCGACCTCCGCTGTCGGCCTCCGCCTTACGCCCCGGCGGACCGCAAGCGGCTCGGTCCGAGGGTCAGGCCTTTCCGTACTCTCCCTCTTCTGGACCTCCCCCGCCCTCGCCGGGGGCGAAGGCGAGGCGGTGCAGCCCCTCCGCCGTCGCGCGGAACCCCTCTTCCCCCAGCAGTCCGCGCACCTCGGCGTTGAAGCGGTCCATCTCCGGGCGGGCGTCGCGCAGGGCCGCCTCGCCCTCCTCGGTCAGCTCCAGCACCACCGCCCGGTGCTCGTCCGGGTGCGCCCGCCTGGCCACCAGTCCGCCGTCGGCCAGGCGCCGGACCAGCGCCGTCACGGCGGACTCGCGCAGGCCGAGCACCTCGGCGAGCCGCCGCTGGGTCGCGCCCGGCTCGGCACGGACCGCGAACAGCGCCCCGAGCTGCGCACTGGTGATCCCGGCGGCCTCCACCAGACGGCGGTCGGCGTCGGTGCGCAGGCGGTGGGCGGCCCGCTGCAGCAGGAAGTACAGGCGCTCGTCAGGTCCGGGCATGGTCCGATCTTGACAGAGCGCCCCGGGCGGCGCGATCCTCACTTCACTAGTGAAATGAGGATTCCGTGGACACGCTCGACATCGATGACCCCGCCCTCGAGAACGCCCGCGCCGTCCTGCGCGCACAGCCGTTCAGCGCCCTGCTCGGCGCCCGCCTGACCGCCTTCGGCGACGGGCACGCCGTTTTGGAGCTGGGCATCCGCGACGATCTGCGCCAGCAGTACGGCGTGCTGCACGGCGGCGTGCTCGGCTACGCCGCCGACAACGCGCTCACCTTCGCCGCGGGCTCCGCCGCCGGAACGGACCTGATCACCGCCGGGTACAGCATCGACTACCTCAAGCCCGCCGACGGCGTCCTGCTGCGCGCCGAAGCCCAGGTGGTCCGGGCCGGCCGCACCCGCGTGGTGTGCCGGTGCGACCTGGTCACCGTGGACGGGCAGGACGCCGAGACCCTGGTCGCCGTGGCGCAGGGAAGCATCTCGGTCGGCAACCGGCCCCGTTAGCGGAACGGCTCGCCCGCTCCGGACGTGTCGACGTGGTGCCGCCGTCGGAGCAGGGTCCCTCGGCCGTCCCCGGTCCTGCGGCGGGACGTGGGACCAGGCCGCACAGGGTCCTGGCCGGGGCGTGCGGGCACCGGCGAGAGGCGGGTTCGCCCCGGACCGCCGCCCCGAGGGGCACCGTCGACGGCGCGGTCGGAACCGCGCCGCCCCCCCTGCACGGGCTCAGCGAACACCGCGGACTCCCCCACCGGACAGACCCGCCCCGTCACCGCTCCAAGAGCTCCCGCAGCTCGGCGATCACCCGCTCCGGGTCGGCCTCGGCCATGAAGTGGCCCGCCGCCACCGTGCGGTGAACCAGGTCGTCGGCCCACCCCTTCCAGATCCCCTCGGCGTCGAACCCCAGCGCCGCGCCCCAGTCCTGCTGCAGGACGGTGACCGGCATGCTCAGCTTCCGGCCCGCGTCCCGGTCGGCCTGGTCGTGCTCGGCGTCGATCCCGGCCGAGGCCCGGTAGTCCGCGACGATCGACGGCACCGCGTTCCTCGACGCCTCAAGGTAGGCCTCGCGCACATCGGCGGGGATCGTCCCCGGGTCGGCGCCCCAGGCGTCGAGGAAGAACGAGAAGAACGCGTCCGGCTCGGCGGCGATCATCCGCTCGGGCAGACCGGGCGGCTGGGCCATCAGGTAGAGGTGGAACCCGACCGCCGCGCTCCGGCCGTGCATCACGTCCCACATGTCCAGCGTCGGCAGTACGTCCAGGCTGGCCAGGTGGGTGACGTGGTCCGGGTGGTCCAGCCCCGTGCGGATGGCGACCAGCGCCCCGCGGTCGTGCCCGGCCAGGGCGAACCGCTCGTGCCCCAGGGCGCGGGCCAGCGCCACGACGTCGGCGCCCATGGTGCGCTTGGCGTAGGCCTCGCCGTCCTCGGCGGGCTTGTCGCTGGCGCCGTACCCGCGCAGGTCGGGGACGATGACGGTGTGGTCGGCCGCCAGGTCGGCGGCCACGTGCCGCCACATCAGGTGGGTCTGCGGGAACCCGTGCAGCAGCACGACGGGGCTGCCCGAGCCGCCGACGGCCGCGTGCAGCTCGACGCCGTCGGCGACGGGCACCCTCTGATGGTCGAATCCGGGAATGGTCGGCGCCATGGTGCTCTCCTCGATCGTGGTCGGGCCGGCCGGCGGCGGCGCGGGGGCCGGATGCCCCGGTCCGCCCCTCCGTCCGGCTTCGTCCCGAGCGTGCCGCGCGCCGATGAGCATCCGATGAGCGCATAACGTTGGACCGGCGGGCGTTCAGGGAAGGCGGGCATGGAACGGGTCGGGTTCGGTGTGCTCGGGCCGGTCGCGGCCGAGCGGGACGGCGCGGCGGTCCCCCTCAAGGGGCCGCGGCACCGGGCGGTACTGGCGGTGCTGCTCATCGCCCGCAGGCGGGTCGTCCCCGTCGACCGCCTGGTGGACGACCTCTGGGAGGACCCGCCCGACGGCGCGGTCGGCGCCGTCCGCACCTTCGTGGCCGCGCTCCGGCGCGCCCTGGAGCCGGACCGCCCGCCGCGCACCCCGCCCCGGCTGCTCGTGACCGAGGGCCCGGGGTACGCGCTTCGCACCGCCCCCGGAACCGTGGACGCCTGGCGGTTCGAAGACGCCCTGCACGAGGCCGGGGACCAGCCGCCCAAGCGCGCGCTGGAGCTCCTCGACAGCGCCCTCGGGCTGTGGCGCGGCCCCGCCTACGCCGACTTCGCGGACGAGCACTGGACACGGGCCGAACGCGCCCGCCTGAACGAGCTGCGCCTACAGGCGGTGGAACGGCGCGCCGACGCCCGCCTGGCCCTGGGCGAGGCGGCCGCTGCCGTCCCGGACCTGGACGCGCAGGCCGCCGAGCACCCCTGGCGGGAGGAGACGTGGCGGCTCCTGGCACTGGCGTTGTACCGCTCCGGGCGGCAGGCCGATGCGCTCGCGGTGCTGCGCCGGGCCCGGTCGGCCCTCGCCGACGCCCTGGGAGTCGATCCGGGGCCGCGCCTCCGGCGCCTGGAGGCGGACGTGCTGGCCCAGGACCCTGCATTGGACCGGCCCGGGGCGGCCCGGTCCGCCGCCGAGGTGTGGGCGCGCACTGCGGCCGCCTATGACCGCTCGGTCGCCGCCGGTTCCCGCGCGCGCCTGGAGTCGTCGGTCGGCCTGCTGCGGAGCCTGGCGGTCACCGGTGGCGGCGGCTTGGAGGCGGCGCGGGAGAACCGGCTGGCGGCCATGCGCGCCGCGGAGGAGGCCGACGACCCGGAACTGGCGGCGCGGGTGATCGGCGCCTATGACGTGCCCGCGATCTGGCCTCGCAGCGACGATCCGGCCCAGGCCCGGGAGATCGTCGCCGCCGCCGAGCGGACGCTCGCAGCGCTCCCCATGAGGGGCGGAGACGGAACCGGCGGCGAGTACGCGGCAGCACGCTCCCGCCTGCTGGCCACGATCGGCCTGGAGATGCGCGGAATCCGGTCGCCCCGGGGGCCCCAGGCGGCGCATGAGGCGGAGGAGATCGCGCGCCGCCTCGACGACCCCGCGCTGCTGGCCTTCGCCCTCAACGCGGTGTTCATGCAGTCGTGCACGCGCGCGGGCGGTGCCGAGCGGCGCGACGCCATAGGGGCGGAGGCCGCGGCGCTCGGGGCCCGGCACGCCTTGCCGACCTATGAGGTCTTCGGCCGGATGGTGCGGATGCAGGCGCGCGCGGGGCTGGGCGACTTCGCCGCCGCCGACGAGCATGCCGCGGCGGTCGACCGACTGTCCCTTCAGAACGAGCTGCCACTGGCCCGGGTGTTCACCCGCTGGTACCGCGCGCTCCGGGCGGCCGTTTCGGGGCGCACCGGCGACGCCGAGAAGGCCTACCGCGATGCGGCCGCGGAATTGGAGGGCTCGGGGATGCCGGGCGTCGAGGCGGGGTTGCCGCCGCTCGCGCTGCTGTGCCTGCACGTGTCGGCGGGCCACCCGGCTGTTCAGAGCGTCTCGGAGGAGCCGAGCGCCGCAGAGGAGACGCCCGAGTCTCCTGAGGCCGGAGGGCGCGGGGCGCCCGGGTCACCCGTACTGGCAGCGGTGGGGCGCGTGTCCCCGGACTCCGACTGGGGCCCCTACCGCCCCTGGGTCGAACCGCTCCTGCTCCTCCACGCCGGGAAGGACGACGAGGCCCGGGCCGCCCTGCACACGCTCCCCGAGCCGCCGCCGGACCTGCTCTATGAGGCGCTGTGCTGCCTGGAGGCGGCGGCCGCCCTCGAACTCGGCGATCGAGCGACGCTGGAGAAGGTCCGCGACCGGCTCCTTCCCGCCCGACAGGAGATCGCGGGCGCGGGAAGCGGCATGGTCACCCTCGGCCCGGTCGCGCAGTGGCTCGACGCGATCGCCGACGCTTTGGCCGCCGCCTGAGCGCATAGGAACGCCCCACGCCGCTTCCCGAGCGCGATCTTCATCCGCCCGGTTCCGTCATCTGGCCGGACAGAGATTCTGCGGACGCGACCGGTTCCGTCCGCCCCTCTCGCCCCGGGTCACGCCCTTGCGCAGAGTTGCACTGGGCTTTGCCGCGCCTCGGTGTGGCGTAGGCCGCTGCCGGGGGAGGCTAGTCGGCGATGCCGCCCGGGACGGGACGGTAGGGCGCGCCGCGGCGCGCGGCCCGGGTGGCGACGTCCGCGCAGAACCGGGGGGATCCCATGGACCGCGTCGCGAAGACCGCATCCGAGGCACCGGGGAGGTGGCGGCGGTGACCCGGCAGACCAGCCGCCCGCGCCTGCCCGCGCAGGCGCGCCGCGAGGGGCGGGAGGAGACGCGCCCGCCCGAGCTCGGCCCCGGCGAGGTCGACGTCGCGCTCACCGTCGACGGGACCGCGCGCACCGTGCGCGTCGAGCCCCGGGTGAGCCTGCTGGACGCGCTGCGCGAGCGCATGGGCGTCACCGGGCCGAAGAAGGGCTGTGACCAGGGCGCCTGCGGCGCATGCACGGTGATGGTGGACGGCCGCCGGGTGCTGGGCTGCCTGACGCTGGCCGTCACCTGCGAGGGCCGCGAGGTCACCACGGTCGCAGGGCTGGCCGACGGCGACCGGCTGCACCCCGTGCAGGAGGCCTTCATCGCCAACGACGCCTTCCAGTGCGGCTACTGCACCCCGGGCCAGCTGGTGTCGGCGGTCGCCCTGCTGGAGGAGGGGCACACCGGCGACGACGCCGAGATCGCCGAATGGATGAGCGGAAACATCTGCCGGTGCGCCGCCTACCCCAACATCCGCGCCGCCATCCGGCAGGTGCGCGACAGGCGCGACGGGAACGCCGCCGACACGGTCGGCACGGTCGGGGCCGCCGGGACCACGGAGGCGTCCGGGCCCGGCGGCGCCGGCTCCGACACCCCCGCGGCGCACGCCCGCGGGTTCCCCGCCGACCCCGGCCCGGACTCGGTCGGCCCGCGCACGGAAGGGGACCGGTGATGCATCCCTTCGCCTACACCCGGGTGTCCGACGTGGCCACCGCCGTCGAGGAGGTCGCCTCCGACCCCGGCAGCGAGTTCCTGGCCGGAGGCACCACCGAGGTCGACATGCTCAGGATCGGCGTGGCGCGCCCGCGCCGCGTCGTCGACATCAACGCGCTGCCGATCTCCCGCATCGAGGAGGGGCCCAACGGGGGCGTCCGGCTCGGCGGGCTGGCGAGGATGAGCGATGTCGCCGCCCACCCCGTCGTGCGCGAGCGCTACCCGGTGCTCTCCCGCGCGCTGGAGATGGGCGCCTCCCCGCAGCTGCGCAACATGGCCACCATCGGCGGGAACCTGATGCAGCGGGTGCGCTGCGCCTACTTCCGCGACGGCGGAGCGGCCTGCAACAAGCGGGTGCCGGGCAGCGGGTGCGCCGCGATCGGCGGGGTGAACCGGGGCCACGCGGTCCTGGGCACCAGCGAGCAGTGCATCGCCGCCCACCCGTCCGACGCCGCGGTGGCCCTGACCGCCCTTGACGCGGTGGTGCGGCTGCGCGGCCCCGACGGCGAGCGGTCCGTCCCCGTCGACGACTTCTTCCTGCTCCCCGGGGACACGCCCGAGCGCGAGCACCCCGTGGGGCACGGGGAGCTGATCACCGCCGTCGACGTGCCGCCGGTCCCGGCCGCCCGCACCTCGGTCTACCTGAAGGTGCGCGACCGGGAGTCCTACGAGTTCGCGCTGGCGTCGGCGGCGGTGGTGCTGCGCGTGGAGGACGGGATGGTCGCCGAGGCCCGCATCGGCCTGGGCGGGGTCGCCACCAAGCCCTGGAGGGCCCACGGGGCCGAGGGGGCGCTGGTGGGGTCCCCGGCCGAGGGGGCGTCCTACGAGCTGGCGGCGGTCCGGGAGATGCGGGGCGCCGTGCCGCGGAGCATGAACGCCTTCAAGATCGGGCTGGCCGAGCGCACCGTGGTGCGGGCGCTGCGCATGGCGGCCGAGCGGCAGGGAGGGGCGCGATGAGCACCGTTCCGCAGGAGGCGCGGGCGGCCCAGACCGGGCGGCCGATGGACCGGGCCGACGCCCGCGCGAAGGTGACGGGGGCGGCGCGCTACGCCGCCGAGTACGCGCCGCCGGGCACGGTGCACGCGGTGCTGGTGGGCGCCGAGATCGCCTGCGGCGAGGTGACCGGGGTCGACGCGCGCGAGGCGCTGCGCTCGGACGGGGTGCTGGCGGTGCTCAGCCACCTGAACCTGCCGCCGCTGGCCGCCGAGCCGCACCTGCTGCCGTCGCTGGCGGGCGCGAGCGCCTCGGGGCAGAGCTTCTTCCCGATGCGCGACGCGCGCGTCCACTACGCGGGGCAGCCGGTGGCGATGGTGGTCGCCGACACCCTGGAGCGGGCCGGGCACGCGGCCTCGCTGCTGCGGATCGGGTACCGGGGCGAGCCGCACACCACCACCCTGGAGGAGGGCCGGGAGCGGGCCTACGAGCCGGACCGGATCTTCGCCGGGTTCCTGCCGGGGCGGATGGGCCGGGGCGACGTGGAGGCCGGACTGGCCGAGGCGGACGTGGTGGTGGACGCGGTGCACCGGATGTCGGCCAACCACCACAACCCGATCGAGACGGCGGCGGCCACGGCGTACTGGGAGGACGGGCGGCTGACGGTCCACGACTCCACGCAGGGGCCGACCGCGACCCGGCTGACCGTGGCCGAGCTGCTGGGCGTCCCGCCGTCGCAGGTGCGGGTGGTGGCCACGGCGGTCGGCGGCAGCTTCGGGGCCAAGGCGATGATCTGGGCGCACCCGACGCTGGCGGCGATGGCGGCCCGGCACGTGCGGGCCCCGGTGAAGCTGACGGTGACGCGCGAGCAGATGTTCACCGCCTGCGGGCACCGGGAGGAGCAGGAGCAGCGCATCACCCTGGGGGCGCGGCGGGACGGCACGCTGACCGCGATCCGCCACCACAAGCTCTCGCCGACCTCGCCGTTCGACGATTGGGCGGAGCCGTCGCTGGAGATGCCGGCGCGGATGTACGCCTGCCCGAACCACGAGGGCGTGTACCGGCTGTTCCGGGCGAACACGATGACCCCGGCGTTCATGCGGGCGCCGGGCGAGGCCTCGGGGATGTTCGCCCTGGAGACCGCCATGGACGAGCTCGCCTCGGAGCTCGGCGTCGACCCGCTCGACCTGCGGCTGCGCAACCACTGCGACACCGACCCGACGACCGGGCTGCCGTGGTCGAGCAAGGGGCTGCGGGAGTGCTACGAGCACGGCGCGCAGATGTTCGGCTGGCGCGGCCGCGACCCGGTGCCGGGCACCCGCACCGACGGGCACTGGCTGGTGGGCACGGGGATGGCCTCGGCCGTCTACCCCGTCTACCAGGCGATGAACCCGCAGCGGGCGCGGGTGCGGCTGCACGCCGACGGGCGGGCCGTGGCCGAGACGGCGTGCGCGGAGTTCGGCACCGGGGTGGGCGCGGTGATGCGGCAGGTGGCCGCGGCGGCGCTGGGCATCGACGCCGAGCAGGTGGAGGCGCGCTACGGCGACACCGACCTGCCCACCACGGTGGCGGCGGTGGGGTCGGCCGGGTCGGGGGCGATCTCCTCGGCGGTGCACACGGCCGCGACCGCGCTGCGCGAGCAGATGGTGGAGCGGGCGGTGGCCGACCCGGACTCGCCGCTGCACGGGGCCGACCCGGCGCGGGTGGAGGTGGCCGGGGGCCGGATGTTCCTGCGGGACGGCGGGGGCGAGTCCTACACCGACCTGCTGCGGCGGCACATGATGTTCGACGCGGAGGCGCTGGGGTCGTGGGACCCGCCGGGGCCGGACGCCGGATTCGCGGCGGCCACGTTCGGGGCGCAGTTCGCCGAGGTGGGCGTCGACCCGGACCTGGGGCTGGTGCGGGTGCGGCGGATGCTGGGGGTGTTCGCCCCGGGCCGGGTGCTCAACGCCAAGACGGCGCGCAGCCAGCTGATGGGCGGCATGCTGTGGGGGCTGGGGCACGCGCTGCTGGAGGCGACCCGTATGGACCCCGACTCGGGCCGGTGGGCGAACGCGAGCATGGGCGAGTACCTGCTCCCGGTGAACGCGGACGCCCCGGAGGTGCGGGTGGAGTTCGCGGAGGTGGAGGACCGGATGGTCAACCCGCTGGGCGTGAAGGGCGTGGGCGAGGTGGGGGTGGTGGGCGCCGCGGCGGCCATCGCGAACGCGGTCCACCACGCGACCGGGAGGCGCTTCCGGAACCTGCCGATCACCGTCGAGGCGGTGCTGGGCGGGCGCTGAACGAAGGAGGGCGGCCGCGGTTCCCTGCGCACCTGCGGCCGCTCCCGTGCAGGTGGGCCGCGTCAGCGACGTCGCCAGGCACCCACCCGGAACACAGTCCGGCGCATCCGGAGCCCGGGGGGTACGAAATACGAAGTACGCAGGCGCGACAGCACAATGGCCATCGTCATCTACCGGTCACCGCCGGGGCAGCGCCGGGACAGCGCCGGCCCCGGCCGTGCGGTCAGAGCACCTGCTTCGCCGAGCCCGAGCGCCTGAGGAGTCGGACGGCGATCACCGGGAGCACGCTCGCCGCGCACAGGACCAGCACGGCCGGGAAGAACCACGCCGAAGCCCCGACCCGCTCCGGGAACCAGACCGCCGCGCATACCAGGGCGAAGACGCCCTGGACGATTCCGGCGGTGAGGAGCACCGATCTCGCTCCGGTGACGGCGTCGGCCCGGTCGGCGGGCCGGTTCACGAACGCGGACAGAGGCGTCCGGTCGGCGTCCGGGAAGTCGACGAGCCGGTCCTCCGGGACCGTCCGCAGCACCAGGGCCGCGCTGAAGGCCAGCAGCAGGAGCACCCCGGCGCCCACGAGCACCGGTCCGAGCGCCGTCAGGGGGCCGGTCGCGGCCGTGGCCGTGACGGTCCCGGGGCCGGAGAAGTGCACCGGCAGCTCCCCCGGCAGGCGCGGGTAGACCGCCGCTCCCACGATCACCTGCCCCAGGAGGAGCACCAGCGCCGGTGCCAGGTAGACCTTCGGGTACGGCGGCGGCGCATAGCCCGCCCTGGTCGGCTTCGGTGGCATCCGTCCGTTTCTCCCCACTGTCCGAGCGGCGGTGTCGCCGGATGATCGCCGGATGGAGGCGCTGGGCCCTCAGGCACGGTACCCCGATCCTCTCCACCGCCCGACAGGGCCCCAAGGACATCAGGGGACGAGCACGTTGCGGAAGCGCGCGTCGCCCATGGCCGCGAACGCTTGCTCGGCCTCCTCCAGCTTGTACTGCTCGACCATGGGCCGCACGCCCTTGAGGGCGGCGAAGTCCATCGCCTCCTCGCTGTCCTTGGCGTGGCCGCTGTACCAGCCCCGGACGCTCCTGCGGCCGGTGACCAGGAGCAGGCTGGAGACGGGGATCGGGTCGTGCGGGGTGCCGATGACCATCATCTCCCCGTTGCCGTGTAGGCCCTGGGCGATGTCGGCCTGGGCCTCCGCGTGGTCGACGGTGGCGAGCACGACCCGGGCGCCGCCGATCGCGGCCAGGGCCTCCCCCGCGCTTCCGTCGGCGCCGTCGATGTAGTCGTCGGCCCCCAGGGCCCGCGCGATCTCCTCCTTGGCGCGGCCCCGGCTGACCGCCACGGTCCGGAACCCCATCGCGGCGGCGTACTGGATTCCCAGGTGGCCCAGGCCGCCCACGCCCTGCACGGCGACCGTGTCGCCGGGGCGGGCGCCGGTGTTGCGGAGCGCGTTGAAGACCGTCACCCCGGCGCACATGAGCGGGGCCGCCTCCTCGAAGGAGAGCGCCGCGGGGATGCGGGCCAGCGCCTCCTGGGGGATGACGGCGTATTCGGCGTACCCGCCGTCGAAGTCGGCACCGCCGATCAGTCGCTCCGAGCAGTTGGCGAAGTCGCCGCGGCGGCAGGAGGCGCAGGTGAGGCAGTGGCCTCCGTGCCATCCGGCGCCGACCCGGTCGCCGGTGTTCCAGGCGCGCACCCCGGGGCCGATGGCGTCGACGGTCCCGGCGATCTCGTGGCCGGGCACGCGCGGCTGGCGGGTGCCCATGAGGCCGAAGCGGGGGATGGCGTCGCCGCCGCAGACGCCGCAGGCGTGGACCCGCACCCGGACCTGGCCGGGGCCCGGTTCGGGGACGGGGAGCTCGGCGGGGGTGAACGGCCCGCCCTGCTCGGTGGCCTGGACGGCGCGCATCGTGGTCGCGGTCATGGTGGGTCTCCTCCCTCGGGCACGGCCGGCGCCGGTCTCGGCGCTGGCCGGTATCGCCGATAACGTTATGTCGCTTCCATTGATAACGCAACACCGATACTGAAAACCCGTTATCATCGATACATGGCTGAACGGAGCGACACCCGCACCCGGATCGTCGGCGCCGCGGCGCGTCTGCTCGACGACGGCGGCCCCGACGCCGTCACCACGCGCTCGGTGAGCGCCGCCGCCGGTGTGCAGCCCCCGGCCATCTACCGCCTCTTCGGCGACATGGGCGGCCTGCTGGACGCCGTGGCCGCCGACGGTTTCGCCCGCTACCTGGCGCAGAAGGAGGCCCAGCCCCCCACCGGCGACCCGGTCGACGACCTGCGCGCCGGGTGGGACCTGCACCAGGAGTTCGCCCGCGGGCACCCGGCGCACTACCGGCTGATGTACCGGCCCGACCGCACGGAGGCGACGAGCGAGGCGGTCGATCGGGCCGACGAGATCCTGCACGGCCTGATCCGCCGCATCGCCGAGGCCGGGCGGCTGGTCACGGGGGTGGAGCACGCGGCCCGGATGGTGCACTCGGCGGGACGCGGCGTCGCCTTCTCACAGATCGAGGCGCCCCCCGGGGACCGCGACCCGGAGCTGTCGGAGCGCATGCGCGAGGCGGTGCTCGCCTCGATCACCACCGACGCGCCCGACCGGGCCGCCGGGGAGGGCACGCCCCCCGAAGAGGACGGCGGCGCCGACCGTGAGCCGGCCCGCCGCGCGATCGCCCTCCGGGCGATCCTGGACGACGCCCCCGCACCCCTCACCCGGGGAGAACGCGCCCTGCTGGAGGAACTCCTCGACCGCATCGCGGGCGGCGCCGGCCGCTAGGGTGTGTTTCTCGGAGGCTTTTCGATCAGCGAGCGGCCGCCGCCCCTACTGCGCCGGCTTCGCCAGATCGGCGCAGCGGGGGCCCGGGCGGCGCTCGCAAGCCGGGGCGCGAAGTTCATCCTGGTCGGCTGTTCGAGCGTTCCGGCGCAGCGAGCGTCGTTCTGGTGGTCGCGAGCCGAAAATGATCCGAGAAACACACCCTAGGACCGGGCCCGGGCCGGAGTCCGGCGGCGTCCTGCGGAGGGCCCGACCTTTCTCGGTGGCCCCCGAGGCAGGCGGTGGCGCCGCCCGGCGCGCCGCTCGCGGTAGGGGTGGGCGGGCGGCCCGGCCGGTACCCCGGTCACGGGCCCCGGCCGTCCGGGGGCGGGGCGGTCGCGGGGGTGCGAGGCGGAGGGCAGCGACGAAGAAGGTCGGCGCCTCTTGAGGCGGCGCTGTCGGCGCCGCCCCCGTGGGCCCATCGCCCCTCAGGCGCTCTCCTGCTCCTCCTCCACTTGGCGGGTCCACTCGCGCTTGGAGGACTGCCAGCCGTCCTCGTCCATGCCCAGGCGCCAGTAGCCCGAGATCGACAGGTGCTCCCGCGGCACCTCCCACTCCTTGCGCAGCAGGCGGCGCAGCTCCTTCACGAAGCCCGCCTCGCCGTGGACGAACGCCTGCACCCGCCCCCCGGGCCGCTCCAGGTCGCGGACGGCGCGGACGAGGGCCTCCCCCACCCGGTCGCCGCCGCGGTGCAGCCAGGTCGGCTTGACCCCCGCCGCGTTCGGCAGGGGCTGCTCCTCCTCGGGCCCCGCGACCTCGATGAGGACGTGCGCCTCCGCCCCTTCGGGCAGCCGCTCCAGGGAGGCCGCGATCGCCGGGAGGGCGCTCTCGTCACCGGCCATCAGGTGCCAGTCGGCCTCCGGGGCCGGCGCATAGGCGCCTCCGGGGCCCGAGAACCGCACGACGTCCCCCGGCTCCGCGGCGGCCGCCCACGGTCCCGCGAGCCCGGCGGCGCCGTGGACCACGAAGTCGACGTCCATCTCGGCGCGCGCGGCGTCCCAGCGGCGGACGGTGTAGGTGCGCATGTCCGGCCACTCCTCGCGCGGCATCTCCGCCCGGATGCGCTCCAGGTCGAACGGCTCGGGGTACTCCACTCCGGCGCGCGGGAACAGCAGCTTGACGTAATGGTCGGTGAACCGGTCCGCACCGAGTTCGGCGACCTCCGGGCCGCCGAGCACCACGCGGACCATGTGCGGGGTGAGCCGCTCCGTGCGCACCACCGTCGCCGTCGTGACACGCGGCGCCTTCCGTCCAGGGCGTTCGGCCATGGTCCTTCCTTTCTGCACACGGCGCGCCGGGCCCGCGTGAACGGGTCCGGCGGAGGCCGTTGGGCGTCGGTCAGGAGCGCTGGGGACGGCGGGCGCGGGGCGGCCCGGCCGGTCGGCAGCGGCGCGGATCTCCGCCCAGAGCCTACTCCCGCCCGGGGCGCCCCCTGGGCCCCGGACGGCGTGCGGCGCCGCCCCGCGTCAAGACCGCGTATGGATCGACCCCGCCTCCTGGACACCCCCGCTCCACCCGCCCTAGATTTGATTGCGCAATGGCAATCGATGCAGAGACGCACAGGTATCAGCGCGCACGCCTTGAGGCCGTGATCCGCTCCATGCAGCGCGACACGGTTCCCAGCCTCGTGCGGGTCAACGACGACGAGGACCTCTCGCTCATCGAGATGGCCCTGCTCCAGACGCTCGACCACGACCGCCCGCCGTTCCCGGGGGATCCGCCCCTGAGCGGACTGGCCGAAGTGCTCGGCCGCTCCACGTCGCGGACGAGCCGCGTGGTCGACCGTATGGTGCGGCGCGGTCTCGTGGAGCGCTACGAGGACGCCGCCGACCGTCGGGTCCGGCGGGTCCGCCTCACCGACGCGGGCCGGGAGGTGCTGGACGGCATCGCCCGGGTCCGGATGGAGGCGCAGACCCGCCTGTGGGACTACCTGACGGCGGAGGAATTGGAGGCCGTGGTGAGCGCGATGGAGCTGCTCGCCGAAGCGGCGCACAGGATGAGGAGTGAACGCGATGCACGTGGTGGGCCTGAGTGAGATCGACGCCGGCATGCTCGGCCTGGTCGGCGGGAAGGCCGTCGGGCTGGGCGGGATGATCGCGGCCGGCGAGCGGGTCCCGCCCGGCTTCTGCCTGACCACCGAGGCGCACCGGGCGGGCGCCGTCCCCGAGGAGGAGCTCGCCGCGGCCTACGCCGAGCTGGGAGGCGGCCGGGTGGCGGTGCGCTCCAGCGCCACCGCCGAGGACCTGCCCGACGCCAGCTTCGCCGGCCAGCAGGACACGATCCTCGGCGTCGAGGGCGTGGAGGAGCTGGTGGAGGCGGTCCGCCGGTGCTGGGCGTCGCTGGACTCCGAACGGGCGGTCGCCTACCGCCGCGACAACGACATCGACGGCGGCGACGCGCACATGGCCGTCGTCGTGCAGCGCATGGTCGAGGCGGAGACCGCCGGGGTGCTGTTCACCGCCGACCCGCTCAGCGGCAGCCGCTCGGTGATGGTCGCCGACGCGGTGTACGGGCTGGGCACCGCCGTGGTCGACGGCACCGGCGTGCCCGACCACTACACGATGGGCGCCGAGGGCGTCGACGGCCCCGACGACGGGTGCCTGACCCGCGCCCAGGTGGAGGAGCTGCGCGCGGCGGGCGAGCGCCTGCAGCGGCACTTCGGCTCCCCGCAGGACGCCGAGTGGGCCTACGACGCCGACGGTGTGCTGTGGCTGCTGCAGTCGCGGGCCATCACCACCCTGTTCCCGCTCCCCGAGGACGCCCACCTGCCGCAGCCGCGCGCCTACATGGAAGCGGGCAACATCCAGGGGCTGCTGCGCCCGATGACCCCCATGGGCTTCTCGATGATGGAGACCATGTTGGAGGAGTGGCTCGGGAACTTCATGAAGGCCCCGCGCGGCGGCCCGGCGGCGCCGATGATGGCCGGGATCGGCGGCCGCCTCTACATCGACATGACCGACTTCCTGCGCAGCAGGATGATGCGGCCGCGCCTGGGGTCGATGGCGGAGGTGTACGGCCCACGCGCCAAGGCCGGGATCGAACACCTCCTGAAGGACACGCGCTTCGCCCCGGTGTCGGGGCTGCCCTACCGGATGGGGCCGGTGCTCCGCCTGACCCTGCGCTACACCGGGCCCGCCGTGGCGGGCATCGCCCACTCGCTGGCCAAGCCCGCGGCCGCCCGGGCCAAGGTGGACGAGGCCATCCGCATCATGCGCGAGGACACCCCCGCTCCGCCGCCCGAGGGCGCGCCCCTGGCCGCCCGGCTGCGGTACGTGGAGAACGGCGTCGGCAACGGGACGATGTTCCGCGGGATCATGATGCTGATGTGGCCGCTGTTCAGCGGGATCATGCTCACCGCGCTGCCGTCGGCGGTGCTCAAGGGCATCATCACCGAGGAGGAGGGGGACGCGGCGCTCGGCGGCATGCCGTACAACGTCACCACCGAGATGGACATGGCGCTGTGGCGGATGGCGACCCGCGCGCGCGAGCACGGGGACGTGTTCGTGTCGACCCCGCCGGAGGAGCTGGCCGCCGCGTATTGGGCGGGTACCCTGCCCGACATCGGGATGGAGGAGTTCCTGCGGCTGTACGGCCACCGCGCCGCCGCCGAGGTGGACATCGGCATGCCGCGCTGGGGCGACGACCCGTCGCCGCTGTTCGCGACGATCGCCAACTACCTGCGGGTGGACGACCCCGAGCAGGCGCCGGACCGGCGCTTCGCCCGGGCCGCCGAGCGCGCGGAGGCGGTCATCGCCGACGTGGCGCGGCGGGTGCGGCGCAGGCACCGGGTGCGGGGGCGGCTGGGGCTGTTCCTGATGCGGCGCTCGCGGGAGCTGACCGGGCTGCGGGAGGTCGCCAAGTTCGCCTGGCTGATCCCGTTCTGGACGATCCGCCGCGAGCTGGTCCGCATCGGCGAGGAGCTGGTCTCGCGCGGGCTGCTGGAGCGGCCCGAGGACACCATGTTCCTCAAGGTGCCCGAGCTGCGGACCATCGTGGAGGACGGCGCCGACCTGCGGGAGAAGGTGGCCGAGCGGCGCGCCTTCTACCGCCGCGAGCTGCGCCGCCCGGAGGTGCCCGCGCTGCTGCTGTCGGACGGGACCGACGTGGAAGCGCTGCTGCCCGCGCCGCCGCCGGAGGAGGGGGCGATGGTCGGCAAGCCCGCGGCCGGGGGCCGCGCCACCGGCAGGGCCCGGGTGGTGCGCGACCCGGTGGGGGCGCACCTGGAGCCGGGCGAGATCCTGGTCGCCCCGACCACCGACCCGGGCTGGACGCCGCTGTTCATGACGGCGGCAGGGCTGGTCACCGAGACCGGGTCGCCGATCGCGCACGGGCCGACGGTGGCCCGCGAGTACGGCATCCCGGCGGTGATCTGCCTGCGGGAGGCCACCCGGCGGATCAAGGACGGCGACCTGATCACGGTCGACGGCTCGGCGGGCACGGTGACGCCGGTGGACGAGGAGGAGGGCGCGTCCGGCGCACCCGGCGAGGGCGGCGGGGCCGAGGAGGCGTCCGGCGGCGCCGGGCGCGAACACCAGCACGCCGACCGGTGACGACCAGGAACCGGTCCCGGGGAGGACGGCCCCCGGGACCGGTTCCGAACCACGCCATTGCCCCGAGGTCGACAGGGATCCGGGACGGAGGACACCACCGCCGTCGGCGTCACCGGGGAACGCTGTGCAGGTCCCGGACGTAGTGGTCGAGCGCGGCCCCCTCGGCGCCGTGGGTGCGTCCCGAGGGGCGGAAGCCCGCCCGGCGCGCCACCGCGGCGGACGCGGTGTTCTCCGGATCCACCCGGATGACGGCCTGCCCGGCCCCCTCCCCCGCCGCGTACCGGGCGGCCAGGACGACGGCGCGGGTCGCCAGGCCGCGCCCCCTCCAGGCGGGGTAGAGGCCGTAGGCGACGTTCACCTGGCCCGGCGACAGGGCTTCCAGGGCGAAGCGCAGGTCGACCGTCCCCGCGAGCACCTCCCCGGCACCGACCCGGATGCCGAAGGCCCGCAGCGGACCGGCCGACTCCCACTGCTCCCGGCAGTGCCTGAGGTAGGCCTCCACGCCCTCACGCGTTGCGGGCTCCCCGCTGAGCCAGCGCACCAGGCGCTCGTCCTCCCCTGCGAGGTGCGCCTCCGCGTCGGCCGGGCGGAGCGGGGACAACGTGATGATCCCGTCGGACGGCTTCGCTTCGTGCATTCGACGATTCTCGGCACCGAGGGGCCGCCGCGCCAACGGAATTCGGTCGCCTCCTGGGAATCCCCACCGGCGTCCCGCCCGTCGGCGGCCGGCCGGGGGCCGTCCGCCGACGGCGGCCACGACCACCGAAAGGTCCACCACTCCAGCGCACGCCACCCGGATTTCCGCGCCGCACCGCCGCATGGCAGCGGCAACGGCGGCAGCACCGGCGGACCGTCGGCCCGTGTTCACCGGGCATGCCGGCCGCGGCTCCCGCCGTCCAGCGGTCGGACCTCGGCGTCACCGGCGCCACGGGGGCGGGCGGGGACCGGCGACGGCTCTGTGCCCTGCGGATCCTCCTCCGGTTCGGCCCCGGCCCGGCCGGGAGTGCTGCAGGCGGCCAGCAGCACCATCCCGAGGAAGGCGGCTCCGACAGCGAACAACTCAGTGAACATGCGACCCCCTCTCCTCCCGTCGGCCCCCTCGACACGACGGGACGTCCGCACCATATGCGCCGATTTCGCACGACTTGAGGTCTTTGACCTGATCTCTGTCGGTTCTTTGCCGCCTCTCCCGGCCGCCCCCTACTCGCGTGGGCGGAGAACGGTTGTACTATTCGGATATCCGAACCGTTGCCCTTCGTCGGGGGCCGGAACGGGCCCGGCCGCTCCCGGGACGCCCGGGACGCCCGCCCCGGCCCCCGTCCGAGACGGCCCTAAGGAGGCCCCAGCATGCACCTCGCGGTATTCGGTGCGACCGGCGGAACCGGCAAGGAGATCACCGCGCAGGCCCTTGAAGCCGGGCACACGGTGACCGCGGTCGTCCGCGACCCGGCACGGCTCCCCCTGGAACACGCCCGGCTCTCCACGGTCACGGCGGCCTCGTTCACCGTCGACGCGCTCGTCCCCGTCCTCGCCGGCGCGGACGCCGTCCTCTCCGGGCTGGGGGCGAGCGCCCGCGCGGGCTCCCCGGCGACCACGTGGGCACGGTCCGCCGTGGCCGCGATGGACCAGACCGGCAAGCGGCGGACCGTCGCCGTGAGCGCCGCTCCCCTGGGCGGCCCCGTCCCCGGCGACCCGTTCCTCCACCGCCTGGTCGTCCACCCCCTGATCGGCCTCATCTTCGCCGACGTGTACCGGGACCTGCGGACGATGGAGCAGACGCTGCGCGAGAGCGGCGCCCCGTGGACGGCGGTCCGGCCGCCGCGTCTGACCGACGGCCCCAGGACCGGCACTTACCGCTCCGTGGTCGGGTCCAACCCTCCGGGAGGCTTCTTCATCTCCCGGGCGGACGTGGCCCACGCGGTCCTGGAGGCCCTCGACCGGCCGGAGACCGAGCGCAGTCCGCTCGGGGTCGCGAACTGAGGGAACGGAACGGGCCCAGCGCCCAAGGCCCGGAGTAAGGTCGGATCCCATGAACGACGGCGGAGGAACCGGGGCGGCCGGCGACGGCGGGAACAGTGGTCCGGCCCCGGAGGCGCTTCCGCCCCCCGAGGTGATCGACGGCTTCATGCGCTTCGTGCCGCTGCTGGAGGCCTGGTACCGCAGGGCACCCGACGAGATGCCCCGCGAGCTGGCCGCGGCCTTCGAGCGCAACAGGCTCACGGGGCGGCACGGAAGCGTGCTGTCGCAACTCGTCCACGGACAGGAGCCGACCGTGGGCGAGCTGTCCTCACGGCTGGGGGTGCGCCTGTCGACCGTGAGCGAACTCGTCGGGGACCTGGACTATGCGGGGCTGGTGACACGGCGCAAGGACCCCGCCAACCGCAGGCGGGTCCTCGTGGCGCTGTCCGACGAGTACCGCCCGCTGATGGAGAGGTTCGCGGCGAGCCGCGCGGCGCCGCTCCTCCGGGTGCTCGACCGGTTGTCGCCCGAGGCGCGCCAGGGGTTCGCGGAAGGCCTGCGGGCGTGGGCGGAGGAGGTCACGCCTTCGGGGTGAGACCGCCGGTCCGGACGACGGCGGGCAGACGCCGGGGCAAGGGCCGGCACCAGGGCACCAGCACCAGGGAAGGAGCCGGGACCGGGGGCCGGGTTGGTCACCCGTCCGCCCCGTCGATGATCCGCTCGCGCTCCTCCTGCGTGCCCGCGCGGACGTCCTGAGCGGCCGCGACCAGGTCCGGGGTGCCGTCGTGCTCCTTGGGGTGTACGGCGGCGACGGTGCCGTCGGGCAGGGTGGTCCGGACCTTGTCGACCGCCCCCTCCTCCCGGACGATCAGCAGGCCGTCCTGCCGCTCGCACTCCATCTGGCGGTAGTCGCACTGGAAGTCGACCGGTTCGGCGCCCTCCCGGTTCCAGGTCTCGACCCTGACCGCGTCCCCGTCGCTGTGCTCGTAGTAGAGGTTGAGCCGTCCGTACTGGTCGCTGATCCCGGTCCGGGTCCATCCCGGGCCGTCGAGGACGGCGAAGTCCGTGTCCGGGTCGCCCATGGCGGTGCTGCGCTCGGAGCGCGCCTCGGACCACTCGATCACCGGCGGCAGGCCGAGCTGCGCGGCGAGGGCCCCGACCACCGCGACGGCGATGCCGAGCGCCCGCAGTCGGGGCCACAGCTCGACCAGCGCGCACCCCGCGCCCACCGCCAGGCCGTTCGCCGCGCCGGCGACGGCCGCCTCATCGACCCCGGAGCCGCCGTAGAACAGGAACGCCGACAGGATGAAGCAGCCGGTCCCGACCCAGGCCACGGTCTTGGGGGCGCGCGCACCGGCCGCCCTGAGAACGGAACGGCCGAGCCACCACACCCCGAGGGCGCTCGCGGGCAGGGCGGCCAAGGCGAGCACGATGACGACGACGAACAACGGGCCGAGGTCGGCGAAGGCGGCCCCCATGACGCCGACGAAAGCCCCGAACACCACGGCCGCGCCCGCCCAGGGCAGCAGAAGTCCGTAGACGGCGGCGGTGATGACGGCGCGGGGCGCGGCCGGTCGCGGCTCCGGCGCCGCGGGCGGGGTCGGTCCCGGGCCGGATCCGGCCTGGTCCGTGCCCGGAGAGCCGTGAGCGTCGGGGGGCCGAGGGGTGCGGTTCTCGTCCATGCCTTCATCCCACCGCATCGGCCGCGGCCGGGACAGAGTACGCGTACTCATCTCCTCCCCCAAGTCCTCCCCACGTGGCGGTGCTCCCCGCCGCGCCGGGCGGCCCGCACCGCCTCCCGTGTGCCGATGCTGTCCGGCGGGCAAGCACGACTCTTGGCGGCCGTGGCCGCCCTCGTACGCCGGAGCCGCGGGGAGGCGGAGAGGTTGGGGGGGATCGCGCTCCCCTCGTTCGGCGACCGTGTGGGACCCTTTTCGGCATGCAGGAACAGGTGGGCCCTGCCCGATCCCCCGAGTCCGCCCCCACGGGCTGGGTGGACCTCTCCGGGCTCCGCCGGGGAACGCGCCGGTGGATGTGGGCGCTCAACGCCCTGTTCGTCGGGCTGCCCGCGGTCGCGGTCACCGGGAGCGCCCTGGCCTTCCCGGTCACCGGCGGCGGGACGCCCTCGCTGCTCTTCGCGGCCCCTCTTTGGGCGCTCCTGCTGCTGTTCACCGGTCTGACGGTCCACTCGGCGCCCCGGGACACCACCCGGCAGGGCGTCGGAGTCGACGGCGACGGCCTCACCCTCCTCCAGGAGCCCGCCTGGTGGTTCGGGGGCCGGGAGGCCGCCGTCCCCTGGCGGAACGTGAAGGCCCTGCGCCCGGCGGCCCCTCCCCCGGCCGCGACGGCCACCATCGTCGCCGAGCTGCACCGGGGCCCGGTTCCACCGGGGCTGCCCTACTGGGCGAAGGTCCTCGACGGGTCCTTCACGCCCTCTCCCCCGGTCGACGGCCCCGCGCTGCTCCTGTGGCTGCCGGAGGCCCACGCCGCCCGCCTGCGCGCCGAGGCCGACGCGGTGCGCCCGGGGGTGTGGCGCGACCTGTCGGAGGGCGCGGCCCGGCAGGCGCCGGAGAACAGGACGCCCGCGGCCGCCGGTCCCTCGCCCTCCCACTGGATGGAATTGCGCGGCCGAACGCTGGACTTCAAGGGGTGGCTGGTCGGCATCGCCTTCAGCGCCTACCTCACGGCGGCTTTGGCCGTGCTCCCGTTCGTCCTCCCCCTCGTCCAGGACACCCCTCTTACGGGCTTCTGGGATGCCGTCGGGTTCTACGGCATGTTCGCGCTCCTGTTCGCGGTCTTCGCCGTCATCACGGCGCTGCTGACGCGCGGACTCCCGCGCCGCACGACCAGGCAGGGCGTGCGCATCGACGCCGAGGGCATCACCCTCGTCCAAGAGCGCAAGTGGTGGTTCCGCGGGATCGAGATCCCGTTCCCCTGGCGGGCGGTCAGCGGGGTCCGGCCCGACTCGCGGACGAGGTCGGAGGGGCCCCGGGACCTCGTGGTCGCCATCGACCTGCACGGCGACGCCCCGCCCGCGCGCTTCCCGGGGTGGGCGGTACCGGAGGGGCGGACGGTCAGCGTCATGCCCGGGAACCCGCGCCGGGACGAGCTGCTCCGCATGGTCGCGGACGTCCGCACCGACCTGGAGGGCTCCTGACCTCGGGGCTTCCCGGCCCCGCAGGCCGGCCCCGGGGTCGGTGCCCGCCTGCGGCCGTGGCGCCGCCTCAGGCCTGGCCGGTGTCGAACCGGGCGATGCGGCCGTCCTCGACGGTGAAGGTCCACCGGGTGCGCATGGCGCCCCAGGTGTCGTTGGTGAAGTCCGCGATCAGGCTCCGGCCGCCGTCAGCGGTGGAGACGACGTCCATGCGGCCGTTGGCGGAGAAGATCTCCCGTTCGGCCCACTGGAGGAGATCGCGCTCCCTGCCGTCGTCGGTCATCGTGGCGTCCGGGGTGAGCGCTTCGCTGAACGCCACCCGGTCTCCCGCGTTGACGGCGTCGATGAACGCTCGGACGGCGGCATCGTTGACGTTCGCCGGCATGGGCCCTCCTGGTGCTCGGTGCGGCTGCGCGATCCGCCTGCGGCCCCGGACGGCCGTGCCGCCGGTGCCCGGCTCCGTCTCCGGTCTTCCCGGCCACGGCCGCGCGCCCCGCCGACAGCGCGATCTTGACCGATCCGGGGGCGGCCGTTTACCTCGGGACTTCCGCCCTCTCCCGCCCCCAATGTTCAAATGTTAACATTCAGACATTGCCTGGTCGGAGGTGTGCACACGCCTCCGGCGGCGGACTCTCCCCATGAGGAAGGCGGCTGTGCCCATGACCGTGCTCGACTCGCCCATCCCCCGGTTCCACCTGGCCATGCCCGTGGACGACCTGGATGCCGCGCGCCGGTTCTACGGGGAGGTGCTGGGCCTGGAGCAGGGGCGCAGCTCCGACACGTGGATCGACTGGAACCTGCACGGCCACCAGTTCGTGACGCACGTGGCGCCCGAGCGGCCGAAGCGCATCCACAACCCCGTCGACGGCCACGACGTGCCGGTCCCCCACTTCGGCCTGGTCCTGGCCGTTCCGGAGTTCCACAAGCTGGCCGACCGGCTGCGCGCGGCCGGGACGCAGTTCGTGATCGAGCCGTACGTGCGGTTCGAGGGGCAGCCGGGCGAGCAGTGGACCATGTTCCTGCTCGACCCGGCGGGGAACGCGCTGGAGTTCAAGGCCTTCGCCGACGACTCGCAGGTCTTCGCGACCTGAGGACCCGCACACGTCATCACCGGACCGGGACGGGCGCCCGGTCGGGGGTGAGGAGGGTGAGGGACAGGCACCCGCCGTCGGCCCGGGAGATGTAGAGCCAGTGGGCGGCGAGGGAGTCGATGAGGAACATGCCGCGGCCGCTCTCGACATCGGTGTCGAGGGCGGCCGCACGCACGCGCGGCCGGTCGCCTGGGCGGACGGGGCCGGCGTCGGTGAGGTCGATGTAGAGCGGACCGTCGGCGGCGGCGTAGAGGGCCAGGGTGACCGTGCCGCCGGGGTGACCGCTGCGGGTGTGGCGGCGGGCGTTGCAGAAGGCCTCGTCGACGCAGAGCTCGGCATCGTCCACGAGCGAGTCCGCCCAGAGCGGCCGGAGCCGGATGCGAGTGAGGGAACGGGCGATGCGAAGCCCGTCGTAGGTGCAGGGAAGCTGTTCCCGCTCACTAAGGACAAGCGGACCACAGGACAGATCGGACATTTTTTCACCTCGTGAAGGGCTGTTCGATGCAACCAAGATGGCCCTACAGTCTGTGACCTGCCATAATCCCTACTCCATTGACCAATACTGGAGATCTGGTGGCGCATTGTCAGCGCCAAGTGCAATTCTGTAGTGGTGAGCGAATCCCCCCGTACCCCCTGGCTCCGTTGGGGCGCGGAACTCCGACGCCACCGGAACGCATCAGGGATGACTCAGCAGTCACTCGCCTCGGCGATCAACGTCTCAAGTGCGTTGATCAGCGGATTCGAGCGCGGAACACGTATCCCGAAACGGGCGCACGCGGCCGATGGCGACCTGGCGCTCTCAACGACGGGCGAGCTCGAACGACTATGGCTGGAGATCAACGACACCCGTGAGATCCCGGACGAGTGGCGATCCTTCGCGGTTCTGGAACGCCAGGCGTCGGAGATTCGCGAGTACCAGACGGCGCTCATCCCCGGCCTGCTGCAGTCCCCGGCGTACGCTCGCGCCGTGATGCGCCAAGGACGGGATCAACAGGACACCGATGAACAGATCGACCATTTGACCCAGGCACGGACCTCTCGCCTCGCACACCTGCACAACACTCGACTATCGTTCGTCCTTGAGGAGACGGCTCTCCGCCGCGTGCTCGGGTCGAAGGAGGCGATGGTCGAATGCCTCACCCATGTGCTGGCCCTGCTCGAGGACCGTCGGATACGTCTCTCGGTCATTCCGGACGACGCTCCGCTCAGGCCCGTGGTGTCTGCACCGTTTCGTATCATGAATCTCCCTGATGGGAGACTTATCGGACATGCGGAGCACATGTTCGGCGAGAACGTCGTCTCCGACCCTCACCAAGTCAACTTCATGGTCGCCATCTTCGGCGACATGCAGGCGGAATCCTTGTCCCCGAGTGTGTCCAAGACTGTCATCGAGCAGATCAGGAGATCACTGCAATGACCGCCCTCCGGTGGCACAAGTCCAGTTACAGCGCGAACACGGGCCCGCAGTGCGTCGAAGTCGCGGAGACTCGGTGTTCAGCCAGAGTCCGGGACACCCAGCACAGACACCTCGGCCACCTGGAGTTCCCCACCGGCGAGTGGCAGGTGTTCCTGGGAACCCTGCGAGGGGAGGCGGAAGGTGCCGACTGAGCAGTGGCACAAGTCGACCTACAGCCACGCACACGGCGGCAACCGCGTCGAGGTGTCCGAGGGGCTGAGAACCGCCGTCCGCGACAGTCGGCACAGACACCTCGGACACCTCGACTTCCCCGCCGCCGAATGGGCGAGGTTCCTCTACTCCCTCAGGGGCGGCGTCACCCCACCGGCGTGAACGCCACCCTCAGGACGTGGTTCCCTGCCTCCAGCCTGTGCTGGGGCAGGGTCTCCGGGCCGCAGGACGCCGTACCGATCCCCTGGTGCTCCGCGTCCAGGTACAGGTGCACCTTCCCCTCCGGCTCCAGCTCGTGCGTGTGGGCCGCCGCGTCCAACGCCGCCGTGTCCCACCTGCGCGCCGCGAAGTCGAACACCGGGGCGCCCTCCACACGCACACCCCCGCCGTCCGCCCCGCACAGCTCCAGCCACCGCGCATCCACGCGGTTGCCGTTCTCCTGAGGACGCAGGTACGGCGTCTGCAACCCGTCCACCGTGTCGGAGTAGTGCCCCACCCTCGCCGCCTGGGCGATGTCGCGGTACGCCTCCCCCGGGCCGCCGCCGAACCACGTGACCCGGTCCAGGGTCTCCGGCAGGGTCATGTGCACGCCGAAGCGCGGCAGCGGCCCCGGCCACTGCCCCTCCGCCTCGCCCTCGACGGTCAGCAGCAGTCGCCCCTCGGCAGCCCCCCACCGGTAGGCCACCCGCATCCCGAACCCCTGGGCCGCCGCAGCGACCCGCGTCCGGACCACGAACTCGTTCCCCTCCCAGTCGAGGGACACCAGCCGCGACGTCAGCCGGTGCAGCCCGGCCGCACGCCACCCGCGCTCCACGGACACACCGTGACGTGCGACGTCGTTGTCGGTCGGCGCGCGCCACAGGTCCACCGCGAGGGGCCCCACCCGGACACCACCGATCGCCAGCAGGTCCCCGGTGCGCGTGTCGATCTCCCCCGGGCCGATGCGCAGGACCGTCCCGCCGGTGTCGGCCGGGGCGACGGCGGCCGGGACGGGCGCGACCGCCGACGCCGCACCGATCCTCGCCTGCCCCCAGGCCAGCTCGTGGCCCGCCTCCGCCCACGGCTCGTCCTTGGCCAGCGTCACGGAGACGGTGAGCCACGATTCGCCGCCCCCCTGCTTCTCCGGCAGGGCGGGCAGCGGGACCTCCGCCGTCTCGCCGGGCGCGAGCACGGGCACGTCGAGCGTGCCCACACCGGGCACGAGCGCAGGCGGGCCGGACTGGCAGTCCTCGGTCACCCACCACCGGAACTCCAGCCCGGACGTGTCCCGGAAGTCCCAGGTGTTGGTGACCGTCACCGCCCCTCCGGCGGGGTCGGGCACCACCCGCACCGGCTCGATCGTCTTCGCGTACGCCGCCAGCCCCGGGCCCGGCGTCCGGTCGGGCAGCAGCAGCCCGTCCGCGACGAAGTTCCCGTCGTGCAGCGGCTCGCCGAAGTCCCCGCCGTAGGCGAACCACTCCGTGCCGTCGGCCTCCTCACGCCGCACCCCGTGGTCGATCCATTCCCAGATGAACCCGCCCTGGAGCCGGTCGTACCGCTCGAACAGCCGCTGGTACTCCTCAAGCCCGCCGGGTCCGGTCCCCATCGCGTGGCCGTACTCGCACAGGATGAACGGCAGCCCCCGCCGGTGCGCGTCGGCGTCGGGGTCGTCGGTCGGCGCCTCCGTCCCCTCGCCGATCCGCTCGACCTCCGCGTGCGGCGCGTACATGCGCGAGTACACGTCCACGTACGGGCAGTCCCAGTCGCGCTCGTAGTGCACGAGCCGCGACGGGTCGTTCTCCCGCACCCATGCGGCCATGGACGCCAGGTTGCGCCCGGTCCCCGCCTCGTTGCCGAGCGACCACATGATGATGCTCGGGTGGTTGCGGTCGCGCGCGACCGTGCGCCGGATCCGGTCGAGGTAGGCCTCCTCCCAGCGCGGGTCGTCGGAGGGGTTGCCCTCCCACCCCAGCGGTTCGAACCCGTGGGTCTCCAGGTCGCACTCGTCGATGACCCACAGCCCCAGCTCGTCGCACAGGTCCAGGAAGTCGGGGTGCGGCGGGTAGTGGCTGGTGCGCACCGCGTTGACGTTGTGCCGCTTCATCAGCAGCACGTCCTCGCGCATGGTCTCCAGCGGGACCGCCCGCCCGTGGTCGGGGTGCCATTCGTGCCGGTTCACCCCGCGCAGCAGCAGCGGGCGGCCGTTGACGCGGATCGTCCCGCCGGTCAGCTCCACGGTGCGGAATCCGACCCGCGTGCGCACCCGCTCCCCCGGCGTGCGCACCTCCAGCTCATAGAGCCGCGGCACCTCCGCCGACCACGGTTCGACCGCCCCGACCCGGTGCTCGGCCCCGGCCTCGGCCTCCTCCAGGCCCAGTTCGGGGACGGACACCACCGCACCGGCCGCCCCGTCGACGTCCACACGCAGCGTGCCGGTGCCCGTCTCAGGGTCGTAGGCGGCGTGCACGGCCAGGTCGGCGACCCCGTCTTCGGGCCGGGCGATCAGAGTGACGTCGCGGAAGATCCCCGACAGCCACCACATGTCCTGGTCCTCCAGGTAGCTGGCGGCCGACCACTGGTGGACGCGCACGGCCAGCGTGTTCCGGCCGGGGCGCAGCAGGGGGCCGACGTCGAACTCCGACGCCAGCCGGCTGCCGGTGGCGAACCCCAGCTCGGTGCCGTTGAGCCACACCCGGAAGCAGGAGTCCACCCCCTCGAAGCGCAGGACCGCGGGTCCCTCCGGCCACTCCTGCGGCAGGTCGAACCCGCACCGGTAGTCGCCGGTGGGGTTCTCGTCGGGCACGTACGGCGGCTCCACCGGGAACGGGTACACGACGTTGGTGTAGGCGGGCGCGCCGTGGCCGTGCATCTGCCAGTGGGACGGCACCGGCAGGTCGCACCAGGCGGGGCCGCCGCCCCCGGCCGCCTCGTCGTAGCCATGCTCCTCGAACCCGTCGGTGGCCTCCTCGGCCCGGGGGTGCAGGCGGAAGCGCCAGGTGCCGGTGAGGTCGACCGACGGCGCGTCGGTGGTGAAGCGGGCGCGCGGCGGCCGCACGCCCCGCGACGGGGTGAAGTCCTCAAGGTAGGCGGGCTTGTCGGGCGCGGTCACGTCAGACCTCCGTCAGGTGCAGGAGAAGGGCTTGGGACGGGTTGAGCACGGGCATCTGCAGGCCCGACCGGGCCAGCACCGCACCGGAGGCGGTGAGCCCTCCGGCGGCGAACCACGGGGGCGGCACTGTCTGCAGCGTCGAGGGCGTCCCGGCCTCCGGGCGCCACACGAGCCGGTAGGTGCGGTCCTCCCGCAGGCCGGGCAGGCGCACGCGGCCGGGGGCGGCGCGCACCGGGGAGGCCAGGAGGGCGTAGCGGAAGACGGCCTCGCTCCCGTCCTCGGCGACGACCCCGTCGAGCTGCTCGGCCGGGTCGGGGGCGTCGCCGCGCACGGTGACGCCGGTGTGCAGCAGCGGCCGCAGCTCCTTGTACAGGCGGATCCACGCGTCGAGGGCGGCCAGCTCCTCGTCGGTGCACGCGGTGATGTCCCACTCGATCCCCGCGTGCCCGATGAGCGCGGTCAGGCAGCGCAGCGAGAGGTCGGCGTCGCGGCCGGTGGTGTGCGCGGTGCGGGCGCCCACGTGCGAGCCGACCAGCTCGGGCGGGACCAGCAGCCCGGTCCAGCGCTGCAGGGCCAGGCGTTCGAGCGGGTCGTTGGTGTCGGAGCCCCACACCCGGTCGGTGCGCTCCAGGATGCCCAGGTCGACCCGGCCGCCGCCGGAGGAGCAGGACTCGATCTCCAGCCCGGGGTGGGCCGCGCGGAGCCGGTCCAGGAGCGCGTAGGCGGCCGCGGTCTGGCCGTGCGTGCCCGCCGCCCCGGTGGGGACGTGCACGGGTTCGAGGAGGTCGCGGTTGTGGTCCCACTTGAGGAAGTCGGGGCGGTACTCGGTGACCAGGGCGTCGAGGAGGCCGAAGACGTGGTCGAAGGCCTCGGGCCGGGACAGGTCGAGCACCTGCTGGCCGCGGCTGGGCGGGGCGGGCCGCCCTTCGGCGGTCAGCAGCCAGTCGGGGTGGGCGCGGGCCAGGTCGGAGTCGGGGTTGACCATCTCGGGCTCCACCCACAGCCCGGTCCGCATCCCCAGGGCGCGCACGTGGTCGAACAGGGGGTGCAGGCCGTCGGGCCACACGCCGGCGTCCACGGTCCAGTCGCCGAGCCCGGCGGTGTCGTCGCGGCGGCCGCGGAACCAGCCGTCGTCGAGGACGAACCGTTCGACGCCGATGTCGGCGGCGGTGTCGGCGAGCCGCTTGAGCGTGTCCAGGTCGTGGTCGAAGTAGACGGCCTCCCAGGTGTTGAGGACGACCGGACGCGGTCCGGACGGGTGGTGGGGGCGGGCGCGCAGCCACCGGTGGAAGCGCGCGGACATGCCGTCGAGCCCCTGGTCGGACCAGGAGAAGCAGACCCAGGGGGTGGTGTAGGAGGCGCCCTGGGCCAGGCGCACTTCGCCGGGCTGGGCCGCCTCGCCCCCGGCGATGACGGCGTCGGCCTGCCCCGCGGCCTCGGGGAGGCGCTCGGCGAGGTGGACGTGGTCGCCGCTCCAGGCGGTGTGGACGCCCCACACCTCGCCGGTGCGGAACCCGAAGCCGGGGGTCCCGGCGGTGAGCACGAGCGGGGCGTCGTGGCCGGTGCGCCCGCGCCGGGAGGCGCGCATGCGGGTGCCCATGCCCAGGTCGCTGCGCTGGGGGGCGCGTTCGCGGCACCAGCGGCCCGTGAGGTCGAGGACCTCCTCGGCCTCACGCGGCAGGGGCAGCACGGCCATGAGCGCGCCGAGGGTCCAGGGGGCCGGGTCGGTGTTGGTGACGGTGTGCCGGACGCGCACGAGGCCGGAGGGCTCCATGCGCAGTTCGCAGGTGATCTCCAGTCCGTCGGCCTCGGCGGCGGCGGTGAGCGTCCCGCCGCCCTGCCAGGGGTCCGGCCGGTCGTCGACCTCCCGCACCCGCCAGCGGGGGAAGGTCGCCCGGCCCTCGTGGTGCCCGGCGATGCCGGGGTGGCCGCGCCATCCTTCCCCTTGGGTCGGCAGGAGGGAGATGTGCTGGGGCACGTCCACGCCGTTGTTGGCGGCGGGAGGGAGCGCGGCCTCGGCGAGCCCCTCGGGCGCGTCCGTGCCGTCGGCCTCGTCGGCGTCGTCGGCGCCGGGCAGGTCGGCGCCCCAGTGCAGCACGTACGGGAGCCCGTCCGCGGGGACCTGGACGACCAGGGCGGTCCCTGCGGCGCTGAGGCGGACGGTACGGGTCCGCCGCCCGTCCCCGTCGGGACGGGCGGCGCCGTCGGTGGTGCGGTCCGTCATCTGGGCCTTCCTTCGCGGGTTCACCGGCCTCTGGGCCGGGGAGGAGACGAAGCTCCTGCAGAGCAAAGCAGAGCAGTGCAGGGCACCAGGCGCCGGACCACCGTCGAGGCGGTCCGGCGCCTGGTGCCCCTTCGGGTTCCGGTAGGCCGGGCGGGTGTCGGTCACCCCTTGCTGGCCCCCAGCGTCAGTCCGGCGACGAAGTGGCGTTGGAGGGCGAAGAACACGACCAGCGTCGGCAGGGCGATCAGCACCGACCCGGCCGACAGCAGGTTGTAGTCGACGAAGAAGGTGCTCTGCAGGTTCTGCAGCGCGGTGGTGATGGGCAGCTTGTCGCCGCTGGACAGCAGGGCCAGTGCCCAGAACAGGTCGTTGTAGATCCAGGTCACCAGCAGTGTGGCCAGGGCGGCCAGGCTCGGGCGGCACAGCGGCAGCACCACCTTGCGGTACTGCTGGAACACGCTGGCCCCGTCCACCCGCGCCGCCTCGATGAGCGAGGGCGGCAGCGCCTTCATGAAGTTGCTCAGCACGAAGGTGCAGAAGCCCATCTGGAAGGCGGTGTGCACGAGCACCACGCCGATGTGGCTGTCGTACACCGCGCCGGACTCGCTGATCCAGTACGGCAGCGGCACCGCGTTGGCCATGCGGAACAGCGGGACGAGCAGCGCCTGCACCGGAAGCAGGTTGGCGGCCAGGAACACCGCCAGCATCACCAGGTTGAACCGGCGCGAGTAGTGGGTCAGCACGAACGCCGCGCACGACGAGAGGAACAGGATGAGCAGCACCGAGGGGACGGTGATGATCAGCGAGTTGAGGAAGTAGCCGGGCAGCTGCCCCTCCACCCAGGCGCGGCGGTAGTTCTCCAGGGTGAACCCGCCGAAGGACAGGTAGCCGTGCCGGGCGGTGAACTCGTAGTCGCGGAAGGAGTTGACCACGGCCCACACGATCGGGAAGAGCCAGGCCAGGGCCGTCACGGCGAGGAAGATCTGGAGCACCGCGCGGGCCGGGCGCACGCGGCGCCGTGGCGCGGGCGGCGTCTCGCGGGGCGGTGCGGGGGCGGCGGCTGTGGTGGTGGCGGTCACCGGTCGGCCCCTCTCAGCAGGGTGGACACGTAGATGAGGATGAACACCAGCGAGAACGCCAGCATGATCACCGCCAGCGCCGAGCCGAAGCCGACCCGGCTCGCCTCGCCGATCACGTTCGCGGTGACCAGCGCCGAGATCAGCTCCAGGCCGTTGCGGCCGCGGTTGATGATCCAGACGATGTCGAAGGCGCGCAGCGCGTCGATCACGGTGACGACCAGCACCACCAGGTTGATCGGGCGCAGCGCCGGGAAGACGACGCTGGTGAAGGTGCGCACCGGCCCGGCGCCGTCGATCGCGGCGGCCTCCCGCAGCGACGGGTCGACCGCCTTGAGCCCGGCCAGGTACAGCAGCATGATGTAGCCGGTGTGCCGCCAGGCGGCGGCCACGAGCACGGCGTACAGGTTGATGTCGGGGTCGCCGAACCAGTCGACGGGCTCGGCGCCGGTGGTCGCGCCCAGGAAGGTGTTGAGCAGCCCCTGGTCCGGGGAGTAGATGAGCTGCCAGATGAACCCGACCAGGGCCAGCGACAGCACCACGGGCATGTAGAAGATGCTCTGGTAGATGCGGCCGCCGCGCAGCTCCCGGTCGAGCAGCACCGCCAGGAGCATGCCCAGCACGGTCGGCACCAGGAACAGGAACACCAGCCAGATGAGGTTGTGGCGCAGTGCCGGCCAAAACGGCGGGTACAGGGTGAAGGCGTCGGTGTAGTTCTGGGTGCCGACCCACTCGATGGTGTCGAGGCCGCCGATGCCGTCCCATCGGGTGAACGAGAACACGACGGTGGCGGCGGCGGGCAGCCACACCAGGCCGATCACCAGCAGGGCGGGCACGCCGATCATCAGTGCCAGGGTGATGCGGTCGGCGCGGCCGTTGCGCAAGGGAGTGGGAGCACGGCGGGGTGCGGAGCGCGGGGGCGCCCCGCCGGGCTCGGCCGCGCGCGGCGGCGAAGGGGTGCTGGAGACCACGCGTTCCTCCTTCCGGGGGGATGGGCGGCCTCAGCGGCCGAAGATGGAGACCTTCTGGCGCTGGATGCTGGCGGTCAGGTCGGCGATGTCGTCGGGCCGTCGCAGGAAGCGCTGCAGGGCGGGGATCATGACGACGGAGGCGAAGTCGGGGCGGGTGTCGCGGTCCATGTACTGGGTGAGCGCCCCGGCGTCGGCGATCATCCGCATGATCTTGGTGTCCAGGTCGCTCAGCCCGGAGGTGTCGGCGTCCTGGTGGAGGGGGAGCGCCTGGGGGTCGATGGCGGTGTAGATCTCCTGCGACCGCCGCGTGCCCATGTGGCCGACCAGGTCCATGGCGGCGTCGGGGTTGCGCGGGTCGGCGGAGACCATGAACCCGTCGACGGGGGTCTCCATCGCGTCGGACCCGATCTCGGGGTCGAACTCGGGGAAGGCGAAGCAGTCGAGGTCGTCGAGCTGTTCCTCGGAGAAGACGTGGGTGAGGAACAGGCCGCACAGCATCATCCCGGCCTGGCCGCGCACCAGGGCGGTCTGCGCCTCGTTGATGCCGCGCCCGAGCGGGGCGGCCTGGTGGTGGGGCAGCAGCTCGGCCCAAGCGCCGAAGACGCTGCGGACCTCGGGGCTGTCCCAGGAGTGGTCGCCGTCGAGCAGCCCCATGTGGAACTCGGGGCCGTTGATGCGCAGGTTGAGGTGGTCGAAGGTGCCCATGGCGGGCCAGCCCTCGCGGACCCCGTAGGCCAGGGGCTCCAGGCCGTCCTCCCGCATGCGCTCGCACAGTTCGACGAACTCCTCGCGGGTGGCGGGCTCCTCGTAGCCGTGCTCCTCGAAGACGCTCTTGAGGTAGAAGACCGCCCAGGGCGCGGTGGAGTCGGGGATCATGTACTGCTTCCCGTCCGGGGCGCTGCACAGGTCGCGCACCTGGTCGGTGAAGGCGCCCTGGAAGCGCTCGTCCCACACCGCGCTGACGTCGCTGATCAGGCCGCGTTCGGCGAAGAACCGGGTGCGGTACCCGGCGAACCAGGCGATGACGTCGTCGGGGGTGCCCTGCAGGTAGTTGTTGATGCTCTCCTGGAAGCTCGTGGAGTCGATGGTGTTGAGGTCCACGGTGATCCCGGAGTCGGCCTCCCAGAGGCCGAGGATCTCTCCGACCGCCTCGCGCTGGGCGTCGTTGGCGCGGTTGGAGCCCATGGTGACCACGCGGGGGTCCCCGCGCCGGGAACCGCATGCGGCCAGCCCCGGCACCGCCGTGAGCGCGGCGGCGCCGGCCAGCCCGCGTAGCAGGGCGCGGCGCCCCAGGGCCGGTGGGCCCGTCGGTCTGTGGTGCATCGGGGGACCTCCGAGGTGCGTGAAGTGGGTCACTCCGGCGTTCCAGACATGTTCGACACCTGGGCCCCCTCTTGTCAACGCACTCAAACTTTTTCCAACAAATTTCCGCAGTGGTCCGCTGATCCGACGCGGCGTGCGCCAGCATTGACACCGGCGGTGCACCTACAGGACAGTGATTCCAACAAGATTCGACAACTTCGATCACGCAGGGGGGGGCGGATGCTGGCCGCGCAACGGCAGGAGCTGATCCTCGACCGGCTGCGGCGCACGGGGGCCGTCCGGGTCGCCGAGCTCGTGGAGAGCCTGGCCGTATCGGACATGACCGTGCGCCGCGACCTGGACGCGCTGGCCGGCCGCGGCGCCCTGCGCAAGGTGCACGGCGGCGCGGTCGCCCCGGACGGGCCGCGCACCGAGGAGCCCGGCTTCGAGGCCAAGTCCACCCGGCAGGCCGCCGAGAAGCGGGCCGTGGCCCGCGCCGTCGCCGCCCTGGTCGAGCCGCACACCGCGGTGGGCCTGTCCGCGGGCACCACCACGGCCGCCGTCGCCGAGCACCTGACGGAGGTGCCCGGCCTGACGGTGGTCACCAACTCGCTGCGGGTCGCCGAGGTGTTCCACGAGTCCCCCCGCCCGGATCGGACGGTGGCGCTCACCGGGGGCTTCCGCACCCCCTCCGACGCCCTGGTGGGGCCGCTGGCGCTGGCCTCCATCCGCGGGCTCAACCTGGACACGCTGGTGCTGGGGGTGCACGGCATGCAGGAGCGGGCCGGGTTCACCACCCCCAACCTGATGGAGTCCGAGACCGACCGGGCGCTGGTGGAGGCCGCCGGGCGCCTGGTGGTGGCCGCCGACCACACCAAGTGGGGGACGGTGGGCATCAGCACCATCGCCCCCCTGGACCGGTGCGACGTGCTGGTCACCGATGACGGGATGGACGCCGAGGCCCGCGCGGCGCTCGCCGAGCGCGTGGGGCGCCTGGTGGTCGCCGACACGGGCGGCGACCGTCCGGACGACGGGGCCGCCGACGAGGCCGCCGACGGGGAGGACGCATGATCAGGACCGCCGCACGCCTGGCGGACGGACGCGAGATCATCTACTTCGACGAGGGGGACGCCCCCCGCGACCCCGCCCCCGACCCGCGCGGCCTCCCGCCGTCGGCCACGGGGTCGGAGATGCGGTTCGACCCGCTGCTGCGCGAATGGGTGGTGGTCGCCTCGCACCGCCAGGGCCGCACCCACCTGCCGCCCAGCGACGACTGCCCGCTGTGCCCCTCCTCGGACGGGCGCCGCACCGAGATCCCCGCCTCCTCCTACGACGTGGTGGCCTTCGAGAACCGCTTCCCGTCCCTGGTCGCCGACCACGGGCGGGTGCTGGAGGACGTCGGGGAGCTGGAGCACACCCGCCGGGTCGGCGCGGGCCGCTGCGAGGTGCTGGTCTTCGGCTCCGACCACGACGCCTCCTTCGTCGACCTGGGCCCCGAGCGGGCGGAGACGGTCGTGGAGGCCTGGGTGGACCGCACCCGGGAGCTGTCCGCGCTGCCCGGCGTGGAGCAGGTGTACTGCTTCGAGAACCGGGGCCGGGAGATCGGGGTGACCCTGCACCACCCGCACGGGCAGATCTACGCCCTGCCGTTCGTCACCCCCCGCACCCGGCGCATGCTCGACTCGGCCGCCGAGTACCGTGCGCGCACCGGCGGGGACCTGTTCGCCGACGTGCTGCACGCCGAGCAGAAGGCCGGGCTGCGGGTGGTCGCGCGCACCGCGCACTGGACCGCGTTCGTCCCGGCGGCGGCCCGCTGGCCGGTGGAGGTGCACCTGTACCCGCACCGGGCCGTGCCCGACCTGCCCGCCCTCACCGACGACGAGCGCCGCGACCTCGCCGGGATCTACCTGGACGTGCTGGGCCGCTTCGACGCGCTCTACGGGGCGCCGCTGCCCTACATCTCGGCCTGGCACCAGGCGCCGGTGCGCGAGGGGCGCGACCTGGCCCGGCTGCACCTGGAGCTGTTCTCGGTGCGGCGGGCCGCCGACAAGCTCAAGTACCTGGCCGGGACCGAGTCCGGGATGGGGGTCTTCATCAGCGACGTGGCGCCCGAGGCCGTCGCCGAGCGGCTGCGGGCGGCGGCGCCGTGAGGCCGCCGTCCCCGCCCCGCCTCCGCTCCCGCTTCCCCCACCACCGCCTTGGCCACCGCCTTCTTCACCGAACCCCCCGGAGGACCGTGTGAGACTGCTCGTCACCGGCGGCGCCGGATACATCGGCAGCGTGGTGACCGCGCTGCTGCTCGACGCCGGACACGAGGTGACCGTGCTCGACGACCTGTCGACCGGGCACCGGGACGCCGTCCCGGACGGGGCGCGGCTGGTGCAGGCCGACCTGCACGAGGCGGCCGACGTCCTGGAGCCCGGCACCGGCGCCGTCCTGCACTTCGCCGGGAAGTCGCTGGTCGGCCGGTCCGTCGAGGACCCCGACGAGTACTGGCACACCAACGTCGGCGGCACCCTCGCCCTCGCCCGCGCGGCGGTCCGGCACGGGGTGCGCCGCATGGTGTTCTCCTCCAGCGCCGCCGCCTACGGCGAGCCCGCCTCCGGCGCCCCGCTGCGCGAGACCGACCCGGCGGTGCCGACCAACCCCTACGGCGCCACCAAGCTCGCCGCCGACCACCTGCTCGCCTCCTGGGCCCGCGCCTACGGGCTGGGGGCGGTGAGCCTGCGGTACTTCAACGTCGCCGGGGCCCACCGCGGGTTCGGGGAGCGGCACACGACCGAGACGCACCTGGTGCCGAACCTGCTCAAGGCGGCGGCCGGGCAGGGTGAGCGCGCGCGGGTGTTCGGCACCGACTACCCCACGAAGGACGGCACGGCCGTGCGCGACTACCTGCACGTCGCCGACCTGGCCGACGCGCACCTGCGGGCGCTGGAGGCGGTCGGGCCGGGGGCGCACCGGGTGTACAACCTGGGCACCGGCGGCGGGAGCACCGTGCGCGAGGTGATCGCCACCGTCCGGCGGGTGACCGGGCGCGAGGTCCCGGCCGAGGACTGCGCGCGCCGCCCCGGGGACCCGGCCGTGCTGGTCGCCGCCAACGACCGGGCCCGCGAGGAGCTGGGCTGGACGCCGGAGCGGACGCTGGAGGAGACGGTGGGCGACGCGTGGGGGTTCTTCCTGAAGCGGGAGGCGGACCATGGCTGAGCCGGCGGACGCGGCGGCGCGGGCGGCGGACCCTGCGGCCCAGGTGGCCGCCGCCTTCACCCGGTCCTTCGGGCACGCCCCCGAGGGGGTCTGGGCCGCGCCGGGGCGCATCAACCTCATCGGTGAGCACACCGACTACAGCGACGGGTTCGTGCTGCCGTTCGCCCTGCCCCACACCCTGCACGCCGCGGCGGCGCCGCGGACGGACGGGGCGGTGCGCCTGCGGTCCCTGCAGGCGCCGGGAGGGGGCGCGTTCGGCCTGGCCGACCTGGCGCCCGGCGCGGTCGAGGGGTGGGCCGCCTACCCCGCGGGCGCGCTGTGGGTCCTCCGGCAGGAGGGGTACCCGGTGGACGGGCTGGACCTGCTGGTGGACAGCACCATCCCCAGCGGCGCGGGGCTGTCCTCGTCGGCGGCGCTGAGCTGCGCGGCGGTCATGGCGGGCGCCGCCCTGCACGGGGCCGAGCCGTCGGCGTCCCAGGTGATCCGCATGGCGCGGCGGGTGGAGAACGACTTCGTCGGCATGCCGTGCGGGGTGCTGGACCAGTCGGCGTCGATGCTGTCGGCCGAGGGGCACGCGCTGTTCATGGACACCCGCACCATGGAGACCGAGCAGGTGCCGTTCGCCCCGGACGAGCAGGGGATGACGGTGCTGGTGGTCGACACCCGCGCGCCGCACCGCCTGGTGGAGGGGCACTACGCCGACCGCCACCGGGCCTGCCAGGAGGCGGCGAAGGCGCTGGGGGTGGAGGCGCTGCGCGACGTCGCCGACCTGGACGCGGCGCTGGCCGGGCTGGCCTCACCGGAGCTGCGCCGCAGGGTGCGCCACGTGGTGACCGAGAACGCGCGGGTCCTGGAGACCGTGGAGCACCTGCGCGCCGGCCGCCTGCGCCAGGTGGGGCCGCTGCTGACCGCGTCGCACATGTCGTTGCGCGACGACTACGAGGTGACCGTGCCGGAGGTGGACACGGCGGTACGGGCGCTGCTGTCGGCGGGGGCGCTGGGGGCGCGGATCACCGGCGGGGGTTTCGGGGGGTGCGTGATCGCCCTGGTGGAGCGCGAGTTCGTGGAGGCGTGCGGCAGGGCCGTTGACGAGGCCTACCGGGAGGAGGGCTTCACGCCCCCGTCGCTGTTCGAGGCCACCCCGTCGCCAGGGGCGCACAGGCTGCGGTGAGGGCGGCCCGGCACTGCGCCGGGCGCCCTGTGGGCCTCCCCTGCCGTGAGGGGCCGGATCCGGGCCCCTTCGCCCCGCTTCGGCGACCGTCGGCGCGGGCAGGGACACGGTCGGCGGCACCGGCGACTCCGACCGGCGGGAGGCACCATGGCCACAGGCGACGGCGGCGCACCGGCCTCGGCGGGGAAGGCCCCGGGCCGGTACGTCCTGACGATCCGGGCGGCCAAGGCCGCCGTGCTCGGCGCGGTCTCGCTGTTCTTCCTCCTCGTCGTCTTCGGCAACGCGACCGACTACGCGGTGAACTTCGAGTTCGTCGCCCGGGTACTGTCCATGGACGCCCATGACCCGGGGCTCGACGAGCTGAGCCGGACCGACTACCGGGCGGTGACCTCGCCGGTCCTGCACCACGCCGTCTACATCGTGATCATCGCCGCAGAGCTGTTCACCGCCGTCGCCTGCGGCATCGGCGCCTGGCGCACGGCCCGGTCCCTGCGCCGTCCGGACCGGGACTTCAACGCGGCCAAGACCTGGGGGCTCGTCGGCCTGGTCGCCGGGATCCTGTTGTGGTTCACCGGGTTCCAGACCATCGGCGGGGAGTGGTTCGCCATGTGGATGAGCCCGGCGTGGAACGGCATTCCGGCGGCCGACAGGATCACCACGTTCCTGGTGCTCGTGCTGGTGTTCACCACCATGCGCAACGACGGAGCCGATTGAGGCCACGGCGACGCCGAGTCCCGGTGTGGCCCCCGGCCGGGCGGTGCCGGCGTCGAACCGGTTAGCCCGATCGGCCTCGGGGATCGCGGGGCGGCTTCGGCCGCCTGGCGTGCGTTCATGTGCGGAAGCCGCAAAAAGTGGCTGATGGGGGGTTGCATCGCCGCGTGTGAACGCTAACAATCGCATGCACGGCACGATCCCCTCCCCCTCCGACTCCCCCGCAATCCGCATCCGGTGCAGCGACGCGGCTGTCGAACCGGTTCGAAACCCCCCTCCCGAAGCCGACACCGATCCCTGCCAACTCCGGCCGCCGACCCCCTGCCCGCGCGGGGACCCCGCGTGGGCGACGAGCCAGGAGACGCACCCCATGCACCGAGCACGGACCCGCATCCCCCACCCCCTGCACACGCGCGCGGCCTCGGCCCTCCTCGCCGGGCTCCTCGCCGCTCCCCTGTCCCTCACGGCCGCCCCCGCGGCCGCCGCCCCCTCCCCGACCGCCGAGACCGCGGAGGCCGCCGTGGCCGACGAACGGCTCACCATCGACCTGTCCACCGACACCGGCGCCTTCCACGGCGGCGCCTCCGGGTCGCTGTACGGCCTGTACGGCCCCGGCGTGCCCAGCGCCAACATCATCGAGGGCATGGGCGTGCGCACCGTGTCCAGCAAAGGCCAGGACGGGGCGCAGCACCCCGGCTCCGACGCGCTGGAGGTCGTCGCCCCGCTCGCCGACACGACCGGCGGCGACATCTACATCCGCGCCACCGACTACTACCGCGGCTTCCCCTACCAGTGGCCGGGCGATACGCCCGAGGAGCGCCTCGAGGGCTACATGGAGGTGATGGAGACCCAGCTCGACCAGGTCGCCCAGCTCGACCCCGAGTACCGGGAGCGCCTCGTCTTCGAGCCCTTCAACGAGCCCGAGGGCAACATGTTCGGCACCGGCGAGTGGAGCTACGACGGGACGAGCTGGCTCGACGACCCGGACGACTACTTCCGCGCCTGGGACCGGGCCTATGAGATGGCCAAGGAGAAGGTGCCGGGCCTGCGCGTGGCGGGCCCGAATACGAGCGTCCTGTACGACCAGGTCAAGGGCTTCATGGAGCACACCGTCGAGGCCGGCACGGTCCCCGACGTCATCACCTGGCACGAGCTGAGCCACCCGCAGAACATCCGCGATTCGGTCGCCCGCTACCGGCAGTGGGAGGAGGAGGTCTTCGCCGGGACCGGCCACGAGGGCACCGCGCTGCCCGTCAACGTCAACGAGTACGCGTTCAACTACCACACCTCCGTGCCCGGCCAGATGGTCCAGTGGGTGTCGGCGATCGAGGAGTCGAAGATCGACGCGATGATCGCCTTCTGGAACATGAACGGCAACCTGTCCGACTCGGCCGTGGAGGCCAACCGCGCCAACGGACAGTGGTGGCTGTTCAACTCCTACAGCCGGATGACCGGGCACACCGTCGAGGTCGCCCCGCCCCACCCCGGTGAGAACTACACCCTCCAGGGCGTCGCCTCCCTCGACCCGGACCGCTCCCGCGCCACCGCGCTTTTCGGCGGGTCCGACGGGGCCGCGCGGGTGGAGTTCACCAACGTGCCCGAGGACGTCTTCGGCGGTGCCGTCCACGCCTGGGTGCGGGAGATCCCCTGGACCGGCCAGCTCGGCGACTCCGGCCCGCCCCGGCTGCTGTCCGAGGAGGCGCTGGAGGTCGGGGACGGCACCGTCGCCTTCGACTTCGGCGACGCGCTGCCCGGCCTGAAGGAGTCGTCCGCCTACGAGGTGGTGCTGACCCCGGCCGGAGGCGACGGCCCCCGGGACACCCCGCCCAACCTGTGGGAGGGGTCGTTCGAGGCCGAGGACGCCGAGTACACCGGCGGCGGGTACAGCCTGAACGGCCCGGAGGGGTCGCCGGACGACGTGTCGAAGTTCTACACCTCCGGCGGGTACAACGTCGGGGGTCTGCGCACCGGTTCGGACGGCGTCCTGGACTTCACGGTCGACGTGCCCGAGGACGGCACCTACGACCTGAGCGTGTTCGCCAACTCCCTCTACCTCGACGACCTGGTCGCCGACCAGGGCCCGACCAACGTGTTCCTGCGCGTCGACGGCGGTGCCGAACAGGAGCTCTTCCTGCCGCTCGGCTACAAGTGGGTGGTCTGGGACCACGCCCGCACGGCCGTGGAGCTGGAGAAGGGCGAGCACACCGTCAGCCTGGCCGCGCAGAGCCTGGACGGGTCGGGCAAGACGCGGGGCGACGCGATCATCGACCGCATCACCCTGGAGCTGCCCGACCCCGAGGCGGCCACGGCGGTCTACGAGGCCGAGACGGCCGAGCTGGACGGCGCCGCGCCGGTGTACGGCGGCGCGGCCGGGGACGCTTCCGGGTCGGGCGCGGTGCGGGTGCGGCACGGCGAGTCGGTGACGTTCTGGGTCCACTCGGAGCGTGACGCCGAATCCCTCCTGGACGTGCGCACGCTCGGCGGGGGCACCGCCGACGTCGAGGTCAACGGCGTCCCGGCGCTGCGCACCGGCGGGTCCGCGTCGTCGGCGGCGGTGGCGCTGTCCGGGGGGATCAACAAGGTCACCGTGACCGGGGCCGAGGGCGCCCCGCTGGTCGACCGCATCGGCGTCACACCCGGCGGCGAGGAGCTGGCCGCCGCGACCTACCAGGCCGAGGACGCCCAGGCGGCCGGGGAGGCGCACACCGTCGAGCCGTCCCTGGCCGACGGCGGTGCGGCGGTCGACGGCATCGGCGGCGACCCCGGCAACGGCAACACGCTGACCTTCGACGTGGAGGCGCCGCACGCGGGCACCTTCGCCGTGCGGATCCGCTACGCCAACCCCGCGACGTCGCCCGCCTCCCACTACAACCCCAACCCGATGGCGCGGCGCGCCGACGTGTCGGTCAACGGCGGCGAGGAGCGGCCGGTGCTGTTCCCGCCGTCCTTCCACGAGAACAACTTCTGGGAGCTGACCGTGCCCATGGAGCTGGAGGAGGGGGCGAACACCATCGCCTTCTCCTCCGAGGAGCAGCCCAACTTCGACGGTGAGACCTACGCGTCGGACACCTGGCCGGACTACCTGCTGCGGTCCCCGTACGCGCCGGTGATCGACGCCGTCACGGTCTCCGAGTACACGAGCGGGCGCCTGGACCGGTCCTGACGCCCCGCCGGGCGGCGGCCGCCCCGCGCCGGGACCCCGCGCGGGCGGGCGCCGCCCGGAACCGCCCGCCCCTGACACCACTCGGCCGACGAGATCCGAACGCCCTCCGAGAAGCCCCGAGGAGAAGCCGTTGCCCACCATCGGTGACGTGGCCGCAGCCGCCGGAGTCTCCCGCAGCACCGCGTCGTACGCGCTGTCCGGAAAGAGGTCCGTCTCCGAGGAGGTGCGCCGTCGGGTGAACGAGGCGGTGCACCGGCTGGGCTACACGCCCAATGCCGGCGCCCGGGCCCTGGCGACCTCGCAGACGATGGTGATCGGCCTGCTCGCGCGCTTCCTGGAGGACGAGTTCGCCCCGGCGATGATGCAGTACATCCTCGGGGTCTCCGACACCGCGCGCGGGCTGGGCTACGACACCCTGCTCGTCACCGAGGCCGACGGGGTGCGGGCGCTGCGCCGCATCACCGGCTCCAGGATGGTCGACGGCGTCGTGCTGCTGAACGTGGCCCACGACGACGTGCGGCTGCCCGCGCTGCGGGAGGCGCCCCAGCCCGGCGCGCTGGTGGGTCTGCCCGGCGACTGCTCCGGCCTGGACGTGTTCGACCTCGATTTCGAGGAGGCCGGGCGCGTGATGGTGGAGCGCATGCACCGGCTCGGGCACCGCGAACTGATCCTCGTCTCCCAGCCCGAGCACGTCGCCGAGCGGGGCGGCGCCTACATGTGGCGGCTGCGGGACGCCGCGCTGGAGCAGGCCCGGCTGCGCGGCGTCCGGCTGCACGCGGTCTCCGGGGAGTCCGGGCAGCCCGCGATCGGCGCCACGCTGCACCGCCTGCTCGACGACCACCCGTCCGCCACCGGCCTGCTGCTGAACAACGAGGCGGCCGCGGCGGCGCTCCCCTCGGTACTGCACGCGCGCGGGCTGTCCGTGCCGGGCGACCTGTCCGTGGTCGGCCGGTACTCCGACGAGTTCGCGCGCACGTTCTCCCTGTCCTACTCGTCCATCGAGAGCGCCCCCGACCGGCTGGGGAACATGGTGGTGCGCCACCTGGTGCGCCGGATCGAGTCCCCCGAGGGGCGGGAGAAGCCGCACGTGGTGCGGTTCCTCTCCCCCGAGCTGGTCGACCGCGGGAGCACGGCGCCGCCGGGCCCGCGCGGGCGCTGACCCCGTCCCGGCGGCGGCCCCCGCCCCGTCGCCGTCCCACCCCTGTCCCCGTCCCTCCCGTCCGGCACCGATCCCTGCCCCTCCCCGCCGCGAGCGGCGCACCAAGGAGGTCCCGATGTTCCGTCCGCCCCTGTCCGACCCGTCCGCGCGTACCCGCGCGGTGCCTCCCCGGTCGGTGCTCCCCCAGGGGACGCGTCCCCGCGCCGTGCGCGCGCTGTGCGCCGCCGGCGCCGCCCTGGCCGTCGCCGCCGCGGGCACCGCCTGCTCCCCCTCCGGCGGCGGCGCCGACGACGACGTCTACACCTGGTGGGACCCCTACCCCCAGCACGCCGACGACTCCGACTGGGAGCGGCGGGTCCAGGAGTGCGGCACCGAGGCCGGTGTGACCATCGAGCGCACCGCCTACGACACCACCGCGCTGACCAACCAGGCGCTGCTGGCCGCCCAGGAGGGCACCGCGCCCGACGTGATCCTGCTGGACAACCCGGCCGTGTCCACGCTGGCCGACGCCGGGATGCTCACCACGATGGGCGAGTTCGGCCTGGACACCTCCGACATCGACGAGAACCTGCTGGCCGCCGGGGTGGTGGACGGCGAGGCCTACGGCGTCCCCATCGGCGCGAACACGCTGTCGCTGTACTACAACGCCGACATCCTCGACGAGGCCGGGGTGGACCCGGAGTCGATCACCGACTGGGCGTCCCTGACCGACGCCCTGGAGCAGGTGTCCGACGAGGGGCACGGCGGCATCACGTTCGCCGGGATCGGCACCGAGGAGGGGTCGTTCCAGTTCCTGCCGTGGTTCTGGGGCGCCGGGGCCGACCTGCGCGACCTCGACTCGCCCGAGGCGGTGGAGGCCCTGGAGCTGTGGCAGGGGTGGCTGGACGAGGGGTACGCGCCCGAGTCGGTCATCGACAACTCCCAGAACACCGTCTGGGAGGAGTTCCTGACCGGGGAGTTCGCCTTCGCCGAGAACGGGACCTGGCAGGTGGACAGTGCCGAGGGGGCCGACTTCCCGGTGGGGGTCGTCCCGCTGCCGGGCCGGGACGGCGGGGCCGCCCCCACGCCCACCGGCGGCGAGTTCATCACCGCGCCGGTGCAGTCCGACCCGGGGCGCTACGAGGTCACCACGCAGATCGTGGAGTGCATGACCACCCCGGAGGGGCTGGTGGAGACGGCCACGACCTTCGCCTACTACATCCCGCCCACGCAGGCCGGCCAGGAGGCGCTGCTGGAGGAGGAGCCGGACCTGGAGCCGTGGGTGGAGGCGGTGCGCAACGCGCGCGGCCGCACCGGCGACGGGCTCGGGACCGGGTACCCGCCCATCTCCGAGGCGCTGTGGGGCGCGGTCCAGGAGACGCTGAGCGGCACCGCGGGCGCGGAGGAGGCGCTGCGGGACGCCCAGAGCGAGGCGCAGAGTGAGGCGTCGAGCGAAACGGACGGCGGCTGAGCGATGGCACCGCCGACACGGCGCGCCTCCGAGCGGCGCGCGGAGCCCGCGTCCGGGCGGTCGGCGCCGCGTCCCCCCTCCCGCCCGGGGCGCACCCGGGCGGGGGCGGGGCGCGGGTCGCCGGGCCCGCGCCGGTGGGCCGCCGCCGCGTTCGCGGCCCCGCTCATCGTCTACCTGGCGGCCTTCTACGCCTATCCGCTGTACCGGAACATCGACCTCAGCCTGCACGACTACACGCCGCGGGCGTTCATCCAGGGCGACCCGGAGTTCGTGGGCACCGCGATCCTGCGCGAGGTCCTCGCCTCCGACGCCTTCCTCCCTGCGGTCGCCAACACGGCCGTGTTCACGCTGGTGTCGATCGCGGTGCAGTACGGCGCGGGACTGGCGCTGGCGGTGTTCTTCCGGGGGGGCTTCCCGCTGTCCCCGGTGCTGCGGGCGCTGTTCCTGACCCCGTGGCTGCTGCCGATGATCGTGTCGGCCTCGACCTGGGCGTGGATGCTCAACAGCGAGAACGGCATCGTCAACGCGGTGCTGGGCGGCTTCGGGCTGGGCCCGGTCGACTGGCTCACCTCGCCCGGGTGGGCGCTGGTCTCGGTGATCGCCGCCAACGTCTGGCTGGGCATCCCGTTCAACCTGGTGATCCTCTACTCGGGGCTGCAGAACATCCCCGGGGAGCTGTACGAGGCGGCGCAGCTCGACGGCGCGGGGGCCTGGCAGCGGTTCGTGCACATCACGCTGCCGCAGCTGCGGCCGGTGTCGGCGGTGACCCTGCTGCTGGGGCTCGTCTACACGCTCAAGGTGGTCGACGTCATCTGGATCATGACGCGGGGCGGGCCCGGGGACTCCTCCACCACCCTGGCGATCTGGTCCTACCGGGCCGCGTTCGGCACCGGGCGGCCGGACTTCTCCGAAGCGGCGGCCGTGGGCGACCTGCTCATCCTCATGGCCCTGGCCGCCGGGCTGGTGTACGTGTACCTCAGGCGCAGGGAGGCCCGCCCATGACACGGACGACCGTGCGGCGGCCGCAGCGGTGGCGACGGCGGCGGCGCCCCTGGTTCAAGACGGCGCTCGGCCTGGTGTTCACCGCGGCCATGCTCTTCCCCGCCTACTGGATGCTCAACGTCTCCCTGACCGATACGGCGAACCTGCGGGCCTCGCCCCCGCACTGGTACCCGAAGGAGCCCACCTTCGACGGGTACGCCGCGGTGCTCGGGGACCAGCTGCCCAACCTGGCGACCAGCCTGCTGGTCGGGCTGGGGTGCGTGGCCCTGACGCTGGCGGTCGCGGCCCCGGCCGGGTACGCGCTGGCGCGCCTGCGCACGCCGGGGGCGGGGGCGATCGGCTTCCTCCTGCTGGTTGCGCAGATGATCCCCGGCGTGGTCATGGCGATGGGGCTGTACGCCGCCTATGTCCGCCTGGGCTGGCTGAACACGGTGTGGGGGCTGGTGGTCGCCGACTCCACGATCGCCGTGCCCTTCGGCGTCATGCTCTTCACCGCGTTCATGTCCACGCTGCCGGAGGAGGTCCTGCAGGCCGCGAAGGTGGACGGCGCCGGGACGGGGCGGACATTCGTGTCGATCGTGCTGCCGGTGAGCCGCAACGCGATCATCACCGTGTCGCTGTTCGCCTTCCTGTGGGCGTGGTCGGACTTCGTCTTCGCCTCCACGCTCGCGCGCAACAGCGACCTGGTCCCGATCACCCTGGGCATCTACGACTACATCGGCAACAACACGACCCAGTGGAACGCGATCATGGCCACCGCCGTCGTGGCCTCGGTGCCCGCCGGGGTGCTGCTGGTCGCGGCCCAGCGGTACGTGGCCGGCGGGGTGACGGCCGGGGCGGTCAAGTGAGGCCGCCGCCCGCCGCTCCGCCGCACCCCGCCCCCTCCGCCCCCTCCCGTGAGGAGCACGTGTGACCGTCCACGAGCCGACCGCGCCGACCGACCCGCGGGGCGGGCGCCCGGTCGTCCCGTCCCGCAGCCTCCACCGCCCGCTGGGCCTGGGCGAGATCGCGCTCGGGCCCGGGTTCTGGGAGGCGATGCAGCGCACCAACGCCGCCGCGACCCTCGGCCACTGCGAGGCGTGGATGGAGCGGCTGGGGTGGCTGGCCAACTTCGACCGGGCCGCCGCGGGCACCACCGGGCCGGACCGCCCCGGGTGGTCCTTCTCCGACTCCGAGGTGTACAAGCTGCTGGAGGCCGCGGCCTGGGAGTACGGGCGCTCCGGCGACCCGGCGGCGGACCGGGCGGTGCGCCGCCTGACCGCGCGCATCGCCCCGGCGCAGGACGCCGACGGCTACCTCAACACCTGCTTCGGGCACCCGGGGCGGCCGCCCCGCTACAGCGACCTGGAGACCGGGCACGAGCTGTACTGCACCGGGCACCTGCTGCAGGCGGCGGTGGCCCGGCTGCGCACGGTCGGCCCCGACCCGCTGACCGCGGTCGCCCGGCGGGCCGCCGACCAGGTGTGCGCCGTGTTCGGCCCGGAGCGCGACACCGGCGCCGGGCCCGCCGTCGGCGGGCACCCGGAGATCGAACTGGGCCTGGTCGAGCTGGGCCGGGCGCTGGGCGAGGAGCGCTATACCGCCCAGGCGCGGCTGTTCCTGGACCGGCGGGGCCGCGGGACGCTGCGCGGCGACCGGGTGCCCTCGGGCGCGGCCTACTTCCAGGACGACGTGCCGGTCCGGGACGCGGAGGTGTGGCGGGGGCACGCCGTGCGCGCCCTCTACCTGGCGGCGGCCGCCGCTGACGTGGCGGCCGAGCAGGGCGACGACGGGCTGCACGCGGCGGTCGAGCGGCAGTGGGCGCGCACGGTCGGGCGCCGCACCTACCTCACCGGAGGCATGGGGGCGCGCCACCAGGACGAGGGCTTCGGCGAGGACTGGGAGCTGCCCGCGGACCGCGCCTACTGCGAGAGCTGCGCCGGGATCGCGTCGGTGATGGTGTCGTGGCGGCTGTTCCTGGCGAGCGGGGACATGCGCTACGCCGACCTGATGGAGCGCACGCTGTACAACGTGGTGGCGGCGGCGCCGTCGGCCGACGGGCGGGCGTTCTTCTACGCCAACCCGCTGCACCAGCGCGCGGCCGGGGCGGCGGGCGACGGCGGCGGGGTGAGCCCGAGGGCCGAGACGGGGGTGCGGGCACCGTGGTTCGACGTGTCGTGCTGCCCGACGAACCTCGCCCGCACGCTCGCCGTGTGGCACACCTACGCGGCCGCCGCCGGGCGGCGGGAGCTGGCCGTGCTCCAGTACGCGAACGCGCGGATCCGCGCGGAGCTGGGTGACGGGCGCGTGTTCGGGGTCGAAGTGGAGACCGGCTACCCCGCCGACGGGGAGGTGGCGGTGCGGGTGACCGACCCTCCGGAAGGGGCGGCGGTGCTGCGGTTGCGTGTTCCGGGCTGGGCCGCGGGGGCCGTCCTGGAGGAAGGGGGACGCAGGCGCCGGGCGGGGCCGGGTGCGGCGGTCGTGGAGCGCGAGTTCACCCGGGGGGAGGTCGTGCGGCTGCGCCTTCCGGTGGGGCCGCGGTTCACCTGGCCGGATCCGCGCATCGACGCGGTGCGCGGGTGCGTGGCGGTGGAGCGCGGGCCGCTGGTGTACTGCGCGGAGTCCATCGACCTCCCCGAGGGCGCCGGCCTGGACCGGCTGGCGGTGGACACGTCGGCCGCCCCGGCGGACACAGGGGACGGCCGGGTGCGCGTGCGGGCGCGGGCCCTGCGGGAGCCGGGGGGCGGGGACGGCGTGTTGCCGTACGGCGGGTCCGCCGGAAGCGGCGCCGTCGAAGGCGGTGAACCGGTGGAGGCCGTGCTCACGCCTTACCACCAGTGGGCCGAACGGGGGCCGACCGCAATGCGCGTGTGGCTGCCCGCGTTCCCTTTGCCGTAGCCGCCCCGCGGCCTCCGAGCCGTTCTCGGGTAAAACGGCTCCGCACACCCTTATAGGGCCTCGCAATCGCAGGTGAAGGTCTCGCCGCCCTCGTCGACGCATTCGGTGACCTTCACGGCCGGAGCGTCCTGTTCGTCCGCGCACCTGTCCAGGCATTCCTTCATCGGAATGAAGAAATCGGCCATCCGCGAACAGGTCACGGCCACCGCACCGTCGGACGCGGCCGCCGCCCCTGGAGCGGCGGCCAGCGCGACGGCCGCGAGCGCGGCGCCGAAAATCCCGCGTATCACCATCGGTCCTCCCGGATCACATGATCAGGGCCGCCGTCTACGGACCGACCTGGGACGATTATGGCCGCCGCCGGAGCCGGCCGGACGGAACCACACGCCCTGAACGCCGTTCTCCTTACCGTTCAGTAAAGGGCCGACTTTCCTGAGAGCGGCACGGGACCACGAACCGCGTAAATCGTGCAGACCTCATGTCGGCACCATTTCGGGCGCGCCGCACCCCCTCGCCGCCTTCCTGGAAGGAAGCGCACGCCTTCCCCCGCCGCAAGCGGGTCTTCACTCCCGGGCAACGCGTGAAAAAACCCTCACATTCGACCGGAACGCCCCGCCACCTGGAATGGTCCGGCCGCCGGAGGCATTCCTGAAAAATATGGGCCCGGAACGCTGTCGACACGGCCGAACGGCCCATGCCAGCTTTGGTCACGCCATCGGTCCCCTCCCCCGAGGAGTCCCCGTGATCAAGGGGTACGGCGTATTCTGCGACGTCGACCGCCACTTCTACGACACCCCCCACCGGCGCGGGCCGGGTGCCGGAGCAGCGGGCGGACCCGCCTTCGAGGCGGCGGAGCGCCCCGTCCCCACCGGGTGGCGCAGCCACCGGGAGGGGGACTGGCTCGCGCTGCGCCCGATCGGGGACCGGCTGCCCGCCCAGGGGTGGAAGATCCACGTCTCCGCCCGCCTGGACAACGCCGAACCGGTCCTGGCGCGGGTCTGGGACCTGTGCGTCGACCGGGGCCTCGCCTTCAAGTTCGTGCCCACGCGCGCCCTGCTGCACAACCGCAACGCCAAGTACGCCGACCGCGGCTCCAGCGGGAAGTTCATCACCGTCTACCCCGCTGACGAACAGCAGGCGGGCGCCGTGGCGGCCGCCCTGGACGCCCTGGTGGGCGGCGAACCCGGCCCGTACATCCTCAGCGACCTGCGCTGGGGCTCCGGGCCGGTGCACCTGCGCTACGGCTCCTTCACCCGGCGGTACTGCTACGACGAGCACGGGGAGGCGGTCCCGGCGCTGGAGCGGCCGGACGGGGCCCTGGTGCCCGACCGCCGCGGCCCCGGCTTCCGCCTGCCCGAGTGGGTGGAGGCCCCCGGCTTCCTCCGCCCCCACCTCGCGGCGCGCACCGCCGACACCGTCTCCGGGCTGCCCTGCACCGTCGAACGCGCCCTGCACTTCTCCAACGGCGGCGGGGTCTATGCGGGGCGGGACAAGGCCACCGGGGAACAGGTGGTCCTCAAGGAGGCCCGGCCGCACGCCGGCCTCGCCTCCGACGGCGCGGACGCCGTCGAGCGCCTGGAACGGGAGCGCGCCGCGCTGGAGCACCTGGCGGGGCTGGACTGCGTCCCCGCGGTCAAGGGCGTGCACGACGTGGGGGAACACCGCTTCCTGGTGCTGGAGTACATCGAGGGCAGGCCGCTCAACTCCTTCCTCGCCCGCCGGCACCCGCTGATCGGGCCCGACCCCGCCCCGGAGCGGCTGGCGGCCTACGCGCAGTGGGCCATGCGCCTGCACAGGCGGGTCGAGGAGGCCGTCGCGGCGGTGCACGGGCGCGGAATCGTCTTCAACGACCTGCACCTGTTCAACGTCATGGTGTCCGATGACGAGTCCGCGGTCGTCCTGCTGGACTTCGAGGCCGCCCGGGCCGCGGAGGACCGGGCGCGCCAGACCGTCGCCAACCCCGGGTTCGTCGCCCCCGCCGACCGGCGCGGCTTCGACGTGGACCGCTATGCGCTGGCGTGCCTGCGCATCTCCCTCTTCTCCCCGCTGACCAGCCTGTTCGCGGTCGACCGGGCCAAGGCCGGGCACCTCGCCCAGGAGGCGGCGCGGGACTTCCCCGAGGCCCGGGGGTTCCTGGAGCGCGGAGCGGCGGAGATCCTGCGCGACGCCGACGGCGCGAGCGCCGGGCTCCCGGTCACCGCCGGGGAGGAGACGGCCCGGCCGGCGTCCTCCGGGGCGGAGCGCGGCGGCGCGGGCGCCCCCTTCCCGCCGGTCGCTCCCGGCGACTGGCCGCGCAGCCGGGACTCGATGGCCGCCGCCGTCCTCGCCTCGGCCACACCCGACCGCGACGACCGCTGCTTCCCCGGCGACATCGCCCAGTTCGCCACCGCGTGCGGGGGCCTGTCCTTCGGCCACGGCGCGGCGGGGGTGCTGTACGCCCTCGCCGAGAGCGGCGCCGGGACCGACCCCGGCGCCGAGGAGTGGCTGCTGCGGCGCGCCAAGGAGCCCGGACCCGGGTCACCGCTGGGGTTCTTCGACGGGTTGGCGGGGCTGGCCTGGACGCTGGATCGCCTCGGGCACCGCGCGCCCGCCCTCGACCTGGTCGACAAGGTCCTCGCGGAGCCGTGGGAGGCGGCGGGGCCCAGCCTGCACGGCGGGACGGCGGGCCTCGGCCTCGTCTTCGACTCCCTGGCCGCCGACACCGGTGAGGCGGACCTGCGCGCGGCGGCGATGCGCTGCGCGGAGCTGTCCGCGCAGCGGGCGCTCTCGCGGCCCGACGACCGGCGCCGCGCCGGACTGCTGCACGGCGCCTCCGGCGCCGCCCTCCTGGCGGTCCGGCTGCACGAGCGGACGGGGGACCCCGCCCTGCTCGACGCGGCCCGGGACGCGCTCCAGGCCGACCTGGACCGCTGCGTGACCGGCGTCTCCGGCGCCCTCCAGGTCGACGAGGGGTGGCGGACCCTCCCCTACCTGGGCGAGGGCAGCGTCGGGATCGGCATGGTGGTCGACGACTTCCTGGAGCACCGCCGGGACGAGGCGCTGGAACAGGTCCGACCGCAGATCGTCCGGGCCGCCCAGAGCCGCTTCTACGCCCAGCCCGGCCTGTTCCGCGGCCAGGCGGGGATGGTGCTGTACCTGAGCCGCACCACCGCCCCCGTGTCCTCGGCCTCCCCGGCCGCCGACGCCTCCGAGGGCGCGGACGCCTCCGGGGACGCCGCCTCCGCGGACCCGGCGCGGGCGCTGGAGCGCCAGGTCGACGGCCTCTCCCTGCACGCCATGCGCTACCGGGGCCACCTCGCCTTCCCCGGCGAGCAGATGATGCGGCTGTCCATGGACCTCGCCACGGGCACCGCGGGCTGCCTCCTCGCTCTCGCCGCCGCACGCGGCGGCGAGCCCACCGGGCTGCCGTTCCTCCCACCGCTCCGGCGGCGGGAGGGCCACGGGCCCGGCAGGGACAACTGAATAGGAAGCGATTCCCCGACACGATCACTGTTCACCGCGCACGATGCGCAGGTACCGACGAAAGGACCGTGCCATGAGCCTGCTCGACCTTCAGACCCTGGAGCCCGCCGCCGAGGAGTCGCTCGCCGGAGGCGGTGGCGGCAGCGAGGCCAGCCTGCTGCTCTGCGGCGACAGCAGCCTCAGCCTGACCACCTGCCACTGAGCACTCCCGCGGGCCGTCTAGGGCTCGCCCGCCGTGCGCGGCCGCCGATGGCGGCCGCGCACGGGCGCGACACGGCCCCGGTGCGGCTCGGACGGGCCGCACCGGGGCCGCCCGTCGGGCGCCCTCCAACGGAGTCCGGTGGCATCGGTCGACGACAGCCGTGGACACCGACCGGTCGACCAGAGGACCGCGTTCCGGATGGTGTCCGCTGGAGTGGTGGAACCTTCGGTGGCCGTGGCCGCCGTCGGCCTACGGCCGCCGGTCGTTCTCCGACAGGTCCCGCCGGTACGGGGACCTCTGGCCCGGCTTCCCGATGATCTCGGGGAAAACGACGCTAAAACCGCGCTTGTAGCGTCGTTTTCCCCGAGATCAACGTCGGAGGGGCCCGAGGGAAATGACACCGTTCCGGCGGGACACGGCGGCCTGCCCCGTCCCCGAACCGCTTCAGGGAGAGGCGCGGATGGCGTTGACCGACCGGCACGACGACGGAGGCGGGACGGCCGCCCGGTCCGCCGACGTGCTGCTGGCCCGCGTCGCACGGGCCAGTGCCGGGCGCACCGCGGGGATCCTCGTGTGCTCGGCCGGGGCGGCCGCGGCCTCCCTCGCGCTCCCCGCCGTGCTCGGCACCACCTTGGACCTGCTCCTGGACCGGGCCCCCGGCGCGGGGCGCATGCTGGCGGCCGCGGCGGCACTCGCCGCGGCCGAGGTCGTCCTGAGCGCCTGCACCGCGCTGCTGGCGGGGATCGTGGGCGCCCGGTCCACCAGTCGGCTGCGCTGCGGTGCGGTCGACGGGCTCCTGTCCACCTCCCCCTCCGAGGCCGCGCGGTTCTCCCCCGGTGAGGTGGCGACCCGCCTGTCGGCCAACGCCGCCGAGGCGGGGGCGACCCCCGCCGCGGCCGCCCAGGTGGCTTCGGCCGCGCTGGCGCCCGTGGGGGCGCTGGTCGCCCTGGTCCTCATCGACCCGTGGACGGCGCTGGCGTTCACGGCGGGGCTTCCCCTGCTGGTGCTGCTGCTGCGGGCGTTCGCCCGCCGGTCCACCGAGAGCGTCGGGCGCTACCTGCAGGTGCAGGCCTCCATCGCCTCCCGGCTCACGGACGCCCTGGGCGGCGCCCGCGCCATCGCCGCCTCCGCCACGGTGGACGCCGAACGCGACCGCGTCCTCCGCCCGCTCGGCGCGCTCAGCACGGCGGGGCGGGGGATGTGGGCGGTGCACGGCTCCGCGATGGCGCGCAGCGGTGTGCTGATGCCCCTGCTGGTCACGGTCGTGCTCGCGGTGGGCGGGCTCGGATTGGCGGCCGGGCGGCTCAGCGTCGGCGACCTGCTGGCGGTGTCCCGCTACGCCTCTCTGGCCGCGGGGCTGGGGGCGGTGGCCGAGCCGCTGGGGGCGCTCGTGCGCGGGCGGACGGCGGCCCGCCGCGTCGACGCCCTGGTCCGCGCGCCGTCGCTGCGCTACGGGACGTCCGAACTGCCGCCGGGTGGCCCGGGGACGCTGGAACTGCGCGGCGTGCGGGTGCGGCGCGGGCAGGCCCAGCCGCTGCGCGGGGTCGACCTGCGCGTCCCCGGCGGGCTGACGGCCGCCGTGGTCGGCCGTTCGGGGGCGGGCAAGTCGACGCTGGCGGAGGTGGCGGGGCGCCTCGCCGACCCCGACGGAGGAGAGGCGCTGCTGGACGGCGTGCGGCTCGACCGCCTCGCGGAGGCCGAGCTGCGCAGGGAGGTCGGGTACGCGTTCGAGCGGCCGCACCTGACGGGGGCCACCGTCGCCGAGGCCGTCGCGGCGGGCGCCCGGACGGCCTCGGCGGAGCAGGTGCGGTCGGCGGCTCGGGCGGCCGGGGCGGACGCCTTCATACGGACGCTTCCCCAGGGGTACGCGACGCCGCTGGACGAGGCGCCGCTCTCAGGCGGGGAGCTCCAGCGGCTGGGGCTGGCGCGGGCCTTCGCCCACGCAGGCCGGCTCCTGGTCCTGGACGACGCCACCTCCAGCCTGGACACCGCGACCGAACGGCAGGTCGACCGCGCGCTGGCCCACCGGGTCCGCTCCGGGACCAGGCTGGTGGTCGCGCACCGCCTTTCGTCGGCGGCGCGGGCGGACCTGGTGGTCTGGCTGGAGGAGGGCCGCGTGCGGGCCGTGGGGCCCCACGAGGACCTGTGGCACGAACCGGAGTACCGCGCGGTCTTCGGCCGCGCCGAAGACGCCGGGACGGGCCCGTCCCACGGCTCGGAGGGGGACGACCGGCATGATCCGTCATGACGTCCGACGGCGCTGCGCGGCGGCGGGGAACGGCGGCACGCCTCCCGGCGGGCACCGGTACCGGGGGACCGTCCGCAGGCTCCTTCCGTATGCGTTGCGCTTCTTCCGGCGCCACAAGGGCGCCCTCATCGGGCTCGCCGCGTGGTCGCTGCTGGAGTCCGTCCAGACCTTCCTCGTCGGCTTCGCCGTGGCCTGGTCCCTCGACCGCGGGTTCCTCGCCGGGCGGCCCGCCGAAGGTCTGGCGTGGCTCGCCGTCGCCGCCGCTTCGGTGCTGCTCGCCGGTCCGGTCCTGCGCGGCGTCTTCCGGCGGCTCTCCGGGCTCGTCGAACCCTTCCGGGACGGGCTGGTGCGGCGCGCCGCCGACCAGGCCCTGGGCCGGGCCGTGGCCGACCCGGCCCGCGCGGCCGAGGCCGAACGCGCCGCCGTCTCCCGCCTCACCCGGCAGACCGAGATCGCCCGGGACGGCTTCGCCGGGCTGGTGCTGACGGTGCGGTCGTTCGCCTTCACCGCCGTGGGAGCCGTCGCCGGGATGGCCGCCCTCGCCCCCGAGCTGCTGCCGGTCGTGCTCCCGCCGATGGCCCTGGGCCTGCTGCTCTTCCTGCTCACCCTGCTCCCCATGGCCGCGGCGCAGCGCCGGTACCTCGACGCGGACGAGGCCTTCACCGACCGGTCCGCCGCCCTGCGCACCGGGCTTCGCGACCTGGTGGCCTGCGGGACGACCGGCACCGCCGGGAGCGGCCTGCACGGCCTGGCCGCCGAAGCGGAGGCGGCGGGGCGGTCCCTGGCCCGGTGGACGGCGGTGCGCACCCTGGCGCTGGGGGCGGCAGGACAGCTCCCCGTCGTCGCGCTCCTGGCGGCCGTCCCGTGGCTGCTCGACCGGGGGGTGAGCGCCGGTGCCCTGATGGGGGCGCTGACCTACCTGGTGCAGTCCCTGCTCCCCGCGCTGCGCACCATGATGACGGCGGTGGCGGCGGCGGGAAGCCGCCTGGTGGTGGTGCTGGAGCGGTTCGTCCCCCCGGAGGGACAGGAACCGGACGCTCCGGCACCGCAGGGAGCGGGGGGACAGGAGGACGCCGCCCCCGTGCCCGCGGACGGCGGGGCCCCGCCCGCGGTCCTGTGCCGGGACCTCCGGGTCTCCTACGGTGCCGGGACACCGCCGCTCCTGGAGGGATTCGACCTCGCGGTCGCCGCCGGGGAGCACGTCGCGGTGGTCGGCCCCAGCGGCATCGGCAAGTCGACGCTGGCCCACGTGCTGACCGGCCTGCACTCCCCCGACCACGGCGACGTGCTCCTGAGCGGTGCGCCGGTGCGCGGGCGCGCCTCGCCGCCGATGGCGCGCGCCCGGGTCCTGCTCCCCCAGGAGGGCTACGTGTTCGCCGGGACCGTCCGGGAGAACCTCGCCCAGCTCGCCCCGGAGGCGGGGGACGGGCGGATCTCCGAGGCGGTGGCGGCGCTGCGCCTGGGCCCGCTGGTGGAGCGCCTGGGCGGGCTGGAGGCCGACGTCGACCCGGCCGCCCTCTCCGCCGGTGAGCGGCAGCTGCTCTGCCTCGGGCGCGCCCACGCCTCCCCCGCGCCGCTGCTGATCCTGGACGAGGCCACCTGCCACCTCGACCCCGACACCGAGGCGCACGCCGAGGAGGCGCTGGCCCGGCGGGAGGGGACGACCCTGCTGGTCATCGCGCACCGCCTCTCCTCGGCGCTGCGGGCGGACCGGATCGTGGTCCTGGACGGGACGTCCACGGCCGTCGGCACGCACCGGGAACTGCTGCGCACGTCCCCGCTCTACCGCGACCTCGCGGGGTACTGGGAGGCGCCCGGCTGAACGGCGTCCGCGACGCGCCCGTCGGCCCCAGGACACGTCGGGTGGAGTGGCGTGGCGCCCGTCCGGCGACATCAGCGCAGGGGCGCGTCCGCTGGAGCGGTGTCATTGCCCTCGGACCAGGCCGGGGCCGTCGTCCCAGCCCCCTTCCGTTGTTGGTCTCGGGGGAAACGACGCTAAAAACGCGCTGGTAGCGCCGTTTTCCCCGGGATCGGGATCATCGGAGGTCCGGGCCAGAGGACGCGGCCCGGCGCGGTGGCCGTGCCCCGAGAGCGGGCCCGTCCCGCCTCAGCCCGCGCCGCCTCCTGCCCCGCCGCCTGTGCCGCGCGGCAGGACCGTGCCCAGTACCGACGGCAGGCCGGTCCAGTCGCTGGTCACCGTCGTCGCACCGGCCCCGGCCAGTTCGGCCACGCGTGCGGCGGCCTCGTCCTCGCCCGGGGACACCGGGTCGATCTCCGGTGCCACCGCGTGGGCGTCGGTCATGACCAGCAGGTAGTTGTTCTCCACGTACCACGAGGTGTCGATGCCGCCGCCGGCGTAGGCCGGGGCGCTTCCGTCGAACACCACGAACCAGGGCCGGATGCCCGTGTCGTCGTAGCGCTCCCGCGGGTCCCCGGCCTCGGCGTCCAGGACCGCAGGGAACGCCGCCGCCCGGCCGATCCCGCCCGCCTCGGCGAGGTCGCGCAGGTGGCGGGCGTACTCCTCGTCGGTCCACAGGTCGTCGAAGGGGTTCTGCCGTTCGACGGTGCCGGGGATGAGCTCGATGAGGACCTTGCCCGCGAGCGCGTCGCGGTCGGCCCAGTCCCCCGCTGCGGCGGCCTCGTCCAGGGTGTCCTTGCCGCCGAGCAGGTCGGCGGGTCGGTAGACGGCGTCGCCGAGCGTCTCGTCGACGAGTGTGTCGAACGCGGCGGGGCCCAGACCCCCGGCGGCGTGGAAACCGTCCTTCATCTCGATCTTGAGCACGATGGGCCGGTGGCCGGGCTGCGCCTCGTGCCAGGTGCGGATGTCGGTGAGGCAGGCGCGGAGGTCTCCGTCGCCGCCTTCGCGCAGGCCGTCGGGGTCGGTCGCACCGGCGCAGTTGTTGCTCTGGCCGATGAGGTCGTGGTTGACCCGCCAGTCGCCGGTGATCTCGTCGGTCCAGACGTCGATCTCCAGCAGTCCGGCACCGGAGTCGAGTGCGTCGGCGAAGTGGGGGAAGGCGGACTTCTCGTAGGCGTTGTGCACGCCGACCGAGGTGGTGTCGGCGATCGATCCGGAGTCGGCGTATGCGGGCGCGGCGGGGGCCAGGATCAGGCCGAACGCAGCGGCGCCGAGGAGCCGCAGAGCGGGGAGGGAGCGGGGCACAGGTCCTCCTGGGGGGGGTGGCCGTGGGGGCCGTGGGGAATGTGCGACGCGGGGGGGCCGGCGGGACGACCGACCGGCGGCCGCCCGGTCGCTCATGGTGCCATCCGCCGACACTCACGGTCACCCACGTGGACATGAATGCCCGCTGAGGTTCAGGCGACCCGGGTCCAGAGCCGCGTCCGCTGGAGTGACGTGATTTCCACCCGGACAGGTCAGCCCAGTCGGCGCGATCGGCACGTTCGGCACGGCGCTGGAGGCGGACCCGGCCCGCCCCGAGCACTGCGACCGGCACCCCGCCTGTGGGCGCCGGTCGCCGCCCTCAGGGCCATGGCGACCGTGCCGTCCCGACCGGACGGCGGCCAGCACGACCGCCGTGATCACGGGTCCCAGCGGTGTGACCGGCGGCAGGACACGTTTCGGCGGCCGTGCGCCGGGCCGTGGGACGGACGGTCCGGCGCACGGCCGCCTATGGCCGGATCCCTCCGCCGAAGGCTCCGGCGGCCCCTTCCGCGCGGGCAGGAGCACCCGCCCCGGGAAGGGCGCGGTCCGGGCGGGCCGCACCCCGGCCCGGACCGCGCCGGGTCACTCCTCCACGCCGGTGATCTCGTTGGAGGCCTCGGGCAGCTCCGTCTCCGCCCGCACCTCCCCGGACGCGGTGTCCACCGCGTACAGCTTCTTCTCACCCGGGTCGGTCACGTAGGCGGTGTCACCGCGCACGAACAGGGTGGGGCGGGGGTCCTGCCACTCCAGCGGCTCGGTCCACTCCCCGATCACCGGGTGGGAGCCGGTCACCTCGGCCGACTCCGGGTCGATGACGTGCAGCGCCCCGTCGGTGCCCAGCACCAGCGCCTCGCCGTCCGGGCCGCGCCCCAGCGACCGGAAGCTGTAGCTGGTACCCAGGTCGACCAGCTCCAGGTCGCCGTCGGTGGTGTCGGTGATGGAGATCCGCTCGGGGCGCTCCAGCTCGGCGTCGGGGTCGGTCTTGTAGTCGCCGAGCACGTACGGCGACTCCTCGTGCCCGGCCTGGTTGCCGATGCGGCCGTAGTCGTCGGGGCTGTCGGTCTTGGCGAGCTCCCCGTCGCGGTAGAGGAGGACCCCGTCCTCGCAGCCGAAGAGCAGCGCCCCGTCCTGCGCGGCCGCCTCGCCGTGCACCCCGGGGCACTCGTCGCTGCGGTGGATCTCCTCGCCGTCGGCGTCGAGGACGAGGACGCCCGGGCGCTCCTCCTCGTCGCCGTAGGTCACCGCCATCTCGCCGTTCTCCAGCTCGACGGCGACGCCGTGGTGGGGCTCCTCGGCGGTGTAGGTCTCGGTCTCAGGGAGCCCGTCGCCCAGGTCGGCGGGGTCGAAGGAGGTCACCTCGCCGGTGCCGTCGGAGAACAGCACGGTGCGGCCGGCGTGGCGGACCACGTGGCCGGGGTGGGGCGCCTCGAACTCGTCGTCGGTGAGCTCGGCCCCGACCGCGTCCAGGACGCGGAAGCCGGACGAGGTGGACACGAGCACGTGGCGCCCGTCGCCCGCCGGGTTGAGCCGGTTGAAGCCCTCCAGCGGGATGTCCTCGACGACGTCGAGGCTCTCCCCGTCGATGACGAGGACCCCGCCGTCGTAGGTGGCGACGAGGGCGTCGGTGACCTCGGTCGACGCCGGTTCTGCGGCCTGGTCTCCGCCACCGCAGGCGGTGGCGGCCAGGCCGAGGGCCGCCAGGGCGGACAGCGCGGCCGCCGGTCGGCCGTGCCGGGAGGGCCGGAAGGGAAGGGGATGCTTTCTCACGGTTCCTGATCCGTTTCTGTGCAGGGGTGTTCCGGTAAGGCGGGGGGCAGGTGCCGGTGGGGGCGGTGAGGGGTGGGCGGACGCCCTATTCGGCGAGGGCGTCCGCGATGGCCCCGGTGTTGTAGCGGGCCATGTCCAGGTAGGTGGGCGCGTCCCCGTCCTCGCCGGTCAAGGACTCGGTGAACAGCGGGACGACCTCGATCTCCAGGTCCGCCTCCTCGGCCATGACCCGGGTGAGCCGGTCCGGCTGCGCCGAGTCGGCGAAGACCGCGGGCACCCCGGCATCGCGGACCGCGTCGGACAGGGACTTCAGGTCCGCGCTGCTGGGCGACGCCAGGGTGGTGCCGCTGGGCACGACCGCGCCGATGACCTCGAAGCCGTAGCGGTCGGCGAGGTAGCCGAAGACGTGGTGGTCGGTGACCAGCTTGCGCCGCTCCTCAGGCAGGGCGGCGAAGCGCTCCTCCGCCTCCGCGTGCAGCGCCTCGACCTCCCCCCGGTACTCGTCGGCGCTGGCGCGGACGCGGTCCTCGTCGATGCCGCCGACCTGCTCCACGATGGCGTCGGCGATGAGGTCCACGGCCTCGCCGGTGCGCACCGGGTCGGTCCAGAAGTGCGGGTCGGGCTGCCCGGCCGACTCGCCCTCGGCGAAGTCGAGGGGGTCGATCCCCGCGGCGACCTCCAGCGACGGCGTCCCGGCCTGTTCGGCGGCCTCGACGTTGCGCAGCACGCCCTCCTCCAGGCCCAGGCCGTTGTAGACGAGGAGTTCGGCCTCCTCCAGTTCCGCGGCCTGCTGCGCGGAGACGCCGAAGGAGTGCGGGTTGGCGTTGGGCTGCATCAGGACGGTGACGTCGGCTTCGTCGCCGACGACGGAGCGGGTGATGTCACCCAGGATGTTGGTGGTGACGACGATGCCGCTCCGTTCTCCGCCGAAGGCGGCGCACCCGGACAGGGTGGCGGGCAGGAGCAGGGCGAGGGCGGCCACGGCGGGGGCCGCCGCCCGCCGGAGGGGGGCGGGGCGGTCGGGAGTGCTCCGCGCGCGGAACGCTCTGATGCGCTGGATGGGAAACACGTCGGCGTCTTCCAATGCGTTCGGGGGGACCGGGGCGTGGCGTCCCGGTCGGTGTCGAGGGGGTCCGAGGGGTGGGGGTGCGGCTCTTCGCGCGGACGGGTCACGACCCCGTCTCGACCATGAGGTCGGGGGTGAATTCGAGGTCGAAGGTGCGGGCGACGCGCAGGTCGTCGTTGTAGTCGATCTCGTGGACCGCGTCGGCGGCCGGGTCGTTGACGTAGGCGCGGGCGGTGTCGATCCACACCGAAGGCGGTGGGCCGCCTCCCTCGACCGGGTCCATGAGCTCCCTCTCGGCGGTGCGTTCGCCGGTCGCCGGGTCGTAGGAGCGCAGGGTCCCGTCCTCGCCGAGGACGAGCACGGGCAGGCCCTCACCCGCCGCGCTCACGGCCACCGCGGGCCCGCTGTCGATGCGGGTCCACTCGGCGGCGCCGACGTCGAGCGCCCAGGCGCCTTCGCCGTCGGCCGCGAGCCCGGCGACCACGGGCGCCCCGGCGCGGTGGTGGAAGGACTCCACCGGGGGCGCGTCCTCACCGTCGGGGTAGGGCGCCTGCTCCGCGACGAGCGCGCTGCCGTCAGCGTCGTCTCCGCCGTCACCGCCGCCCCCGTCGTCCTCGGTCACCACCAGGGCACCGTCGGAGCATCCGAGCACGGCGCCGCGCCGGGTCACCGCCTGGCCGGAGGGGCCGGGGCACGCCTCGTCGAGGGTGCCCTCGGGGTCGCCGCCGCGGTCCAGCACCTGCACGGCGTCCCCCTCGGCGCCGGCGGCCAGCAGCTTCCCTCCGAAGGGGACGACGGCGGCGGCGCCGTCCGGCCGGGCGACCGGGTCGAGCTCCCCCTCGTCGAGGGCCGACCGGTCGAGCACCAGGGCGCCGTCGCCGGTGTCCAGCGCCGTGACGGCCGGGTCCCCGGCCGCGCCGAGGGCGCCCGCGGCGTCGGCCTCGCCGACGGTCCCCGGTTCGGCGCGGTAGTAGTGCACGTGGTCGCCGTGGTCGACCGTCCATGCCCCGGTGTCCAGGACGGTCACCGACCCGTCGGCGCCGATGTAGGCGTGGCGCCCGTCGGTGGCGGCCTGCCGGGCGCCCGGGACGGTTCCGAGCGGGGTGACCTCCTCGGTGGCCGGATCGAGCAGGTGCACGGCGCCGTCCTCGGCGTCGGCCAGGACCAGGCGCCACTGGGGCTCGGCGGTCTCCTCGGCCCCTTCGACGTATCCGTGCGGCTGTTCGGGGGACGCGGACGGGGTGTCCCCGGCCGCGCCGCCCGAGGGGCCGCATCCGGCGAGCGCCAGGGCGCCCGCCGCGCAGGCCAGGGCGGGAAGGGTTCGTGTTCCGATCGTCATCGCAGCTGCGCGCGCTCCGTTTCCGGGCTCGTGGCTTCCGGGGGGTCGGACGGGTGCGGGGGGCGGTGGTCCCGCGCGGGGCGCGGGCTCCGGGCCTCCGGCGCCCTGCGGTCCCGCAGGCGCGCCGCGAGGGCGGAGACGAAGAAGGAGGCCACGGCGACCGCGGCGATGGTCGCCCCGGCGGCGGTGCCCAGGTGCCAGGACAGGAGCAGCCCGGCGGCGGTGGCGGCCGAGCCGATCAGGGCGGCGCCGAGCATGATCGACGGGATGCGGCGGGCCCACAGCGCCATCGCGGCCGGTGGCGCGATGAGCAGGCCGAACACCAGCAGGGTGCCCACCACGTGGAAGGAGGCCGTGATGGCCAGGGTCACCAGGCCGAGCATGGCCAGGTGCGCCCGGCGCGGGCTCAGGCCCAGGGTCTCGGCCTTGCGGGGGTCGAAGGCCAGGGCGACGAACGCCCGGTGCCCCAGCAGGGCCAGGGCCGCGGCGGCGGCCGCCGCCCCCGCGAGGACGGCCAGGTCGACGGGGCGCACGGCCAGCACGTCGCCGAAGAGGAAGCCGGTGAGGTCCACGGCGAAGGACTGCGACCGGGAGACGATGATCACGCCGAGGGAGAGCATCCCGACGAAGAGCAGGCCGATCGCGGTGTCCTGGGAGAGCCGCGTCCTGCGGGTCACCGCCGTGACGCCGGCCGCCATGGCGGCCGCGCTCAGGGCGGCGCCGAGGAAGAGGCTGCCGCCCAGCAGCGAGGCCAGCGCCACTCCGGGGAGCATGCCGTGCGCCATCGCGTCGCCGAGGAAGGCCATGCCGCGCAGCACGACCCAGGTCCCGGCCAGCGCGCAGACGACCGAGACGAGCACCCCGGCGACCAGCGCACGGGCGACGAAGGCCACCTCGAAGGGGGCGGTCAACCATTCCATGGGAACGACCGTACACTGATAACGATTTTCATTGTCAATCGGGGAGGTGCCGTGAACCGCAGCACACCGACCGCCGTCACGCTGCACGGCGTGAGCGCCGGGTACGGCCGCACCGCGGTCCTGGAGGGGGTGGACGCCGCCGTCCCGGCCGGCCGCGCCACGGCGCTCGTGGGGCCCAACGGGTCCGGGAAGTCGACGCTGCTGGGGGTGCTGGCGGGGGTGCACGCCCCGGACTCCGGACGGGTCGAGCGCCGCCACCTGCGGCGGCCCGCCCTGGTGGTGCAGCGCAGCGCCGTCTCCGACGCGCTGCCGGTCACGGTGCGCGAGACGGTCGCCATGGGCCGGTGGGAGCACCTGGGCCCCTGGCGCAGGCCCAGCGCCCGCGACCGGGCCGTCGTGGCGGGGTGCATGGAGCGCCTGGACATCACCGACCTGGCCGACCGCCCGCTCGGGGCCCTGTCGGGGGGCCAGCGGCAGCGGGTGCTGCTGGCGCAGGGGCTGGCGCAGCAGTCCGACCTGCTGCTGCTGGACGAGCCGTCGACCGGCCTGGACACCCGGGCCCAGGGGGCGATCCAGCGCGTACTGGAGGAGGTGGCGGCCGAGGGGGTGACCGTGGTGTACGCCACCCACGACCCGGAGTCGGCCGCAAGGGCCGACCACCGCCTCCACCTACGCCACGGAAGAATCACGGCGGAGGCAGAGGGCAGGTCATCGCGCCGGACGGACGCCGCGGTTGAGCGGGCCGGTTGAGCGGGGCGGCAGCCCTCGAGGTCACCGCCCATGGAGGGGGTCTCCCGTTCCCGTGACCAGAGAGGTTCAAGCGACAGGCGACGGCGGCTCGGCTGGTCCCCCGCTGACGGCCCCCGGCCGGGCGGCGGCGCGCCGCCCGGCACGCAGGCCCGGGGAACCGCCCCGCTCACGCCGTCGCCGCCCACGCACACACCCGGCGGCCGACAGAACAACAGGCAGAGCCGCCCACCTTCGCCGTCGCCGCCCTCCACCCCGCACCCCGACCACCCGCCACCCGGCCAGGGCCCGTCAGCGGGGAACCAGCCGTTCCACCATTGCCCTGGCCGCCGGGACCATGCCCACGCCACGCGCCTGACCACACCAACGAGTGCGCCCGCCCCGACCGGCGGCCCACGCACCGCTCCAGCGGGCAGGATCCGTCCGGCGCGCAAAAGGGAACGTGGGACCAGTAGGCTCTCCCCGTGCGTCGTGCGTCATACCGACGTGTGAGGTGCCGCCGCTCTCCCTGTGAGCAACACCCCACATGAACCCGCGTTAAGGGGGGTCGGCGAACGTCACCGCCTGTTGGAATACTCAGTGCCCGTCGGGAGGTCCTCCGCCTCTGGATTGAGGCGGTGCCCCCATGCACACGGACCGCGAAGCGCGGTCCCGCACCACGGCGCACGACGGCGGCACCGCTCCCGCTCCGCTTCCCCTCGGACCGCCGTCCCTGGCACCCGAACACGAACCAACCCCCCGCACATAGGTCGGAGTCGACATTCATGAACCGTGACGGCATCGTTCTCGCGCTGCTCCACGCGGGCCCCGGAAGCTCGGTGCGGCGCGACGACGAAGGGCGCCTGGAGGTGGCGCCCGCCTCGCGCTCCGACGAAGGCGGGCAGATCGTCCTCACCCACGACCAGCTCCTGGAGCGCGGGATGGACGCCCTGTTGGAACTGGTGGCGTGACCGGGCCGGTGGCGCGCTCCAACCGCGCCACCAGCCGTCCCCGGACGGCACGGACCCCGGCCCCAGACGGCGCGGACCGGCGCGGTTTCCACGGCACGGCCTGTCAGCGGAGCACGGTCCCCACGGCATGAACCGCCCCGAACGGGCGCGCGTCCCCTCAGTAGTCCGCGGCTCCCAGGGCGATGTCCCCTGGGCGGATGGGCGCGCGTGGCAGGTCCAGCCCGGTCGCGTCGCGCAGCGCGTTCAGGATCGCGGGGGTGGACGAGAGCGTCGGCGGCTCCCCCACCCCGTTCACCCCATAGGGCGAGTCGGGGTGCGGGTACTCGAACACCGCGAGCGGCATCGGCGGGACATCGGCGATCGTCGGGATCAGGTAGTCGGTGAACGACGGGTTGCGCACCCGCCCCTGGTCGTCGACCTGGACCTCCTCCATCAGCGCCAGGCCGAGCCCCTGCACGCTGCCACCCTCGATCTGGCCCTCGACCGCCCTCGGGTTCATCGCCCTGCCGACGTCCTCGGCCGCGGCGAGTTCGACCACCCGGACCAGCCCCAGCTCCGGATCGACGTCGACGACGGCGCGGTGCGCGCAGAAGGCGAACGCGATGTGGGCGTCCCCCTGGCCGGTCTCGGGGTCGATGGCCTCGGTCGGCCGGTGGCGGTACACGTGCTCGCGCTCCACCGGGTCGTCCCGGACCAGGTCCGCCACCGGCGCGACCGCCTCGCCGGTCGCGCGGCGGACCACCGCGCCGCCGACGAGCGCGAGCTCGGCCGCGGCCGTCCCGCTCCGGTGCGCGGCGCGCTCCAGCACCTCCTCGGCCACCTGGCGGCACGCCCCCTGCACCGCGCCGCTGGACATCCACGTCATACGGGACGCCGAGGCCGACCCGGCGTCCCCGACCCGCGTGTCGGCGGTCAGCACGGCCACGTCGGACACGCCCAGCTCGGTCCGGGCGATCTGCGCCTGCACCGTGGTGACGCCCTGCCCGCACTCGGCCGCCGCGGTGTGGACCGCGACGGCGGCGCGGCCCGCCGCCTCGGACAGGGTGACGCGGGCGGTCGAGACGTCGTCGACGCCCCCGGAGTAGCCGATCGCCTTGACTCCCACCGCGTAGCCGACGCCCCGGCGCACGTCCTCGGCCCGTGTCGTGTTCCCGGTCCCGCCGGGCAGCGAGTAGGGGCCCACCTCTCCCCCGCCGCCCGGCATCGGCCGGTCGCGGACGGTCCGCAGCAGCTCGGCCACGGGCGCCGGGCCGTCCACCGCCTGGCCGGTGGGCAGGACGGTCCCGGTGGTCATGGCGTTGCGCAGGCGCAGCTCCACCGGGTCCATGCCCAGGGCGGCGGCGAGGCGGTCCATGTTCGACTCGACCCCGTAGGCCGACTGGACCGCGCCGAAGCCGCGCATGGCGCCGCAGGGCGGGTTGTTGGTGAACACCGCGTCACCGACGATCCGGGCGTTGGGGACCCCGTAGGCGCCCGCGGCGAAGTACGACGCGTTGGCGATCACCACCGGGGAGGTGGAGGCGTAGGCGCCGCCGTCCAGGAGGAGGTGCGCGTCGACGAAGACCAGCCTGCCGTCCCGGGTGGCGCCGTGCTCGAAACGCATCCGCGCGGGGTGGCGGTGGACGTGCCCGAAGAACGACTCGTGGCGGTTGTAGACCATCTTGACCGGCCTGCCGAGGGCCAGGGCCAGCATGCACGCGTGCACGTGGACCGAGAGGTCCTCGCGCCCGCCGAACGCCCCGCCGACGCCGGCCAGCGACAGCCGCACCTTGTCCTCGGGCAGGCCCAGGCAGGGGGCGAGCTGTTCCAGGTCCTTGTGCAGCCACTGCGAGGCGACGTACAGCTCCACGCCGCCGTCCTCGGCGGGGACGGCGAGGCCGGACTCGGGGCCGAGGAACGCCTGGTCCTGCATGCCCATCGTGTAGTCGCCGGTGACGACCACGTCGGCCTCCTGCCGGGCGCGCTCCATGTCGCCGTGCACGATGCGGACGCGGCGCACGAGGTTGCCGCCCTCGTGGACGTGCCGGGTCGCCGGGTCCAGCGCGGCGGCCGCGTCGGTGACGGGATCCTGCACGTCGTAGGCGACGTCGACCAGCCCGGCGGCCCGGCGGGCGGTCTCCGGGTCGTCGGCGGCGACCAGCGCCACCGGCTCGCCCTGGTGGCGGACGCGGTCGGTGGCCAGGACGGGCTGGTCGGCGACCTTCATCCCGTAGGTCTTGGCGCCGGGGACGTCCTCATGGGTGAGGACGGCGTGGACGCCGGGGACGGCGCATGCCCGCGTGGTATCGATGGCACGGATGCGCGCGGCGGCGTGCGGGCTGCGCACGGTCGTGGCCCAGACCATGCCCTCGGCGCGGAGGTCGGAGGAGTAGGCGAAGCGGCCGGTCACCTTGAGGTGCCCGTCGGGCCGCACCGCGTCGTCCCCCACACCGCCGCGCGGGGCGGGGCCGGCGGCGGTGCCCCGCGTCAGGGTGCTCGTCGCGGACCGGGGTCCGGCGGCGTTCTGGATTCCGGTCATGGGGGTCCTTAGGGTTGTAGGTGTCTGGAACTGAGGTTCCGGCGCCCAGGGGAGCCGGGTGTTGCTGATGGGGTGTCTGCCTTCAGATGGCCCGAAAGGACTGGCAGCCCGGCTCCTCCGGGTTCTCCGGCCGCTGACTGAAATCCGCGAACGATCGCTGTCTAAGGACCTGTCGGCGGAGTGACCTGCGGGGCATCCCGGCGCCTCACCCCCCGAGGAAGCGAGGCGGCATGGGACAGTTCTCCCCCTTGGCAGCAATCGAGGGCCCGCTGTGGATCGGCATCGACGCGGGCAAGACCAGCCACCACCTGGCCGTGGTGGACGCCCTGGGCGAGGTCGTGCTCTCGCGGCGCATCACCAACGACCAGGCCGCGATCGAAGAGGCGATCGCCGCCGTCACCGCGACCGGCGCGCGTCTGTCGTGGGCGGTGGATCTGGCCTCGGCCGCCTCCGCGCTGCTGCTGGCGCTCCTGACCGCGGCGGGCCAGAAGGTCGTCTACGTCCCCGGCCGCACGGTCAACCGCATGGCCGGGGCGTTCTCCGGCGAGGCCAAGACCGACGCGAAAGACGCGGTCACCATCGCCAACACCGCCCGCATGCGCCGGGACTTCCTGCCCGCCGAGCCCAAGCCCGAGCTGGTGGCCGAACTGGCCCTGCTGACCGGCCACCGGGCCGATATCAACGCCGACCGGGTGCGCTCGGTGAGCCGCCTGCGCGAGCTGCTGGCCGGGATCTTCCCCGCCCTGGAGCGCGAGTTCGACTTCTCCACTCGCGCGGCCCTGGTCCTGGTCGAGCGCTACCAGACCCCCAAGGCCATCCGCCGGTCCGGGGCCTCGCGTATCGCCGCCTACCTGGCCAAGCAGGACGTGCGCCGGGCCGCCGACACCGCGGAGCGGGCGGCGGCCGCGGCCAGGTCCCAGACCATGAGCCTGCCCGGGCAGAACACCGCCGCTGAGCTGATCGGACGCATCGCCGCCGACCTGCTGCGCCTGCGGGAGCGGTTGAAGGAGCTGGATGCCCGGATCAAGGAGGCGTTCTCCCGCCGCCCCCAGGCCGAGGTGATCCTGTCCATGCCGGGCATGGGGCCGCAGCTGGGCGCTGAGTTCGCCGTGGCGGTCGGGGACCTGTCCACCTTCCGCGACGCCGGGCACCTGGCCTCTTATGCCGGGCTGGCGCCGGTGCCCCGCGACTCGGGGCGCATCAGCGGCAACCTGCACCGGCCCAAGCGCTACAACCGCCGCCTGCGCAGGGTGTTCTACATGTCCGCGCTCTCGTCGTTGAAGACCAGCGGTCCGAACCGGGACTACTACGCCCGTAAACGCAGCGAGGGCAAGAGGCATCGGGGCGCGTTGATGGCGCTGGCCCGCAGGCGGGTGGACGTGCTGTGGGCGCTGCTGCGCGACGACCGGGCGTTCACCCCCTCGGCGCCGGCCGTCCAAGCGGCTTGACTCAGCCATTGAAAGTCCCTTCTCAGGTGGGAGGACGGACACCGGGAGAGCATGGTGCGGCGTCCGGTCGTTGCGGTGGCGGCTCGTAGGCGATTCGGGGCGATTCGCGGACGGCCCGTGGACGGCTCGTGTGCGGTGCGGACGCGCGCCCGGACGGACGCCCATCCGCAGGGCGAGATTGCATGTAAAATGACGCCCCCGACCCGTCCGACGATCGAGGCACGCATGTCCCACCCCACGCCGCTGGCGCGCTTGGAGCCCGGCGAATCGCTCACCGAACGCACCTACGAGGCGCTCCGGGACGCGATCCTGCACAACGCGCTGCCGCCGGGGACGGCGCTCAGCGTCCCGAGCCTCGCCCGCCAGCTCAACGTCAGCCGCACCCCCGTCCGGGAGGCCGTGCAGCGGCTCATCCACGAGGGCCTGGCCCGGCACGAGACCCACCGCGGCGCCCAGGTGAGCGCGGTCGACATCGAAGACCTGCGCCAGCTCTACCTGGTGCGCGAGATGCTGGAGGGCCTGGCGGCGCGCCTGGCCGCCGAACGGCTCGACGCCGATGCCCTGGCCGGGCTGCGGGGCATCCTCGACGAGCACGAGGAGGTGCTGGCCGCAGGCGGCGACGACGCCGCCCACATCGATCTGGACATGCGCTTCCACCGCCGCCTCCGTGACATCGCGGGCAATCCGCACCTGGCCGCGGCCCTGGAGCCGATCGCCGGGCGCTCCCACATGGCCCTGCACTCGCTGTGGCGCGCCGAGGAGGCCCCCCGCCTGGCGCTGGAGGAGCACCGGCGGATCGTCGACGCCATGGCCGGGGGCGACCCCGCCCTCGCGGAGGAGGCCGCCCGCCAGCACATCTCCCGCCTGCGGGTGCGGCTGTCCCGATCGACGCCGCGGGGGCCGCAGGACCGGGACGCGGAGGCGGCGGACCGGGTCGCGGGGTCCGAGGGCGCCCGGCCCGAGGGCACCGGAGGCGGCGCCCCCGCCTGAGAGGAGGCCCCGCCGGCCCCGGGACGCTCGCGCGCCGCCTCCTCCGGGGCCGGCGGGGCCGACCGGTGCGCCGCACCCCTCCTACCGCGCCTCGGCCGCCTCTTCCGCCCACGCCGAGGGCGTGTATCCGGAGTAGTGGTCGGCGTGGGAGTTGCGCGCCGACGCCTGCACGGCCTCCCCGCGCAGGTAGGCCTCGGCGGCCGCCTTGTCCTTGGGCGGCGGGGTGGGCGCCAGCCCCAGCAGCTTGGCCATGTTGTTGCCGAGGTACCCCTCCAGGTCGTCCTCGGACAGGTTCAGCCCCTGCGGCGGCTCGTGGCAGAGCACCTCCAGCTCGCGGGCCCACATCCCCGGCTCGTTGGGCGGGGAGTCGGTCCCGAAGACGAGCTTGCTCTTCTTCATCTCCTTGGCGAATTCCACGATCCGCGACTGCAGGAGCCACCCGGACTCGCCGATGACGTTGTGCGAGTCCTGGATCATCCAGAACGCCTCGAAGCAGTACACGCCGCCGGTCTGGATCCCGAAGTGGCCGAGGATGAAGGTCACCCCCGGGAACTCGCGGATGATCGGGTAGAACTGCGTGGGGATCGAGTAGGGCCCGTCGCCGGTGTGGATGAGCACGACCACTCCCAGCTCGTCGCACACGCGCATCACCGGCCGCAGCCAGTCCAGGGCCCGGTCGGGCCGGTAGGCGTGCATGTTGGCGTGGAGCTTGAGCATCTTGTAGCCGTACTCCTTCACGTGGAACTCCAGCTCCTTGGCCCCGTTCTCGGGGCCGAAGCGGGGGTTGTACATGAAGTTGCCGACGAAGCGGTCGGGGTACTTCTGGACCAGCGAGGTCACGTAGGCCTGGTAGTCGCGGATGCCCTCGCGGCCGGTGCGGTCCCCGTCGCGCCAGGCGGTGTTGCCGGGCGGGGGCATGATGCAGCTGACGTCCACCCGGCGCGGCTTGCCGTTGATCCAGAACGGGCCGTCCATCATCTTCAGGACCCGTTCGCCGGTGAACGGCTCGCCGGTGTGGCGCCACGCCTCGTCGACGAGGTCGGTCGGGTGGACGTGCGTATCGATGATCACTGTGACGCTCCTCAGGTCGTTCAGACGCCCCCGGCCACGCGTTGATCGCACCTACGGGCCGCCGATGTGCACGGCGACGAGCGGGAGAGCTCGACCGCTGTGAGTGCAGCACAGTCGGGAACACCGTGTCAATGAGATTGCATGTTGCATTCCGTAGCCCGGGAACGAACGCGGCCCCGCAGGCCCCCCCACCCACCAGAAGGCCACCAGGTCAGAGCCATAGTCCAGCGAACACCGAACGGCGGCCACAGGGGCGAGGACGGACGGCCTCGGCGGCATGGCGGCGCTGAACAGGGCTTGACACGGTGCTGGGAGGCGGGTTTACGTGTGACATGCAATTTAGTCGCCGCCTCGGCGCGGCGGCTTCCCGATCCCCTCCTCCGAACCTCCTCGGAACCTTCTTCCGAACGCGACAACGCCAAAGCCTCGAAGGTGCTTCAAAGCGGGACGACCCGAGCGGCCGGGGGCCAACCGAGAGGGATCCCGCGTCGGCACGGCCGCACCCGCGGGACCCCTCGCAAAGGTGAGGGAGCTTATGGTCTGGGACGACTCGCGAGACGACAGGGCCGCCGGGCCGCCGTCCGACTCCCCCGAACCCCCCGCGTCCGCCGCCTCCGCGGCCTCCGCCGTGTCCGCCGCCGATGAACGGCACTCCGCCGTGAAGACCGTCCTGTTCGGCCTTCAGCACGTGCTCATCATGTACGCCGGCGTGGTGATCGTCCCGATCGTCGTGGGGGCGGCGCTCGGCCTGGACGACGACGCCGTCGCCGTGCTGGTCAGCATCGACCTGGTGTTGGCCGGCGCCGGCACCCTCCTGCAGTCGCTCGGCCTGTGGAAGTTCGGCATCCGCATGCCCCTGGTCGTCGGCGCCGCCTCCAACGGCATCATCCCGATGGTGCTGGTCGGCGGGGAGCACGGACTGCCCACGGTCTACGGCTCGCTCCTGGTCGGCGGCACCGCCTGGATCCTGCTGGCGCCCCTCTTCGGCACCCTGCTCCGGCTGTTCCCGGCCGTGGTGACCGGGACCGTCATCGCGCTGATCGGGCTCACCCTCATCCCGGTCGGGCTGCGGATGATCGTCGGCGACGACCCGGACGCCCCCGGGTACGGTTCCCTGGGCCGGATCGCGCTCGCGGCCTTCACCGTCGCCCTGATCGTGGTGCTGCGGCGGCTGCTCAAAGGGGTGGCCGGGCAGCTGTCGATCCTGTTCGCGCTGGTCGCCGGTGCGGGGGTCGGCTGGTCGGTCGGCATGGGCGACCTGGGCGGCGTCGGCGCGGGGCCGGTGGCGGCCCTGCCCGGGCCGCTGCACTTCGGCGCACCGCAGTTCCACCTGCCCTCCATCCTGCTCTTCATGGTGATCATCCTGGTCATCACCGTCGAGGCGTCCGGGCAGGGCGTGGCGGTGGGCCGGGTCGTCGGCCGCCCGGTGGGGCCGCCGGAGATCGCGCGGCTGCTGCGGGTGGACGGGCTGATGACCGCGCTGAGCGGGGTGTTCAGCGGGTTCGTCTACACCACCTTCGGCCAGAACATCGGGCTGATCGCACTGACCGGGGTGCGCAGCCGCTTCCCGGTGGCCGTCGGCGGGGTGATCCTGATCGTCCTGGGAGTGTTCCGCCCGGTCGGGGAGGTGTTCGCGGCCTTCCCCGAACCCGTGATCGGCGCCGCCGCGGTGGTGACCTTCGGGGCGCTGGTCGTCACCGGCGTGCAGCTGCTCGCGGCGGTGGACTTCGGGCGGCCGGGCGACCTGATGACGGTCATGGTCTCCCTGAGCGCGGGCCTGGTGCCCGCCTACGTCCCGGAGTTCTACACCCGGATGCCGGACCTGGCCGGGATGTTCCTGGAGAGCGGCGTCGCGACGGGGACCGCGCTCGCGGTGGTGCTGAACCTCCTCTTCAACGGGGGCCGCGCCGACGCCCGGGAGAAGCCGGAGGAACCGGAGGACCGCCCCGGCCGCGACGGGAGGGCCCCGGGCACCTGACACCGGCGGCCCCCTCCCCTGCCCCCTGTGCCCAAGAGTCGAGAGGCCTCCATGTCCGTGCCCGACCCGTACCCGCCCCTCCCGCCCGCGGCCGTCCCGCCTCCCCCGGTGGGCCGCCGCCCGCGCCTGGTCGTCGGGGTGAGCGGCGCCAGCGCGCCGCACCTGGCCGTCCACCTCCTCAAGGCGGTCCGGCGCCTCGGCGGGCTCGACACCCACCTGGTGCTCTCCCGGGCGGCCCGGCGCACGCTGCAGATCGAGGCGGGCCTGCGCGCCACCGACGTCGCGGCCCTGGCGACCGCGTACCACCGCGCCGAGGACGTCGCCGCCCCGATCGCCTCCGGGTCCTTCACGACCCTGGGGATGGTGGTGGTGCCGTGCTCCATGAGGACGCTCGCCGGGATCGCCCACGGCCTGTCCGACACGCTGCTCACCCGGGCGGCCGACGTGTGCCTGAAGGAGCGGCGCCGCCTGGTGCTGGTCACCCGGGAGACGCCGCTGAGCCTGGTGCACCTGCGCAACATGGCCGCGGCCACCGAGGCCGGGGCGACCGTGCTCCCGCCCGTGCCCGCCTTCTACCACGCGCCCGAGACCATCGACGACCTCCTCGACCACTGGAGCGGCAAGGTGCTGGACCAATTCGGGATCGACCACGACCTCTACCGCCGCTGGGCGGGCGCGCCCGCCCCGGCGGGCGCCGAGGGGGGTGCGCACTCGTGACCGCGCCGTCCCCTTCCCCGCGCCAGGACCCGCACGCCTTCCTCGACTCCTACCTGGCCGCGCACCCCGAGGACGTGCTGGTGGTCGACGACCCGGTACCGGCCGACCAGGGCGTGACCGGGCTGGTCTACGAACTGGCGGCGCGGGGGCGGCGCGACATGGTGCTCTGCCGCGATGTCGAAGGGCTCGGCGTTCCCGTGCTGAGCAACGTGTTCGCCTCCCGGGAGCGGGTCGCCCGCATGCTGGGGGTCGGCCCGGGCGGGCTGCACGGCGCCTACATGGAGCGGTCCGCGAACCGTCTGGCGCCGCGGCTGCTGGACGGCGGACCGGTGCTGTCGTCCGTCGCCTCGGGGGACGGTGTCGACCTCGCGGACCTGCCGATGCTGCGGCACTTCGCATCCGACCGGGCGCCCTACATCACCAGCGGCATCATCATCGCCGAGGACCCCGAGACCGGCACGGGGAACATGAGCTACCACCGGTCGATGGCCGACTCCCCGCGGCGGCTGGCCACGAGCCTGCACTCGCGCGGGGACCTGTGGCGCATGCTGAACCGCTGCGCCGAACTCGGCCGCACGCTTCCCGTGGCGATGGTGGTCGGCGGGCACCCGCTGTTCATGCTGGCGGCGTCGGCCCGGGTCGGGTACGGGGTCGACGAGCGGGAGATCGCGGGCGGACTGTTCGGCGAGCCCTTGGACGTGGTGGCCACCCCGCACCACGGGATCCGGGTCCCGGCGTGGGCGGACTTCGTGCTGGAGGGCACCATCGACCCGGCGGCCCGCGCCGACGAGGGGCCCTTCGGGGAGTTCTCCGGGTACTCCTCGAACCGGTCGACCAACAACGTGATCGAGGTCGACGCCGTCATGCGGCGCGCGGATGCGCTCCTGGTCGACGTCGAGGGCGGCAACACCGACGAGCACCTGAACCTGGCCCGCATCCCGCGGGAGTCGGAGATGGCCGCGCGCCTCAAGGAGCGGTTCCCCGACGTCACCGCGGTGCACTACCCCTCCTCGGGGACGCACTTCCACTGCTATGTGGCGCTGCGCCGCCACCGGCCCGGACAGGCGCGCCAGGTCATGCTCGGCCTGCTCGGGTGGGACCCGTACCTGAAGACCGTCGTGGCGGTCGACGACGACGTGGACGTCACCCGGGACGGGGACGTCCTCTGGGCGCTGGCGACGCACTTCCAGCCGCACCGCGACCTGCTGGTGGCCGACGGCCTCCCGGGGTCGCCGCTCGACCCGTCCTCAGGGGCCGACGGCACGACCTCGCGGATGGGCCTGGACGCCACCCGTGGGCCGGACTTCGAGGGGCACCGCATCGAGGTGTCACCACACGCGCGCGAACGGGCGCGGCGGATCCTCGGCTGACCGCCCCGCCCACCGCACGCGCCCGGCACCACCGACCGATTGGAGAGACTCCCATGACCGCATCCCCGAAGATCCCCGTCACGGTCCTCGCCGGCTTCCTCGGCTCGGGGAAGACGACGCTGGTCAACCGCATCCTCACCGCCGACCACGGGGCCCGGATCGCCGTCGTCGAGAACGAGTTCGGCGAGATCCCGATCGACGACGCGCTGGTGCTCACCGGTGACGAGGAGATCATCGAGATGAGCAACGGGTGCTGCCTGTGCTGCACGGCGCGCACCGACCTGATCGACATCCTGCACCGGCTCCTGGAGCGCCCGGAGCGCTTCGACCGGGTGCTCATCGAGACCAGCGGCATGGCCGACCCGGACCCGGTGGCCCAGACGTTCTTCGTGGACGAGGAGATCGCGGCCGCGTTCGAACTGGACGGGGTGGTGACCATGGTGGACGCGCTGCACGCCCGGGCGCACCTGGACGGGGCCGCCGGGGAGGGCGGAGAGGGCGGTGGCGTCGGCACGCGCGTGACCGACCAGATCGCCTTCGCCGACCGGGTGGTCCTGAACAAGACCGACCTGGTGTCCCCGGAGGAGGCCGACGCGGTGGAAGAGCGCATCAGGGGGGTGAACGCCACCGCGGACGTGATCCGGGCGCGCTACGCCGACATCGATGTGGCGGGGGTCCTGGCGATCGGGGCGTTCGGCGGCGCGGGGCGCGTCGCCGGGGCCCCGGACGCGATGGACGGCTGGGACGAGGGCGCCCACCTGCACGACCCGACGCTGGACTCGGTCTCGGTGGAGGTTGAGGAAGAGGTGGACGCGGACGCGGTGCGCGAGTGGGCGGAGGACTTCCTGCGCGAGCGCGGGCCGGACGTCTACCGGATCAAGGGGCTGCTGGCGGTCGGGGGCGACCCGCGCCGGTTCGTGCTGCAGGGCGTGCACACGCTGTTCGAGATCACCCCGGGCACTCCGTGGAACGGCGAACGGAGGAGCACCCGCGTGGTGGTGATCGGCAGGGACCTGCCGTCCCGGGAGGAGCTCGGGCGCGCGCTGCGCTTCTGCTCCCCGGCTCAGGCCGGGGGCCGGACCCCGGCCAGGGCGTCGATCCCGGCGAGCAGCAGCGCGATGCCGTAGGCGAAGTAGGTGTCGGGGTCGGAGCAGGCGCTGATGGGCCCGGCCGCCTCGACGGTGTGCGGGTAGCGGTCGGGCGGGAGCGCCAGCAGATGGGCCAAGACCTCACGGGCGCGCCGCTCATCGGCCCGCCCGGCCTGATTCCGCGCCAAGGACACCAGGGTCGCGGTGGCGTGCCCGACGACCTGCACCGCCTCCTCCGGGGAGAAGCCCGCTTCGGCCAGCAGCCCCAGCGCCGACTCCTGGACGAGCAGGCGGTGCTCGGTCAGCTCCCCCGCCCCGGTGAGCAGGTCGGGACCGGCGGGATGGCGGCGCAGCACGTCCAGGAAGGAGCGCAGCAGCCCTTCAAGGCGCGGCCGCCACGGGGCACCGCCGCCCTCGGGGAGGTCGACCTCGGCCAGAACCCGGTCGGCCATCCCGTCGAGGAGGGCCTCTTTGGTGCTGAAGTGCCAGTACAGCGCCATCGGGGTGACGCCGAGCTCGCGGGCGAGGCGGCGCATGCTCACGGCGGCGAGCCCTTCAGCGTCGGCGATCTCCAGTGCCCGGGCGGCGACGGCGCCGGGGGTCAGCGTGTCCACCCGCCCCACTATACGGCGTACAAGGGTTCCTCTACGGTGTCCATGTACGCCGTATAAGAGACGACCGCATGGAGGCCCACATGACACCCGAACCCGCGGCCGAGCGCGCCCGCATCCCCGCCGACTACCAGGGGGCCGAACCGGGCCGCTCGGCGGTGGGCCTGCTGACCTGGCGGGAGGCCCACCGCCGGCTGGCCGGGGCGCGCACGTACTGGGTGGCCACGTCGAGCGCCGACGGCCGCCCGCTCGCCCGGCCCTTCTGGGGGCTGTGGAGCGCGGACGGCTTCCTGTTCGCGACGCAGCCGGCCACGCGCACCGCCCGCAACCTGGAGGAGAACCCCAGGATGCAGGTCAACCTGGAGGACGGGGAGGAGGTGCTGGCCGTCGAGGGACGGGCCGAGCGGGTCGGCGGGGAGTCCTCCATCGACGAGTGGCTGGAGAAGTACGCGGCGCTCGGGGCGCGCCGCCCCGCCGAGGGTGAGGAGGTCGACCGCGTCGTCTACCGCATGCGGCCGCGGAGGGCGTACGGATGGACCCTCGCAGGCTTTCCCGGGGACCTCACCCGGTGGAACTTCGACGCCGAGAACGGGGGGTGAGCGCCCGCCGGCCTCGGCCACCTCCCACGCGCCGGAGCAGGGCGATTCCCCGGCCCCGCTCGCCGACCCGGGACACCGGCAGCCGGGTCAGCGGCAGGCGGGCGGGCCGACGGACGCGCAGTCGGCCAGGCGGCGGACGAGGTCGCGGACCACTGCGCGGTCCTCCGGAAGGAGGCGCTTGGCCTGGAGATAGATCAGGTAGGCGTCGTCGCCCACGTCCTCCCCGCCGTCGGTCTCCAGGTCCAGGAACTGCTGGGCGGCCAGTCTCTTCACCACCACCGGCGGGACCCGCAGGCCCGCCGCGAGCGCCCTGAGGCGGGCCGGTGCGGGCGCGGTCGCGTACCTGCCCTTCACCAGGCCGTTGAGCCACCGGTGGTCGAGCCGCTCCCCCGTCTCCGGGTCGACGGCGGCCTCGGCGAGCTGCCGGTAGCTCATCCGGTGGTGGTCGAGGGTGCGGCGAACGAAGTCGGACAGCGGCGAAGTGGGCTTCGTCACGTGCGGCCTCTCCAGGGGAGCGATGGGGCGGGCCGGGGCGTCCGGTACAGGTGCCCGTCCGAGCACGAAATCATGACAGACCAGGTCCGTACGGGTGCGATCCGGGAATGCCTACCGCCTGGTACGGACACCTCGCCGCCTCCGAGGCCCGGGCGCGGACCCGGACCCCTCTCGCGGCGCACGGGCGGGCTAAAACGGTGAATCCGCAGGTAGAGCGCGCGCCGTGCCGAGGTGGCGACCGGCGGGCGCGGCGCTCTCCGTCGCCCCGCCGTGCCGACACGGTGTCGCCTGGATGCGACGAAGGCGACACCGCGCGCCGCCCTCCCCGCCCGTCGCGGCGGGCCCGCACACGCGGCCGCGCGCGATACCGGAACGGACCGGTTCTCCGCCACCGTGTTCGGTGTTGACGGTTTAGGGAAGGCTGCCCTTATATTGCTCCGGCACGCCCCGTTCCCCCTGCCCATCGCGTCCTCCGCGCCCCTGGACCAGGCACGAGAGTCGAAGGAGCACCGTGACCGCCGAAAAGGCCGTCGGCCTCCCGCACCCGCCTCCGATTCGCGAACCGATCCCTGAGCCCTCGCGCGAATCGGTCTATGAATCCCTATTCGACTGCGTCGGCGACACCCCGGTCGTCGCCCTCCGGCGCCTCTTCCCCGGGCCCGGCCCCGAAGTGCTGGCCAAGCTGGAGCTGATGAACCCCGGCGGCAGCATGAAGGACCGCTCGGCCCGCCACATCGTGGAGGCCGGCCTGGCCGACGGGTCCCTCCGGCCCGGCGGCACCGTGGTCGAGAGCAGCTCCGGCAACTTCGGCATCGCCCTGGCGATGGCCGCGCTCGTCCACGGGCTGCGCTTCGTCTGCGTCGTCGACCCCAAGACCACCAGCGCCAACACGGCCCTGCTGCGCCGCCTGGGCGCCACCGTCGAGACCGTCACCGAGCCCGACGAGGCCGGGGGCTACCTGCACACCCGCATCCGCCGCGTCCGCGAGCTGACCGCCGAGATCCCCGGCGCCGTGTGGGTCAACCAGTACGCCAACGACCGCAACTGGCAGGCCTTCTACCACGGCACCGGCGCGGAGCTGGCCCGGCAGCTCGTCCGCCCGCCGTCGTACCTGTTCGCGCCGGTCAGCACCAGCGGCAGCATCCTGGGCTGCGCGCGCCGGCTGCGCGAGAGCTTCCCGGACCTGCGCGTTGTCGCGGTGGACGCGGTCGGCTCGGTGATCTTCGGCGGGGCGCCCGCCCCGAGGGAGATCCCCGGCATCGGCTCCAGCCGCGTCCCCGAGCTGCTGCGCCCCGAGGAGATCGACGAGGTCGTGCACGTGGACGACGTGGAGGCCGCCGAGAGCTGCCGCGAGCTGCTGGCCGCCGAAGGCGTCTTCGCGGGCGGGTCCAGCGGCGCCGTGGTCGCCGCGATCCGGCGCACGCTGCCCCGGCTCGGCCCCGGCGACCGGGTGCTCGCGATCTTCCCCGACCGCGGCGACCGCTACATCGACATGGTCTACGACGACGCGTGGCTGGAGCAGATGCGCGCCCGCCGCCGCGCCCCCGCCGTGCTCTAGCCGTCCGGGCGCCGTGTGGGCCCGTTCCCGCTCCGCGCCCGTACCCCGGAGGCCGGCGCCCGGCACCGTCCGGCACCGCCCGCCTCCACCGCCGTACCCGCACCACCGATTCCCGCCCCGGCCGGGCGCAGTGCCCGGCCGCACCCACCCCGGAGGACCCGCGCATGGACCCCAACGCCGCCCCCGCGGACAAGCCCGAGATCCTGTACCTGAGCCGGGGCGACGTCGCCTCGGTCGGGGGCGACCGCTCCGACCTGTACGTCCGCGCCCTCGACGAGGCGCTGCAGCAGCACGCGCTGGGGCGCACGGTCCAGCCGCTCAAGCCCTACCTGCGCACCCAGGGCAAGGCGGGGCACATCGCCGACCGCATCATCGCCATGCCCGCCCACGTCGGGGACCCGGGGATGTCGGGGCTGAAGTGGATCGGCAGCAAGCACGACAACCCCGCCCGCACCGGCCGGGAGCGGGCCAGCGCGGTGATCGTCCTCAACGACCCGGCCACCAACTACCCGGTGGCGATCATGGAGGGCGGCCTGATCAGCGCGTGGCGGACCGCGGCGGTCACCGCGCTGGCCGCCCGGCACCTGGCCCGGCCCGGTTTCACCGACGTCGCCCTGGTCGGCTGCGGCGTCATCGGGTCGACGCAGATCGCCGCCCTCCTGCAGCAGTTCGGCGGGATCGGGACCGTGCACCTGTACGACACCCGCGGCGACGCCGCCGAGGCGCTGGCCGCCCGCCTGGCCGCCGAGCACCCGAACCTGGGGGTGGTGGTCGCCGAGAGCGCCGAGCAGGCGGTGCGCGCCGGGGACGTGGTGGTGCCGTGCACGGTCACCGACAGCCCCTACATCGAGGCGGACTGGCTCAAGCCCGGGTCGTTCCTGGCGAACGTGTCGATCATGGACGTGCACAAGGAGGTCTTCCTCGCCGCGGACAAGGTGGTGGTGGACGACTGGGAGCAGAGCAACCGCGAGAAGAAGGTCATCAACCAGCTCGTGCTGGAGGGCCGGTTCTCCCGGGAGGCGCTGCACGCCGAGCTCGGCGAGATCCTGGCGGGCACCCGCCCGGGGCGGGAGGACGACGGGGAGCGCATCGTGCTCAACCCCATGGGCATGGCCGTGGAGGACATCGCGTGCGCCGCCGAAGTGTACCGCCGCGCCCTGGCCGCGGGCGCGGGCACCCGCCTGGACCTGTACTGAGGACGGTGCGGCCATGACCTGCCCCGACCCTGCGGAGCTGGTGCTGCGCGACCTGGTGGACACGGTGCTGCGGGAAGGGCCGGCCCCGGAGGCGGGGCCGGCCTCGGCGGCCGTGCCCCGGACGCTCCCGTCCCCGGACGCGTCCCCCGCCCCGCCCGTGCCCGGTGCCGACCTCGCCCCCGGTGAGGCCTGGTGCCGGCTGGGCGACCTCGCCTTCCGGGCCGTCGACGGCGGGGCCCTCCAGCGGCTCCGCCTCTCCCGTGGGCCCGTCTGGCACGTCGGCTCCCCCGGCGCGCCCCGCCCCCTCGCCCCCGACGAGGCCCTCCGCGCCCTCACCGACGGCCCCGCCGCCGACGGTGCCGCCGACGACCTGCGGGACGCCGTCGCCCACGCCGACGTCGTCCTGCGCGGTGCCCGTGCCCTGCCCGACCGCGCACCCCGCCCCGGCGGGCTGCTCGCCGGGGAGCGCCTGGCCGCCACCCGGAACCGCCCGTTCCATCCCACGGCGCGCGCGGTCTCCGGCTGGTCGGCCGCCGAGGTCGCCTGCTACGGCCCGATGCGCGCCGAGCCGCTCGGCGTCCACTGGGCGGCGGTCCGCCGCGACCACCTGCGCTTCGGCTCCGGCCCCGACTCCGCCGACCCGGCCGCCGCGCTGCTCGACGACGACGGCCGCGAGACGCTGCGCGCACTGGCCCGCAGCGCGGGCATCGACGACGACGCCTACACGGCGGTCCCGGTCCACCCCTGGCAGTGGGACCGCGTCCTGCCCACCGAGTTCGCCCGTGAGCTGGCCGACCGCACCATCGTCCCCCTCGGGCCGGACATCGGCCGCTTCCACCCGACCTCCTCCCTGCGCACCCTGGCCTCCGCCCCCGGGCCCGGCCCGCACCTGAAGCTCCCGGTCGGCGCGGCCACGCTGGCCGCCGCCCGGCTGCTGCCGCCCCGCTACCTGGACAACGGCGAGCGGGCGCAGTCCTGCATGGAGCACCTGCTGGGGGCCGACCCCGTGCTCGGCGCCCTGGTCGAGGTGTGCGACGAGCGGACCTGGTGCGGATGGTCGGCGCCCGGTGCCGACGACACCTTCGCCGACCGGCCCGGCCACCTGGCCGCCCAGGTGCGCCGCTACCCGCCCGGCCTGTTCGCCGATCCGGACGCGCTGGTGCTGCCCATGGGGGCCCTCGCCGCCCACGAGTGGGACGTGCTCGGCCCGGCCCTGGCCGCCGCCGGGTTCGACCCCGATGATCCGGTGGGCCTGTTCCGCCCCGTCGCCGAGGCGTTCTGCGCGATGGGCCTGGCCTTCCTGCGCCACGGCGTGCTGCCCGAGCTGCACGGGCAGAACACGGTGGCCGTCCTGGCCGACGGCGGGGTGCGCCGGTTCGTCCTGCGCGACCACGACACGCTGCGGCTGTGCCCGGAGCTGATGGCCGCCGCCGGGACGCCCGACCCGGGCTACCGGGTCAAGCCCGGCGCACCGCAGTCGCTGAGCCTGGACCGCCCCGAGGAACTGCTCGGCTACCTGCAGACGCTGGGCTTCCAGGTCAACCTGTACGGGATCGCCGACGCGCTGGCCCGCCACTCCGGCACCGACGAGCGTGTGCTCTGGGGCGCGCTGCGCACCTCCGTCGAGTCCTGCCTGGACCGGCTCGGCCTGCCGGGGCCGGTCGCCGCGCTGGTCGAGGAGCATGTGCTGCGCGCCCGGGAGTGGCCGCACCGCAGGGTGCTGGGGCCACTGCTGCGCCGTGGCCGCTCGACGGGCGTCAGCATGCCCGCCGACACCGGCCGGGTGCCCAACCCGCTGGTCCCGGCACCCGCGGTGGTGCGGTGATGGCGCCGCCCGTCCCCGAGACGGAGCGCCGGGCGTTCCGCACCTTGTGGTTCGGCCAGTTCGCCGCCGTCGCGGGGCTCACCGTCGTGGTGCCGCTCCTGCCCTTCTACCTGGCGTCCCTGGGGCTGGGGCCCGCCGAGGTGGCGTGGTGGACCGGCGTCTCGCTGGCCGCTCCGGCGGTCGCGCAGCTCGCCGCCGCCCCGCTGTGGGGGATGGTCGGCGACCGGTACGGCCACAAGGCCATGGTGGTGCGCGCGCACGCCGGGCTGGCCCTGGCCGTGGGGCTGATGGCGCTGGCCGACGGTCCGGCCTTCTTCCTGGCCTGCCGACTGCTGCAGGGCGCCTGCGGCGGTGTGGTGGGCGCCACCGCGACGTACGCGAGCACGCTGGCCGAGGACGGGCGCCGCGGCCGCGCCCTGGGGACCCTGTTCGGGGCCACCGGGGCGGGGTCGCTGGTGGGACCGCTGGTCGGCGGGGTGCTCGCCGGGCGGTTCGGGTTCGGCGCGCTGTTCGGGTGCGTGGCGGCGCTGCTGGTGGTGGCCGCCGCCCTGGCGGCGGTGCTGCTGCCGAACCGGCGGGCCGCGCGTCCGGCGGCCGGCGGCCCGGCGCGCCCGGGGCTGCGCGCGACGCTCGGGCGGATCGCCTCCGCCCCGTGCGGGCGGTCGCTGGTGGCGGCCGGGATGCTCGGCCAGGCGTCGGTGTTCGCGCTGGTCGTGGTGTTCGCGCCGCGGGTCGCCGAGCTGACCGGGTCGGTGGCGGCGGCGTCGGTGTGGGTGGGGGTGCTGCAGGCGGCCACGTGGGCGGCGTCCCTGGCCGGCGGGCCGTGGTGGGGCGCCCGCAACGACCGCGGACGGCCGGCGGTGAGCTTCGCCGTCGCGGCGGCGGGGTGCGGGGTGGCGGTGGCGCTGCAGGGGGTGCCCGCCTCGCCGGGTGCGCTGCTGCCGCTACGGGCCGCGCAGGGGTTCTGCTTCGCGGCGCTGGTGCAGTCGGTGCAGCACACGGTCTGCCGCGTGGTGCCCGAGCAGAGCCGGGGCGCGGCGCTGGGCACGGCGAACGGCCTGGTCGACACCGGCCAGGTGATCGGCCCGCTGCTGGGGGCGCTCCTGGCCGGGCTCCTGCCGGCGCCCGCGGCGTTCGCCGCGATCGGGGCGCTGCTGATCGCGGCGTCGGGCCTGGCGGCGTGGGGCGTGCGCGGCGACGCCCCGAAGCCCGTCCCCCAGCGCCTGGCGCCGTCCCGTCCGTGAGCGAGGTGGGAGATGACATCCAGACCTGTGACGCGAACACCCCGCCGGGCCGTCCCAGCGGTCGCCCCCGCCCCCGGACCGCCCTCCACCGCCCCCGCTACAGCTCCATGGAAGACGAGGTCAAGAGCCGGTGTACGGACGCCCGGCCGGACCGCCCGAGAGGTCGTCGGCCCTCACGGCCATCCCCCATCGGTCCGGCGGCCCTCGGCCGCCCGCCGGTGGGCGGGCCACCGGGCAAGGCCCCGACGGGACGACGGGACCGGCCCGAAGCCGTGACACCGACGCCGAACCCGCCGAACGGAGACGACACCCCTCCGGCACCGTCGGCGATCCCCACGGGTGTCCGCCGACGACCGACCGCCGACCGAACAGCACCAGAGGCACACGCCCCAGCGGCCTCCGCACCCCGAGGACGAGTCCGATGACGCCCATGACCACCGCCACCGCACACCGCACACGAACGCATGCCGATCCCCGCGCCGAGGCCGAGCGGGCCGCGGTGCAGCGGCTCCTCAACACCTACCTCCGTGAATCCGGGACCCCCCTCGTCCCGGACGGCGGCGACCGGGCGCGGATCGCCCTCCCCGTCGCGGACGCCTCCCTCGTCGTGCCCGTCGTCCACCGCTCCGTGTTCGGCCACCACGCCTACGGCGCACCCCTGCGGCTGGAGCCCTCGCGCGGCGCCTCCGCCCCCGTCCACCTCGACGACCTGGTCCGGCTGGTCCTCGACGAGGTGGAGGCGATCGCCGCCCGCGTGTTCGGCCCGGTCCCCGACGCCGACGACCGCAAGCGCACACTCGCCGAGCAGATCCGGAGCAGCGTCGACGCCACCACGCGGTACCTGGAGCACCACCGGAACACCGGCGTCGGCACCGGCACCGGCGCCACTACCGAAACCGGCGCACCCGGCGACCCGACCCGCGCCGCCGAGCAGTCCGTCCTCCTGGGCCACCCCTTCCATCCCACCCCCAAGAGCGTCCAGGGGTTCGGCGATGAACTCGCCTCCTACGCCCCCGAGCTGGGCGCCTCCTTCGTCCCGCACTGGTTCGCCGTGGACCGGAGCATCCTCCTGGAGCGCCGCACCGGCCCCGGTCAGTGGACCCCCGACCCGGTCGCCGCCGCGGCGCGGGAGGCCTTGGGCGGCGACGCCCCGGACGGCGCCCCCGCCCTGATCCCGGTCCACCCCTGGCAGGCCCACCACCTCGCGTCCCGCCCCGAGGCCGTGCGCCTGACCGCCGACGGCCTGCTCACCGATCTGGGCCCCCTCGGCGCGCGGGTCTACCCCACCTCCTCGGTGCGCACCGTCTGCGACCCGCGCTTCCCCACCTCCTGGAAGCTGCCGCTGCACGTGCGCATCACCAACTTCGTCCGCACCAACCCCGTGCCGCACCTGGTGCGCGCGGCCGACGCCGCGGCCGTGGTCGGAGCGCTCGCCCCGGAGTGGGACCACCCCGGTTTCGCCGCGCTCGCCGAGACCGGCTTCCGCACGCTCGACCCGGCCGCCGTCGGCGACGACCTCGCCGCCGACCTCGGCGTGCTCTACCGCGACAACCCCTTCACCGACGGGCGGCAGGCCCCCCAGGTGCTCGCCTCCCTCCTGGAGGAGCGCGACGGCGAGGAGCCCGGCCTCGTGCGCGAGGTGCGCCGCTGCTCCCCCGACCCCGGCGCACACCCCGGCGCCGACCACACCGCCGACTGGCTGCGCCGCTACCTCGCCGTGTCCCTGGTCCCACTGCTGGAGGTGTTCGAGCGCGACGGCGTGGCCTTCGAGGCGCACGCGCAGAACGCCCTGCTGGCCACCGACGGCGGCCGTCCCGCCGCCCTCCGGGTGCGGGACATGGAGGGCACCGCCGTCAGCCGGGACCGCCTGCGCCCCGGCACCGGCCTGGCCCCGGACAGCCCGCTGCTCTACGGCGACGACGAGGCCTGGCTGCGGCTGCGCTACTACGCGGTGACCAACCAGCTCGGCCATGTGGTCGCCGTGCTGGGGCGGCACACCGGCGCCGACGAGGCCGCGCTCTGGGGCACGGTCCGCCGCGTCCTGGCCGGCCGGCCCGGCGCCCGCGCCGCCGACCTGCTCTCCCGCCCCTCCCTGCCCGCCAAGGCGAACCTGGTCAGCCGGTTCGCCGGGCGGGGCGAGGATCCCCTGTACGTCGACGTCCCCAACCCCTTGTTCGAGGTGAACCGATGACCGCCCCGCCCGTTCCCGAACTCCCGGTCGCCGCCGCGCTGCGCGCCCCGGCCCACGACGCGGTCCGGTGGCGGGTGTTCCGCCAGCTGGTGGAGTCGCTGCTGTACGAGGACGCGGTGCGCACCGTCGACGCCGGCGGCGGCGCCGTCGCCGTCGAGGGCGCGGACGACCGCGGGGAGCCGGTGCGGTACGTGTTCACCGCCCGCCGCCGGTACGGCTTCGGCCGCGTGGCGCTCGGCCCCGACCCGGTCCGCCGGGAGGCCGGGGGCGCCTCCGCCGAGGCCGACTCGCCCGCCCGCTTCCTGGCCGAGGCCCGCCCGGCGCTGACGGCCGACCCCGACTGCCTGGCCCGCTTCGCCCGGGAGCTGGAGGCGACGCTGGTCAAGGACACGCTGGCGCAGTACGTGCGCGCCGGGCGGGGCGACGTCATGGCCCGGCACGACTACGACACCCTGGAGGGGACGGTCACCGACGGGCACCGGTACCACCCGGCCTACAAGTCCCGCATCGGATTCGACCTCGACGACCACGCCGCCTACGGCCCGGAGTTCCTGAACCCGGTCCGGCCGCTGTGGGTGGCCGCCCGCCGTGACGTCGCCCGGGTGTCGGCGGCGGCCGGGCTGGACGAGGACGCCTTCCTGGACGGGCAGCTCGGCGCGGACACCGCGGCCGCGTTCCGGGAGCGCCTGGCCGCCGACGGCCTGGACCCCGGCGACTACACGCCGGTCCCCGTCCACCCGTGGCAGTGGCGCGAGCACATCGCGCCGCTGTGGGCCGCCCAGCTGCGCCGACAGGAGGTCGTGCCGCTGGGCGAGGACCCGCACGCGTTCGCCGCCCAGCAGTCCATCCGCACCCTGAGCTGCCGGGACGCACCCGAGCGCCCGTACCTCAAGCTCGCGCTGTCCATCGTCAACACCTCGACGAGCCGGGTGCTGGCCCCGCACACGGTGGCCAACGCCCCCCTGGTGTCGGACTGGCTGCGCGGCATCGCCGCCGACGACGCGTACCTGCGCGACGAGTGCCGCACCATCGTGCTCGGCGAGGTGATGGGCGCCTCCGTCGACCCGGCCCCGGCGGCGGAGATGGTGCGCTCGGACACCTACGGCGCGCTCGCCTGCATCTGGCGCGAGAGCCTCCACCCGTTCCTGCGGGAGGGCGAGCGGGCGGTGCCGTTCACCGCGCTCACCGCCCGGGAGTTGGACAGCACCCCGATGGTCGACCCGTGGGTGCGGGCGCAGGGCGTGCGCCCGTGGGTGCGCGGGGTGGTGCGTGCGGGGGTGCTGCCGCTGCTGCACCTGCTGTTCCGGCACGGCATCGCGTGCGAGGCGCACGCCCAGAACATGGTGCTGGTGCACAGGGACGGGGTGCCCGAGCGGGTGGCGCTGAAGGACTTCCACGACGGGATCCGCTTCTCCCCCGGCCACCTGGCCCGCCCCGAGGACCGGCCCGACCTGGCCGCCCCGCCGCCCCACCACGTCAACGCCAACTCGTTCCTGGAGACCGACGACCCGGCCCAGGTCGCCGACTTCCTGCTGGACGCACTGTTCTTCGTCAACGTCGGCGAGCTGGCGCTGTTCCTCGACGACGCCTACGGGTTCGAAGAGGAGGAGTTCTGGTCGCTCGTCCGGGACGAGGTGCGCGCCTACCAGAAGCGGTTCGCGGGCCAGGAGGGCATGGAGGACCGCTTCACCCTGTTCGACGTCTTCAAGCCGACCCTGGAGGTGGAGAAGCTGACCACGCGACGGCTGCTGCCCGACACCGAGCTCCGCGTGCACGCGGTGCCCAACCCGCTGTCCGGGGCGGGGGTGGAGCGGTGCTGAAGCCCAACGCGGTCCGCTCTGCCCTGCGGGAGGGGCGGGAGGTGTACGGCCTGTTCTGCTCCATCCCGAACCCGGTGCTCGTGGAGATGATCGGCTGCGCCGGATACGACTTCGTCGTGCTGGACAGCGAGCACGCGCTCGTCGACCCCGAGGGCCTGGAGAACCTGGTGCGGGCGGCCGAGGCCGTCGGCGTCACCCCGTTCGTGCGGGTCCCCGAGAAGGACCCGGGGGCGATCCTCAAGGCGCTGGACGCGGGCGCCATGGGGGTCGTCGTCCCGCACGTGCGCACCCGCGCCGACGCCGACGCGGCGGTCCGCGCGGCCCGGTACGCGCCCGAGGGCATGCGCAGCCTCAACGGCGGGCGCGTTCCCGGGTTCGGCCTGATCGACCTGGCCGAGTACGTGCGGTGCGCTAACGAGGAGGTGATGGTGGTCCCGATGATCGAGGACGCCGAAGGGGTCGACGCCCTGCCGGAGATCCTGGCCGGGGGCGGCATCGATCTCGTCCTGGAGGGCGCCGCCGACCTGTCGCAGTCCTACGGGGTGACCTGGCGGACGCGCGACCCGGTGGTGGTGGACGCGCTGCGGCGGATCCACGCGGCATGCGTGGAGCACGGGGTTCCGTACTGCGCCCTGCCGCGCACGCCGGAGGACCACAAGGCGTGGCGCGAGGCCGGGGTGAAGGCCTTCGTGCTGGGCGAGGAGCGGGGGTTGGCCTTCCGCGCCCTGCGCGGGCACCTGGACGCGCACCGCGACGCCGGCCCGGCCGGGTCGGACGGGGTGGCCGGGGTGGCCGGGAAGGGCGGTGAGGCCCGGTGAGCGCCGTGACGCCTTCTCCCCCTGCCGCCCCCGCTGAACCCTCTGTCGCCTCTGCGCCCGGCGGCGCGCTCGCCGAGGTGATCGCCGACCGCGCCGCGGGGCCCGACCCGGTCTGCCTGTTCGGCTACGACCTGGACGCCCTCGCCCGCCATGCCCAGCGGGTGGTGGCCCCGCTGCCCGAGCGGTGCCGGATGTTCTACGCGATGAAGGCCAACAGCGCCGCCCCGGTGCTGCGGACCCTGGCCCCCGTCGTGGCCGGGTTCGAGGTGGCCTCCGGCGGCGAGGTGGCCAAGGCGCGGGCGGTCGGCCCCGGCATCCCGGTGATCTTCGGCGGACCGGCGAAGACGCCGGAGGAGATCGCCGAGGCCCTGCGGCAGGGCGTCACCCGGCTGCACGCGGAGAGCGTGCTGGAGCTGCACCGCATCTCCCGGGCGGCGGTGGCGGCCGGTACCGACGCCGAGGTGCTGCTGCGGGTGAACCTCGCCGGGCCGTTCCCGTCGGCGACGCTGGCGATGGCGGGGCGCCCCACCCAGTTCGGCATCGACGAGGCGGACCTGCCGGACGCGGTGGCCGCCGCCGTGGCGCTCCCGGGCGTCCGGCTCGCCGGGTTCCACCTGCACTCGATCTCCAACAACCTCTCTGCCGAGGCGCACCTGGACGTGCTGCGCATGTACCGGGACAAGGCGGCGGCGTGGGAGCGGGAGTTCGGCGTGCGGTGCGAGGTGCTCAACGTCGGCGGCGGCATCGGGGTCGACTACGTCGACCTCGACGCGCGGTTCGACTGGGAGGGCTTCACGCGCGGGCTGGCCGATCTGGTGGAGACGTTCCCGGACCACGTGCGGGAGATCGACTTCGAGTGCGGCCGGTTCCTGACCGCCGAGTGCGGCCGGTACGCGGTGGAGGTGCTGGACGTGAAGCGGAACCACGGCACGTGGTACGCGCTGGTGCGGGGCGGCACGCACCAGTTCCGGCTGCCCGCGTCGTGGCAGCACAGCCACCCGTTCACGGTGTTCCCGGTGGAGGAGTGGGAATCGGGCCTCCCGCGGCCGGAGGTGTCAGGGGAGCCGGTCACGGTGGTGGGCGAGCTGTGCACCCCGAAGGACGTCCTGGCCCGGGAGGTGCGGGTGCCCCGCGTCCGGGCGGGCGACGTCCTGGTGTTCAGCCACGCGGGCGCCTACGGCTGGGAGATCTCGCACCACGACTTCCTGTCGCACCCGCACCCGGAACAGGTGTTCCTGGGCGACGGAGGGGGGTGAAGGCGAGTCCGGGCTCTTATCCCCCGGAGCACGGACCGGCTACGGGGCGGCCCTTTGGGCAGCGCTGTCGAGCGCGGCGCGTGTGGGCGGTCGCCGGGGATTGCGGCGACGGCCAGAGCCGGGCGGTTCCCCGCCCCTGCCTGCCGGGTGGTGGGCTCCTCGCGGTCCGGGCGGGCGGCGCGGTCGGGTGGGCGGGGGGTCGCCCGCGCTCGTGGCGGCCACACGGGCCCGCGCGGGGCCCGGTACTCCCGCCGGACAGTGCATTTCGGGCAGTTCGGGTAGTGGAGGTGGGCCCCGGCCCGCCTCCGTCGGCGGCCCCTACGAGGGGCACGGTCCGCGCGTGCGTCCCCTGGCGCGCGGGCCGGCCGCCGGGTGCGAGGAGGGTGCGGCACGAACGGACGGTTCGGCCTCGCCGTGCGGAATCACCGTGCGGACAGCCGCTCCAGCGCCGCCCGGCTCTCATCGTCGGCGGGGCGGTGGACGACCAGCAGCTGTTCCGGGTCGTGGACCGGTCTGAGCGTCTCGAAATGCACGGCGATCACGCCGGCGTCGGGGTGCCGCATCTCCTTGAGTCCGCGGCCGTCGGCCTTGACGTCGCCCCCGTCCCACAAGCGCGCGAACTCGTCGTCGTGGGCGATGCACTCGGCGATGAGGCCGGACAGCGCCGCGTCCTCAGGGTGCGCGGCCCAGGCCGCGCGCAGGTGGGCGACCCCCGCCCGCACGACGCGTTCGCGGTCGACATAGAACTCGCGCATCCCCGGGTGCACCAGGCACAGCCACATGGCGTTGCGCCGCGAAGGCGGCAGGGCGTCGAGGTCCGGGAGCAGCCCCGCCATCTCCCGGTTCCGGGCCAGGATGTCGTAGCGGCGGTTCATCAGCATGGCCGGAAGCGGCGAGAGGTCGGCGACCAGCCGGTCCAGCGACGGCTCCGCGGCGGTGGCGGGCCCCTCGGCGGTGCGGGGGCGCTGCCGGGCCAGGCCGTAGAGGTAGGCGCGTTCGTCGGGGGCCAGGCGCAGCGCCCGGGCCAGCGCCTCCACCACGTCCGCCGAGGGCCGCAGCCCGCGGGCCTGTTCCAGCCGCACGACGTAGTCGACGCTGATCCCGGCGAGCTCGGCGACCTCTTCGCGGCGCAGCCCCGGGGTCCGCCGGGACCGCCGGCGCCCCGGCAAGCCGGCGTCGGTCGGATCCAGCCGTTCGCGCCGGGTCCGCAGGAACGCGGCCAGCTCCTTCGTCGCGTCCACGGTTCCGGTTCTCGTCCCGTCCAGGGTTCCGGTGGTCATGGTCGGTCCAACAGCCGGGGTGGGACCGGTCTTCCCAGGAAACCCCTTCCCTTACCCCCGGCCCGCGGCGGCCGCAGGCTGGTGCCCGATGACGTTCACGGGAACGGCACGAGCACAGGAGGACAGGATGCCGCTCACCCTCGACACCTACCGGACGCTGGGCCGCTCCGGACTGCGGGTCTCACCCCTGGCCCTGGGCACGGCGACCTTCGGCACCGAATGGGGCTGGGGCGCCGGACAGGACGACGCGCGCAGGCTGTTCGACGCCTACGTCGAACGGGGCGGCAACTTCATCGACACCGCCGGCACCTATACCGACGGCAGCTCCGAGCGCATGCTGGGCGGGTTCATCCGCGACCGCCGCGAGGAGCTGGTGATCGCGACGAAGTACTCGACGCTGCGCCGCCCCGGCGACCCCAACTCAGGGGGCGCCCACCGCAAGAGCATGTTCGGATCGGTGGAGGACAGCCTGCGGCGGCTGGGCACCGACCACGTCGATCTGCTCTTCCTGCACGTGTGGGACTTCCTGACCCCGGTCGAGGAGGTCCTGCGCGGCCTGGACGACCTGGTCCGGCAGGGCAAGGTCCTGTACGCGGCGATGTCCAACGTCCCGGCCTGGCAGGTCGCGCGCATGCAGGCGATCGCCGACCTGCGCGGGTGGTCGCCGCTGGCCGCGCTGCAGATCGAGTACAGCCTGATCAACCGTGGCGGAGAGCGCGACCTGATCCCGATGGCACGGGAGATGGGACTGGGGGTGACCCCGTACTCGCCGCTGGGCGGGGGCGTGCTCACCGGCAAGTACGGCCGCGCCGACCTGGCCGCGGAGGGGGCCGGCTCCGAGGAGAGCGGCCGCAAGCGCTTCAACGCCGGCCTGGGCATGGTCACCGAACGCACCCTCGCCATCGCCGACGCCGTGCGGGAGGTCGCCGCGGAGCTGGGGCGCACACCCGCCCAGGTCGCGCTGGCCTGGACGCTGCAGGCCCCCGGCGTGACGGCGCCCGTCGTCGGCGCGCGCACCCCCGAGCAGCTGAAGGGGAACCTGGACGCCCTGGAGGTCGCCCTCACCGCCGATCAGGTGGCCCGCCTCGACGAGGTCAGCGCGATCGACCCCGGCTACCCGCACGACATGCTCGCCAGCGGCCACATCCGCGCGGTGACCGCGGGCGCCATGAGGATCGAGTCCCGCTGACCTGCGGGGGCCGCCGGCCGAAGCCGGTCGGCGGCCCCCTCCGGTCAGGGCTCGTAGACGGTCACCGGGAACGACGCGCGGACGATGGCGCGCAGGTCCTCCAGGGTCGCCTCAGGGGACACCAGCCCGGCGGCCCGGGCCTGCACCAGCAGGTTGCCGATGGCGGTCGCCTCCACCGGGCCGGCCACCACCCGGCGGCCCGTGCGGCGCGCGGTCAACCGGCACAGCAGCGCGTTCCGCGACCCGCCGCCGACCACGTGCACCGTCCGCGCCTTCCGGCCGGACAGCTCCTCGGCCGCGTCGATCGTGCGGGCGTAGGCCGCCGCCAGCGACTCCAGGATGCTCCGGACCACCTCGGCCCGCGACTCCGGCGGCCGGATCCCCCGCTCCCCGCACCAGTCGCGGATGCGCGCGGGCATGTCCCCCGGCGGGACGAAGCGCTCGTCCGCCGCGTCGAAGACGGGGACCTCCCGCTCCACCTTCGCCGCCTCGTCGAGGAGTTCCTGCAGGTCGGCGCCGCCGCCCCTGGCCGCGCCGGGCCGCCGGTCGGACTCGCGCCAGGTGCGCACCGACTCGCTGAGCAGCCACAGCCCCGACACGTTGCGCAGGAACCGGACCCGCCCGTCCACGCCCCCTTCGTTGGTGAAGTTGGCCGCGCGCGCCTCGGGCGTCAGGACCGGCGCGTCGAGTTCCAGGCCCACCAGCGACCAGGTCCCCGAGGAGATGTAGGCCGCGTCGGGCGTCTCGAACGGCACGGCCGCCACGGCCGAGGCCGTGTCGTGCGACCCGACCGCCGTCACCTGCACCCGGCCCCGGTCGGCCCCGAGGCGCCCGGCGACCCCCGCGGTGAGCGGGCCGATCCGCTCGCCCGGGCCGACCAGGTCGGCGAAGAGGCCGGGCGGGTACCCCAGCCGCTCCATCAGCTCCGTGTCCCAGGTGCGGTCGGCCACCGACAGCAGCCCGGTGGTCGAGGCGTTGGTGGCCTCGGCGCGGGCCTGCCCGGTGAGCCAGTAGGCCAGCAGGTCCGGGAGGAGCAGCAGCCGGTCGGCCAGGTCCAGGAACCCGGACTCGCGCTCGGCGGCGAGCTGGAACAGCGTGTTGAAGTCGAGGTGCTGCAGGCCGTTGCGGGTGAACAGCTCGGCCCCGTCGGCCTCGGCGTGCACCAGCTCCACGCCGCGCGCCGACCGCGCGTCCCGGTAGTGGTAGGGCACTCCGAGCATGCGGCCGCCGCGCAGGAGCGCGTAGTCCACCGCCCAGGAGTCGATGCCCACGCTGCACAGCCCGGGGGCCGAGCGCAGGGCGGCGCCCAGCCCCTCCTCGACCGCGCCGTAGAGCGCCTGGATGTTCCAGTGCAGCCCCTCGGCGCCCTCTCCCTCGGTGCTGAGCCCTTCGGTGCTGTGCCCCTCGGTGCTGTGCCCCTCGGTGCTGTGCCCCTCGGTAAAGAGGACGGGCGTGTTGGGGAACCGGGCGACCTGCTCCATGGTCAGGCGCCCGGACGCGATCCGGCCGACGACCACCCGCCCGCTCGTCGCCCCCAGGTCGACGGCGGCCAGGGCCGGTCCGCCGCCGGTGCGCTCCTCGGTCACCGGCATCACCGCAGGAAGGCCGCCGCGACACCGGCGTCGACCGGGACGTGCAGGCCCGTCGTGTGCGAGAAGTCGTCCGTGCACAGCGCGAAGACCGCGTTGGCCACGTGCTCGGGCAGCACCTCGCGCTTGAGGATGGTGCGCTGGGCGTAGAACGCGCCCAGGTCCTCCTCCTCGATGCCGTAGGTCTTGGCCCGCTGGGCGCCCCACCCGCCGGCGAAGATGCCCGAGCCGCGCACGACGCCGTCGGGGTTGACGCCGTTGACCCGGACGCCGTGCGCGCCGAGCTCGGCGGCGAGCAGGCGCACCTGGTGGGCCTGGTCGGCCTTGGCCGCCGAGTAGGCCACGTTGTTCGGGCCCGCGAAAACCGAGTTCTTGGAGGCGATGTAGACGATGTCGCCGCCGGTCCCCTGGGCGGTGAGGATGCGCGCGGCGTTCTTGGACACCAGGAAGGAGCCCTTCGCCATCACGTCGTGCTGCAGGTCCCAGTCCTTCTCGGTGGTCTCCAGCAGCGGCTTGGACAGCGACAGCCCGGCGTTGTTGACGACCAGGTCGACGCCGCCGAAGGCGAGGACGGCCTCGTCCAGGGCGGCCCGCACGGCGGCCTCGTCCGAGACGTCCGCGGCCACGCCGACCGCGGTGTCGGGTCCTCCCAGCTCCTCGGCGGCGGCGCGGGCTTTGTCCAGGTCGAGGTCGGCCACGACGACGCAGGCGCCCTCGGCGGCCAGGCGCCCGGCGACGGCCTTGCCGATCCCGGAGGCCGCACCGGTCACGAACGCGACCCGGGTGGCCAGCGGCTTGGGCGCCGGGCGGCGCTTGAGCTTGGCCTCCTCCAGCGCCCAGTACTCGATGCGGAACTTCTCCTCCTCCCCGATCGGCCGGTAGGAGGACAGCGCCTCGGCGCCGCGCATCACGTTGATCGCGTTGATGTAGAACTCGCCCGCTACCCGGGCGGTCTGCTTGTCGGCGCCGTAGGTGAACATGCCCACGCCGGGGACGAGCACGACGGCCGGGTCGGCGCCGCGGATGGCCGGGGAGTCCCCGGTGGCGTAGCGCTCGTAGTAGGCGCGGTAGTCGGCCCGGTAGGCCTCGTGCAGCGCGGGCAGCGCTTCGAGGACCTCCTCGGCGGGCGCGTCCGCGGGCAGGTCGACGACCAGCGGCTTGACCTTGGTGCGCAGGAAGTGGTCGGGGCAGCTGGTGCCCAGCTCGGCCAGCGCGGGCATCCTCTCCCGGGACAGGAAGTCGAGCACGGCGTCGCTGTCGTCGAAGTGCCCGACCACGGGCCGGTCCGCGGAGGCGATGCCGCGCAGGTGCGGGGCCAGCGCGGCGGCCTTGGCGCGGCGCTCGGCCTCGGGCAGCGGGGCGCGGCCGGGGCGGACGGCGCCGAACGGCTCGGCCGCGCCGTTCTCCTCGATGTGGCGGGCGGCGGTCTCGATGATCCACCGCGAGTTGGCCTCGGCCTCCTCGGAGGTGTCGCCCCAGGCGGTGATGCCGTGCCCGCCGAGGACGGTGCCCACGGCCTGCGGGTTGGCCCGCTTGACCTCGGCGATGTCCAGGCCGAGCTGGAAGCCGGGGCGGCGCCAGGGCACCCACACGACCGTGCCGCCGAAGATCTCGGCGGTGAGCTTCTCGCCGTCGGCGGCGGTGGCGATGGCGATGCCGGAGTCGGGGTGCAGGTGGTCCACGTGCGCGGCGTCGACGAGCCCGTGCATGGCGGTGTCGATCGAGGGGGCGGCGCCGCCCTTGCCGTGCAGGCAGTAGTCGAACGCGGCGACCATCTCGTCCTCGCGCTCGACGCCCGGGTAGACGCCGGCGAGGGCGCGCATCCGGTCCAGCCGCAGCACGGCCAGGCCTTCCGGCTTCAGGGTGCCCAGGTCGCCGCCGGAGCCCTTGACCCAGAGCAGCTCGACGTCCTCCCCCGTCACCGGGTCGGTCTCGGTGCCCTTGGCCGAGGTGTTGCCGCCGGCGAAGTTGGTGTTGCGGGGGTCGGAGCCCAGCGCGTTCGACCGCGCGATGAGCTCGGCCACGGTCGGGTGGAGTTCAGGCATCGCTTTTCCGTTCTCTCCGTTCAGGGTGCACGTGCGGCGGGCGGGGTGTCGCGGGGACGGGGGTCGGGGGTCCGGGGCGCCCGGCGGGCTCAGGCGCCCCATCCGGCCTGGACGCCCCCGACGCGCTCGGCCTCGATCGCCTCCTGGTAGCCGGAGTCGAGGTAGGCCCGCATCGGGTCGGCCGGAAGCCCGCGGCCGGCGCGCCATTCGGCGAGCAGGGGGCGGACGTCGGTCTGGAAGGCGTCCATGAACACCGCGTTGGCCTCCAGGACGTCCCCGGAGACCTGGGCGGCGCGCAGCGCCTCGGTGTCGAGGAGCAGCGCCCGCGCGGTCATCTCCTGCACGTTGAGCACCGAGCGGATCTGGCCGGGGATCTTCTTCTCCACGTTGTGGCACTGGTCGAGCATGAAGGCCACGTCCGGGCTGTTGAGCCCGCCCCCGCGCACCACCTCGACGAGGATGCGGAAGAGCTGGAAGGGGTCGGCCGCGCCGACGATGAGGTCGTCGTCGGCGTAGAAGCGCGAGTTGAAGTCGAACGAGCCGAGCTTGCCCAGCCGCAGCAGCTGCATGACGATGAACTCGATGTTGGTGCCCGGGGCGTGGTGGCCGGTGTCCAGGCACACCACCGCCTTGTCGCCCAGGGCGGCCACCTGGGCGTAGCTGGTCCCCCAGTCCGGCACGTCGGTGTGGTAGAAGGCGGGCTCGAAGAACTTGTACTCCAGCACCAGGCGCTGGTCGTCGCCGAGGCGCTCGTAGATGGTCCGCAGCGACTCGTGCAGGCGGTCCTGGCGGCCCCGCATGTCGGCCTGGCCGGGGTAGTTGGACCCCTCGGCCAGCCAGATCTTCAGGTCGCGCGACCCCGTCTCGTGCATGATGCCGATGCACTCGAGGTGGTGGTCGATCGCCTTCTTGCGGACGCCCGGGTCCTCGTGGGTGAGGGCGCCGAACTTGTAGTCGTCGTCCTGGAAGGTGTTGGAGTTGACGGTGCCCAGGCGCACCCCGTTCTCCTCGGCGTGCGCGCGGAGGACGGCGAAGTCGCACCGGTCCCAGGGGATGTGCAGGGCGACGGTGGGGGCCAGGCCGGTGTGCCGGTGCACCTGGGCGGCGTCGGCGATCTTCTCGAAGGGGTCGCGCGGGGTCCCCGGGGTGCCGAATACCTTGAAGCGGGTCCCGGAGTTGCCGAACGCCCACGACGGCAGTTCGATCGCCTGGGCGGCGAGGTCGTCGGTGATCTGCTCGAAGGCGGTCACTGCGTGTTCCCTTCCGTGGCGGTGTCGGGGGCCGGGGCGCCTCCGGCCGGTGCCGCGAGCTGGTCTTCGAGGTTGAAGACCTCGCGCAGGCGGACGGGGCCCGCCTCGAACGAGCCGCCCTCGGCGAAGAAGGGCCGCATGGAGGCCTGCCACCGCGCGTTGATCTCGGTGGGGTCCATCCGGGCCTGGGCGGCCGCGTAGTCGTCGGTCTCCAGGTAGCCGATGACGGTGCCGTCGTCCTGCGCGAACAGGGAGTAGTTCGTCCATCCGGCCTCGTGCAGGGCCCGGAGCATCTCCGGCCACACGGCCCGGTGCCGTTCGATGTACTCGTCGAGCCGGTCGGGCCGTACCTGCATGCGGAAGCACACGCGCTCCACCGGTGCCTCCCTCCTCGTGTCGTGCGTCTCGTGCGTCGTGTCGTCGGCGGTCCGTGCCGCCGTTCCGCCGTTCCGCCCGCCCCGGCGGCGCGGTGCGCGCCGCCGGGGCGGGCCGGTGGGCGGGGAACCGCAGGGGCCGGGTGCGGGCCCGGCCCCTGCGGGGGTCACTGCCCGGCGCCGGCCTTGGCGGGTGCGTCCGCGGCGGGGTCGAGCACCCGCCCGTAGCGCTCGGTCTCGATCTGCTCGAGGCTCTTGCCCTGGGTCCTGGGCGCCCAGATGGTGCCGATGGCCAGGGCCGCGACCAGCAGGCCGAGGATGAGCACGCCCACCCCGTGCAGGCCGACCTGCTCGAGCATCAGCGGGAACCAGAGGCTGAGCACGCCGACCATGACGCGGACGAGCATGAACATCACGCCCTGGGCGGAGGCCCGGTAGCGGGTGGCGAACAGCTCGGCCGCCCACAGTCCGTAGAAGGCCTGGGCGCCGATGCCGGCCGAGACGCCCCAGCCGATGGCGAAGAACAGCAGCGAGAACCAGCCGGCGGGGCCGTAGATGAGGACCGCCCAGGCGGCCACGCCCAGGGCGGCGCCGATGAAGTAGAGCCAGCGGCGGGAGAAGCTGTCGCCGTGGCGCATGAAGCCCCAGAACGTGGCCGCCGAGGTCAGGGTCCACACCAGGACCTGCAGCAGGTACTGGGAGGAGGCGTCGGTCAGGCCGGTGGCCTCGTAGATGCGCGGCTGGAAGATGCCCGCCTGCCCGGCGACGGTGTTCCACAGGCCGTACACGCCGACCAGGAACAGCAGCGCGGTCAGGTTCTTCTTGTCGGTGAGCAGCTGGAGGAAGCCCTTGTAGGTGCTGACGCGGTCGGGGTTGGCGTTCTTCTCCTTCCAGCGCTTCGACTCGTCCAGGCCGCGCCGCACCCACCAGGTGATCGCGGCGACGACGAACAGGTGGGCGAAGACCAGCCGGGCGCCGAGCAGGCCGAGGGGTTCGACGATGACGGCGAGCAGGAACCCGACGGCCGGGCCGATGGACCAGGCGAGCTGGGCCACGCCGACGTGCCCGGCGCGGCGCTCGTCCGGGGCCTCCTCGGCGATGTAGGTCCAGGCGGCCGTCACCCCGGCGCCCACCGCGATGCCGGTGAGCACGAACCCGGTGAGCAGCATGCCGAAGTTCATCGCGAACACCGCGAAGAGCGTGCCCAGCATGTAGAGCAGCAGGTCGTAGGTGTAGATGAACTTGCGGCCGAAGCGGTCGCACAGCGGTCCGCCGATCGCGGCGCCGATGGCCGCGCCGAAGGCGTTGGCGCTCAGGGCGCTCAGCAGGCCCACCGCCAGGCTGTCCAGGCCGAACTCGGTCTGCCACAGGCTGAGGCTGGTGGCGATCGCGATGATCGACCCGGCCTCGATGTAGTTGGACATGGCCACGGCGGTGGTGGCCTTCCATTTCGACGCTGACGTCGTCGCAGCCTTCATCTGCGCTGTTCTCCAAATCGTCGTCGGCGGGGAGTGAGCGGCCGTCGCCTCGCTCCCCGCCGGAAGGGGGCCGCCGCCGGTGGACGCAGGGGTGCCGTGCGAACGGGACGGGCGATCACGGTGAACGCTTATGAAACGATTCAAAGTGACGGGCGCTACATTTGCACGCATGACACCCGACGTCAACCCCTTCACGCGAATTCACACGACCGCGGCGCGTCCGCCCCCACCGCACGACGACGCTCTGCACCTGCGAAAACACGACCAGCCATGAAGGTCGCGAACACGGACACCCGGAGCCCACCACCCTCCCCACCCTGGCGGCACCGCGTCCCGCGAACGGGGCGGGACCGCCGCCCCGGCGGCCGCACGCGCAGCGGAACCGCACGTCGAACGTCACCTTGACACCGGTATGACGCACGCCATATGGTTCCCGCCACATTGTGAATCGATTCAAGATTCACGCCACCGTTCCCCCGCCACCCCCGCCCCCTGAGGAGTCCGACGTGGCCCCTGTCCGCACGTCCGCCCGCCGCCGCGCCCTGGCCGCGGCCGCCGCGGCCCCCGTCGCCGCCGTCCTGCTGCAGGCCCCCGCGCACGCCGCCCAGGACGCACCCGGCCTGACCCCCGCCGGCGCTACCGTCCTGGACGAGCAGGCCCTCTACTTCGTCTCCTACGACGGCCTGGTCAACAACTCCTCGTACCAGCAGGACGCGATCCTCACCCATGGCCGGTACCAGTACGCCACCTGGTACACCGCCGACCGGTCACCGGTCATCGCCCGGCGCACCGTCGCCTCCGGCGGCGGGACGGGCCACTGGGAGAGCGTCGTCCTGCCCCACTCCCTGTCGATCGACGACTCGCACAACACCATCTCCCTCGGCGTCTCCCCCGAGGACGGCCGCATCCACGCCGCCCTGGACACCCACTCCAGCACCGTGTACTACTTCCGCTCGGAGGCCGGGCTCGCCGACGCCCCCGCCTCGGAGTGGACGGCGGACGCCTTCGGCGGCGTCCAGCGCGACCTGGAGGGCGTCGACGTCGGCACCTTCACCTACCCGCGGTTCGTGCAGAGCCCCTCGGGGGCGCTGCAGCTCAGCTTCCGGAACGGGGTCTCCGGCAACGGCACCATGGAGCTGGCCGAGTACCGCGACGGCGAATGGACCAGGCTCGGGCCCTGGACGTCGGCCACCGGCACCTACCGGGACCACGGCGGCACGAGCGAGCGGCGCAACCTGTACCTCCACGGCATCGACTACGACGCCGACGGGCGCCTGCACGCCTCGTTCACCTGGCGCGAGCGGTCGGGGGACATCGCCTGCGGCCCCGGCAACGTCACCAACCACGACACCGGGTACGTCTACAGCGACGACGAGGGCCGCACCTGGCACACCGACGACGGCGCCACCGCCGCGGTCACCGGCGGGGGCCGGATGCTGTCGGTGAACACGCCGGGCCACGTGGTGGACCCGCTCTCGGCCGACCACGCCCTGCTCAACCAAGAGGCGCAGAACGTGGACGCGGAAGGGAACCCGCACGTGGTGATCAGCTACGTACCGGGGCGGTTCACCCAGTGCGTCTCGGACTTCACCGAGGACCGGCGGGAGAACGGGTACGCCTTCCACCTCTACCGCGACGACGCCGGGGAATGGCACAAGAGGGAGATCCCCGAGCCGCTGAACGCCTTCGGGCGCTCCAAGCTGGTCCTGGACGGCGACGACGACGCCTACGTGGTCATGCCCGGCGGCAGGATCATGGCGGCGAGCGCGGAGAGCGGCTGGACGGACTGGACGAAGGTGCACGACGGCCTCGGCGCCTTCGGCGAGATCCTGGTCGACGACGACGAGGTCCGCGAGACCGGCCGGTTCTCGGTCCTCTACCAGGAGCCGAGCACGGGCACCACCCCGTCCCCGATCCATGTCGCCGACTTCCGCACCGACTGATCCCGGACCCGGCAGGCCCGGTCGCCTCTCCAGCGCCGCCCCGGCTCCGCGCCGGGGGCGGCGCTGCTCAACGAACAGCGTCCCCCGGGCGACGACGACCGCGGACCCCGCGACCTGGCCTCCTGGGCCGCATTGAGGGGCGGCCGACCTCGCCCTTCGGGCGGATCTCGGTCCACCCTCGGAAGCCGGTGCGGGATCCCCCCCCCGGAACCCAACTGACGACCGACCGGCTCGCTCCCTTTCTTGATCACCCCATCGTGGTGCGGCCCGACCAGGGCCGAGGCCGACGTCTCAGGACGGTTTGCGAATCTCAAGACAGCTTGAGCGCCGCAACCTCTGTCCGGCCCTCGAACGCGGCGTCCTCGTCCTGGATCGTGATCCACTCCAGCTCCGTGCCTTCGGGAACCTCGAAGTGGTAGGTGAGCGAAGCCGACAATCCGGGACTCAGGCCATAGCCCGCACCCTCGCCGGTCGACATGGAGGAGGTGTACTGCACGCCATCGGCGTCATAGGCGAAGACCTCCTCGTAGCCGGGGATCGTCTCGGCATCGGTGACGTTCTCCGCCGTGACCACCACAGGGACGTACACGGCGCCTTCCCTGGCCTCGTAGGACGTGTCGGTCGAGGTGTCGGTGAAACCGCTCTCGCCTTCGCCCAGGGCGGCGTCGCTGTACTCGTGCACGCCGTCGGTGTCCGACTCCTCGGTCGGCGCGGAGGGGCCTTCATCGGCCCGCTGCTCGACGGGATCGCCCTCTTCGGCGGGTTCGCCTTCTTCGGCAGGCATGCCCTCGGAGATGTCCTCTCCGAGACCGCCGAACGCCTGCTCGATGGTGTGGACGAGGTAGGCCTGGTGGCCGAGCCAGCCGGCGGCGAAACCGACCAGGAGGCCTGCCACGCCTATGCCGGTCGGCAACAGCCAGCGTGTCCTTCCGCCGGTCTGCTGCTGGGCGGCCGGTGCCGCAGGAGGAGGGGTGGGGGCGTCGGGAGCCATGGCGGCCTCCTCGGAGATACCGTTGGAACACCGTGGTGGTCTCTCCGATTAGACGCGCTTTCAATGGCGGACGGAGGCGGTTTGCCCCATCAGGCCGCGGTTTTTATGCCGTGTTTCCCAAAGCGAGCCCTGAAGACGGCGGGGACACAAGGGCTTGGGGGCTCTGCCCCAGATGTGCCCTCCATCGAGCGGCGACACGGCGGCGGAGAATCGGCGTCCGCGAGTCGCAGGCCCGCCGACCGACCTGTCAGGTGGTGCGGCCGAAGTCCTCAGGGGAGATGGTGTCCAGGAACTCCCGGAACTTCTCCACCTCGTCCTCCTGCTCGTCCGGGATGGGGACGCCCGCCTCGTCGATGACCTCTTCCTTGGCGTAGATCGTCGCTCCGGTGCGCAGCGCCAGGGCGATGGAGTCCGAGGGGCGCGCGCTCACCTCGACGCCGTTGGAGAAGACCAGCTCGGCATAGAAGATGCCGTCGTCCAGGGCGGTGATGTTGACGGTGTCCAGCGTCGCGTCCAGGGCCTCGAGGACGTCGCGGAAGAGGTCGTGGGTCAGCGGGCGCGCGGGGGTGACCCCTTGCTGGGCCAGCGCGATCGCCGTCGCCTCCACCGCCCCGATCCAGATGGGCAGGTAGCGTTCGCCGCCGGTCTCCTTCAGCAAGACGATCGGCTGGTTCGAGGGCATCTCGACCCGGACGCCGACGACCTCCATGTGCTTCACTGCGGCTCCGTCCCCACGACTGGTGTACCGGATATGGGCACCGGCCCGGCTGTGCTGTCGTTTCCGTCCCTACGGGCGAGGCCGCCGCCCCCGGTCGGGCGCCCTGGGGCCGGGGGCCGCTCCGCGCCGCTGCCGACGGTCTTCGTTTACAAGGCTGTCCGGTCGGGGGCGGGCGCAAACCTGCGGCGCCCGGCCCCTTGGGCACCCCGGCGGCGCCCCCCGACGGCCCCCTGGTCAGCGCCGCGGCTTGGTGAGCAGCACCAGCCGGAACTTGCCGATCTGCACCTCGTCGCCGCCGCCCAGCTCCGCCTCGTCTATGCGCTCGCGGTTGACGTAGGTGCCGTTCAGGCTGCCCACGTCGCGCACCCCGAAGCCGTCGCCGCGGCGGAAGAACTCCACGTGGCGGCGGGACACGGTGACGTCGTCGAGGAAGATGTCGCTGTTGGGGTGGCGCCCGGCGGTGGTGACGTCGGAGTCGAGCAGGAAGCGGCTGCCGGCGTTCGGACCCCGCTTGACCACGAGCAGCGCGGTGCCGGGCGGGAGCGCGTCCACGTTGCCCGTTTCCGCGGGCGCCTCCTCGGCGGCGTCCGTCTCGGCCTCCAGGGCCTGGATGCCGGCGATGGAGATGGTCGACGTGGTCTCGCCGACGGAGTCGCGGCGCTCACCGGCCCGGGCGGGCTCTTGTCCGCCCCGGTGCAGGGGGGTCCCACAGTTGGAGCAGAAACGGGCATCATCCGCAACGGCGTGACCGCACTGCGTGCAGTTAACGCTCGACATAGGTCGGCTCGGCCTCCTACCGCACGGGGGCGGTGCTCAGATTCGTATCGGCTGCTGGTCGGGTCTGCCTGGCGGCCGGAGCCGCTCACCTCCCAGGCTCTCCCTCCCTGGCAACGTAGAAGGTGCTCGCCGGTGTTCCCGGATCGCCCTCGGCGTCCTCCTCCTTCCCCGAGGCGTCCGTCCGGTGGGCCCCGCCCGCGTCGCCAGTGTTGCGGGAACACTCGACTCTAAACCATATCCAGCCCCCGCCGGAGCGCCCGCGGGCCCTGAGCCGCAACGGATTTCGGCCGACTCCGGCCGCGGGGTGCGGACGGCCCGCAAGCCGTCCGCACCGCCGCCACCGGGGCCGATTCCGCTCTACCCTTCGGCGCGCTCCACGACCGCGCCCCACGCGTCCAGGAGCCGCTGGGCCGCGTCCGAATCGGTCCCTTCGGCCCAGATCCGGGTGACCGCCTCAGCGGTGTCGGGCAGCACCAGGGCCCAGTCGCCGTTCGGCTCGACCACCCGGACGCCGTCGGTGGTGTCGACCTCGCGGTCGCCCGCGGCCTCCACCACCGCCCGCATCACGCTGCCCTTGACCGCCCAGGGAGTGGGCACCGAGCGGCGCAGCTGGTGCGCCTGCGGGATGCGCCGGTCGATCTGGCCGAGCGACAGCCGCGTGCGCGCGACGAGGCCCAGGAGCCGCACGAACGCCGCGATCCCGTCAGAGGTGCGCGAGAACTCCGGCAGGATGTACCCGCCGCGCCCGTCCCCGGCGAAGACGATGTCGTCGGCCTTGGCCGCCTTGGTGAGCTCGTCGGTGGCGGTGGGGGTCCACTGCACCTCGACGCCGTGGAAGCGGGCCACCCTCTCGGCGACGCGGGTGGTGGTCACCGGCAGCGCCACCCGTCCCCCGCCGCGCTCGGCGGCCACCAGGTCCAGCACGACCAGAAGCGCGCGCTCGTTGTCGACGAGCTCGCCGTTCTCGTCGACGATGGACAGCCGCTCGGCCACCGGGTCGAAGCGCACCCCGAAGTCGGCCTTGGAGGACCTGACCAGCTCCCCCAGGTGCTGCAGGTCGCGCATCTGCTTGGCCAGGGTGTCGGTGGGCGAGGCCTCGTCCAGCCGGTTGTTCAGCGTCATCACCTCGGCGCCGACCTTGCCGAGCAGCGACGGCAGCACCAGTGCCCCCGTGCCCCCGGCGCAGTCGACGACGACCTTCATCTCCGCCTCGTCGATGCCGGAGGTGTCGATGCGCCGCAGCAGCTCCTGGGTGTACCCCTCGACACTGCGCGAGGGGAAGGAGAGCTCGGCGATCTCGCCGGGGAATGCGCGGCGGAACTCGGCGCGCGAGTAGACCCGCTCCAGTTTCCGCTGGGCCGCCGGGGACAGGTCGGCCCCGCTGGAGTCCAGGAAGACCAGGTCCACCGACTGGGGGTCGCCGGGCGTGGTGCGGATGGCGATGCCGCCGCTGACGCCGCTGTGGGAGGTGTTGTAGCGGGCCACCGGCATCGGGACGGCCTCCAGGTCCCGCACGTCGATCGCGCCCGCCGTCAGGGCGCTGACGACCGCGCGCTTGAGGGTGCGCGCGCCCCGGGAGGCGTCCCGGGAGGTGGTGACGACCGACCCCTTCTTGAGGGTGGTGGCGTACGCGCTGGCCAGGCGGACGGCGAGTTCGGGGGTGATCTCGACGTTGATCAGGCCGGACACGCCCCGCGGCCCGAACAGCGAGCGCTGGCCGCGCGACTCCCAGATGACGTTGGTGTTGACGACCGCCCCGGCCTCGATGGTCTTGAACGGGTACACCTTGATGTCGTTGGAGAGGTACGCCTCGGATTCGATGACGCATTCCTCGCCGATGATGGCGCCCTCTTCGATGCGGGCCCCGGACATCACGTCGGTGTTCTTGCCGACGACGCACCCGCGCAGGTTGGTCGAGGCGCCCACGTACACGTTGTCGTGGACGACGGTGCGGTGCAGGAAGGCCTCCGAGCGCACCACGGCGTTGCTGCCCAGCACGGTGTACTCGCGCAGCTCCGCCCCGGCCTCCACCTTGGCGTAGTCGCCGATGTACAGGGGCCCTTTGAGGACGGCCTCGGGGTCCACCTCGGAGCCTTCGCCGACCCACACCCCGGGCGAGACCTCGAACCCGTCGATCTCCACGTCCACGAGGCCCTTGAGGACGTCGGCCTGGGCGCTGAGGTAGGACTCGTGGGTGCCCACGTCCTCCCAGTAGCCGTCGGCGATGTAGCCGTAGAGCGGCTCGCCCTCCTTGAGGAGTTCGGGGAAGACGTCGCCGGACCAGTCCACCACCTCGCCGTCGGCGACCCGCTCCAGGACCTCGGGCTCCATGATGTAGATGCCGGTGTTGACGGTGTCCGAGAAGACCTGCCCCCAGGTGGGCTTCTCCAGGAACCGCTGCACGCGCCCCTCGTCGTCGACGATGATGATGCCGAACTCCAGGGGGTTGGCCACGCGTTTGAGGCCGATGGTGACCATGGCCCCGTTCTCGCGGTGGAAGCGCAGCATGTCGCTCAGGTCGATGTCGGTGAGCGCGTCACCGGAGATGACGATGAACGGTTCGCCGCGCAGGTGCTCCTCGGCGTTCTTGACGCTGCCGGCGGTGCCCAGCGGCACCTCCTCGGCCACGTAGTGCAGTTTCATCCCCAGCTCTTCGCCGTCGCCGAAGTAGTTGCGGATGAGGGTGGCCAGGAACTGCACGGTCACGACGGTCTCGTCGAAGCCGTGCCGCCTGAGCAGCCGCAGCACGTGCTCCATGATCGGCTTGTTGACCACGGGCAGCAGCGGCTTGGGCTGGTTCGCGGTCATGGGGCGCAGGCGGGTCCCCTCACCGCCCGCCATGACGACGGCCTTCATCTGGGGCACCTCCGGTCCGCCGGGGCGGTGCGCCTGTCCGCGCCCGGTCTGTGTCGCTCGTCGCTGGTCCTGCCCCCGGTCGGTCGCTGGTACGCCCTCGGGCGTGCTCTCATGGCGAGGAAGTCGCTCCCTTCCTGTCACTGCGGGGTGGCCCCGGGTCACCCGAGGACGGGGAGTCCGGCCCCGCGGCCGTCGGCTCCTCGCCCTCGCGGGCCCCGGATGCGCCGCGCGTGGCCGCCGCGCCGCCACCGGGGCCGTTCCCCTGCGCGAGCGCGCGGTCGGCCCGCCGGGCCCGCCTGATGAGGCTCTGGCCCTGGACCGCGTACAGCAGTCCGGCCCACCAGTAGATAGCAGTTCCCCACAGTGCGAACGCCCAACCCGTGACGCGGGCGACATCGCCGACGATTCCGCCGTATCCGGCGACGAACAGCAGCGGGAAGGAGTAGAGCAGGCACAGCGTCGCCGCCTTGCCCGCGAAGTTGACCGGCAGCGGCCCGTACCCGAAATGCCGCAGCACCGGCAGCGACCCGATCATCAGCACGTCGCGCAGCACCAGCACGGCCATCAGCCACCAGGGCACGACGCCGCGGACGACCAGGCCGAGGACCGCGGCGAAGATGTAGAGCCGGTCCGCCATCGGGTCGAGCACGGTACCGAGCCTGCTGGTCTGGTTCCACGCGCGCGCGATCTTGCCGTCGAGCCAGTCCGACAGTCCGGCGAACGCCAGGACGCCCAGGGCCCACCAGTCGGCCTCGGGGACCAGGACGAGCCACAGGAACAGCGGCACGCCGAGCAGCCTGAGCATGCTGAGCATGTTCGGAATCGTCCACACGCGGTCGCCCGGCGCGTTCGTACGGTTCGCCACCCCACCTCCAGAGTTCCCCGTTCCGAGCCTACCGGTCCCACCTCTGGCGGATTCTCAGCGTCCGAAACCCTTTACTGGGGTCTTTCCCCGCGTGGGGCGGGGCCGACCGGCCCATTTCAGGCGGGTGCGGGAGGGGTGCCTTCAGGCACGGGCGGGAGGGGCCCCGCTCACACGTGCGCGGCCAGCGCGCGCAGCGCGGGCAGGCCGGTCGGCTCGCCGGGGGCGAGGGCCAGTTCGACGGCCCCGATCCCGGCGAAGCGTCGGCGGGCCGCCTCGAGCGGCCCGGGGGCGGGGGCGTCGGGGACCTGGTTGATGACGGTGGGCCCCAGGCGGAACCCGGCTTCGGCGAGCTGGTCGGCGGCGCGCTCGGTCTCGGCCAGGACCATGCGCCGGGGGATCAGGACGAGGCGCACCCACGCGTCCTCCCGGAGGCGCTCGGCGGCCCGCTCCAGCTTGCGGCGGCGCGCGTGCAGCTTCTCCAGCAGGGGGTCGTCGGGTGCCTCGCTGGGGCCGCCGACGATCCCGGCGGCGAGGCGGTCGGCGTCCAGGACGCGTTCGCGCTGGCGGGCGAGGCCGCGCACCCAGGGGGTCAGGAGCTCGGGGAGGGCGAGCAGCCGCAGGAGGTGCCCGGTGGGGGCGCTGTCGACGACGAGCCGGTCCCAGGAGCCGGGGACCTCCGCCATCGTGTCCATGAGGAGGTCGGCCAGGGCCGACTCGGCCATGCCCGGGCTGGAGGCGGCGTGCTCCAGGTGGCGGGAGACCGCGGGCATGATGTCGCGGGGCAGCGCGCGGTAGGCGTCGTCGGTGACCTCTCCGATCCGGCGCTTGACGGCGGCGTCGGCGTCGGGCTCGCGCGCCCAGAGGGTGTCGGTGACCTTCACGGGCTTGTCGCCCAGGCGGGCCTCCAGGGCGTCGCCCAGGGAGTGGGCGGGGTCCGTGGAGACGACGAGCGTGCGCAGTCCGGCGTCGGCGCACTTGAGGGCGTACGCGGCGGCCATGGTGGTCTTGCCGACGCCGCCCTTGCCGCCGAAGAAGACGATGGGCGGCTCGTGCGTCCCGCCACCGTCTGGGCCCTCGCCCCTGTTCAACAGCACACCCCTGGGTCGCCGAACTCCTCACGCCCCATCCGCTGGTGCCATTCGTGGAGGTCGGCGACCATGTAGGGGACGAGGTCGAGCGTCTCATAGGCCACCGGCCCCTCCACCCCCAGGGTCTCCAGGAGCATCAGGGCCCGCAGCGTGTCCTGCTGGGTGCGCGCCTCGCGGCGCATGACGTGGCGCCAGCGCGTGTCGAACCAGGCGGTGTGGAACTCCTCCACCTTGCGCCAGGCCGCACGCAGCCGTTCGAAGCGCGCACCCGTCACCTTGGGCCTCCCGTCTGCCTCAGGCCTCGGTACCGGCGGATTCGTCCTCGCCGGCGGGCCGGGGCGCGGGTGCGCCGCCGCCGGCCTCGCGGCGCGCGGACCACGCCTTCCACAAGGCGATGCCGGCCTCGACGATCAGCCAGAGCGCGACGACGAAGATCACCGCGTCCAGCGGCGCCAGCAGCACCCGGTCGATGAGCTGCTCGGAGGTGGCGAACTTCAGGAGGTTGGTGATCAGCGCCCAGGAGGTCATCACCATCAGGAAGACCAGCGGGACGAGCACGGCGACCGGGTTGCGGGACTTCTTGGTGACCCACACGGCCACGACGGCCAGCGCCAGCCCGGCGGTGAGCTGGTTGGTGGTGCCGAAGAGCTGCCACAGGGTGCCGAAGGCGAAGTCGCCGGGGATCATCGCCAGCGCCAGCGGCACCAGGGTGGCGACCACGGTGGCCAGGGTGAGGTTGCGCGCCAGCGGGCGGATCTTCGCGATCTCGCCGATCTCCTGCACGATGTAGCGCTGCAGGCGCACGCCGGTGTCCATGGTGGTGGCGGCGAAGCTGATCACGACCACGGCGGCGAACACGGTGGCGGTGGCCGCGGGGATGCCCAGGTTGGAGGCGAACCCGGCGACGCCGTTGACGAAGTTGCCGGTGGCCCCGGCCGAGGCGGTCTCCCAGTCGGCGTAGAGCGCCGACCAGTCCTGGTCGCCGACGATGACCACGCCGGCCGTGCAGGCCAGGATCGAGCACAGGGCCAGGCTGCCCTCGCCGATGGCGCCCATGTAGCCGACGTAGCGGGCGTCGGTCTCCTTGTCGAGCTGCTTGGAGGTGGTGCCCGAGGAGACCAGGCTGTGGAAGCCGGAGATGGCGCCGCAGGCCACGGTGATGAACAGCAGCGGGAACCAGTTGGGCGATCCCTCGGGCACGTCGTTGACGACCGGGGCGGCGATGGTGTCCATGCCGACCACGACGCCGAGCAGGATCAGCAGCAGGGCGACCAGCATCTGCTGCTGGTTGACGTAGTCGCGCGGCTGGAGCAGCAGCCAGACCGGCAGGCGCGAGGCGAGGAAGGCGTAGGCGAAGATCAGCACGATCCAGACCATGCGCGGCTCGACGCCGAGCAGCCCGGCCAGCGGGTCGGCGGTGATCGGGAACGTCTGGCCCAGCGGGATGCAGGCGTAGATGATCACCAGGGCCACGATCGAGGGCAGCAGCGCGGCGGTGCGGCGGCGGTAGACCCACTGGCCGACGGCGATCGCCAGCGGGATGGTCACCAGCACCGGCAGCACCGCCTCGGGGGTGCCGATGAACAGGTTGGTGATGACCACCGAGAAGACCGCGTTCACCAGGGTCAGCAGGAAGAAGATGATGACCAGGAAGAGCGAGCGCGAGCGGGGGCCGATGACCTCGCTGGCCAGGGTGCCGATGCTCTTGGCCTTGTGGCGCACGGAGATCGCGAGGGCGCCGAAGTCGTGCACGCCGGCGGCGAAGACGGTGCCCAGGACCACCCAGACCAGGGCCGGGCCCCACCCCCAGAACACCGCGACGGCCGGGCCGACGATGGGGGCGGCGCCGGCGACGGAGATGAAGTGGTGGCTGAAGACGATGTGCTTGTTGGTGGGGACGAAGTCCACGCCGTCCTTGTAGGCGTGGGCGGGGGTGGTGAACGCCGGGTCCAGCGCGAAGACGCGCTTGGAGAGGTAGGCCGAGTAGTACCTGTAGCCCAGCGCGAAGATCGCCAGGGCGGCGACCAGCACGACGACTGCCGGCATTGTAGGGATCCTTACTGTCCGCGGTTCGTTCCCCTTGATTCGACGGTCCTTCGGGGTGCGCCGCAAGGGGGTGGCTGGGAGCGGAGGCGTCGATTTGTCACGAAACGTGTCAAGATCGACTAAAGTCACCAGAAGTTAGCATGAGATCCCGATCACTACAAAGGCGTGACCTGCATGACGGCTCCAGATGACATCTCCGGCGCCTGGCGGCGGGCGGTCACCGGGGAGCTGTGCTGGACCGGGCCCACGGGCCCGGTCGGGATCCCCGTGGTGCCGCTGGTCCTGGACGGGCGCCCGTGCGCCGCGCTGCCCGCGGCCCACCTGGCCACGGCCGACACCCTGACCTCGGGCAGGGCGGCGTTCGCGCTGACCTCCGAGCGGCACGGCGGCGCGCCGGGGATGGCGGCCGCTGGCCCCGTCGAGGTGGTGGCCGACGCCGACGGGAGCCTGTTCACCGAGCACCTGCTCCCCCAGGAGCTCGTGAAGCACCCGCCGACGCGGCTGCGCGCCGACAGCCTGATGGCCCAGCGGGAGAACTGGTGGTGGCTGCCGCGCGTGGTGGTCGTGCTGTCCCGCGTGGAGTCCGAGCGGGAGCTGCCGGTGCGGTCGGCCCCCGGGGACGCGGTACTGGTCCGCCCCGCGCGGGGCTCCGCTGAGGACCCCCGCGTGGACGTGGTGACCGCGGACGCCTGGCCCCGGGGCGGCGCGGACCCGGCGCCGGTCCGCCTCCTGGACGGCTCCCCGCCGGACGGGCGCGGGGAGCGGGCGCTGGTGTTCGGGCACCGGCACAGCCCCGACTTCGAGCGGTGGGAGCGGTGGCACCGGGCCGGGACGCTGACGGGCGGCCGGCTGTCCGTGGAGGAGGCGGAGGGGGAACCGATGGGCGAGGTGGCGCCGTTCGGGGTCTTGGAGCGCCTGCGCAACCACCGCGAACTGGTGAAGGCGTGCAAGGCGGGCGTGGCCGCGCTGGAGGCCCGCCAGGGCACGGGCGGCTGAGGCGACGGCCCTCCCACTCCTCCGCCCGCGGGTTTTCGCAGGCCACAGCAGGGGCACCTTTGAATGCGTTCAGTGCGCACATGAATTCGGAGGGTAGTCGACATGCGGATGCTCCTGCGGGCGGGCACGGCGGCCGGTGCCGCCGTGCTGGCGATGGCGCCGGTTTCGGCGGCCCAGGCGGCCGGGACCGAATGCGAGACGGTCGCCTCGGCCCTGGACTCGACCGGCGCGGGACTGTGGATCGAGGTCTGCGACCCGTACCGCGTCCGGGCCGGAGGCGAGGGCCTCTCCCCCGGCGACACGGTCGAGCTCCGGGAGGCGGGCAAGGGGATGCTCCTCGCCGAGGCGGTCGTCCCCGACGGGGAGGACGAGGCGGCCACCGAGTACTGGTCCGGGTACGTCGGCTACGGAGATGAGCGCCCGTACGGGCACGTGGCCTCCGTGGACCTCGGTGGGGACGGCTCGTTCGTCGTGCGCGACTACGGCCGCTCCCGCTGATCCGCGGGGGCGCCGACGCGTCGGACGGGGTCCAGCGGCTCCCGTCCGACGGCGTACCCCGGGGCCCAGACGGTCAGGCGGTGGCCGACGCGGGCCGCCTGGCGGGCTCGAACAGCTCGACGAGGTTGCCCGCCGGGTCCGCCAGCAGGATCTGGCGCCCGCCCGGCCCCGACACCTCCTCGCTGCGGAAGGACAGGCCCTCGGCCGCAAGGCGGTCGATCTCGGCGGACAGGTCGTCGACGATGAGGTGGATACGGTTGCGCCCGCCGGTGGCGGCGGCGTCCTCCGGCGTCGCTCGGGCGCCGGAGCTGGCCGGGCCGGACAGCAGCAGCCGCAGCCGCCCCCGGGTGACCTCGGCGAAGGCGGGCGCCGCGCTCATGCCCGCCTCGAAGCCGAGGTGGGCGGTGTAGAAGGTGACGGCCGCCTGGACGTCGTCGACGATGTAGCGGACGCTGGCGTGGTCGGTCTCTGCGGTCATGACCGCACCTCCGGGTGGGGCTGGTCGATGAGCACGGGCAGCAGGTGCCGGACGCGGGCCTCGATCTCGGCCGCCGTCCGCGCGAACCCCCCGTCCGCGCTCCTGTCCGCGCCCCCGTCCGCGCCCCGGCCGGCGGCCGGGGCGGGGTCGGGCACGCTCCAGTGGATCCTCCGCGGCCGCCCCGGGAACTCCGGGCAGACCTCGCGCACGCGGTCGCACAGGGTCACGACGTAGTCGAACCGGCGGCCGGCCAGGGTGTCCAGGTGCCGGGGCCGCCGTTCGGCGATGTCGATGCCGTACCGCTCGCGCAGCACACGAACGGCGGCCGGGTGGACGCGCTCCTTCGGGGCCGACCCGGCGTCGGCCGTCGCGACGCGTCCGCCGGTGCTGCGGCGCATCAGCGCCGCCGCGATGGGCGAGCGGGCGCTGTTGCCGGTACAGGCGAACAGCACCCGCGGCGGGTCGGGGAGCTCCGGGACCGCCGACGGGTCCGGCGGCACCGGCGGCACCGGCGGCACCATGCGCAGGGCCGGGTGCAGGGCGCCGCCGGCGGCGGCCAGCTCCCCGGCACAGCGCTCCAGGTCGAGCCGGTAGTAGGTGTCGCGGCCGTCGTGGCCGCTGCGCCGCGCGGCCACCAGGCCCCCGGCGCGCAGGCGGCGCAGGTGGTAGGAGACCAGGTTCTGCGGCTCGCCGACGCCCTCCGCCAGCTCGCGCACCCGTCGGTCACCCCCGGCCAGCACGGCGAGCAGCCGCCACCGCAGCGGATGGGCGGCGAGCTCGACGAACACCGGCGGCTCCGGGACCGTGGGATCCATGTGAGCCAGAATACATCAAACCCATTTGACGCAATAGGAGCGGCGGAAGGGGGCGGAATGGGCGGCGACGGCATGAGCGGGGCGGTTCCCCGGCCCTGCTTGCCGAGCGGCGGGTTCCTCGCGGTGCGGGTGGGCGGGCGGCTCGGCCGGTGCCCCGCTGACGAACCCCGGCCGGGCGGCGGGTGGT
>NZ_JAQFWP010000008.1 GCF_027706745.1 Nocardiopsis suaedae | reverse complement strand
TGCCGGAACGGTGGCCCCGTTCCGGCACGCCCCCCTCGGAAGCCCTGCGGAAGAGGAGGCGCCGGACGGCTCCGCGTCATCCCTCCCGGCGGGCGAAGGGCGGGGCGTGTTCGGGGCGGACGCCCACACCGATGGCGTAGGCCAGCGGCAGCGAGGCCGGGGCGAAGTTCCTCAGCAGGTTCACCGGGAGCTGGGGCGGGCCCTCCCTTTCGCCGCGCAGGACCGGGTCGACCACCGTGCGGTGCATGGTGAGCTGGAACCCCTGGGTGACCAGCGTCGGCAGCGACCGCCGCCGCTGCACCGCGAGCAGGTCGCCCACCGACACCCGCCGCTCCTTCAGCGGCTCGGCCAGCCGCGTCGCCGCCGCCACCGCGTCCTGCACCGCGAGGTTGATGCCCACACCGCCCACCGGCGACATCGCGTGCGCCGCGTCGCCGATGCACAGCAGCCCCCGCCGGTACCACACCGGCAGGCGGTTCACCTGCACGTTCAGGTGCTTGACGTCGTCCATCGAGCGCAGCTCGCCCACCCGGTCGGCCGCGTCCGGCAGCAGCCGCGCCACGTCCTCGCGGAACGCCTCGATGCCGCGCTCCCGCAACTGCGCGTCGGTGCCCTTGGGCCCGAGGTAGGCGATCTGCATGTACCCCTCGCGGGGGATGACCACGATCATCCGGCCCTTCTCCAGCCGGGGCGTCAGCGCCTCCCCGGCGGGGGAGGCGCCGGGCAGCCGGAACCACCAGGCGTCGATGTCCACCGGCAGCTCGCGGGCGGCGAGCCCCGCCGAGCGGCGCAGCAGCGAGTCCCGGCCGTCGCAGGCCACCACCAGGTCGGCGCGCAGCTCGCCGTCGCCCTCGGGCCCCCGGGTGTGCACCCCGCGGATCGCGCCGCGCTCCCGGATGATCCCGGTGGCCTCGGTCTTCATGCGCAGCGTGAAGGACGGCTCCTCCGAGGCCGCCTCCGCCAGCAGGTTGAGCAGGTCCCACTGCGGCACCATCGCGATGTAGGGGTGGGGGACCTTCAGCCGCCGGATGTCGCCGACGGTCACCTGCTCGCCGTCGCCCACCGGCAGCACCGCCTGTTCGAGGCGGCTCTGCGGGATCGCGGAGAAGCGCTCCCACAGCCCCAGTTCGTCCAACAGGGTGAGGGTGGAGGGGTGCACCGTGTCGCCGCGGAAGTCGCGCAGGAAGTCCCCGTGCTTCTCCAGAACCGTCACGTCCACGCCCGCCCGGGCCAACAGCAGCGCCAGGAACATCCCGGCCGGGCCTCCGCCGATCACCGCACACGTCGTCGTCTCACGCCTACCGGCCGCACCACCCATGGCGACTCCCCATCGTCGGGCCGCGGCCCCGGCCTCGCGGGGCCGCCGTCGTTCCCATCCTCTACCCGTGCGGGCGGCCGCCGAGCGCCTAACGGCGGATATAGCCGGTTTCGGTCGCGGCGGCCACGGCGGCCGTGCGCGAGTCCACGCCGAGCTTGGTGTAGATGTGCGCCAGGTGGGACTTGACCGTCCCCTCGGTCAGGTGCAGCCGCTCACCGATCGCCAGGTTGGACAGGCCCTCGGCGACCAGCCCCAGCACCTCGATCTCCCGCCGGGTGAGCGCGTTGCCCGGCGTGCGCAGGCGGGTCATCAGCCGATCGGCGACCGAAGGGGCCAGGGTGGTGCGCCCGGCCGCGGCGCCGCGCACGGCGGCCGCCAGCTCCTCGGGCGGGGCGTCCTTGAGGAGGTAGCCGGTGGCGCCCGCCTCGATCGCGGGCAGCGTGTCGGCGTCGGAGTCGTAGGTGGTGACCACCAGGACCCGCGGGCCGCCCGCGCGCGCGGTGATGGCGGCGGTCGCTTCGGCCCCGCTCATGCCGCCGCCGAAGCGCAGGTCCATCAGGACGACGTCGATGTCGCCATCGGCGGCCCGTGCGACGGCCTCCTCGGCGGTCCCGGCCTCGGCCGCGACCGCGATTCCGGGTTCGGTCTCCAGGACCGCCCGCAGTCCGGCGCGCACCACCGGATGGTCGTCGGCGAGCAGCAGGCGGACGGGGTCGGGGGTGGTCGGGTCCTGGGTCATGGGCGCCTCTCCGTTGCTGCGCCGCCGTCCTCGCGGCGGCCGGGTCCGTGTTCGGGGGCGGCGGGGTCCGCGGCCGGGGCGACCGGGAGGCGGGCGGTGACGGTCGTCCCCCGGCCGGGCGCGGTGTCGACGGTGAACGACCCGCCCAGCGCGCGTATGCGGGAACGCATGGCCGCCAGGCCGAACCCCCCGCCCTCGGGATCGGGCGCGGCCGGCAGGGCGGCGTCGAACCCGGTGCCGTCGTCGGCGACCTCCAACACGGCCTCCGGGGCGGCTCCGTCGCCGGTGAAGCGCAGGGCGAGGTCGGCGCGGGCGGCCTGGGCGTGCTGGACGGTGTTGCCCAGAGCCGACTGCGCGATGCGCAGCAGCTCCACCTCGTGCGCAGTGGGCAGCGGAACCGGCGTGCCCTCGAGGTTGAAGCGCGCGGTGAGCGGGTGCCGCTCCGAGACCGTGGCGCACAGGCGCTCCAGGGCGTCGGGCAGGCTCCGCCCCTCCAGGTCCGGCGGCGTGAGGGCCGCAACGAGGCGCCGCGCCTCGGCGAGGTTGTCGGCCGCCGCCTCGCGCGCGCGGTCCACGTGGGCGGAGGCCGCCTCAGGCCGGTCCGGCAGGGCACGCTGGGCGGCCCTGAGGAGCAGTTGGATGCTGGAGAAGCCCTGGGCGAGCGTGTCGTGGATCTCCCGGGCCAGGCGCTCGCGCTCGGCGAGCACCCCGGCGGTGTGCTGGGCGCGCGCCAGGTCGGCGCGTGTCTCGGTCAGCTCCTCGATGAGCCGCCGCCGCTTCTCGCTCTCCCTGTACATCGCCTGGTAGCTCCACACCACCGCCACGGCGACCGCCGCGCCCAGCGCAGGGCCGATGGCGACGGCGGGCGCCAGCCCGCCTTGGTGCGCGGCGAAGGCGGTGATCGCCGCGACGGCGGTGGCGGCGACCGCCGCCAGTCCGCCCCAGCGGGGGAGCAGGTGCAGCTGCACCAGGTAGAGGGGGAAGGCCAGCCACACCGCCTCGGCGGACAGGACCAGCAGCACCGCCCAGACGGCGCCCAGCACCGCGAGCCACACCGCCGACGCACGGCGCGAGGCGGCGACGCGGGGGATCAGCGGCCCGGCCGCGTACACGGCCCCGGTGGCGGCCGCCGCGGCGGCGACGGCCCCGGCGTCGGGGCGCGCGTCGAGCACGGCCCTGCCCGCGACCAGCGCCAGTAGCCCGGCCACCAGCAGGTGCAGGCACCAGGAGAGCACACGGAGGGTGGGAGTCAAGCGGTTCACGAGGACCTCACCCTAGCGCTCCCGGGGGCTGCGGCCGGTGAGACCGGGCCGCGCGCCGCCCCCCGGTCACCGGTCGCGCGCCTCGCGGACGACCTCGGCGAACAGGTCGGTGAGGGCCGTGATGGCCACCGGCTGGACCGGTTGGGCGCGACGGACCAGGACGATGTGGCGCTCGACCCGGTCCTCCAGCTCGATCCGGCACAGCCCGCGGGGGCGCAGGAGGTCCTCCATCAGGGAGGTCAGAGGGGTGACGCCCAGGCCCTGCGCGGCCAGCTCCAGGGAGGTGCGGGTGTCGGTGACCTCGTGCACCACCCTCGGCTCGAAGCCCGACAGCCGACAGGCCGCGTAGACCGCCCGGGCGTACTGGGTGTCCTTCGGCGGCAGGATCCACTGCCACTCGCGCACGCTTTCGAGCGACACCGCGCACGGTGAGCGCAGGGTGTCCGCGACGGCCAGGCCGAAGCGTTCGGTGTGGAGCCGGACGATCTCCGTCTGGGGCTCCCTGGGCATCGGCGCGTGGGGGTAGTCGATCCCCAGGGCGAGGTCGACCTCGCCGTCGCGCACGGCGGCCGCCGTCCCGTCGACACTGAACTCCCTGCTGGTGACGGCCAGCTTCGGGTACCGCGCCAGGGCCTTGGCGATCGTGGGGACGAGCAGGGCCGCGGCGGTCGTGGCGAACGTGCCCACGCGGACGGTCCCGGCCACCTCCTGCTTCTCGGTGTCCAGCGCGCGCCTGGCGTCGGCCACCGCCTGGAGCACCAGTTCGGCGTGCTCGGCCATGATCATGCCGCCGCGGGTGAGCTGGACCCTGCGCCCCGTCCGGGCCGTCAGGGCGGTTCCGGTCGCTTTCTCCAGGTTGGCGAGCTGTTGCGAGACGGCGCCCGTCGTGTAGCCCAGCGACGCGGCGGCCGCGGCCATGGTGCCGCACCGCTCGAGCTCCCGCAGGGCCCGGAGCTGCCCCATCGTCACATCCATCGAGAGAACCTAAACGATCGACCGGAAGAACATTCGATAGACCTATTCCTTCCTGGACCGTACCTTATGGGGCACGGCGGCAGAGTGACCTGGGTCACCGGTTCTCACCTGCGAGGACACCGTGCCGTGTCGCCGTTTTTCGTGTGTGGTCGACGCCGGAGGGTGACGCATGCAAGCTGAAGGTCGGGCCGGGCTCCCCGAGAGCGCGGAGGTCGTCGTGGTCGGCGGCGGGATCATGGGCGCCGGCATCGCCTACCACCTCGCCGAGGCGGGCGTCACCGACGTGGTCGTGATCGAGCGCGACCGGGTGGCGTCGGGGTCCTCCGGCAAGCCCATCGGCGGTGTGCGGGCCCAGTTCTCCGACCCGGTCAACATCGCGCTGGGGGCGCGCAGCCTGGAGACCTACGCCCGGCTCGGGGAGGCCACCGGCGCGGACATCGCGATGGAGCGCGTGGGCTACCTGTTCCTGCTGCGGGAGCCGGAGCACCTCGCCTCGTTCGAGCGCAACGTCGCGGTGCAGAACGGCCTGGGCGTCCCCAGCCGCATGGTCTCCGCCGCCGAGGCCGAGCGCCTGTGCCCCTACGTGCGCGGGGAGGGCGTCCTCGGCGCGGCGTTCTCCCCGGACGACGGGCACGCGCGGCCGGAGGCGGCCGCCTGGGGCTTCCTGAACACCGCGGCCGAGCGCGGGGTGCGCCTGTTCGAGGACACCGCCGTCGTGGACATCACGACCACCGGCGCGGGCGACGTCCGCGAGGTCGTGACCGACCGAGGGGCGGTGCGCACCTCCACGGTCATCGTGGCGGCGGGGGCCTGGTCGAAGGCGGTGGGCGCGATGGCCGGGGTGGACCTGCCGGTCGAGCCGCTGCGGCGGCAGATCGCGATGACCCGGCCGCTGAGCCCCCGGCCGCCCCGGGTCCCCTTCACCATCGACTTCTCCACGTCGATGTACTTCCACAACAACGGCGACGGGCTGATGCTGGGCATGTCCGACCCGGCCCAGGAGTACGGGTTCCGCACCGACTACTCCGACGAGTGGCTCGCCGGCTTCGAGGCCGCGGCCCGTGTCTGCGCCCCCGGCCTGGTCGGCCTGCCGATCGACCGCGGATGGGCGGGGCTGTACGAGATGACCCCGGACTGCAACGCGCTGATCGGGGAGAGCCGCTCGGTGGGCCGCCTGCTGTACGCGACGGGGTTCTCCGGCCACGGCTTCCTCCAGGCCCCGGCGGTCGGCGAGGTGATCCGCGCCCTCTACCTGGGCGAGGAGCCGTTCGTGGACGTGTCGGCGATGTCCGCCGACCGGTTCGACGACAGCCCGCTCCGCCGCGAGTTCAACGTGGTCTGACCGAGTCCCGCCCGCCCCGAGCACCCGGCCCCGAACACACTACGAGGAGGGGAGCGCATGACCGCCATGCGGCCCTGGCAGCTACGTTCCGAATTCGCACGCAGGCTTTCCACCATGTACGGCGCGGAGGTCCCCGCGTACACGACGCTCGTGGACGTCTCCCACGAGGTCAACGAGGAGCTGCTGGACAAGGACCCCGAACAGGCCCAGCGGCTCGGCGCCATCGACCGCGTCACCGCCGAACGGCACGGCGCGATCCGGGTGGGCACCCCCGGGGAACTGCGCCAGGTGGGGCAGGTCTTCGCGGCCCTGGGGATGCACCCGGTCGGCTTCTACGACCTGCGGGAGGCGGCCTCCAGCGCCGTCCCGGTGGTCTCCACCGCGTTCCGTCCCATCGACGGGGACGAACTCGCACGCAACCCCTTCCGCGTGTTCACCTCCGTGCTCACCCCCTCCGACCGCCGCTTCTTCGACGCCGACCTGCAGCGGCGCCTGGAGGAGTTCCTGTCCCGGCGCAGCCTGTTCCCGCCCGAGCTGATCCTCCTGGCCGAACGGGCCGAGCGCGACGGCGGGCTGGAGCAGGCCGACGCCGAGCGCTTCCTCGACCTGGCCGTGCGCAGCTTCGAGCTGTCCCCCGACCCGGTGGACCGGGGCTGGTACGAGGAGCTGGAACGCGTCTCCGCCGTCGCCGCCGACATCGGCGGTGTGACGACCACCCACATCAACCACCTCACCCCGCGCGTGCTCGACATCGACGAGCTGTACGCGCGGATGGGGCGGCGCGGGATCACCATGATCGACGACATCCAGGGCCCGCCCCGCTGGGAGGGGCCGGACGTGCTGCTGCGCCAGACCTCCTTCAAGGCCCTGTCCGAACCCCGCAGGTTCCGCGAGGCGGACGGGTCGGTGGCCGAGGGGACGCTGCGGGTCCGCTTCGGCGAGGTCGAGGCCCGGGGGATCGCGCTCACACCGCGGGGCCGCGCCCTCTACGACGGCCTCGCGGACGAGGTCGAGCGGCTCCGCCGCGACACCGGCCGCCCCCGCGCCGACGTCGCCCCGGAGGTCTGGACACGCCGCTTCCCCCGGTCCGAACACGCCCTGGCCCGGGACGGCCTGGCCTACTTCACCTTCACCGCCGCCGACCGCCCCGACGCCGCGGCACCGCCCCCCGAGTCCCTGGCCGAGCTGGTCGACCAGGGGTGGGTGCACGCCGAACCGATCGTCTACGAGGACTTCCTGCCCCGCTCCGCCGCCGGGATCTTCCAGTCGAACCTGACCGGCGACGGCGCCAAGGACACCACCCGGCAGGCCGCCGAGCTGGACGGCCAGTGGATGTCCGGCGTGCTGGAGCGCCCCCTGCACGACCCCTACGACCTGTACGCGCGCCAGCGGGAGCGCTCGCTGGAGGCCGTGCGCCGACGGCTCGGCGCGCCGGGAGCAGGCACGCGGCCCTGACCGCACCACGCGAGAACACCGCACGAGAACACCGACCGCACCACCCGATGACCGTCCGAGAAAGGCGAAACCCCTTGTCCGACATCTCCGAGAACACCCTCACCGGCACCGCCGAACTGGCCGAGCGCGCCCGCCGTGCCCTGGCCGCCTGCGGAGCGGCCGACTACGAGGGCTCCGGCCCCGACGCCCTCCCGGCCCGCTCGCCCATCACCGGCCGGACCCTGTTCACCGTGGCCGGGGGCGGCGGGGACCGCGCACGCGAGGCGATCGGCACGGCCCACACCGCCTTCCCCGCCTGGCGCGACACGCCCGCCCCGGTGCGCGGCGCCCTGGTCAAGCGGCTCGGTGAACTCCTGACCGAGCACAAGCAGGACCTGGCCGACCTGGTGACCATCGAGGCCGGGAAGATCGGCTCCGAGGCCCTGGGCGAGGTGCAGGAGATGATCGACATCTGCGACCTGGCCGTGGGCATGTCGCGCCAGCTGGAGGGGCGCACCCTGGCCTCCGAGCGCCCGGGGCACAAGCTGCTGGAGACCTGGCACCCGCTGGGCGTCGTCGGCGTCATCTCGGCCTTCAACTTCCCGGTGGCCGTGTGGGCGTGGAACACCGCCGTGGCGCTGGTGTGCGGCGACACCGTCGTGTGGAAGCCCTCCGAGCTCACCCCGCTGACCGCCCTGGCCTCCACGGCCCTGCTGGAGCGCGCCATCGCCGACACCGGCGCGCCCGAGGGCGTCCACCGGCTGGTGCTCGGCGGGGCCGACGCGGCGGCGCCCCTCGTGGACGGCCCCGACGTGCCCCTGGTGAGCGCGACCGGCTCCGAGCGGATGGGGCGCGAGATCGCCCCGCGCATCGCCGCCCGCTTCGGCCGCGCCATCCTCGAACTGGGCGGCAACAACGCCGCGATCGTCACGCCCTCGGCCGACCTGGACCTGGCCGCCCGGGGCATCGTCTTCTCCGCCGCGGGCACCGCCGGGCAGCGCTGCACCACCATGCGCCGCCTCATCGTGCACGAGGACGTCGCCGACGAGCTCGTCGCCCGCCTGGCCAAGGCGTACACGGGCCTGAACATCGGCGACCCGTTCTCCGTCGACACCCTCGTCGGGCCGCTCGTCGGCGAGCGCGCCCACGCGGCCATGCGCACCGCCCTGGAGCGGGCGGTGGCCGAAGGCGGAGAGGTGGTCACGGGCGGGGGACGGCGCCTGGCCGACGCCGCGGAGGACGCCTACTACGTCGAGCCCGCCATCGTGCGCATGCCCGGGCAGACCGGTGTCGTCAAGGAGGAGACGTTCGCGCCGATCCTCTACGTGCTCACCTACAGCACCTTCGAGGAGGCCCTCGCCCTGCACAACGACGTCCCGCAGGGCCTGTCGTCGAGCGTGTTCACCACCGACCAGAGGGAGGCCGACCGGTTCACCGCCTCGGCCGGGTCGGACTGCGGCATCGCCAACGTCAACATCGGCACCTCCGGCGCGGAGATCGGCGGCGCGTTCGGCGGCGAGAAGACCACCGGCGGCGGCCGCGAGTCGGGGTCGGACGCCTGGAGGGGCTACATGCGGCGCGCCACCAACACCGTCAACTACTCCACCGAGCTCCCCCTGGCCCAGGGGGTGAACTTCGGATGAGGCTGGACGACCTCTCCCACGCCGACGCGTGGGGGCCGGAGAAGATCGTCACCGTCTCCGACACCCGCACCGGCATGCGCGGTGTCCTGGTCATCGACAACACCGCCCGGGGCATGGGCAAGGGCGGGACCCGGATGGGCCCGGCCCTGACCGTCACCGAGGTGGCGCGCCTGGCCCGGGTGATGACGTGGAAGTGGGCGGCCGTCGACCTCTTCTTCGGCGGCGCCAAGGCCGGCGTCCGGTTCGACCCCGCCTCCGCGGACAAGGAGGCGGTGCTGCGCGCCTTCGCCCGGGCCCTGTCCAGCGAGGTGCCCGAGGAGTACGTGTTCGGCCTCGACATGGGGCTGACCGAGCACGACGCCGCCGTCATCCAGGACGAGCTGGGCGCACGCGGGGCGGCGGTCGGCAGCCCCAGCGAAGTGGGCGGCGTGCCCTACGACCAGTGGGGCGTCACCGGCTACGGGGTGGCCGAGGCCGTGGACGAGGCCGTCCGGCGCGACGGGGCGGACCTTCACGGCGCGCGCGTCGTGGTGCAGGGGTTCGGGGCCGTGGGGGCCGCGGCGGCCGAGCGGCTGCACGAGCTGGGGGCGCGGGTCGTCGCCGTGTCCACGGCCGAAGGCGCGCTCCACGCGCCCGACGGGCTGGACGTGCCCGCGCTGCTCCAGGCCCGGTCCCAGTGGGGCGACGCCCTGGTCCACCACGTCGACGGGTCCCGGCCCCTGGCCGCCGGGGAGGAGCTCACCCTGCCCGCGGACGTGCTGATCCCCGCGGCGAGGCAGGACGTGGTCGACGTCGCCGCGGCCCGCGACCTGTCGGCGTCGGTCGTCGTCGAGGGCGCCAACCTCGCGCTGACGCCCAAGGCCCAAGCGGTCCTGGCCGAGCGCGGCGTCAGCGTCGTCCCGGACTTCATCGCCAACGCGGGCGGCGTGGTGGCGGCCGCCTACGCCATGGAGGCGCGGTCGTCGGTCTTCCCGGTTGAGCCGGGACCGATCCGCGCCGCGGTCTCGGAGCGGCTGCGGGCCAACACGCTCCACGTGCTCGAGGAGGCGGCGCGCGGCGCGCTCACCTCCCACGAGGCGGCGCGGCACCTCGCCGAGCGGCGGGTGCGCACCGCAATGGAAATCAGGGGGCGCGTCCGGTCCTCTTAGGGCTCGCGCCTCCCCATCCCCCCTTGAAGAACACAGAGGTTCGCAATGAGCACTGAGAGATTCGGATCGAGGTTCACCTTCCTGGTGGCCTCCATCGGCATGGCCGTAGGAGCGGGCAACATCTGGCGGTTCCCCCGGGTCGCGGCCGAGTGGGGCGGCGGCACGTTCGTGATCGCCTGCATCCTCATCAACCTGGTGTGGGCGGTTCCGCTGCTCATGGCGGAGTCCTACATGGGCTCCAAGAGCCGCCTGGGCACCATCGGCGCGTTCCGTGAGTTCGTGGGGCGGCGGTTCGCGTGGATGGGGGGCTTCATGACCCTCGTGACGCTGGGGATCGCGTTCTACTACTCGGTCATCTGCGGCTGGGCGCTGCGGTACTTCGTGCACGCGCTCACCGGCGCGTTCGGCGACCCCGCCCTGGACACCCAGGCGACCTGGGACTCCTTCACCGCCAGCCCGGTGCAGACCATCGGGTTCCACCTCGTCGCGATCGCGCTGGTCGGCGCGATCGTCGCCCGCGGCCTCAAGGGCGGGTTCGAGAGCGTGCTCAAGATCGCGCTGCCCGCGCTGTTCGTCATCATGGCGATCCTGGCGGTCCGCGCGGTCATGCTGCCGGGCGCCGGTGAGGGCGTCGCCAACATGTTCGCCGTCGACGGAGCCGACTTCCTCGATGTTCGCGTGTGGCTGGAGGCGGCCTCGCAGGTCGCGTTCTCCACCGGTGCGGGCTTCGGCCTGTACCTGACGTACTCCGTCTACTCCCGCAGGAACCGGAACGCGGTCAGCAACGCGCTGACCGTGGCCGGCGGCAACTTCCTCGTGTCGCTCTTCGCCGGTGTGGCGGTGCTGGGCACGCTGTTCGCGCTGGGCTCGGCCGCGGCCGCCGACGAGGCCATCGCGGGCGGCAACCAGGGGCTGGCGTTCATCTACTTCGCCCGGCTGTTCCCCGAGATGACGGGCGGAGTGGCCTTCTCCGTGCTGTTCTTCCTGGCCCTGTTCATGGCGTCGGTGTCCACGCAGATCGCCTTTACCGAACTCGCCGCGCGCAACCTGATGGACATGGGGGCGCGCCGCCCGGTCGCGGTCGGGGCCGTGGTGGCGGTGGCGGCCATCGGCGGGGTCCCGTCGGCGCTCAACGTCGACGTCCTCAGCAACCAGGACTTCGTCTGGGGCGTGGGCCTGCTGGTCAGCGGCCTCCTGATCGCCGTCGCCATGCTGAAGTACGGGCTCGGCAAGGCCCGCGCCGAGCTCCTCGGGACCGGCCGCTCCGCCACCGGTGCGTGGTGGACGGCCGCCATCGGCGCCGCCCCCGTCCTGCTCACGGTGCTCCTGGGCTTCTGGGTCTACCTGTCGGTCACCGAGTACGCCCCGGACACCTGGTGGAACCCGTTCGACCCGTTCAGCCTGGCGACCCTGCTCGGCCAGTGGGCGGTGGCGCTGGCCATCGTGCTGGCGCTCAACGGCTTCATCTCCCGCAAGACCAAAGCCGGCCCCATGTCGGGGGCGCCCGAGGAGGACCCGGACGCCGCCGGGGCCCACGCCGAAGCCGAGTCCGACCGGTAACCACCCGGTCGCCGCCCACCCATGGAACCGGAGGACACCGATGACGACCAGCGGTAGCCCGAGCGGCGCCGTCCGTCAGAGCCGCAGCGTCGCCGAATGCGAGCGCGACCTGCGGCGGGAGCTCGGCCCGGACGCCGACGCGATCGTCGACTTCGGCGCGGGCCGCCGGGCCCAGTACTCCGGTGACGCCTCCAACTACCGGGTGGTCCCGGCCGGGGTGGTCACTCCGCGCACGGCCGAGGAGGTCGTCCGGGCGGTCCGGGTGTGCCGCCGCCACGGGGTGCCGCTGGTGCCCCGTGGCGGCGGCACCAGCGTCGCGGGCAACGCCATCACCGAAGGGGTCGTCCTCGACCTGTCCAAGCACATGAACCGGGTCCTGGAGCTGGATCCCGAGGAGGGGGTGGCGCGGGTGGAGCCGGGGGTCGTCCTCGACGACCTCCGGGAGGCGGCCGCACCCCACGGGCTGACCTTCGGCCCCGACCCCTCCACCCACAGCCGCTGCACGATCGGCGGCATGATCGGCAACGACGCCTGCGGCTCCCACTCGGTCGCCTGGGGCCGCACCAGCGACAACGTCGTCGAGCTGGACGTCGTGCTCGCCGACGGGACACGCATGACCGTCGGGCGGCACACCGCGCAGGAGATCGACGCCATCGTCGCCGACGGCGGCGAGCGCGGCCGGGTCTTCGCCGGGCTCCGCGCCCTGGTGGACCGCCACCTCGCCGACATCCGCCTGGAGCTCGCGCGGTTCCCCCGCCAGGTCTCCGGCTACCCGCTGCACCACCTCCTGCCGGAGAACCGCTTCGACCTCGCCAAGGCGCTGGTCGGGACCGAGGGCACGTGTGCGATCGTCGTGGCGGCGACCGTCCGCCTGGTGCGCGTGCCCGCGCACCGCTGCCTCACCGTCGCGGGCTTCCCCGACGCGGTCGCCGCCGCCCGGGCCGCACCGGCCCTCCTCAAGGGCCGGCCGCTGGCGGTGGAGGGGATGGACGCCGCCCTCGTCGACGCGGCGCGCAGGAAGAGCACGCAGAACCTGGACGCCGTCGAACGGCTGCCGCCGGGCGGGAGCTGGCTCTACATCGAGACCGGCGGGCCGACCGCCGAGGCCGCCGAAGCCGCCGCCCGGTCCCTGCTGGACCGGTTCGGCGAGCACTTCGAGAACGCGGTCGTGGTGGCCGAGCCGTCGGCGCAGCGCCAGCTGTGGCGCATCAGGGAGGACGGGGCCGGGCTCGCCACCCGCCTGCCCGACGGCGGCGAGGCGTGGCCCGGGTGGGAGGACGCCGCCGTCCCGCCCGAGAACCTGGCCGCCTACCTGGAGGAGTTCCAGGAGCTGATGCGCCGCCGCGGTCGGCGCGGCGTCGTCTTCGGGCACTTCGGCGACGGGTGCCTGCACGTGCGCATCGACTTCCCGCTCGCCGCACAGGGAGGAGCGGAGGAGTTCCGGGGCTTCATGAAGGAGGCCGGTGAACTCGTCGTCCGCCACGGGGGCTCGTTCTCGGGGGAGCACGGCGACGGCCGGGCCCGCGGGGAGCTCCTTCCGCTCATGTACAGCGCCACCGTCATCGAGGCGTTCGCCGAGTTCAAGGCCGTCTTCGACCCGGAGGACCGGCTGAACCCCGGGGTGGTGGTCCGTCCCCGCCCCGTCGACGCCGACCTGCGCGTCCGGCCGCGCCGGGGGCTGGACATCACACCGGTGTTCTCCTACGGCAACGACGGCGGCGACATGGCGGCCGCGCTGCGCAGGTGCGTGGGCGTCGGCAAGTGCCGGTCGCAGCACCCCACGGGGGTGATGTGCCCGAGCTACCAGGTCACGGGCGACGAGAAGGACTCCACCCGGGGCCGGGCACGCGTGCTCGGCGAGATGCTCTCCGGCGGCGTCATCGAGGACGGGTGGCGGTCGGCCGAGGTGCGGGACGCGCTCGACCTGTGCCTGTCCTGCAAGGGGTGCAGCCACGACTGCCCCACCCAGGTGGACATGGCCACCTACAAGTCCGAGTTCCTCCACCACCACTACCGCCGGCGGCTGCGCCCGGCGTCGCACTACTCGATGGGGTGGCTTCCCCTGTGGGCGCGGCTGGCCCGCCCCGTGGCGGGGCTGGTGAACCGGGTGACCGCATCGCCCGCCGCGGGGCTGCTCAAACGGCTCGGGGGGATCGCCCCCGAACGGTCCATCCCCCCGTTCGCCCCGGAGTCCTTCTCGACCTGGTTCCGACGGCATTCCCCGGCGCCCGGCGCGGGGGAGCGCGGCACCGTCCTGCTCTGGACCGACTCGTTCGGCAACGCCCTCAACCCCGGACCGCTGCGCGCGGCCACGGAGGTCCTGGAGGAACTCGGGTTCCGCGTGGCCGTGCCCCGGGCACCCAGTGCTGCGGGCTCACCTGGGTCACCACGGGACAGCTCGACGTGGCGCGGGCCGTCCAGCGCCGCACGCTCAAGGCGCTGGCGCCCCTCCTCGACGAGGTGGACGCGGTCGTGGGCGTCGAACCGAGCTGCACGGCCGCGCTCCGCACCGACCTGCCGGACCTGCTTCCCGATCACCCGGCGGCGGAGCGGCTCGCGGGGATGACGAGGACGTTCGCCGAGGCCGTCGGCGAGCTGGCACCGGACTGGGCTCCCCCGGAGCTTCCCGTGAGGGCGCTGCGGCAGACGCACTGCCACCAGCACGCGGTCATGGGCGACACGGCCGACGCCCGGCTCCTGGCCCGCATGGGCGTGGACGACACCAGGCTCGACTCCGGCTGCTGCGGCCTCGCCGGGAACTTCGGGTTCGAGAAGGGGCACTACGAGGTGTCCGCCGCCGCGGGAGAACGCGTGCTCCTGCCCGCCGTCCGTGCGGCCGAGGAGGGTGTGCGCGTGCTGGCCGACGGGTTCAGCTGCCACACCCAGATCCGGCAGGGGGCGCAGCGTCGCGCCCTGCACCTGGCCGAACTGGTCCGCGAGGCGCAGCGAGGGACGACGGACACGCCGTGATCCCGGTGCGGCCGCGGTTCGCGGGGACCTTCCCCTTGGCGCTGCCGGGCGCCGTCCCGGCGTCGGTGGAGCGATGAGAATCGCACGCCGGGGAAGTCGGTACCGGGTGCAATGTGTCGGCTCTGCCCCGGATCGGTCCGCCGTCCCAGGGGGCACGAGTGAAGGGACGTGTGCGGTGACGGTCATCGTCGCAGGCAAGGTGTACGTGGATCCGGCGGAGCGGGACCGGTTCCTCGAAGGCGTCGACGGAATCGTGCGGGCGGGGCGCCGGGCCCCGGGGTGCCTGGACCTGTCCATATCGCCGGACCCCACCGATCCCGCCCGGGTGAACATCTACGAGTACTGGGAGTCGCACGAGGCCCTGGAGGCCTGGCGCGCCGTCTCCCCGGCGCCTTCGACCAGCGTCGGGATCACCGGGGACGAGGTCCTCAAGCACGTGGTCTCCTCCTCCGGGCCGCCGTTCGACTGATCGGACGCGGGGTCCCGGACGGACCCCCGGCGTTCGTGCCCCGCAGCCCTGCCGCCCCGCCGGTGCCCGACGCACCGGCGGGGCGGCGCCGTCATCTGTCGAAAGTCGGAGACCGGCCTCCACCTGTCGGGCGCGCAAGAGCCCACTCCCTCCAGATGCCCCGCCCGGGGGCGTGCGACGACCGTGGAGGGGTTGTCACACGCATCGGGAGGGACGACCGCAGATGTTTGTCGCCTGGAGGGACCTGAGGTTCGCCAAGGGGCGCTTCGCGCTGATCGGCGCGGTGATCGTGCTGATCACGCTGCTGGTGGGGATGCTGTCCGGGCTCACGGCCGGGCTGGCCCGGGAGAACGTCTCGGCGATCACCGGGCTGCCTGCCGACAGGATCGCCTTCGACGGGGCCGAGGGGGACGGCGGCCCGTCGTTCTCCGACTCGGCCGTCACCGGGAGCCAGTGGCGGGAGTGGGCGCGGGCCCCCGGTGTGGAGAGCGCCGAGCCGCTGGGCATCGCCACCACCAAGGCCGGGGCCGGGGACGGTGCGAGCACCGCCGTCTCGGTGTTCGGGGTTCGTCCGGGAGGGGGCCTGGGGCCGGTGCCGGAGGGCGTCGGCGACGATTCCGCGGTGCTCTCCGAAGGCGCCGCCGAGGCCCTCGGAGCGGACGAGGGCGACTCGGTCACGCTGGCGAGCCGGGAGCTGACCGTCGCGGCGGTGCGCGGGGACGCCTCCTTCAGCCACACCCCCGTCGTCTGGACGCCCCTCGGGGCCTGGCAGGACATCGCCCCGCCGAGTGGGCCCAGCGGTGGGGACGGCGGCGGCGAGGCCGCGACCGTGATCGCCCTGACGACCGACGGCGGCCCCGACACCGACGCGGCCGTCGCGGACACCGACGAGCGGGCCGGGACCACGACCGTGACCAAGGCCGACTCCCTGGCGGCGATCGGCTCCTACACCTCCGAGAACGGATCCCTGCAGCTCATGCGCGGGTTTCTGTTCGCCATCTCGGCCCTGGTGATCGGCGCGTTCTTCACCGTGTGGACCATCCAGCGCGGCCCCGACGTCGCGGTCCTCAAGGCGCTCGGCGCCTCTACGGGGACACTGCTGCGCGACGCCCTCGGGCAGGCGCTGGTCCTGCTGGTCGGCGGGACCGCGGCCGGGACGGCGGCAGCGGCGGCGCTGGGCGCGGCGGTGTCCGGCTCCGACGTGCCGTTCGTGCTGACACCGGGGACCGTGCTCGCCCCGGCGGCCGTGATGGTCGCCCTGGGGGCGCTGGGGGCCGCGCTGTCCGTCCGCCGCATCACCTCCGTCGACCCGCTGACCGCCCTGGGGAGCGCACGATGAGCCTGGAACTGAACGACGTCACCCTGACCTACCCCGACGGCGACGGGCGGCTGACCGCCCTGGACCGGGTGTCGCTGGAGGTGCCCGGCGGCGGGCTGACCGCGGTCGTGGGCCCTTCGGGGTCGGGCAAGTCCAGCCTGCTGGCCGTGGCGGCCACGCTGATCCGGCCGGACTCGGGCAGCGTGGCCGTGGACGGGGAGCGCGTGGAGGGGCTGGCGCCGGGGAGGCTGGCCGAGCTGCGCAGGAGCCGTATCGGCATCGTCTTCCAGCAGCCCAACCTGTTGGCGTCGCTGACGGCGGCCGAGCAGCTGCAGGTGATGGCGCAGATCAGTGGCCGCCCGCCGCGCCGGGCGCGCCCGCGCGCGCTGGAGCTGCTGGAGGCGGTCGGCCTCGCGGACCAGGCGGAGCGACGCCCGCACCAGCTCTCCGGGGGGCAGCGGCAGCGGGTGAACATCGCTCGCGCGCTGATGAACGACCCGGCCGTGCTGCTGGTGGACGAGCCCACCAGCGCCTTGGACCACGAGCGGGGGGCGGCGGTGGTCGACCTGATCGCGCGCCTGACGCGCGGGCAGGGGACCGCCACCGTGCTCGTCACCCACGACCGGGCCCACGTGGGCGCGGCCGACCGGGTGGCCGAGGTGTTCGACGGCCGACTCCGGCTTCCGGCGGCGACCGGCTGAACGGAGGGGCACGGGGCGGGGATGCCACCGGTCAGCGCCGGTGCGGGAGCGGCAGGCCGCGTGCGACCGACCTCCAGTAGGCGACGTGCCCGGCCTGCCAGGAGCCGTGGAACACCCACACGAGCAGAGCGAGCGCGGCGGCCGCCCACAGGCCCGTACTCTCGGCGACCCCCTGGCCGAGGGCGTCGAGGACGAGCGCCCACACACTCAGCAGAGCGGCCGCCCACGCGTTACGGGTCCACCCCTGCCCGGCTCCGGGGCGCGGGTTCCGCCAGGGGAACAGCCGCCGCAGCCCGCGGCCGCAGCACCACGCACCGGACAGCAGGCACACCGTCCCGATGGAGGCCGTCTCCGGGTCGTCCATGACGATCGATCCCACGAGGAGCAGGACGAGCCCGGGGGCGGCCAGCAGCGTTCCGGCGACGGGGCGGCGTGAGGGCGCGGGGCTCCTCAGGGCGGGCCTGAGCGCCTCGTACCCGACCTCCACCGTGTAGGCCAGCTCCGACGCGCCTTCGGTGTGGCCGGTGATCAGAAGCGTCCCGCTGCGGGACCCGACAAAGCACCACACGTCGTAGCCGAGGCGGCGCTGCAGGGAGTTGAGCCCGGCCGGCCGGCTATTGAGGACCCAGGTGACGTCCTCCCAGGCGACCGCTTTCGTGGTGTTCCCTCTCCGGCGCAGGATTCCGCGCTCGTGGAGGATGAACTCCTCGTCCTTGTGGAGGAGGGCCAGGACGAGGGCGATCGACCCGGCGATCACCAGGGCCGCGGGCACGCCGACCAGGACCGGTGCGGCGCGGTTTCCGGGTGCGCCGACGGCGTCGTCCCACCCGGTGAGTCCGAAGGGCAGCGCGGCCAGGCCGAGCACGACGGCGCAGGCCGACAGCACGGTGCCGTTGGGGTTGCGGGTGGGGTGGCGGGAGATGCGCGCGCCGAGCCGTGCTCCGACGTCACCGCTCATACCCGCCTCCCGGGGCCGGACCGCTCGACGGACGCCGCCCGGTCATTCCTGTATGCCTGGAATGAGAAGTTTGCCAGAGAGGCGGCCCCCCGGGGCCCCTGGGCGCCGACCGAAGACCTCGTTGCGCCGGACCCGGGCCGACCGGGCCGGGTCCGGCGGTCGGCGGGCGGCCCCGCGCCCCCAGGGGGCCGGGAAGCGGAAAGGGGTGCCCGGACACCCCGCAAAAGTATTCATAAAAGAGAATCCGTCCATATGCCCGGAACGACCCGCTTATGAAGTGATACCCCCATTGAATGGCTTATGTATTCACGCCCGCCGACGTCTGCGACAGGCCTTGTGGAGACCCGTAATCCGGATTCCGGGGTACATTCGTTCACACCGACCACCAATGGAAACCAGCAGGTCGAAAGGTGGGGTGATCCACGCCGGACAACAGGGCGGGCGCCGTGAGGGCGTTTTATGGGCTGCCGCTCGACCGTCGCCGCCGGCGTGAAGGGGCACCGATTTCTTGCCGCCGCTTCCGCGGCCATGCGACGCTTCTTTCCGTCGGACCGGCCGAAGTCCCCGCAAGGCCGACCCGACTCCCCCATGACAGCAAAGCGACGGGAATTACATGATTTCTGCGTTGAAGAAGCAGATGGCCGCGACCGCCGCCGTCCTCCTCTCCGCCGCCACCGCCGCAACGCTCGGCACCGCGCTCCCCGCCTCGGCGGAGTCCGCGCAGCTCGCCCAGGGCACCGACTACCAGATCCGCTTCGAGGCGAACGACGCCCGGATGGTCCCCTACGCCGGCGCCCCGACCCGGGTCGACGTGCGGGTCTGGCCGGTCGACCACCGCGGCATGGACTGGGAGGTGAGCCACGCCGGGTTCGCCGATGGCGCCCCCACCTACGAGATCCGCAACCTGTACAGCAACCTGTGCCTTGAGCCCAAGGACGGCCGGGTCTCGGTCGGCCAGCGGGTCGAACAGGTGGACTGCACGGGGCGGGACCGCCAGGAATGGCTGCTCCCGAACGCCGACAACGCGCACCAGATCGTGCCGGTGCGCAACACGCGCCTGGGCGTGACCCTGGAGAACCCCGCGTGGAACGGGTCGTTCCTCAAGCTCGGGTACCGCCACAGCTTCGACCCGAACTACCGCTGGGCCTTCGAGGCGCTGTAGAGCACGGCGGGCCGCCCGGCTCCCGACCCGTTCCGGAGCACGCTCCGGAACGGGCCTTCCCCGTGTCCACGCAGGTGTGTCCGCGTCGGCGCCTCTCCGCTACCGGTCGGCGGTGTCGCTCCCGGCGCCCTCCGGGCCGGCGACGGCGTGGGCCCCGGGGCCGCCGGGGTCGTGGGCGATCCCGGCGATGATCCTCTCGAACATCGCCGTGGGGGCGCGTCGGGGGATCAGTCGGGCCAGGCGCATCATCGTGTCGGTCTGGAGCAGCGTCCGCGGGCCCGAGGTGGCGATGCTGCCGGTCGCCCCGTCACCGGCCTTGGCGGCCTGCTTGTTCCTGGCGCGCGCGTAGGCGGCGAGTGCGGATCCCAGGTCCGGTTCACCACCGGGCCCCGCCGCCCCCGCGGCGTCGGCGAGCGCGTTCGCCAGGGCCGCCACGTCCTCCATCGCCTGGCTGACCCCCTGGGCCAGGATCGGCGGCATCGCGTGGGCGGCGTCGCCGATCAGCACGCACCGGCCCCTCCACCAGTGCAGCGGGGGGTAGTGGCGGCGGTGCGGGTACAGGGCGAGGTCGTCCTCGGTGAGGGCGTCCAGCAGGCCGCGCACCTGGGGCGCCCACCCGGCGTAGCCCCGGCGCAGGAGCGGCAGCGCGCTCGCCGGGTCGTCGTGGCCCTCCCCGGTGGGTTGTTCGAGGTCGATGAGCCACAGCACGCGGCCGTCGGCCACGGGGGTCATGCCGATGCTGCCCTCGCGCCCCATGTACATGGTGAACCGGTCGTCGAGGTGGAATGGGGCGGGGATGAGGCCCTGCCAGGTGGCGGCGCCGGTGGGGCGGGCGCGCGCCTTCGCCTCGGATCCGGCGACGTGGGCGCGCACCGCCGAGTTCGCTCCGTCGGCGCCGATGAGCAGGTCGCCGGTGAATTCGCGACCGTCCTCGGTGACCACCCGGACGTCACCGTCGCCGTCGAGGACGCGCACGGCGCGGGCGCCGAAGTGGACGCGCTCCTCGGAGACGCCGTCGGCCAGGCGGGTCACCAGGTCGCGGCGGGTGATGGCGATCGTGGGCGCGCCGTAGGCGGCCTCCAGGCCGCCGGTGGAGACCGTCATCGCCGGCCTCCCGGAGGAGCTGCGCAGGGCGACGCCGGTCAGGGGCCGCTCCACCCCGGCCGTATCGGTGCCCAGCGCGCGCAGGATCGCGGTGCCGTTGGGCCACAGGACGACCGCGTACCCGCCGTCGCGCAGCTCGGGGGAGCGTTCGAGGACGGTGACGTCGTGCCCGGCGGCGAGCAGCGCCCGGGCGGCGGCCAGCCCGGAGATCCCGGCACCGGTGATGAGAACGCGCATGTCCACACTCTCTACATCGAGTAGTACGACGTCCAGTAGTACTAGATGCCGTCACACCCGCGCAGGGGGCGGCCGACCATTGGCCGCATGCGGCCAGGGCAGGGCGTTCGCGCGTATCCGACAGCCCCACTTCGCCGGTTCGCCGGACAAGGCCCGCCCCGCCTGCCTGGATTCAGGCCGATGGAATCGCCCCCGTTCGCGGACACCGAAGGTGTCCGTGGAACGCAGTCATGACAATGTCCCTGGATGACGCCGGATGCCCCCACGCCTGACCCACCACCTATTGGACCGATTGCGCCAGAGGAACATCGGTGAAGCGGACGTCCTGGCCGTCCTCGCCCGGCCGATCAACGAAGTCCACGACCCTGTGAACCGCTCCTACAAGCTCTTCGGATGGACCGTGGACGGGCGCAAGATCCGCGTCGCCGTCCGGGACGACTCCTGAGAGACAGAAGATCCTCTTGTCAAGACGGCCATGGAAATACCGTGAGGAGTATGGCCCAGATGCCGGACGTCTCCATCGATCACGAGGCCGGTGCGGCCTACGTGGCCCTGAGGCAGGCCGCCGTAGCACACACCCGCGACCACGGCGAGTTCATCGCCGACTACGACGAGGACGGGCGGGTCGTCGGTCTTGAGATGTTGACGCTGGAACGACTCCCGGAACTGAACGCGTTCCTGGCGCTGTTCCCTGAAGAGGAGGACCGGATCCGTGAGGGGATGGAGGTGCTCGCCGAGCAGGTGCAGGAGCGTGTTACGCCAGACCAGGGCTCAGGGCGACACAGCCGTCGACAGCGGTCGGAACGCAGCTCCGCTGCACGAGGAGCCCGTTCGAAGCGGCCTCTCTAAGAGGTGCGGTTCCTCACTGTCGGCGACGTGGCCACGATTCTGCGAGTGACCAAGATGACCGTGTACCGAATGGTGCACAGCGGGGTCCTTCCTGCGATTCGAGTGGGTCGTTCGTACCGGGTTCCAGAACAAGCTGTCCAGGACTATCTCCACGCGGCCGACACGCGCCTGGAGCAGAGTCGACGACAGTAGAAGGCGCCTGTACAGGGCAGTCCGGCATTCAGTAGAGCTAGGCGGCGTGAGACCCGCGTAGGGTTCGCCCCGGCGGCGGCCGCCCCTGAGCCCTCCCGGGGCGGGGCGGATGAGGAGGGCCGTCCCGCCCCGGCGGTGCCGTTCCGCGCCGTCGGATCCGGGCCGTCAGACCCCGACGGGGCGCCAGCGGGCGAACCACTCCGTGGCGCCCTCCAAGGCCACCGGGAGCGGGGGGATCTCCGGGTGCCAGGCGCGTTCCCACTCCAAGGACACCCACCCCGACCAGCCCCGCAGGACGCTGGCGCACCACTCGATCGGGACCGCGCCCTGCCCCGGAGGCACCGGCTTCCAGCCGCCGTCCGCCGCCACGGCATCCTTGACCTGGAAGTACCCCAGCCGCTCTCCCAGGGCCAGGCGCGTGTGCGACGGCGCCTCCCCCTTCCGCCACGGGTGCAGCGCGTCCCACAGCACGGCGACCGGCTCGCCGGGGTCGAACGGCTCCACCAGGCGCAGTGCGGACACCCCCGTCGGATGGGAGTCGTGCGTCTCCACGAGCAGGCGCACCCCGTGGTCGCGCAGGTCGGGAAGGACGGCGCCGATCCGCTCATGGGCCGCGCCGTCGCCGCGGTACCCGCCGCCGTCCTCCGGCCCGCCCGGGAAGACCCGCACCGACGGCGCCCCCAGGCGCGCGGCCAGGCCGATCAGCGCGCGCAGCTCCTCCACCACCGGGCCGTCCGGGCCGGGCGCGCACACCCGCGCGTAGCCCGCCAGGCAGGACACCTCCAGTCCGGCGCCGCCGATCCGCGCGCGCACCTCGCGCTCCCACCGCCGCGGCATCCCCGGGTGCACCGCCTCGTCCGGGTGGGCCCGCAGCTCGATGCCGTCGCAGCCGTGGGCCTCGGCGGTGCGGACGGCCTCGGCGACCTCCGCGCCGGGCATGCCCAGCGTGCTGAACGCGAACCTCCAGCTCACCGCGCCTCCTCGTGCTCGACCCGCACCGGCGCGAACCCGACCCGGGTGCGCGCCCCGTCGGCCCAGCCGACCACCAGGGCGCCGCCGTCCTCGGCGACGGAGGAGACGGCCCCCTCCGCCCCCTCGGCGGCCTCCCCGCCGCCCCGGGCCGGGGACGCGCCCTCCAGCAGGGCCAGCGCCGCGAACAGGGCCGTGCCCGACACGGTCCCGCTGAGCCGGGGCAGCCGCGCCGAAGGCGTGAAGGCGGTCCCCGCCGGGGCGGAGACACGGTCCCGCCCGGCCCACCCGTACAGGGGGACCAGTACCGACTCCACCGGCTCGTCCGCGCCGACCGCCCACCCGGTCAGTTCGGCGGCCGTCCCCTCCGGCGCCCCCACCACCCGGTGCACCCGCAGCTCGTAGGCGCCCCGCACCACCGTGGCGGCCTGCACCCGCAGCGCGGGCAGGGCCGGGACGCCGCCCGCGAACACCGGCCGGTGCCAGGAGGCCGCCCACGACCACCCCGGGCCCTGGCCCGCGCCCAGCGGCCGGATCCGGCGGCGCGCGCCCGGCAGGCCCCGCCACAGCACGGTGAAGCGGTTGTCCGCGGGGTCCGCGCCCGAGGTGGGGCCGGTGCGGGTGGAGTAGGCGAGCCGGTCGTAGTGCGGGTCCTCGGGCGCCTTCTCCTCCTCGAAGGGCCGCAGGTGGGAACTGCCGTGGTTGTGCACGCGCACGATCCCGTCGGCGCCGGTCGCCTGCACCAGCAGGCCGGGCGCCGGAAGGGCCAGCGCCCGGTCGGCGCCCTCGCTGGGGGCGGCCCGCTCGGTCTCGGTCCACAGCGGGTGGTCCGCGGGCGCGAGCAGCCCGGCGAAGGCCTTGGAGGCCCAGTAGGGCGAGGCGGGCCCGGAGTAGGGCTGCACCGTCGCCGCGTGCGGCCCGTGCCAGCCCAGGGTGAGCAGCCCGTCGCCGCCGACGGCCCCGCGGTCGAGGAAGTAGCGCAGGCAGCCGCTCATCAGCCGCCGCGACGTCCCCGGGGACAGCGGCGTGTGCCCGGTGACCGCTCCGAGCGCCACCGGCGCCGCCGCGGCGAACCGGTAGGTCAGCGAACGGCCCATGTGCAGCGGAGCGCCGTCGCCGCCGAAGAGCAGGGCATAGCCCTCCAGGTGCTCGCGCAGGCGGTCCCCGTACCCGGTGGAGGCGCCGGACAGGTGGTCGTCGAGGACCGGGTACAGGTGCATCGCCCACCCGTTGTAGTGGTCGAAGGCCCGGCCGTCGCCGTCGGCGTACCACCCCTGCCCGCGGTACCACTCCTCCAGCAGCTCCAGAGCGCGTGCCCGGGCGCGCGCGGTCTCGGCGTCGCCGCGCCCCACCGATTCCAGGAACCCGGCCACGCTGTAGGGGAACAGGTACCAGTTGCACGGCGCGGGCAGGGAGCGCAGGGCTCCGCGCAGCCACTCCTCGGCCCGGTCCCGGACGCCGGCGTCGAGCCGGTCCCACAGCCAGGGCCGGGTCAGGCGCAGCCCCAGGGCGACCGAGGCGGCCTCCACCATGGGCTGGCCCTGCACGTCGTAGTCGAGGACGAGCGGCCAGGACTCGTGGTCGGCGGCCCCCGGGGCGCGGGTGCCCGCGGCGAGCCCGTCGGCGTAGCGCTCCAGCCACCCGTGCGGGTCGGCGCCGTCGGCCCCGGCGGTGCGGAACGCCGCGGCGAGGAAGGTGCGGGCGTAGCCCTCCAGCCCGTCCGAGCGCGTCCCGGACCGGGAGGGGGGCCCAGGCAGGTCCAGGCGCGCCCCGTTCGGGCTCGCGTGCCGCCAGGCGGCGGCCAGCAGGCCGTCGGCGGTCGCCTCCCAGTGGGCGCGGGTGTATCCGGTGCGGGGGCTGCGTTCGCGGTCCTCCCCGGGCAGGGCCAGGGCGGGGGGTGCCGGTGCGTTCATGCGCTGCGCTCCAGGTGCTCGCGGTGGACGGGGTGGGCGAACCCGGCGCCGGAGGCCCAGCGGGCGAGCTCGGCCGCGGCGTGCTCGGCCAGCCGTGTCCACTCGTTGCCCTGGGAGCCGGCCAGGTGCGGGGTGATCAGCACGTCCTCGCAGTCCCACAGGGGATGGTCGGCGGGCAGCACCTCGGGGTCGGTGACGTCGAGCACCGCGCGCACCTGCCCGGACCGGGCCGCCCCGGCCAGCGCGTCCTGGTCGACCACGGCCCCGCGCGCGGTGTTGATCAGCACGGCGCCGGGGCGCATCGACGCGATCAGCTCCCGGCCGACCAGGTTCCGGGTGGAGGGCAGGAGCGGGGCGTGCACGCTGACGGTGTCGCTGCGGGCGAAGAGCTCGTCCAGGGCGACCGGCTCGGCGCCCAGGGCGGCCGCCTCCTCGTCGGTGACGTAGGGGTCGTGCAGCAGGACCCGCAGGTCGTGCGGGCGCAGCAGTTCGATGACCCGGCGCCCCACCAGCGACGCCGACAGGACGCCGACGGTGCGCTCGTGGTTGCCCACGGCGCGCGGGGTGCGCAGCATGTCCTCGCGGCGGCGCCGGGCCCGGTAGTCGCGGGCGCGCTCCAGCACCCGCTTGCCGGTGAGCAGGATCATCGCCAGGGTGTACTCGGCGACGGGCACGGCGTTGGCCGCGGCCGCCGACGAGACGGCGATGCCCCGGTCCCAGCAGGCGGGGGCCAGGTGGCCGCGCACCGACCCGGCGGTGTGCACGACGGCGCGCAGGCGGGGGGCGGCGGCCAGGGCGTCCTCGTCCAGCCGGGGGCAGCCCCAGCCGGTGACCAGCACCTCGGCGTCGGCCAGGACCGAGCGCGCCCGCGGGTCGGAGAAGTCGTCCAGGACCGGCCCGGGCGCCAGGTCGCAGACCTTGTCGAGGGCGGCCATGGCGCGCCCGTCGAGGACGGCGCCGGCCGCCTCGGGGGACATCGCCAGGGCGGCCTTCGGGCGCCGGGTCACTTGACGGCCCCCGCGGTCAGGCCGGTCTTCCAGAACCGCTGCAGCATCAGGAACGCGGCGATCAGCGGCAGCACCGCCAGCAGCGACCCGGTGACCACCACCGGGTAGTACTCGGGCGAGGTGGTGGCGGCGCTGTTCCAGTTGTACAGGCCCAGCGTCACCGGGTAGAGGTCCTGGTCGGACAGCATCACCATGGGAAGGAAGAAGTTGTTCCAGATCGCGGTGAGCTGGAACAGGAACACGGTGACGGCGCCGGGCAGCAGCATGCCGAACGCCACGCGGAAGTACAGGGCCAGCTCGCCGGTCCCGTCCATCCGGGCGGCCTCCAGGACCTCCCGGGGGACGTAGCCGTCGCTGAAGATCCGGCCCAGGTAGACGCCGAACGGGTTGAAGAGCAAAGGAACGAACACCGCCCAGAACGTGTTGACGACTCCGATGTTGGAGGCGAGCAGGTACAGGGGCAGGGCCAGGACCGTCTGCGGCACCATCACCGCGGCCAGGACCAGGCCGAACAGCTTCTCCTTGTGGCGGAAGCGGTAGGTGGAGAAGGCGTAGCCGCACGCGGTGCTCACCAGCGCGCTGAGCGCGGCGCCGCCCACCGCGTAGACGAGGGTGTTGAGGTACCAGCGGCCGTAGACGCCGCCGTCGGTGGCGAACAGGTCGCCGATGTTGGCCCAGGGGGAGAAGCCCTCCAGGGAGAGCAGGCGGCTGGAGAACAGGGCGTCGGCGTCCTTGGACGCGGCCAGCACCAGCCATGCCACCGGGAGCAGGGTGTACAGGACGAACACGGCGACCACGGTGTTGGTGGCCGCCCGCCCGGCCAGGCGGGGGCGTACGGGCGCGCTCATCGCTCCTCCTCGGGACCTGCGGCGCGGCCGGTCCACCGCGTGATGGCGTAGGACAGGGCGATGGTGCAGACGAGCAGCACCACCGATGCTGCGGCCGCCAGCCCGTAGCTGTTGCGGTTGAAGGCGGCGTCGAAGATGTACATGCTCGGCGAGAAGCGCGAGTCGATCATGGACGTGGACTGGCTGAGCAGCATGGGCTCGGTGAACAGCTGCAGGGTGAAGATCAGGCTGAACAGGACCACGGTGACCACCGCGGAGCGGATCTGGGGGGTCTTGACCAGCAGGGCGGTGCGGACCGGGCCCGCCCCGTCGACCACCGAGGCCTCGATCGTCTCGCGGGGCAGGGCCCGCAGGGCGGTGGAGAAGATGACGGTGTTGTAGCCCAGGTTGCTCCATAGCACGACGTTGACCAGTGAGGGCAGGACGGTGTCCACGCCGAGGAGGTCGATGTTCAGGCCGCCGGCGGACAGCAGGCCGATCACCGGGCTGATGCCGGGGGTGTACAGGTAGAGCCAGATGACGGCGGCGATGAGGCCGGGCACCGTGTGCGGCAGGTACAGCCCCATCTGCGCCCAGGCGCGCAGCCGCACCGCCCCCGAGTCCAGCAGCAGGGCCAGCAGCAGCGACCCGGCCACCAGCAGCGGGATGTAGAGCAGGCAGAACAGCAGCATGCGGCCCAGCCCGGCGGTGAAGGTGGGGTCGGCGAGCACGGCGAGGTAGCTGCGCAGGCCGACGAAGGAGGGGTTCGGGGGGCCGAAGCCCAGCCCGGTGCGGTCGTCGGCGAACAGGCTCAGCCACACGGCGGTGCCGACGGGGACCAGGAAGACGGCGGTGAGCAGGGCGAAGAACGGCGCCATGAGCAGGCCGCAGGCGAAGAGCTCGCGCCGCCGGGCCGAGCGGCGGCCGGAGGGGGCGCGCCGGGGCGGCCGCGGGGTACCGGAGGGGTCGGGGGAGGTGGCCGAGGGGGCGGTGTGCGGTGTCGTCGGGCCGGCTGGCGGGGGTGCTCCCGTGCCCATGGGGGTGGCCTCCTGTGCGTGGGGGGTGCGGTCCGGGGGTCAGCCCTCCCGCTCGCTGATGGACAGGCCCAGCGCCCTCAGGTCCGGGGTGGTGCCGTCCTGGGCCGCGCGCATGGCGTCCACGAGGGTGCCCCGGCCGGCGGCGGCCCGGGCGAAGTTGTCGTGCATGAGGTTGAGGGTCGAGGTCATCCGCGGCCCCCAGACCCAGTCGTCGCGGACCTTGGCCGCCTCCTGCGCGAAGAGGCCGTAGATGTCCTGGTCCCCGTAGTAGTCGGGCAGGGCCCGGCGGGCGACCTCGACCAGCTCCTCGACCACGGGGAAGGCGGAGCTGGTGCCCGCCGAGAGCCGGGCGCGCATGGCGTCGGGGTGGGAGACCTGCCACTCGATGAACTCCATGGCGGCCTCGCGGTGGCGGCTGTCGCGGGTGACGGTGAAGGTCGAGCCGCCGTGGTCGCCGAGCACCCCGGCCCCGGGCTCCCACTCGGGCAGCGGGGCGACGGTCCACAGGCCCTTCTGGCCGGGGTGGGAGGACATCTGCGCACCGGCGTCCCAGGCGCCGCTCAGCCGGACGAGGACGGTGCCGTCGCCCACCTGGGCGGGGTACTGCGGGCCGCCGACGGAGTTGGCGAAGACGACCTCGTCGTCGATGAGCCCCTGCCAGTACTCGGCCACCCGGCGGGTCGGGGCGTCGGTCAGGGAGACGGTCCAGGTGTCGCCCTCGGTGGCGAACCACTGGGCGCCGGCCTGGCAGGCGTAGGAGGCGAACTGGGTGCCGCCGTCGGTGGGGAAGACGGTGATGCGGTCCCCGGGGAGCCGGTCGCGCACGGCGCGGCCCAGGTCGGCGAAGTCCTCCCAGGTGCGGGGGGCCTCGAAGCCGTGCTCGTCGAACACGTCCCGGCGGTAGTGCATGACCATGGGCTCGATGTCGAGGGGCAGGGCGTAGATGCGGCCGTCGAAGGTGGCGCGCTCCAGGGCCTGGGGGAGCAGCAGGTCCCGGGTGCGGTCGCTGACCAGGCCGGTCAGGTCGGTGGCCACGCCGTCGATGGCGAAGCCGGGGAGCTGGGGGTATTCGAGGGTGGCGACGTCGGGGGCGTTCCCGGCGCGGGCGGCGTTGCTGAGCTTGGCGTAGCCGCCCTGGGTGCCGGAGGGGATCTGCTCGAAGTCGACCTGGATGCGGTCGTGGGTGGCGTTGAAGGCGTCGACCACCTCCTGGCTTCCGCGGATGGCGGACCAGAAGGTGATGCGGGTGGGGCCGCGCCCCCCGGAGGGGCGGGGGCGGTCGGGGGCGCACCCGGCGAGTGCGCCGACCGCGGGCAGGGCCAGCCCTGCGGCCAGGACGCCGCGGCGGCTCGGAGCACCGCTCATCAGTGCCTCCTGCTCCTGTGGTCCAGGGTGGGACACCGTGATTCTCGCCATATGAACGGATACCGGTCAATAGGTCGAACGAAAGGAAAATCCGATCAAACGATCAAAATTGGTGTGGGCGCGGGCGTGGGTGCGGAGACGAGGTTGCAGGGTCGCAGAGGAGCCGGCAGCACAGGAGCGACAACAGCGGGGCCGGCACCCTATGCCCGTTGTCCGGTGCGAGGAGGAGGGCGGAGGGGAATGGCGGGCGGCCCGTTCGGTAGCGCTGCCGGGCGGAGGGGAATGGCGGGCGGCCCGTTCGGTAGCGCTGCCGGGCGGAGGGCGTGCGGGTGGTCGCCGTGGATGGCGGCGACGGCGACAGCCGGGCGGTTCCCCGGCCCCGCCAGTCGGGCGGAGGGCTGCCTGTGGTCCGGGCGGCGGCGCGACCCGGTGGGCACGTGGTCACCCGCGTTCGTGGCGGACGTCGGCCCGGCACCCCTGCCCGGCGATGATCTCGACAAGAGTGCTGTCAAAACCACCGGAATGACAGCACTCTTGTCGAGATCATCGAGGGGGCGGCGGTGCGGGGGCGCTCGGGTGATGCATATCGGGCATACCGGACGGCAGGGAGAGGGGGTCGGGCACCCTGCGTCGTGAAATCGACGCTTTTGGGCAGAGCAGGCGTCGGTTTCACCACCCAAGATGCCCCCAGAGTACCCGAGGCGCCCGGAAGGCGGGTTCTGGCCGAGCTCGTACCGGACTGGCGCCCGGTTTGCCCGGTTCCCGGGGCGCCAAGGGCGCGATTCCGCTTCGGTTCCGCTGCGCAGGGCGGCCTCAGCTGCCGGAATGGCACCGGTGCGGCGGAAGCCGTGCGGCCGCCCGGGATCAGTCGGGCGCGGCGGCCCGGGTCGAGGCGCGCACCTCCAGGCGCGGGAGCACCTCCACCCGGCGCGGGCTCCACGGCGTCCCCGCCGCCTCGGCGGCCAGCCGGTCCCGCATCAGTTCGGCCGCGACCCTGCCGACCTCGGCCTTGGGCGGGGCCACCGCGGTCAGCGGGATCGCGCCCAGCGCCGCGACCACGTCGTCGTAGGCCACCACCGAGCAGTCCTCCGGCACCCGCACCCCCGCCTCGGCGAGCCGCTGGACCAGCATCAGGGCGTCGACGTCGCCGTGCAGCAGGGCGGCCGTGGCCCCGCGGCGGCGCAGCAGCGCCGCGAGCCACCCGGGATCGTCGAAGTCCGGCTCCGGACCGGCGCCACCGTCGGCGTCGGCGCCCTCGGCGCTGAGCACCGCCGCCCAGTCCTCCACCCTCGGGTCGGCCTCCGTGACCTCGGTGAACGCGGCGCGGACCGCCCGTGCGGTGGGGCTGTCGGCGCGGGCGGCCAGCACGATCCGCCGATGCCCCAGGCCGACCAGGTGGTCCACGGCGAGCCGGACCCCGTACCCGTGGTCGCTGCACACCGCGTCCATGGTGTGCAGCGGACCGCCCGGGCGGGGTCTGCGCTCCATCAGCACGGTCGGCCGGTCCAGCCGGGCCAGCCACTCCTGGTCGGCCTCCTCCTCGGCGGCCGAGCGCCAGCGCGGCGCGATCAGCAGGCCGCGCACGCCCTCGTGCGGGATGCGCTCGACGATGGGCCGCTCCGCGCCCTCCACCTGGGGGGCGATGTGCAGCACGACGCGCATCCCGGCCGCCTCCAGCGCGGTTCGCGCGCCGTACATGACCTCGTTGAGGTAGGCGTGCCGCTCGGGCACGACCAGGGCCACGGCGCCGGGCCCACCCGGCGGCGGCGCGGAGGGGCGCTCGGCGGGGACCAGGGAGCGGGCGCTGCCGTGGCCCCGCCGCAGCCTGCCCTCCTGGGCCAGCACCTCCACATCGCGGCGGACCGTGACCACCGAGACCTCCAGTTCGGAGGCCAGGTCCGCCACGCGCACCTCGCCCCGCGCCCGGACGGCCGCCAGGATCCTCCGCCTCCGTTCGCCCACCGGTTCGCGCATGCACACCCCTTGTGTTCGTTTGACCGGTTGGCCGGAAGCATAGCGATCATCGTCGTCCTCCCCCGTACCGATCCGAGGAACCGGCGCCCGCGACGGCGCCCGCTGGAGTGGTGCGGCCGACGGCGGCGGGCCGGGACCGATCCAGGCCACCACGGCCATGCCGACCGATGGCGGCGACGGCCGGAGGCCGACCAGGGCGCCGAGGACGGGGCCGGGCGGCGCGCACGCCGCTGCGGCGGGCCGCCCCGCCGCTCCTCGCCGTTCGCGAAGGTGTCCCACGATCCGGTGGCCCGATGGCCACATCCGGACGAACATCGGGTTCATTCGTCGCCCGAACCGGCCTGTCCGACTACACACGGTCGTGTTTTCCTGAGAGGATCCACATCTCTGAGAGAATTCTCAGGAAAGTCGGCGGAGCGCGGCATGCGGCGGCGGTACCGGGCGCCGCGCCCGCCGCCAGATGACGGCCCCGATACGCAGGCAAGGACCTCCGTGACGACGCAATCCCAGCCCGCGCCCCCGACCACCGCACCGACCGCCCCTGCGCCGCGCCGCTTCTTCCCCGAAGTGCAAGGCCTGCGCGCGCTGGCCGTCGGGCTCGTGGTCGCCTACCACATCGACAAGGACCTGCTCCCCGGCGGATACATCGGTGTCGACGTCTTCTTCGTCATCTCCGGGTTCCTCATCACCACGCTCCTGCTGCGCGAGGCGCGGGAGAAGGGCCGGGTGTCCCTGTCGGGCTTCTACATCCGGCGCGTCCGGCGCATCCTTCCCGCCGCCACCGCCGTGCTGGCCGTCACCGGCGCCGCCGCCGTCCTGCTGCTGCCCTCGGCGCAGCTGCTCGACACCGCCAAACAGATCCTCGCCTCGGCCGCCTACGTGCAGAACCTCCTGCTGGCCCGGGAGTCGGTCGACTACCTGGCCGCGGGCTCGGCCGAGAGCCCCGTGCAGCACTTCTGGTCGCTCGCCGTGGAGGAGCAGTTCTACCTGGTGTGGCCACTGCTGTTCATCGGGTGGACGGCCCTGCCCGGGCACCTGCGCCGCGCCCGCGCGCTGCTGCTGGGCGGGGGCGGCGTCATCGCGGTGTCCTTCGCCTTCTCGGTGTGGACGACCCTGAACGACCCCAGCCCCGCCTACTTCCTGCCGCAGACCCGCATGTGGGAGCTGGCCGTGGGCGGCGTGCTGGCGATCGTGCTCACCTACCGCCGCCTCCCCGAGCGGGTGCGCGCCGGGCTGGGCTGGGCGGGCCTGCTGGCCGTCATCGCCTCGGCCGCCACCTACGACGACGCGGTCGCCTTCCCCGGCTGGGCGGCGGCGCTGCCCGTACTGGGCACGGCCGCCGTCATCGCCGCCGGGCACACCACCGGGCCGCTGTCGACCTACCGGCTGCTGAGCGCGGCGCCCGCCCGCTTCGTCGGCGACATCTCCTACGCGCTCTACCTGTGGCACTGGCCGCTGATCGTGTTCACCCTGGCCGCCACCGGCTCCCACTCGCTCGGCCTGGCCGGAGGGCTCGCCGTGGCCGCCGGGTCGGTCCTGCTCGCCTGGGCCACCAAGGTCGCCGTGGAGGACCCGGTGCGCACCGGGGGGCTGCTGAAGACCGGCCGCTCCGCCCTGGCCTTCGCGGTCGCGGCGGTGCTCGCGGCCGCCACCGTCAGCGCGGTGCAGTACGGGCACGTGCAGGCCAAGCGCAACGTGGCCTTCGACCCGGCGGTGCACGTCGGCCCGCAGGCCCTCTCGGACCCCGCCCCCGAGGGCGACGCCGCCGCCGACATCTACCCCTCGCCGGTGGACGCCCTGGACGACCTGCCGAGCGTCTACGACGACGACTGCCAGGCCATGCCCGGCGACCGCGCCGCCGACCCGTGCGTGTACGGACCCGAGGACGCCGACGTCCAGGTGGCCGTGGTGGGCGACTCGCACGCCGCCCACTGGGTGCCGGCCGTGCGCGGCGTCGCCGAGGAGCACGGGTGGCGGGTCTCCACCTTCACCAAGTCCTCCTGCCCCTTCACCGCCGAGACGGTGACCCGCGCCAGCGACGACGACCGCCCCTACGAGGAGTGCGCCGACTGGAACGAGGACGTGGTGGACCAGCTGACCGGCGGCGTCGAACCGGACCTGGTCTTCACCAGCGCCCGCAGCAGCGCCGCCAGCGCGCAGGCGGGCGGCGGCGAGGAGGGCAAGCGCCGCATCGCAGAAGGCATGGCCGAGCAGTGGGCGGCCGTGGAGGAGGCGGGCGGCTCGGTGGTCGCGATCGCCGACACCCCCTCCCAGCGGGCGCGGGTCCCCGAGTGCGTGGAGCTCAACCCCGACGACCCGTCGGTGTGCGCGAAGGAGCGCGACGACGCCCTGGACGAGGAGGACCCGCAGTTGATGGCGGCCGAGATGGACGGCGCCGGGGCCAAGGTGGTCGACCTCAACGACCGGCTGTGCACCGACGACAGGTGCCCGGCCGTGGTGGGCAACGTGCTGGTGTACCGGGACAGCCACCACCTGACCGCCACCTACTCGCAGATGCTCGCCGCCGACCTGGAGAAGGAGGCCGCCGACCCGCTGAGCCGCCTGTGACCCGGCCCGCGCCGTAGGCCCGGGGGCGCGGCCGCCATCGGTACGCCGATGGCGGCCATCGGGCCCGTGATTGGTGCCGCGGAGCGCGCGGCCGTAGGGTCGCCCGGCCCGAGCCGACCGGCGGCGCGGGCCGACGGCGACGGGAAGGGGGGCCATGGCGGACTTCTACCACGTCTGTTTCGCCGTGCCCGACATCGAGCGGGCCATGGCGGACCTGAGGGCGGCCACCGGTGCGGACTGGGCCGCGCCCCGCACCGAGACGATGGGGGAGTGGGAGTTCCGCATCGTGTTCTCCCGCGGGGAGGCGCCCTTCATCGAGCTCATCGAGGGACCGCCCGGAAGCCCGTGGGCCTGCGGGGGCGAGGCGCGCTTCGACCACCTCGGGTACTGGGCCGCCGACCTGGGGCGGGAGAGCGAACGGCTGGAGGCCGCGGGCGCGCCCCTGGACTTCTCCGGGTGCCCCTACGGGCGCCCGTTCGCCTACCACCGCCTGGACTCCGTGGGGGCGCGCGTCGAGGTCGTGGACGCGGCGCGGCGGCCGGCGTTCGCCTCCTCCTGGGGACTGGACTGCGGCGGCACGGCGGTGCTGGGCGGCTGAGGGGCGGCTCGGTGCGGCGGCGGGCGCCGCTCACCTCCGCCGGTACTCGGCGGGGCTGAGGCCGTAGGCCCGTTTGAACGCGGTGCTCAGCGCGAACGGAGAACCGTAGCCGACCGTGCGGGCGACGGCCTCCAGCGTCGCGTCGCCGTCGCGCAGCAGGTCGGCGGCCATGGCCAGGCGCAGCCCGGTCAGGTAGGCCATCGGCGGCTCGCCCACCAGTCCGGTGAAGCGGCGCGCCAGCACCGACCGCGAGCAGCCGCACTCGGCGGCCAGGGCGGCCACCGTCCACGGGCGCCCGGGGGCGCCGTGCAGCAGGCCCAGCGCCCGCCCGGCCACGGGGTCGGCGCGGGCGCGGAACCAGCCGGGGGCGTCGGCGCCCCGGCGGGCCAGCCAGGCGCGCAGCACCGCGATGAGCAGCAGGTCGAGCAGGCGGTCCAGGACGACCTCCTGGCCCGGGGCGTCGCGGCCGATCTCGGTGCGGAGCAGGGTGGTCAGGGCCGCGACGGGCTCGGCGGCGGTGTCGGGGGCGCGGCCGGCGCCGTCGGTGGGCCCGCGGCCGGGGGCGCGCAGGGCGGCGACGGAGGGCAGGGCGCCCAGGAGGCGCCGTCCGACCTCGCCGCCGACGCGGTAGGTCCCCACGAGCATCTCGGTGGTGCTGAGGTCGGCCTCGTCGCCCCAGGTGCGCACGCCCCGGGCGAGGGTCTCGCGCAGGGGGCGGCCGCGGAGGGTGGTGCAGCGCTGGTCGGGTCCGATGACGACGCGGGCGGGGGTGTCGGGCGGGTCCGCGACGGTGTAGCGGGCGGGGCCGAGGACGACGGCGGCGTCCCCGGCGGACAGGCGCACGGATTTGGCGTCCTCGTCCCCGGGGAGGAGGTGCGCGGTGCCCCGCACGACGAGGACGAGGGTGAGCGGGGCCTCGTCCTCGATGCGCAGCGACCAGGGCGAGGCGAGCAGCACGCGCAGGAGGAAGGCGCCGCGTGCGCGTGGGCCGTCCAGCAGCCCGGCCAGTTCGTCCATAAGAGGAGTGTCGCACCGCGGGGACGCGCGCTTATGTGCGCGAGCGCCTGAGCGATGGCGGCCCGACGGGCCCGGCGGTTGACTCGGAGGGCACCGGCCGCAGGGGCCGTGCGGGGAGCGAGGCGGGGGAGGCCGCGGTGGCGGAGTTCTGGCGGGTCGCGGTGGCGGTGGCGGCGCTGCTCGCCACCGGCGTGTACGCAGGGTTGTTCTTCGCGTTCACGGTGGGGGTGATGCCGGGGCTGCGCGGCGTGGGCGCCCCGGTGTTCATCGGAGCGATGCGGAGCATCAACCGGGCGATCGTGAATCCGGTGTTCCTGGCCGTGTTCCTGGGAGCGCCGGTGCTGGCGCTGGCGGCGGCGGTGTCGGCCACCGGTGCGGGCGGGGTGGCCGCCGTGGCCGGGTGGGCGGCGTTCGTGCTGGTCGCGGCGGTGTTCGTGGTGACGGTCGCGCTGAACGTCCCGCTGAACGACGCGCTGGAGGCGGCGGGGCCCGTGGAGGGCGCCGAGGCGGAGGCGGCCCGGAGGGCCTTCGAGGCCCCATGGGTCCGCTGGAACGCGGTGCGGACGGTCCTGTCGGCGGCGGGGGCGGTGTGCTTGGCGGTGTCGGCGGTCGCCGCGTGAGGGGCCGAGGTGCGTACGTGTGGGATCGGCCCTCGGCTGCGCAACGCCTCCGAGGGGAGGCGACAGACCCGGGGCGGCCCTCAAGGGAGCACGGGCGGGACATCTCCACGCCCTCCACGCCCTCCACGTCCCGCCGCGTATCCATGTCGGCCGCCTCACCGCGTCGTGAAGAAGGGCCGCCCGGCCGCCAGAACCACCGCGATCCCGCACACGCCCGCCACGGCGACCGCCAGGTGCGGCGGGACCGCCTCGGCCACCGCACCCGCCGCCGCGAAGCCCACGCCCTGGGTGATCATCAGCCCCGCCGAGGCCAGGGTGAACACCCGCCCGCGCATCTCCTCGGGCGCCTCCTCCAGCAACAGGGCGTCCAGGGCCAGCGTGTACCCGAACCCCAGCGCACCGGCCCCCAGCAGCGCGACCGCCACCGCCGGGCCCGGACCCGCGGCGAACACCGGGAACGGCACGAACGCCGCCAGCGCCAAGGGCACCATCCAGCGCCGCCGCCGTCCGGGGTCGAGCACCGTCCCGGCCAGCAGCTCGCCCGCGACCGTACCCACCGGGCCGGCCGACAGCAGCAGCCCCACCAGGACCGGCCCGCCGCCCATGCCGTCGGCCAGCGGTGCGGCGAGCGCCTCGGGCCAGACCACCAGCGCAGGGGGCAGCCACATGAGTACCAGGACCGCGCGCAGGCGCGGAACCCGCAGGGCCCTGCCGACCCCCGCCAGCGAGGCCCCCACCACACGGCCGCCGGGGCCCTGGCGCGCGGGGCGGGCCGCCGTCCCCACCAGGACCAGCAGCCCCGCGGCCGCCATCATCGCCGCCGCCACCGCCAGCACCGTCTGCGGCCGCAGCACCAGCAGCAGGGTCCCGCCGAACGCGAACCCGGCGATCTGCGCGGTCTGGGCGGCCATCCGCAGCAGCGACCGCCCCAGCGGGAAGCCGTCGCCCGCCAGCACGTCGGCGACCGCGGCCGAGCGGCACCCCTGGTACACCGGCGCGACCAGGCCGGTCACCGCCAGCAGCCCCAGCATCGCCGGGACGGGGGCGCCGGGCAGCACCATGGCGGCCACCAGCGCCGCGTTGGCGGCCTGCGCGCCGGTCATCAGCGAACGCGCCGGGTAGCGGTCGGTCACCGCCGACAGCAGCGCCGCGCCCACCAGCTGCGGGGCGAACCCGAGGGCGAACGCCAGCGCGGACAGCAGCGGCGACCCGGTGCGGTCGAAGACCAGCACCGACAGGGTGATCTGGACGGCGACCAGCGCCAGGACGGACAGCACTTCGGCGGCGAGCAGGGCGCGGAACTCGCCGACGGCGAGAACACGCAGGTAGGTGGTGCGGCCTCCGGGGGCCGCAGGGGGAGCGGTCGGCATGCCCCGACCGTGCCGCCCGCCGTCCCGCCCCCTCAATGGATTCGGCTATGGTCGAATCCTCGGCCGGGGAGGGGGCGCCGGTGGGCGGGCGGGTGTACTTCGCGCACGAGGACCTCATGCGCTGCCGGTTCGCGGTCTCGCCGCTGTGGGAGGCCTTCGCGGCCGCGCACACGCTGCTCGAACCGGACCGCCACGGCCACCACCTGCCGTGGGTGCGCCGGGCCCGTCTGCCCGAGGGCACCGACGTGGCGGGGTTCCGCCTGCTGGTGCCCCGGCCCGGCTACGTGCCCGACTTCCTGACGCCCGCCCCCGAGGGACCGCTGACCTCGGTCGGGGACGAGCTGGCGCGGGTGCGCGCCACCCCGCCCGGCCAGGTGGGGGCCGAGCTGCGCCAGTGCCTGCTCGACCCCCGCCGCCGACTGCCCCGGGAGGCGGTCGACGACCTGCTGCGCGACCCGGCGGCCACCCGCGATGCCCTGGCCGACCTTCTGGAGGTGTTCTGGCACCACCTGGTGCGGCCGCACTGGCCCCGGATGCGTGCGCTGCTGGACGCGGACATCGCCGAGCAGGCGCGCCGGTTGTCGGAGGGCGGACTGGAGCGGCTCATGGGCGGCATCGACGCGCGCTTGCGGTGGGACGGGCGCGCGCTGGCGATCCAGGGGCCGTCGGCCCCTGAGGAGCTACATCTGGAGGGGCGCGGGCTGGTGCTGATGCCCAGCGTCTTCGTGTGGCCGGAGCTCATCCTCATCAGCGATGAGCCGTGGCAGCCGACCCTGGTCTATCCGGCGCGAGGGGTGGGCGGCCTGTGGTCCCCGCCCGCACGGCGGCCGCCCGAGGCGCTCGCGGCGGCGCTGGGCCGGACCCGGGCGACGCTCCTGCTGGCGTTGGCCGAGCCCGACACGACGACCGGGCTGGCCGCGCGCTTGGAGATGAGCCCGGGCAGCGTCTCGGGGCACCTGACGGCGCTGCGGGCGGTGGGGCTGCTGGAGTCGTGGAGGGTCGGCCGGAAGGTGCTCTACGCCAGGACCCCCCTGGGCACCGCACTGACGGGCGAGGGCTGAGCCGCCCTTCGGTAATCGGGGCGTGCGAGCCCAGATTGCACACAGGCGTCCCACCGCGGTCAAGGCCGATATTGCAGGTACCTCATCAAGGCGCTCACGCGGGCGCTCGATGAAAGGGAATTCGAGGCTCTTCCCGCTGTACGCCGCGGACGGCGCGATCGAGCTCGGCGGGACGGTCCACCGCGGGCGCCAGGAGGTCATCGAGCCCCCAGGCGTTTCCTCGAATCCAACGACGAGGCGAATCCCGTTTCCTCCGTCGTGGCCTCCCACATCCCGAGAACGGCGGCGGAGAACTCTACGCCGACGCCTTGAGCATCGACGTCTAAAGAGGGGAGACGTCCTGGGGCGGGCCTTCCGTGTCGGCGGCCGTCTGGGCGGCGGTGAGCTCGTCCGCGTGCTCGCCGATCCAGTCCGCCAAGGCGCGCATCGGGCCGTCGACCAGGCTCTTGCCCAGGGGCGTCAGCCCGTACTCCACACGCGGCGGAGCCTCACGGAAACGGCGCCGCTCGATGAGCCCGTTCGCGAGGAGGCGTGTGAGCGACTCGGTGAGCGCCTTGTCGCTGACGCCCCCGACCGACGAGCGCAGGCGCCTGCGCCGTAGCGGCCCCTCGTGCAGGGCCGCCAGCACGATCGGGTCCCACGTGTGGCCGAACAGGTCGAACGCCGCGCGCACGCGGCAGTCGGCGACGTAGTCGTAGCACCGGCCCGTCTCCTCCGCCATGGCCCCATCCTCGCAGGCCCGTTTCGCACCGATCGGTGCACGACGGGGCGCCTAGTGTTCCGGTCGCACTGCACAAGCGCAGATGGGAGCGGTGACGATGAAGATCGGTGTGCTCGGAACAGGAAACATGGCCCGAGTGCTGGGAACCGCCTGGGTGCGGGCCGGCCACGAGATCGCTGTGTCGGGGCGGTCGTCGGACAAGGCACGCGCGCTGGCCGACCGGTTGGGCGGCGGGGCCGGGGTGGTCGAGCCGGAGGAGGTCACCGAGGGACAGGACGCGGTGCTTCTGGCCGTGCCCTGGGAAGCCGTCGAAGACGTCCTGGCCGGTGCGGGGGCAGGCGACGGGTCGCTGCGCGGCACGGCGCTCATCGACCCCGTCAACGCCGTCGACCATGGTGCCGGGATCGTGCAGGTGGACGGGGGAGGATCGGCGGCCCAGCGGATCGCCGGGCTCGCGCCCGGTGCTCACGTGGTGAAGGCCTTCCACCTCTTCCCGGCGGCCCTGTGGGAGCGCCCCTCCCCGTCGGCGCCTCCGGTGGTCGCCATGTGCGGCGACGATCCCGGGGCGCTGGACACCGCCGGCGTCCTGGTCCGCGACGCGGGCGGCGTGCCCGCCGTCCTCGGACCGCTGTCCCGTTCCCGGCAGTTGGAGGAGGTCGCGGGCTTCGCCGCCGCTCTTCACCTGTCCGGCGCCGACCCTGCGGCCGCCCTGCCGTCCACCGCGGGCGCGAGCTGACGGCCCCCGGCCGGGCGGGGGCCGGTCACCTCACCCCGCCGCCGGGGACTCCTCCGCCGCCTCGTGCCGGGGGAAGGGGACCGCCCCGGGGCGGCGATGGGACCACGGGCGCGCCTCCTCCAACTGGGCGGCCAGCCGGAACAGCATCGACTCGCCCCCGGCGGCGGCGATGAACTGCGCCCCGAGCGGCAGCCCTTTCTCCGTCCAGTGGAGCGGGACCGACATCGCCGGGGTGCCGGTCAGGTTGGCGGTCAGGGTGAACGGGGTCGCCGTCAGGTTGGTCACCGCCTCCTCGGTCACCAGCCCGGTCGCCGTCACCACGCGCTCGGTCCCGGTGCGCACCAGCAGCCGCTCGGCGGCGCGCAGCCACCGCGGCGGGTCCAGCCGCCCGATCGCCACCGGGGGACCGGCGATGGCGGGCGTCAGCAGCAGGTCGTAGCGGGCGTGGAAGTCGCTCAGCGCGGCGGTGTGCGTGTTCCACCGGTCGGCGCCGCGCACGTAGTCGGCGGCGCTCATCGCCCGGCCCATGGCGGCCAGCATCAGCGTGTCCGGCTCGAAGCCCCCGTCGCCGCAGCCGGTCTCGGCCTTGATGCCGTCCACCAGCGCCGCCATGGACCCGTACCACAGCGTCAGGAAGTCCTCGGTGAGGCGGCGGCCGTCCAGGTCCGGCTCGGCCTCCTCCACGTCGTGGCCCAGCTCCTCCAGCAGCGCCGCCGCCGACCGCACCGCGGCGACCGCCTCGGGGTGCACCGGCGTGGCCAGCGGCGACCGGTCCGTGAAGCCGATGCGCAGCCGGCCGGGCGCCCGGCCGACCTCCTCGGCGTAGGGCCGCTCGGGCGGGGCGATGGGGAAGGGCGAGACCGGCTCGGGTCCGGCGACCGCGTCGAGCAGCGCGGCGCCGTCGCGCACGGTGCGGGTGACGGCGCCGTTGACCGCCGCCCCGTGCATGGGCTCGCCGCGGCCCGGCCCGAACGGCACCCGGCCGCGGCCGGGCTTCAGGCCGAACAGGCCGCAGCAGGCGGCGGGGATGCGGATCGACCCGCCCCCGTCGTTGGCGCTGGCGGCCGGGACGACCCCGGCGGCCACCGCGGCGGCCGACCCGCCGGAGGAGCCGCCGGGCGTGTGCCCGGGGTTCCACGGGTTGCGGGCGGGGCCGAACACCTCGGGCTCGGTGACGCCCTTGGCGCCGAACTCGGGCAGGTTGGTCTTGCCGAAGGGCACCAGGCCCGCGTCCAGCCAGCGGCGCACCACCTCGGCGTGCCGCGGCGCGGGCACGTCGCGCAGCGCACGGCACCCGGCCGAGGTCGGGACCCCCGCGTAGTCGTGGAACAGGTCCTTCAGCAGGAAGGGGACCCCGGCCAGGGGTCCGCTCAGGGGGCGCGCGGCCCGCCGCCGCGCCTCGTCGTACATCGGACGGACGACCGCGTTGAGCAGGGGGTTGACCTGCTCGCACCGGGCGACAGCGGCGTCCAGCACGTCCGCGGCCCCCACCTGCCCGTCCCGGATCAGCCCGGCCAGCCCGACGGCATCGTGTTCCAGGTACTCGTCCACACGCATGAGGGGAAACTAGCACTCCCGGTGGAACCTGTTCTCGGAACGCCGGGATGCGATGGCGGGCGCCGGCCCGCGCCCCGCGGACAGGGGCGCGGGCCGGCGCCCGGGGCCTCAGGCGCGGGAGTCGGGGCCGACCGCGCCGGGGCGGCCGTCCTCGATGGTGTAGCGGGCCAGGTCGCGGATGGGGGCGCCCGGCTCGCTGACCTGGTCGACGACGCGGTAGTCGGCGGTCCACTCGGTCGGGGTGACCGTGTTGCGCACGTACCCGCGGCGCCGGTTGATCATCTTGATGTGCGGGTTCTCCTGCAGCTGCACCCCGTCGTCGGGGCCGCTGTCGGCGCCGTCGCCGCCGCTGGTGAAGGAGGTGCCGACCAGCTCGGTGGCCACGGTGGCCGACTCGGGGTCGTCGAAGTCGGCCTTGACGTCGACCACGTAGTTGGCGTGCACGTCCCCGGTGATGACCACGGGGTTGGACGGGCCGGTCGCCAGCACGTCGCGCACGGCGTCGCGCTCGTACCGGTAGCCGTCCCAGGCGTCGTTGCTGAAGTTGGTGCCCTCGCCGGCGACGAAGTCGCGCTGGCTGAAGAACACCTGCTGGCCCAGCACGTTCCAGCGCGCCCCGCTGCCGGTGAGCCCGGCGGTCAGCCAGCGGCGCTGGCGCTCGCCCAGCAGGGTGCGGTCGGGGTCGTCGTGCTGCCCGTCGCCCACCTGGTCGCTGCGGTACTGGCGGGTGTCCAGCAGGTGCAGGTCCACCAGGTCGCCGAAGGCCAGGCGGCGGAACATCTGCACGTTCGGGCCGTCGGGCCGCTGGGCGGCGCGCAGCGGCATGTTCTCGTAGTAGGCGCGGAACGCCCGCGCGCGGCGGCGCAGGAACTCCTCCGGGTCGCCCCCGTCCTCGGGGACGTCGTCGGCCCAGTTGTTCTCCACCTCGTGGTCGTCGAAGACCACCGCCCAGGGGAAGGCGGCGTGGGCGGCCTGGAGGTCGGGGTCGGACTTGTACTGGGCGTGGCGGATCCGGTAGTCGGTCAGCGACACGGTCTCCCAGGAGGGGACGTGCGGGCGGCCGATCGAGCCGGTGTCGCCGTACTCGTAGATGTAGTCGCCGAGGAACACGACCAGGTCGAGGTCCTCCCGGGCCAGGTGGGCCTGGGCGGTGTAGTGGCCGTTGGTGTAGCTCTGGCAGCTCGCGAAGGCGAAGGAGAAGGCGTCGGGGCTCGCCCCGCGCGCGGGCGCGGTGCGGGTCCGGCCGACCGGGCTGAGGTGGCCCTGCACCCGGAACCGGTAGTAGTAGTCGGCCGCGGGGCGCAGCCCGGAGACCTCGACGTGCACCGAGTGGGCCGAATCGGGGACGGCGCGGGTCTCGCCGGAGGAGACGATGCGCCGGAAGCGCTCGTCCTCGGCGACCTGCCACTGCACCGTGTACATGCGCTCGGGCATGCCGCCCAGGCCGCTGTCGGCCAGCGGCTCGGGGGCCAGGCGGGTCCACAGCACGACGCTGTCGGGCAGCGGGTCGCCGGAGGCCACGCCGAGGCCGAAGGGGTCGGGCAGCCGCCTGGGCGCCGCGTGCGCGGGAGCGGCGCCCAGGGCGCCGAAGGCCGCGGCCCCGACGGCGGCGCCGAGCAGCACGCCGCGACGGGAGGCGCCGCGTCCGGCCGCCCCGGGGGCGGGGGAGGAGGGGGATGTGTTCAGGGGGGTGTCCGACATTCACGTCTCCTCGGAATCGTCGGGTATCCGCCCCTGGGGGTGGGACGGACCGGACCGAGGTCTATCAGGACATGCGAGGTCGGACGTCCCAACAATCACGCGATGAACGTTGCCCCCTCGACGGTGGCCGTGCGGTTACGCCGCGCGTCCGTGCAGGTGGGGCGGCCGCTCCGGCGGCGGGAGCGGCGGGACGGGTGCGGGGCCGGTTCCGGCCCCGCACCGGATCGGGGCGGGGGCGGCCGGAGGCGGCCAGGGGAGGCGGGGCGGCACTGCGGTTTCTTGACGCACCATCATCTTTTCGAGTCTTCAGAAATTACTGAAGACCGGATAGCGTGGACGGCGACGGACCACCACCGCCCTGCCAAGCGAGGCCGACCATGACCGCTTCCGACACCGTCTTCGACCTGGGCTCCCCCGAGTTCATGGACGACACCCCGCGCGGCTACGCGCGCATGCGCGAGGGCGCCCCCCTCGTGCGCATCGCCTTCCCCGGCGTCGACTACACGACCTGGATGGCCACCCGCTACGACGTGGTGCGCGACGTGCTCAACGACCCGCGCTTCCTGCGCGACGCCGCACGGGTCCCCGGCCTGGAGGGCGCGGGCGTCCTCGACCAGATCGTGCAGGCCTTCGGCGTCACCGACGAGTACAAGCGCTACATGCGCGGCCTGCTCACCACCGACGGCGACGACCACGCGCGCCTGCGCAAACTGGTCTCGCGCGCCTTCACCGTGCGCCGCGTCAACGGCCTGCGCCCCCGCATCCGCGCCATCGCCGAGCAGGCGCTGGACGCCGTGGAGGGGCGCGAGGAGTTCGACGTGCTGCGGGACTACGGCTTCCCCCTGTCCGGCAACGTCATCTGCGAACTGGTCGGCATCGAGGAGTCCGAGCGTGCCCAATGGCGGGCGTGGATGCACACCATCGCCGAGGGCGCACCGGAGCGCTACAACGACTCCTTCATGCAGATGGTCGACGCGGTGCTGCGCGACGTCGCCGACCGGCGCGCCCTCGCCGCCCGCGGCGAGGCCCCCGACGACCTGCTGACCGCGCTCATCCACGCCCGCGACGAGGACGGCGGCCGCCTCAGCGAGGACGAGCTGGTCGCGATGGTGCTCATCATCGTCCAGGGCGGGCACCACACCACCGCCCACTTCGTGGCCAACTCGGTGCTGGCGCTGCAGCGGAACCCCGACCAGCTCTCGGTACTGCGCGGTGACCCCGGGCTGATGCCCCGCGCCGTCCACGAGCTGCTGCGGCTGCACGGCCCGGCACCGATGGCGGGCGTCGCCCACGCCAAGGAGGACGTGGAGGTGCACGGGGTGCGCATTCCGCGCGGGGACGCGGTGGTGTGCGCACTGACGGGGGCCAACCGCGACCCGGCCGCCTTCGACGAGCCGGAGCGGCTGGACCTCACCCGGGAGCCCGCGGGGCGGCGCGAGACGCACGTGTCCTTCGGCCACGGGCCGCACTACTGCCTCGGGGCGGCCCTGGCGCGCACGGAGGGCGAGATCGCGCTGGAACTGCTGATGGAGCGGTACCCGGACCTGACGCTCGCAGTGGCCCCCGAGGACCTGGAACGGTTCGACCAGCCGGGCTCCCGGCACCTGGCGTCCCTCCCGGTGCGCCCCCGGGGCGGGACCTGAGCCCGGTGCGGGCCGAAGGCGTCCCGTCGGGCCTCGACGGCACCGGCCATCGGCCGCCGGGGGCCGATGGCCGGGGCACCGCGGTCGCTGCGGCTCCGGGCCGGACACGGGCCGTCTCCGGGACCCTGACCGGCGCCAACGCCCATCGGCGGGCGACGGGAGGCCACCCGGTGTTCGGTCCCGTCGAGGTGGCTGCGGGGACACCGCATCGCGGGGCCGTGCCGACCGGGCGGAGATGAATCCACTCCAGCGGACACGGCCCTCGCGGCCGCCCGAATTCCCGTCCTGGTAGCTCTGGAGCCCGACCGGTCCCGGGCCGAGCGCCGGGGAGGCAGAGCTCCCCGGCCCAAGGGGCGGCCGCCCTGAGGACGGCGGGGCCGCCGCCTCTCGGGTCGTGGCATCAGCCCGCGGCCAGGCCCCCCTACGCCGCCGGGTCCGCGTTGGCTCCGGTGATCACCGTGGCCACGGACTCGCCCGGGACCGCCTCCCGGCCGCGGGCGATCGCCGCCAGCCCGGCCGCCCCCGCCGGTTCGGGCAGCACCCCCAGCGTGCGCGCGGCAAGGCGCATCGCCGCCGCCATCTCCTCCTCGTCCACCAGGACCACATCGTCCACCAGCGCCCGCACCCGCCGCACCGCCTCCGGGTGCGGGGCGGCGATGGAGATCCCCGCCGCGAAGGACGACGACGGCGCCACCGCCTCGGCCCGCCCGGTCCGCCAGGCCCGGGCCATCGCCGGGGCCGCGGCCGCACCGGCCCCCACCACCCGCACCCCCGGCGCGTGCGCGCGCAGCCACCGCGCCACGCCGGTGATCAGGGCGCCGTCGCCCAGCGGCAGGACCACCGTGTCGAAGCCGCCGGTCCACGCCAGCTCCACGCCGATGGTCCCGGCCCCCTCGGCGATCGCGGCGTCGCGCCCGTCCACGGCCATCACCCGGCCCGCGTCGGCGGCCGCGAACGCCCCGGCCTCCTCCAGGTGGGCGCCGACCCGGTGGACCCGCGCCCCGAAGGAGACCATGCGGGCGGTCTTGACCTCACTGGTGTGCTCGGGCACGAACACGTCGGCGGTGACGCCGATGCCGCGCGCCGCATAGGCCACCGCCTGCCCGAAGTTGCCGCCGCCCGAGGCGCACACCAGCCCGGTGGCCGCGGGCAGGTGCGCCGCCAGGTGCAGGGCGCCGCGCCCCTTGAAGCTGCGCAGGGGGTTGAGCGTCTCGACCTTGACCAGGGCGGGGCGCCCGAGCGCGGCGTCCAGCACCGGGTCCCGGTACTGCGGGGTGTCCAGGAAGACGGGGTCGATGTACTCGCGGGCCGCGGCGATGCGGTCCAGGTCCAGGTCGTCGGCGCCCTCAGCGGCGCCGTCGGCGGTGACGGCCGGGTGGGGGCACGTGTGCGCACGGTCCAAGGCGGACTCCCTGTCATCGGATGGGCCGGAGCGGATGGCCGCCACGTTAGGCACGGAGGGGGTGGCGGCGATTGCCCGTTTCCGCCGATGCGTGCAAGATTTTTGCATGCGCGACCGGCACCCCCTCGACGACCTGGACCGCCTACTGCTCGGCCTGGTGCAGCAGGACGCCCAGCGCCCGCTGCACGAGCTGGGCGACGAGGTCGGCCTGTCGCCCAGCGCGGTGCAGCGCCGGCTGACGCGTCTGCGCCGCACCGGGGCGATCCGCGCCGAGGTGGCGGTGGTCGCCCCCGAGGCGGTGGGGGTCGGCCTCACCTCCCTGGTGCTGGTGGCGCTGGCCGACGACGACCCCGAGCACCACGCGGCCTTCCGGGCGCGCATGCGCGAGGAGGCGTGCGTGCAGCAGTGCTACGCGGTCGTCGGCCAGTGGGACTACGCGGTGCTGCTGGTGACGCGGGACATCGCCCAGAACAGGGAGGTGTCACGGCGCCTCTTCGTCAGCGACTTCGGGGTCAGGCGGTACGAGACCTTCCCATCGTCCGGCGCGGTCAAGGCGGGTCTGACCCTGCCGATCGAGACCGGCTAGTGCGATGACCGCGAACGTTCGCCGGGTCCGGTGACACGTTCGGCCCGCCCGCCCCCAAGGCCGCCTGACCACATCACAGCGGGCGGCCCCGATCCTCGACCTGGGGGATCGGCGCCTCACCGACCGCGGCCAGCAGCTCGATGGGGAACTCCCGATCGTGCTGCCCGACGGCAAGGGAGACCCATCGACCCGATTCCGGCCGCCGCCACAGGAGCATCGTGCTACTGAGCATGCACAACTGGCTGATCGGCTCGGGAACAGGATGTTCCTCACGAGGCATCTGCCGATCGAACGGATCGATGAACGGTTGCTCGACCGATTCCCTGTCCAGGTACGGCGTCAGATCGACCGGTTCGGGCTCACCCCAACGCGTCGTCAGCGCCTCCACAAGCCCCTGGAAAGCGGTGTCGATCTCCTCCTCGGCCGCCTCGACGGCCTCCTCCCCACCGTCCTCCCAGAAGTCCTGGCCGGTCCGTAGAACGTGCACGTGGTAGCCCGGTCCGCCGCGCAGGTCCCCCTCCCGCACCTGCTCCCGCGGGAAGGGAAGGGCGAGCAGGTCATCGACGATGGCCTCCAGATCCTGCGTTGCCATGCCAGGAGGCTAGCAAGCCGGTGAACGCATGTGGTCACCGCACGAGGGGCCAAGGCGGAGCGCGGGCCACCCGTCCCGACCAGACCGGCACGGTGGTCACGGCACTGGTGTGGACCTGACCCGGCTTCGCAGCGCCGACGTCATGACCCGGCCGGTCGGCGACGCCGACCGGCCCCGTCCTCCCCGAAATTCCGTTGCGCATCGCGGTGCTCCCGCGCGAGCATGCGGTGGCCGACCACGACCGAGCGTGAGGGAGAGACCGAATGCGGCGACTCTGCGGATTCTTCGAGCCCGCCTTCCGGACACGGGATCCTCAGGACGTCGCCACCGATGCCCCCTCCTTCGCCTCTCACACCTCTGACGATCGGCATCGTCGCCCACGTCGACGCCGGTAAGACCAGCCTGACCGAGCGCCTGCTCTACGACACCGGCGCCATCGGCCGCATGGGCGGCGTCGACACCGGCGACACCGTCACCGACACCGGCCGGATCGAGCGCGAGCGCGGCATCACCGTCCGCACGGCGGTCACCTGCCTCAGCGCGCACGGCCGCCAGGTGACCATCGTCGACACCCCCGGCCACGCCGACTTCGTGGCCGAGGTCGAGCGCGCCCTGGCCGTCCTGGACGCGGCCGTCCTCGTCGTGTCGGCCGTCGAAGGCGTCCAGGCGCACACCCGCGTGCTCCTGCGCCACCTGCGCGAGGCCGGACTCCCCGTCCTGGTCTTCGTGAACAAGGCCGACCGGGGCGGCGCCCGGCCCGACGGCGTCCTCGGTGAGCTGCGCCGCAGCTCACCGGCCCGGCTCCTGCCCCTGAACCGCGTCGAAGGGGCGGGCACCCGGCAGGCGCGCACCCTCCCTGCCGACCCGGACGGCGCCGCGTTCCGCGCGCGCACGGCCGAGGTCCTGGCCGACCACGACGACGAGCTGCTCGCCGCCCTGGTCGAGGACCGGCCGCTGCCGCCCGGCCCCGGCCTCTGGGCCCGCCTGCGCGACCAGGTGGCCGCGGGCACCGTGCAGCCGGTCCTGTTCGGATCGGCGGTCACCGGGGCCGGCGTCGGTGCGCTCACCCGCGCCCTCACCGGCCTGTTCGCGCCGCGGCCCTGGCCCGGGGCCGAACCGGACGGCCCGGCGGGCACCGTTTTCGCCGTCGACCGGTCGCCCTCCGGCGACACGTCCGGCTACCTGCGCCTGTTCGCCGGGCGCCTGGAACCCCGCGACCAGGTCTCCTTCGTCCGCGCGGACCCGGGGGAGGAGGGGCACGCCGGGCGCATCACCGCGCTGGAGGTGGTCACCGCCGGGGCCGACCGGCCCCGCGCGCTCGAAGCGGGCGGGATCGCGCGCGTGCGGGGCCTGCCCCGGCTGCGGGTCGGCGACCGCCTCGGGCCGCCGCGGCCCGGCGCCCCCGCCCCGCGCTTCGCCCGCCCGCCCCTGGAGTCCGCCGTCCACCCGTCGGACCCCGCCCAGGCGGGGCGGCTGCACGCCGCGCTGTCCGCACTGGCCGAGCAGGACCCGCTGATCCGCACCCGCGTATTGCCCGGCGGCGCGGTCTCGGTGCTGCTGTTCGGGGAGGTCCAGAAGGAGGTCATCTCCTCCACCCTCGCCGAGGAGTTCGGCGTCGAGGCGGTGTTCGAGGAGAGCGCCACGGTCTACACCGAGCGGCTCGCGGGCACCGCCGAGGCCGTGGAGGAGATGGGGCCGGGCGTGGACGGATTCTGGGCGACGGTCGGCCTGCGTGTCGAGCCGGGCGCCAAGGGGAGCGGTGTCCGGTTCCGGCGCGAGGTGGAGGTCGGTGCCATCCCGGCGGCCTATGACCGGGCCATCGAGGAGACCGTGCGCTCCGCGCTCGGGCAGGGCCTGTACGGGTGGCCGGTGCCCGACTGCGCGGTGACGCTGGTCCGCAGCGGCTTCCTGGCCCCGGCGAGCGTGGCGGCCGATTTCCGGGGCCTGACCCCGCTGGTTCTGATGCGCGCGCTGTCGCGGGCGGGCACGCGCGTGTACGAGCCGTTGCAGGCCTTCGAGGTGGAAGGGCCCTCCGAGGCGCTCGGGGAGGTGCTGGCGGCGCTGTCGGCGGCCCGAGCGCACATCGAGGAGGCCGACACCGGGCGCGGTTCCTGGCGGATCACCGGCGAGATCCCCTCACGCCAGGTGCACGCCCTGGCGGCACGGCTGCCGGGGCTCACGGGCGGAGAGGCCACATGGTCCACGCGCCCGGGCGGGGACCGCCTGGTCGAGGGTCCGCCGCCGCGGCGGGAGCGCACCGACGGCAACCCCCTGGACCGGGCCGAGTACCTGGCCCACCTCAACCGGACGGGGCACGCGTGACGCCTCGCCCGATCTCGTCGGGGTCGCGGGTGGTCAGCGCCTGGGCGAGGGGGGTTCCGGTGCGCTCGGCGGCCTGGAGGCGCTCTTTGACCTGGCGCACGGTGCGCGGCCGCCACCCGGGCCCGTCGCAGCACGAGGAGTGGAAGGTGACCCCGGCGCGGAGCAGGACGTCCAACACGAACCACCCGGCCGCGTCATCGCGGCGGGGCACTTCCAGGTCGTTGCCCGCATTGATCAGTCCACCTGCGCAGTTGGGGCAGACCCGCTGCTGATCGGGGAGGCTGCGGACCTTGAAGTCCGAGCGGCAGGACAGGCACACGTGATGCGCACCGGGGTTGCGGGCGCGTCGGCACATGCGCACCAGTTTCCCTGCCGCCCGTGTCGAGGGCAAGCGGATATGTGGCGGAGCGATCGGCGCCGAGGCCGCATCTCGCCCAGCGGCCGCAGGCCTCCCGCCCTGGAGCGGGCGCGGGGCGAAGAGCGTCCCAGGCCGTTCCTGGGGCGGCTCCGCCGACGGTTTGCGCCCCGCACCAACGGTAAGGAGACCTTCCGGAACGGACGCCCGCCCCCGCGGCCCGGGTCGGCCCGGACGCGCAGGGCCAGAGCACCCCACGGAGCGCCCATGGCCGCCGAGCCCGCCCACCCCTTCGTCCCCTATAGGCCTGGGCGACTGCCCCAGTCGGAGATGATCCGCCGGGGCCGGGAGTTCGCCGCACTGCTCGACCAGCGGCGCAGCGTGCGCGCGTTCAGCGGCGATCCGGTCCCGCGCGAGTGCATCGACCTGGCCGTGCACGCCGCCAACACGGCACCCTCCGGCGCCCACCAGCAGCCCTGGACCTTCGTCGTCGTCGGGGACGCGGACACCAAGAAGCGCATACGCGAGGCCGCCGAGGCAGAGGAGCGGGTCAACTACGAGGGCGGCCGGCTGCCTCCGGACTGGCGCGCCGCGCTCGCGCCGCTGGGCACCGACTCCGACAAGCCCTACCTGGAGACGGCGCCGTGGCTGGTGGTGTGCTTCGCCCAGAAGTACGGTGTGCGGCCCGACGGCACACGGCGAAAGCACTACTACGTCAACGAGAGCGTGGGCATCGCCTGCGGCATGTTCATCACCGCACTGCACACCATGGGCCTGAGCACGCTCACGCATACGCCCAATCCGATGGCCTTCCTGAGCGGGATCTGCGGGCGTCCGCCCAGCGAGAGGCCGTACATCCTGTTCCCCGTCGGCTACCCGGCGCCCGACGTGCGCGTCCCCGACCTGCGGCGCAAGCCTCTGGAGGAGGCCATGGCCGACGTCCCGCCACAGCGACCGGAGCCGACGTGAACCCGACCCGGTCGATCCACCGGTGTCGATCGGCGACGGACGGGGAGGGGGCGGAGCAGGGAGGGCGGGAACGTCCCGCAGCCCCGAGCGAGGCGGCCGGGGGCCCACGCCGGAGTCGTCTGCACCGCCGAGGCCTGAGATCGCGGCGTACACGGCCGATGAATGGACCAACGTGGAGGAGCGCCGCGCGGTGGCGACGAGAGACGACGAGCTCGCCGTCCACGACGAAGCCATCGTGCTGGTCGCCGCCATCGGCGAATGGCAGTGACTCACAGGTGACCGCCCCGGCATCATGGACATCATGGACACGCCGAGCGCCGACTGGATCACCCTACGAAAACCTGCCAGGTCGCCTCCGGCCGATGGCGGCCGCGCGCGCTTGGCTCCGCGACCGCGGCATCGACTGGATGCCCTTTGAACAGGACGAAATCCGCTGGGGACTTGCCTGTGGCATCGGTCCTGACGGCCACTGGAACGGCTGGTTCGACATCCGTATTCAGGCCGACGCACTACGGCGGCTCGGGCTGCATCCCGACCAACCCACCGCCAAAGCCATCGGCCCATCCCCACCCCACTGGTGGCATGCCGCCGCCGAACGCGACACTCATTAGGCCCTCAAAAGACCACGTCTGAAACAGGCCCTAGAAACGCCCCCGGCCACGAACCGGAGAGGAACCGGTCAGGCCAACCCGCACTCGGTGAAGGCCGTGCGCAGGCGGCGCACGCCCTCGCCGATCTCCGGGGCACCGCCCGTTCCTCCGAAGCTCAGGCGCAGGTGCGGGGCGGTCGGCTCGGCGGGGAAGTAGTGGTGGCCCGGGGCCACCGCCACACCCGCCCGCAGGGCCGAGGCCTCCAGCGCCTGCTCCTCGGTGCCCTCCGGCAGGCGCAGCCACAGGTGCAGTCCCCCCAGGGGCGGCTCCAGCGGGGGCAGGCCCGGCAGATCGTGCAGCAGCGCGGCGGCCATCTCCCGACGCCGCTCGGCCAGGCCCCCGGCGACCGCGCGCAGGTGGCGCCCCCACACCGGCGAGCCCACCAGCTCCAGGGCCGCCTCCTGCAGCGGGCGCGGCACGAAGAAGCTGTCCACCACCTGGATGGCCCGCAGCCGGCGCATCACCGGTCCCCGCGCCGCCAGCGCCCCCACCCGCAGGTTGGGTGAGGTCACCTTGGTCAGCGACCGCACGTGCACCACGCAGCCGTGCTCGTCCTCGGCCGCCAGCGGCGGCGGCTGCAGCGGCGCGTCGGCGTGCCCCAGGTGCCGGGCGAAGTCGTCCTCCAGCACGAACGCCCCCGCCGCGCGGGCGATCTCCAGGACCGCGCCGCGCCGTTCCGGTGAGAGCACCGCCCCCGTCGGGTTCTGGAACAGCGGCTGGCACACCACCACCCGCGCGCCCGAGGAGCGCAGCGCCTCCTCCAGCAGTTCGGGGCGGATCCCGTCCCGGTCCAGCGGGACCGGCAGGGGCCGCACGCCCGAGGCCCGGGCCGCCGCCAGCATGCCCGGGTAGGTCGGCGACTCCACCAGGACCGGCGCGCCCGGCGGGGCCAGGGCGCGCAATGCGGCGGTCAGCGCGCTCTGGCCGCCCGCGGTGACCAGCACGTCGGAGGGGTCGAGCATGCCGTCGTGCCCGCCGATCTCGCGGGCGAACCACCCCCGCAGCTCCGTGACCCCCTCCACGGGCGGGCGCTCCCAGGCCTCCGGGCGGCGCCCGGCCCGGGCCAGGGCGGTGGCCAGCGCCCGCTCCGGCTGCAGCGCCGAGTGCAGGTAGCCGCCGTTGAAGGCGATCGTGCCCGGGGGAGGGGAGGACAGGGTGGCCAGGATCCCGGCGTCGTCGACGGTGCGCGGCACCGGTTCGGCGCCGCCGAGGGTCGGCTCGGCGCTCAGCGACACCTCCTGCCAGGAGGTGTCACCGCGGGCACGGGCGCCCGCGGCGGTGGCGGCGCGGAAGGCGCCCGCGCCCGGCCGGGTGACGACCAGCCCCTCGGCGGCCAGCACCGCGACCGCGCGCGAGACGGTCACCGGGCTCACGCCGTAGCGCTCGACCAGCCGCCTGCTCGGCGGGAGCTTCTCGCCGGGCGAGTAGCGGTTGACCTCGTGCCGCAGGGATGCGGCCAGCTCCCCCACGCTGCTACTCTTTTTCATGAGAGCTGATGATAGCGCTATCGCCCCGGAACGGGTAGCGGCCCGGCGCGGCGCCGTACTGGCGGCCCTGGGCGTCGCCTCGTTCTCCTTCACCTTCCCCGCGACCTCGTGGGCGCTGGAAGGCTTCGGCCCGTGGACGACCACCGCCCTGCGGTGCGCCCTGGCCGGGCTGGTCGCCGCCGCGGTGCTCAAGGGCGCCGGGGCGCGCCTGCCCGACCGGCGCCACATCCCGGGGCTGCTCGTGGTGGCGCTGGGCTGCGTCGTGGCGTTCCCGCTGCTGACGTCGCTGGCGCTGCAGACCACCTCCACCGGCAACGCCGCGGTGATCATCGGGCTGCTGCCGATGAGCACCGCCGTCGTCTCCTCGCTGTGGTCGCGCTCCTGGCCGCCGGGGGTGTTCTGGGTCGCGGCGGCGGTCGGGGCCGCCGCCGTCGCGGGCTTCACCGCCGTCCGGACGGGCGGCGCCCCGGGGCCGGGCGACCTGTACCTGTTCGCCGCCCTGGTGCTGTGCGCCGCCGGGTACGCCGCGGGCGGGCGCCTGTCGGCCCACATGCCCGGGTGGCAGGTGATCGCCTGGGCGCTGGTGCTGTCGATGCCGGTGATGGTGCCCGCTGCGGCGGTGGCGCTGCCCTTGGAGCCCGTCGCCCTGGGGCCGGTCCCCATCGCGGGGATGGTCTACCTGGCGCTGGTCTCGCAGTTCGGCGGGTTCGCCGCCTGGTACCGGGGCATGGCGCTGATCGGGGTCGCCCGGGCGAGCCAGTTCCAGCTCGCGCAGCCGCTGCTGACCCTGGTGTGGGCGTTCCTGGTCCTGGGCGAGGCGATCAGCGCCTGGGCGCCGGTGACGGCCCTGGTGGTGCTGGTGTGCATCGCCGTGACCCAGCGGGCCGCCCGCAGGCGGGCCGCACCGGCTCCGCAGGCCGCGCCCGGCAGCACGCGGGAGGATGGCGCGCAGGAGGCGGTGTCCAAGAGCGGGTGAGGCGACCCGATGTGCGGGGGCGGGCCCGGGCCGGGGCCGCCCCCGCGCTTCTAGGTATGCCTACTCAGCCGCCCTGGGGAGCCGAGCCGATGCGGCGCTCCCGACCGCGGCCGTAGGTTCACGGCATGGGTTACCTGGTCATCGGCAACACCACGGCGCTCCTGCACTTCGCCTTCCTCGGCTACGTCGTCTTCGGCGGCTTCCTGGCGTGGAAGCACCCCAAGGCGATCCGGGTCCACCTGGCCGTGGCCGCCTACGCCCTGGGGATCGTCATCATCGACTGGCCCTGTGCGCTGACCGAGCTGGAGAACTGGGCGCGGGCCATGGGCGGCAGCCCGGTCATGGAGAACGGGTTCATCGACCACTACCTGACCGGCACCCTTTACCCGCGCGAGCACCTGTTGACGTCGCGCATCGTGATGGGCGCCGTCGTCGTGGCGTCCTGGGCGGGGGCCGTGGTGCTCCGCAGGCGCGCAAGGGGCACGACGGCCGCGGGGGAGGCGGGGACGGCCCCGGCCGCCGAAGCGGGACCGGAGCGCCCCCTCGAAGGCGTCAGCGCTTGACGGCCGTCACCCGCAGGCGACGGTAGTCGGCCCACCAGGCGCCGTCGCGGTGCAGCCGGCCGCGTGTGCGCTCCTGGGCGCCGGCCAGGAACGCCTCGGTGTCGGCGACGCCCTCCAGCAGGTGGGAGCCGAACATCCGCAGCCACACCGCCACACCGTCCTCGCCTTCCAAGCGCGTCGGACGGTCGAACAGCCAGGCCCCCGTCACCTCGAACCCTGCCCGCTCCAGCACTCCCGCGTACTCGGCGATCCCCGGGAAGTACCAGGGGGAGGCCGCCTCGGGCAGCCCCGCCTCCGCGCGCGCGGCACGGGCCGCACCGTCGATGGCGGCGATGTTGCCCCGGCCTCCGAGCTCGGCGACCAGGCGGCCCCCGGGGCGCAATGCCGCCGCGAGCGAGGCCGCCGCCGCGTCGGCCTCGGGGATCCAGTGCAGGACCGCGTTGCTGAGCACGGCGTCGAATCCGTCCGGCCCCAGGTCCCGCAGGTCGCCCACGCGGGCGTCCAGGCCGGGGAAGCGTTCGGCGGCCCGCTCGACCATCTCGGGGGAGGCGTCGACACCGACGACCTCGGCCCCGTGCTCGGCGATGGCGGCGGCGTGGTCCCCGGTCCCGCACCCGGCGTCGAGCACGCGCTCCCCGGCGGCCGGCGCCAGCAGGCCGATGAGATCGGCCCCGAGCGAGGCGACGAACGCATGGCGGGTGTCGTACAACTCTGCGTCCCAGGTCTGGTTCGGCATGCCCGCACCGTAACACCGCTGTATCAGATTTTGATATCTTTGTCTTATTATTCGAGACACCGAGTAAAGTACCACCGGCGGTACTACCACGTGGCCATGCTGGAGCCATGGGCGTTGAGAAGCTGTCGGTCTCCTTGGACAAAGAGGTCTACGACAAGGGCAGAGAGGCGGCCGCACAGTGCGGCCTCCCTCTGTCCACCTGGTTGGGCGGGCCGCCGAGCAGGCCGCCGAGCTTCAGCGCGCAGAATCAGCGCTTCAGAAGCAGTTCTCCGACCACGGCGAGCCGTCAGCGGAAGACCGGGCTTGGGCGCGTGACCAGCTCGACGCCGCAGGCGTGGGACACGCTGAACCGGCGGACAGCGTCAGCGCTCGGCGCGAGGCTTCGCAGCGCCTCGACCGCCTGGCCTTGGAGGACGACACGTGAGGGTCCTGCGGAGTCGGCGCCTGGTGTTGGACGCAGGGGCCCTTTGCCATGCGGAGAGGCACCCCCGGGAAGGTCTGGACGCTGTGCCAGGCCGAGATCTCCGATCCGCGCCGCCCGCTGCTGCCGATCGGTGTGCTCGCTCAGACATGGCGCGGCGGGCCGAGGCAGGCGGGCCTCTCCCGTCGCGTCAACGCCTGTGAGATCGTCCTGTTCGAAGAACCGACGGCCGAACGGATCGGTGTGCTGCTCGGCCGGCCCGGACGAGCCGACATCGTGGACGCCGCGGCCGTCATCGCCGCGATCGAGATGGGCGCCGCCGTCGTGGCAGCGGACCCCGGAGACATTCGCAGGATCGCCGAGGCCGCCGAGCACGACCTGCCCATGATCACCGTCTGACCGGCACGCGTAGGGGCCGGAACCGCACGCGGTTCCGGCCCCTCATCTCATCGGCGGCTCACAGGCGGGCCAGCCGCTCCAAAGGGAACGGCGGGGTGGCCAGCGGGCGGGTCGCCGTGCGCATCAGCAGCAGCGGGTTGTCGTCCCCGGCGCTCCGGTTGGCGACGAGGGCGTCGCAGCCGGTGCACCGGTGGATCAGCACCCACTCGCCGTCACCGCGCACCGTGACCGCGATGGGCTCCATGCGGGCCCCGCAGTCGCTCGCCCGGTCGCCCGGAACGCGCTCGTCCACGTGCTTGCTGAACAGGCAGTTGGGACAGTGGTTGCGGTGCCGCGTTCCCGGAGCGCTCAACGGGACGTCGAGGCTGCAGTTGGCGCAGCGGAAGCTGTCGGCTCCCTGGCGGGAGCGGTGGCGGTTTTCGCGTCGTCGTGACACGGAGGTGACTCCTCGCGGAAAGGTACGGGCGGTCGCTCGCACAGCGCCGTCCGCCGCCCCGCGAAGGGCCTCCGACCGGTCAGGAGCCCGAAGCCCTCCGCAGGGTCGCGACGGCGCTCGACCGGGGGACGGACCTCACCTGGCTGGACATAGAGGCCACACACTCGCTATCTGTGACACGGCGACAGGAACACGCGGGCCCGCAGGCCCGCTCGTCGGCCATTAGACCCGCACGCCAGGCCGCCGGGCAACCGGTTTTCCCGCCGCAGGGGACGGCCGACGACCCACGCGTGTCACGGCGGGGGCCGTCACCGTGCCAGCGCCTCCCTGACGCCATCCGGGGACCACACGCCCGCCGCGCCCGGGCGGGTGGACAGGTAGGCGGCCGTGCGGTCCGGACCCCACCGGTGGGCGGACTCCAACCCCGCCCCGATGACCCGCAGATAGGCCGCCGCAGGCGCCGTGTGCTCCACCTGGGCGCTCGACCAGTGCGCGGTGAAGGTCAGCATCGGCACCCCGTCCATGTCGCCGCAGTGCAGCAGCGTCTCATAGCGCCCCTCGCCGAGCACCGCGCGGCCGCGGCCCACCGCCTCGGCCGGGTCCGGCCCCTGCCCGGGGGAGCGGTACATCTCCTGGGCCGCGATGTCGGAGAACTGCTCGGACGACACCAGATACGCACGGGCGGGCGCCGCCCCCGGCAGGCCCGCGTCCAGCATGGCCAGGCCGCCGCCCCACATCCGCGACTCCAGCCCGAAGTACACCCCTCCGGCCAGCCACACCGCCCTGTCGGCGCGGGGCGGGGTGCGGTCCCTGCACCCCGGATTGGCGCGCGCCCCGCCGCCGGGGGCGCCGCCGCGCACGTAGCAGTCGAGCCGCCCGGCGTCCATGTTGGCGCCGTAGCTCACGTACCAGACCCGGTCCACGGGCGCCTCCTCGGCCGTCGGGCGGTCAGACCGGCGAGGGCGCGCCGTCCAGCACGCGCTCATAGCAGACGCTCAGCTCGCAGTCGGCGTAGGGCCCGAAGCGGTCGATGCGGGTATAGCCGCACCGCTCGTACAAGCGCATGGCCTCGGGCTGCTCGGCGCCGGTCTCCAGGCGCATGCACAGCGCCCCGAGCCCGCGCGCGTGCTCCTCCAGGGCGCGCACGAGCAGACCGCCGATCCGGCGGCCGCGCCACTCGGGGGCCACGTACATCCGCTTGATCTCGTAGGTGGAGGCGTCCAGACGGCGCAGGCCGCCGCAGCCCACGGCCGCGCCGGTGGCCCCGTCGGTGGCGAGCAGGAAGGCGGCGGCGTCCTCGGAGGAGGGTTTCGGGCCGGCCTCGGTGTCCCCGCCGTAGCGTTCGAGGGTCTCCTGCTCCTGGGCGAGGCGCAGGGCGGACCCGGTCGGGTGGTCCCAGGGGATGTCCTGAACGATGATGCGCACGGTCGGATGCTAGCGGTAGGCGGTGACCTCCCCGTCCGCCCTCCCGGTCGGCAGGCGCCCCCGGAAGGGCGGACGGGCCGCTCAGGCGTTGGGCGGGAGGGCCGTTCCCGCGCCCCGGTGGCGGGGGCGCACAAGTTCGGGGCGCTCCCGGTCCCCGTCCCCGCGCTCGTCCTCCTCCTCAGAGCCCAGCACGGTGAACCCGGCGTCGCGGATCATCTCCAGGTCGGCCCGGCCGGGCTGGCCCTCACTGGTCAGGTAGTCGCCCAGGAAGATCGAGTTGGCCAGGTACAGCGCCGTGGACTGCATTCCGCGCAGGTGCACCTCGCGCCCTGCGGCCAGGCGCACCTCGGTGTCCGGGAAGACCAGCCGGGCCGCCGCCAGGATGCGCAGGCACCGCCGGGGGTCCAGGTCCCACCGCCCGGCCAGCGGTGTCCCCTCGAACGGGATGAGGAAGTTGACCGGCACCGAGTCCGGCTCCAGCCCGCGCAGGGCCAGCAGGGCGTCGGCGATGTCGCCGTCGCCCTCGCCCATGCCCGCGATCAGGCCCGAGCAGGGGGACAGGCCGGCCGCCTTGGCCTTGCCCACGGTCTCCACCCGGTCGTCGAAGGTGTGCGTGGTGCAGATGTCGGCGTAGCGCTCGCCCGAGGTGTTGAGGTTGTGGTTGTAGGCGTCCACGCCCGACGCGCGCAGCCGCTCGGCCTGGCCCTCGGACAGCAGGCCCAGGCAGGCGCAGACCTCCACCCCGGGGTGGTCGGCCTTGATGCCCTCGATGGCCGGGCGCAGCCGGTCGACGTCGCGGTCGGTGGGGCCGCGCCCGCTGGCCACCAGGCACACGCGCGCCGCGCCCGCCTCGACCCCGGCGCGCACCGCCTCGGCGGTCCGGTCGGGCTTGAGCCAGGTGTAGGTCACCACGTCGGCGGTGGAGCCCAGGCGCTGGGAGCAGTAGGTGCAGTCCTCCGGGCACAGCCCGCTCTTGAGGTTGACCAGGTAGTTGAGCTTGACGGTGCGGCCGAAGGCGCGCAGGCGGGGCCGCGCGGCGGCGGCCACCAGGTCCATCAGGGCGTCGTCGTCGCTGCCCAGCACACCGAGCAGCTCATCGCGGGTCAGGGGGTCGCGCCGCAGCGCCTTGTCCGAGAGCACGTCGAATCGGGCCATGGGGCCGATCCTGGTGGAGGGGGCGCGCGGGCCGCAGGCGCCGGACGAGCCAAACTTGGCCCCCTGGGGTTTGTGGACCACCGCCCTTAAGGCGCGGACGGTCCCGGCCGCCCCCGCGCGGCCCCCGGCGGGTTCAGGCCGCGCGTCCGGTCCGGGCCAGCAGCACGGTCTGGTCGCCGGCGCCTTCGGGCACCGGCCGCGCCGGGGCGAACAACGCCGTGCCGTCCTCCGCCTGGGCCGCGTCCAGGTCGCCGGAGATCTCCTCGGACTCCAGCAGGGCCCGCACCAGGGAGGGGTCCAGCCGCTCGTCGGCGCCGATCGCGCGCGCCAGGTCCCAGGCGTGCACGGCCAGGTCGAACGTCATCTGCCACAGGTACAGCGACCCGGGGGCGTCGCCGAACGACAGGTGCACGGTGCTCTCCAGGGAGCCGGGCCGCAGCCAGGCCGTGCGCGCCTCCCGGGAGGCCAGCTCCCAGGTGGCCACCGGCTCCTCGCCCATGGCGTCGCCGTCGAAGCGTCCGCCCGCGCCCTCGATGGTGCCGCCCTCCAGCAGGTAGGGCACCCAGAGCTGTTCGCGCACCAGGTGCTCCACCAGGTCGTGCACGTCCCACTCGGTGCAGGGGGTGGGCTCGGCCCACTGCACCGGGCCCACGGCCCGCACCCTGCGGTCGAACTCCTTCATCGCCTGGCCGTGCAGGTCCAGCAGGTCGGACATGGCTCTTTCCCTCCGCTGATCGGTAGCGGCCCCGGCTCCGCGCGCGGGGCCCTACCCGAGGATGCCGCCCCTACCCGCACCCCGAAACGGCAATCATCGCGCCTGTGAAAGACAACTCACCGCGTTTCGTGTCCGAGCACACCCGCCACGGCGAGACCATGGTGAGCTGCAACATGTCCATTACCCCCCGTTGACGCGGTAAGGAGGGGAGCGTGGCCAGAGCGCACTCCTCGGCCTCCGATGCGGAGGCCGGAAACCTCGCCCATGTCGTCATGATCGCCGGGGCGGCCGCCATGGGCGGCTTCCTGTTCGGCTACGACAGCTCGGTCATCAACGGCGCCGTCGACGCCATCCAGCAGCACTTCGAAGTGGGGCCGGGCGTCACCGGGTTCACCGTGGCCGCGGCGCTGCTCGGCTCGGCGGTGGGCGCGGCGGTGGCCGGGGCCCTGGCCGACCGCTTCGGCCGCATCCGCGTGATGCAGCTCGCCGGCCTGCTGTTCCTGATCAGCGGCATCGGCTCGGCGCTGCCGTTCACCGTGTGGGACCTGGCGCTGTGGCGCGTGGTCGGCGGCTGCGCCATCGGCATCGCCTCGGTGATCGCCCCCACCTACATCGCCGAGGTGTCCCCGGCGGCCTACCGGGGGCGGCTGGCCTCACTGCAGCAGCTGGCGATCGTGCTCGGCATCGCCGTGTCCCAGCTGGTGAACTACGCGCTGGCGTCGCTGGCCGGGGGCAGCTCGCTCGGCGAGCTGGGGCCGCTCCAGGCCTGGCAGTGGATGCTGGGCGTGGAGGTGTTCCCGGCGGCGCTGTACATCCTGCTGTCGCTGACCATCCCGGAGTCTCCCCGGTACCTGGTGCGGGTGGGGCGCGACGCCAAGGCGCGCCGCGTCCTGGAGGAGGTCGAGGGCGGCGACCCCGACGCGCGCATCGCCGAGATCCACGAGGCCCTGGGCTCGGAGGTCAAGCCCCGGCTGAGGGACCTGCGCGGCCCCTACCTGCTGCTGCCCATCGTGTGGATCGGCATGGCGATCTCGGCGTTCCAGCAGCTGGTCGGCATCAACGTGATCTTCTACTACTCGTCGTCGCTGTGGCAGTCGGTGGGGGTGAACGAGAGCGACTCGCTGCTGCTGAGCCTGTTCACCTCGATCGTGAACATCGTCGGCACCTTCGTCGCCATCGGCCTGGTCGACAGGATCGGCCGCAAGCCGCTGCTGCTGATCGGGTCGGCGGGCATGGCGGTGACCCTGGCCTCGACCGGGTTCGCGTTCAGCCACGCCACGGTGGTCGGCGACCAGGCGCAGCTGTCGTTCGCCTGGGGCGCGGTGGCGCTGGTGTCGGCGAGCGCGTTCGTGCTGTTCTTCGCCCTGTCGTGGGGCGTGGTGACGTGGGTGCTGCTGGGGGAGATGTTCCCGCTGCGGATCCGGGCGGCGGCGATGGCGGTGGCCACGGCCACCCAGTGGATCGCCAACTGGCTGGTCACCGTCACCTTCCCCACCCTGCGCGACTGGGACCTGAGCGGCACGTACATGGTCTACACGGCCTTCGCGGTGCTGTCCTTCCTGTTCGTGTGGAAGTTCGTGCAGGAGACGAAGGGCAAGACGCTGGAGGAGATGGGCCGATAGCAGCCTCTGCCCCCTCCCGGGGCGCCGCTCGGCGGCCTCGGGTGCCGTATGGGGGGCGAGTAGGGGGCACGGCGCCTGGAGCGCCGAAAAGAGAGAGGCCGGTCCGGCTCGACGCGATCCCCCCAGACGCGGAGCCGGGCCGGCGCGGTCCGGCGGGACGGGTGGGGTTCCGCCGGACACCCCGTACAACAAACGAGGGCCCAGACATGTTCCGGGCCCCGACCGTCCCCAGCGGCCGTACGTAACCTCCCGACCTGCGGGTAGTCGGACCCCACGAGCGGGAAGGGAGGACAATGGTCGCCGACGTCTTCGTCCTCGGGCTGGACCCCCACAACCGCGAGGTGCTGGAAAGGCAGGCCGACGAGCGCGGATACCGCATCCACGGCCTGCTCGACATGGAGCGGCTGCGCTCCCCGTACGGGCGTCTCGAAGAACTGCTCGACGAGGCACGCGCGCACCTGGACGCCTTCCCCGGGAACGTGGACGCCGTCATCGGCTTCTGGGACTTCCCCGTGTGCACGCTGGTGCCGATCCTGTGCGCCGAACGGGGCCTGCCCTCGGCGCCGCTGGAGGCCGTCGTCAAGTGCGAGCACAAGTACTGGAGCCGGCTGGCGCAGCGGGAGGCGACCGACGCCCTGCCCCCGTTCGCCGCGGTCCCCTTCGACGCACAGGAGCCGCCGGAGGGCCTGCGCTACCCGATGTGGCTCAAACCGGTGAAGTCCTACTCCTCCGCGCTGGCCTTCCGGGTCACCGGCGACCGGGAGTTCCGCGAGGCCCTCGGACACATCCGCGAACACGCCCACGAGATCGGCGACCCCTTCGAGGAGGTCCTGCGCGGCGTCGAACTCCCCGAGGCGGTCGCCCGCGCCGGGGGAACGGCCTGCATGGCCGAAGAGGAGGCCTGCGGCGAGCAGGTCACCGTCGAGGGCTACGTCCACCGCGGCCGTCCCGCCGTCTACGCCATCATCGACTCGGCCCGCTACCCCGACTCCTCCAGCTTCCTGCGCTACTCCACCCCCTCCGGCCAGCCCGGCCCGGTCCGGGACCGGCTCGCCGAGATCTCCGAGGCCGTCGTGTACCGCATGGGGCTGGACAACACCACCTTCAACATCGAGTACTTCTGCGGCCCCGACGAGCACGACATCCGCCTGCTGGAGGTCAACCCCCGCCACTCCCAGTCGCACAGCTGGATGACCGAGCGGGTCGACGGGGTGCCCAACCACGACCACATGGTGCGCCTGGCCCTGGGCCTGGAACCGCGGCTGGACCCGGGGGCGGGCGAGTACGCCACCGCCGCCAAATGGTTCCTGCGCCGCTTCACCGACGGGGTGGTGCGCACCGCCCCCGGCCCCGAGGACGTGGCCCGCATGGAGCGCGACGTGCCCGGCACCACCGCCAAGGTCGCGGTGCGCCCCGGCACCCGGCTGTCGCGGATGTACGGGCAGGACAGCTACAGCTACGAACTGGCCCAGGTGTTCACCGCCGGGCGCGGGGAGGAGGACCTGCGCCGCGCCTACGAGCTGTGCCTGGCGCGGCTGCCGTTCGAGATCGAGGACATCGGCCCCGGAACCGACCACGCAGAGGGGGACTGAGCCGGATGCGCACCGTCACCGCGCTCCCGCACGAGGTCGTCGAGGAAGGGGAGGTGACGATCCCCGTCTCCGACGGGGTGCGCCTGGCCGGGCGCATCTGGCGCCCGGCCGGGTCGGAGGGCCTGCCGGTCCCGGCGGTCCTGGAGTTCATCCCCTACCGCCAGCGCGACCTGACCGCCCAGCGCGACTCCACCATCCACCCCTACCTCGCCGGGCACGGGTACGCCTGCGTCCGCGTCGACCTGCGCGGCAGCGGCGACTCCGAGGGCGTCCTGGAGGACGAGTACCTGGAACGCGAGCTGCGGGACGCCGAGGACGTCCTCGCCTGGATGGCCGGACAGCCCTGGTGCGACGGCACCACCGGGATGATGGGCATCTCCTGGGGCGGGTTCAACGCGCTGCAGGTGGCCGCGCGGCGGCCGGAGAGCCTGGGCGCGATCATCACCCTGTGCTCCACCGACGACCGCTACGCCGACGACGTGCACTACATGGGCGGGTGCCTGCTGGGCGACAACCTGTCCTGGGCGTCGACCATGTTCGCCTACACCTCCTGCCCGCCCGACCCCGACGCGGTCGGCGCCGACTGGCGCGGGATGTGGCGCGAACGGCTGGAGGGCAGCGGGCTGTGGCTCGACACCTGGCTGCGCCACCAGCGGCGGGACGACTACTGGCGGCACGGGTCGGTGTGCGAGGACCTGTCGGCGATCCGGGTGCCGGTGATGGCGGTCAGCGGGTGGGCCGACGGCTACTCCAACGCGGTCTTCCGGCTGATGGAGGGCCTGACCGTGCCGCGCCTGGGGCTGATCGGCCCCTGGTCGCACAAGTACCCGCACCTGGGGCGGCCCGGCCCGGCCATCGGCTTCCTCCAGCACTGCGTGCGGTTCTGGGACCGCTGGCTCAAGGGCAAGGACAACGGCATCGGCGACGAGCCGGAGCTGCGCAGCTGGATGCAGGAGAGCGTGCCGCCGTCCACCTCCTACTCCGAGCGGCCGGGCCGGTGGGTCGGCGAGAAGGAGTGGCCCTCGCCGGACATCGAGTACCAGGAGCGCCCGCTGGCGCTGTACCGCGTCTGCGAGCCGGGCGCGCGCGTGGGCCGCGAGAGCGCGCAGGTGCGCTCACCGCTGACGGTGGGGCAGTTCGCCGGGAAGTGGTGCTCCTACAACGCGCCCCCGGACCTGCCCTACGACCAGCGGGAGGAGGACGGCGGGTCGCTGGTGTTCGACACCGCGCCGCTCGACGAGCGGGTGGAGATCCTGGGCGCGCCCGTGCTCAACCTGGAGTTCACCGTGGACCGGCCGGTCGCCATGGTGGCGGTGCGGCTGTCGGACGTGGCCCGCGACGGGCGCGCCACCCGGGTGACCTACGGGCTGCTCAACCTCACCCACGCCGAGGGGCACGACGCGCCGCGGCCGCTGGAGCCGGGGCGGCCCTACCGCGTGGCCGTCCCGATGAACGGCGTCGCGCAGGCGTTCCCGCCCGGCCACCGCATCCGGGTGTCGGTGTCGACCTCCTACTGGCCGCTGGCCTGGCCGCCGCCCGAGCCGGTCGTGCTCACCGCCCTGCTGGAGGGCGGCACCTCGCTCGTGCTGCCCATCCGGCCCCAGGGGCGCGGCCCCGAGCCGCCGCCGTTCGAGGAGGCCGAGGGGACCCCGGCGCTGCACACCGAACAGGTGGCCGCGGGGGACGGGCGCTGGGAGCTCTCCCGGGACCTGGTCGACTACTGGTCGTCACTGTGCGTCGTGAAGGACCTGGGGACGGTGCGCTTCCCCGACACCGGCTGGGAGGTGTCGCGGCGCGCCTGGGAGGAGTACGCCTCGCAGGGCGACGACTACACCTCCCCGGTGGGGCGCACCGAATGGCACATGGGGTTCTCCCGCGGGGACTGGGACGTGCGCACGGTGACGCGCACCGCCCTGTCGGCCACGCCGGAGGAGTTCCGCCTCAACGCGACCCTGGACGCCTACGAGGGCGGGGAGCGTGTGGCGGCCCGGACGTGGAACACTTCCATCCCGCGGGACCTGGTCTGACCGCCGCAGCCCCGCGCGGTCACGGGCAGTAGCATGACCTGCGGACCGTGACCACCTCTGAGGAGAACCATGCGCCACACCCCCCGGACGTTCACGCGCGAGATCGCGCGGCGCGAGGCCGAGCACAGGGGTGTGGCCGTGGACTGGGACGCCGAGGCGCCCGAGGAGGTCCCCGAGGAGCTGCGCCACGCGGTGTTCAAGGTGGCCGAGCGGGGCTGGTGCGTGTGGGCGACGACGTCCGCCGAGGAGATGGCGATGCCCGCGGACCGCGACTTCCACCCGTTGGAGGAGGTCCTGGCCTCCGGATGGTGCCTGCAGGGGTGGAACGGCGTCCGGATCCCGGTCTGAGGCGGCGGGGAGCCGAGAAGAGCAGGCCCGGGGCCCTGAAGGCGCCCCGGGGCGACGAGGGCGGCGGTTCTGCAACGCGATCAGCCCCTGGGACGGCTCTTTCACCGCACTGGAACCCCCGCGAGGGTGGTGTCCGCGCAGCCTCCGGCGGACACCACCCTCCGCACGGCCGGAGCGTTCGCCGCAACGGTCAGGCGTCGCGGACCCGCAGCAGGGGCCAGGCCGCCAGGAGCGGCACCAGCGCCCACACCACCATGGTCAGCGCCGCGCCCCACGGGGGCAGCAGGTCGCCGTAGACGGACCCGCCCGTCGGCCCGGGGGAGGCGATCTGGGCGGCCAGTCCTCCGGGAAGGACCGAACCCACCCGCTCGTTCCACGGCTCGGGCAGGAACTGCGCCATCATCGGGACCGGGTACCACAGCGTGCCCAGCACGGCGACCGAGGCCACGGCCGACCGGGTCAGCGCCGCCACCCCCAGGCCCAGAAGTGTGAACATCGCGGCCTCGGCGGCCATCGCGGCGATGGGCTCCCACTCCTGGGACAGCGCCCCGGGGACGCCCTCCATCTCCCGGTCGCCGAGCACCATGCGGGTCGCCCCCCACACCGACACCAGCACCGCCAGCGCCGTCACCGGGGCGACCGCGCCGCACACCGCGGCCTTGGCGGCGAGCACCCGGCCCCGGGACGGCATCGCCGCGAAGGTGGTGCGCACCATCCCCGAGGAGTACTCGCGCGAGACCGACAGCGCCCCCATCACCCCCAGGGCCAGTGTCATGCCCCAGGACGCCAGCTGGGTCAGCGGCGAGATGGAGCCCGTCCGCTCGTCGGGCGGGAGCGCGTCCCAGGCCTGGGAGGCCGTCCAGGCGATCATCGCCGCCACCGGCAGCATCGCCGCCGCGGCGATCAGGCAGTACCAGGCGGCGCGGGAGGTGCGCAGCTTGAGCCACTCAGCGGCCAGGGCGTCCGTCATCGGGCCGCCTCCCCGGCGTCGGCGGTCAGGCGCATGTAGGCCTCCTCCAGCGAGATGCCCACGGGGGCGGACCCGTGCAGCGGGATGCCCGCCGACGCGGCCGCCTCGCCCACCTCGCGCACGTCCATCCCCGTCACGGTGAGGGCCCCGTCGGCGCCGGGCTCCACCCCGGCACCGCGCCCGGCCAGCACACGCGCCAGGTCACCGGGGCGCGGGGAGCGCACGAGCACCCCTTCGCTCCCCTCCACGAGCGCGCGCACCGAGGTGTCGGCGACGAGCCCGCCCCGGGCGACCACCACCAGCCGGTCGGCCGTCTGGGAGACCTCGCCCATCAGGTGGCTGGACAGCAGCACCGTGCGCCCGTCGGCGGCCTGGGCCCGCAGCAGCTCGCGCATCCACCGCACCCCGTCGGGATCCAGGCCGTTGACGGGCTCGTCCAGCACCAGCACCTCGGGGTCGCCCATCAGCGCCGCGGCCACGCCCAGGCGCTGGCGCATGCCCAGGGAGAGCCCGCCCGCCCTGCGGTCGGCGGCCCCGGCGATCCCGGCCCACTCCAGGGCCTGGTCGGCTTTGGCGCGCGGGATGCGGTTGGAGCGCGCCAGCCAGTGCAGGTGCGCGCGGGGCGAGCGCCCGGGGTCCAGGGCGCCGGCGTCCAGCAGCGCCCCGACCCTGCGCAGGGGGTACCGGAACCGGGTGTAGGGGCCGCCGAGCACGTGGGCGCGGCCGCCGTCCGGGCGGTCCAGCCCGAGCAGGGCGCGCATGGTGGTCGACTTGCCCGCGCCGTTCGGTCCGAGGAAGCCGGTGACGGCCCCGGGTTCGGCGCGGAAGGAGAGCCGGTCCACGGCCGTGGTGCGGCCGTACCTCTTGGTGAGTTCGTCTACTTCGATCACGGCGGCGAGTGTGTCGCGGGCGGGCCGCCCGGGGCATCGGAGCAGGGGCCGGACCTCCGGGTCGGCCCGGGGGCGGAGACCGGCGGCTGGAGGAGGGCCGCTCATCCCCGGGGATGAGGGACCGCAGGGCGAGGCGGCCGTGCACGGGCCGGGGTAGCGTTCCCGGCATGTTCAGCCGGATGGGGCCGTTCGCGGGCCGGGGAGGCCTTCTCGCGCTCGACGCGCTCGCCGGGGCGGGCTATGCCGGGTACCTGGCGGCCGCGGGGGTGCCCGTGCCCGCCGGTGCGCCCGCCTGGGCCCTGGCGGTGGTGGTCCTGGGAACGGCCCTGCCGATGGCGCTGCGCCGGGCCGCGCCGCGGGCGTCCACGGCCGCGGTCGCCGTCGCGACGCCGGTCGGAGTGGCCACCGGGCTGATCGGCGACCCGTTCCTGGCCGCGGGGTTCACGCTCTACGCGCTGGCGCTGGACACGCCCGGCCCGAGGAGGGCGCCGGCCGTCGTCGTCGGCACGGCCGCGGGGGGCGTCCTGGTCGTGGCGGTGGTCGCCGGGGTGCCGCAGCTCGGCGCCGCGATGGCGGCGACCGGCCAGGCGGTGGCGGGGGCGGCGGTGCTGGCCGCCTCCTGGGCGGCGGGGCACGCGGTCCGCGAGCGCCGTGCCCAGGCGGCGCGGGCGGCCGAGGAGCTGGCGGCGCGGGTCGCCGCCGAGGAGCGGCTGCGGGTGGCCCGGGACGTGCACGACATCGTGTCGCACACGCTGAGCATGATCGGAATCAAGGCCGGGGTGGCCCGGCACCTGGCCGGGGAGCGGCCGCGGGAGGCCCAGGAGGCGCTGGAGGTCATCGAGCGGGCCAGCCGGGAGGCGCTGGCCGAGATGCGGGTGGTGCTGGGCGCGGTCAGGGCGGGGGAGGGGAGTGCGAGCGCCCCGCCGCCGGGGCCGGCGCGCCTGGGGGAGCTGGTGCGGCGGGCGGGAGAGGCCGGGATACGGGTCGACCTGGACTCCGACGGCGCGGAAGGGCTGCCCGAGGCCGTGGGGGCCTCGCTGTACCGGATCGTGTCGGAGGCGGTCGCCAACGCGGTGCGCCACTCGGGCGCCGACCGATGCACGGTCCGGGTGCGCGCCGAGGGGGACGCGGTGCGGTTCGCGGTGACCGACGGCGGGGGCGGCGAACGGGCGCCCGGGAGCGGGCCGGGCGCGCCGGCGCCGCCGGGGCACGGCATCATCGGCATGCGTGAACGCGCGAAGGCCCACGGGGGAGTGCTGGAGGCGGGGCCGCTCCCGGACGGGGGCTTCGAGGTGCGGGGGAGCCTGCCTTTGGGGCGGGAGGGCGACCGCTGACCGGGAGGATCGGGAGGCGGAGGAGGGGCCCCGGCAGTGGAACCGGCGCCGCTCGGAGCCGTTGAGACCATGGTGACCCGGGTGGACGATGGGCACACCGTTCCAGCGGGCGCCTTCGTGGCCGGGTGGGCCGCCCCGGAAAGGCGCTCTGCCCCTGAGGAGTGTGTCGGTGCCGTCTGACCAGGCCAGGGCGGACGCCACTGCCCTGGACCGCACCGTGTCCGCCATTGGACCGGTCGCCCAGGGCGGCCGAGGCGCATCAACGGGAGCGGCTTCGGCTCCGGCCGTCCCTGCCACCCACGGCACCCAGGCCACCGCGGAGGACCGCCTCCGGAGGCGGAGGCCGTCGGCGAACGCGGCAGGCACGATGGGCGGGGAATCGGTGGGCCGGAGCGACGGGAGGAGACGGTATGGCCGGGACGGCCGAGCCGCTGCGCGTGCTCGTCGCCGACGACCAGGACCTGGTGTGCGCGAGCTTCCGCCTGCTCGTGGACAGCGCGCCGGACATGGCGGCGGTCGGCGGGGCGCTGGACGGCGCGCAGGCGGTCGCACTCGCCCGCGCCGAGCGGCCCGACATCGTCCTGATGGACGTGCGCATGCCCGGCACGGACGGGATCGAGGCCACCCGCGCCATCACCGGCCCCGACGGCGTGCCCGGTGCGCGGGTCCTGATCCTCACCACGTTCGACCTCGACGAGTACGTGTACGCGGCGCTGGAGGCCGGGGCCTCCGGGTTCCTCCTGAAGAACTCCCCGCCCGAGGAGCTGCTGCGCGCGGTCCGGGTGGTGGCCGGGGGCGAGGCGCTGCTGGCCCCGTCGGTGACGCGGCGCCTGGTCGAGCGCTTCGCCAGGGGCGCCCGCCCCGCGGAGGCGCCGCGTGCGGTGCTGGACGGCGTGACCGATCGGGAGCGGGAGGTCCTGGAGCTGATCGCGCGCGGGCTGTCCAACGACGAGATCGCCGCACGCCTGCAGCGCAGCCGGGCGACCGTCAAGACCCACGTGGGGGCGCTTCTGCACAAGCTCGGCGCCCGGGACCGCGCCCAGCTCGTCGTCGCGGCCTATGAGGCCGGGCTGGTGGTTCCCGGGCGGAGCGAGGGCACTCCGGGGTGAGCCGGACGGCTCACCGTGCGGCGTGCAGCGGGGCGCCGAGGGCCACCGCCTCGGCAGGGGTGTCCGGCGCGGGGGCCGCGGCCGGGGTCCTCGGGGCGGGGCGCACGGGGTCGGGCTCCTCGTAGGCGGGAGCGTAGGGGGACAGGAAGGCCTGCGCGAGCGCCGCGTTGAGCCCCGCGGCCCCCCGCGCCACGAACGGCAGGTTGGCCGCGAAGAGCAGGCCGACGGCGGTGTGGAACAGCATCGAGACGGTCTGCGAGTCGCCGAGGCCGATCAGCTCGGGCAGGCCGCCGTCGTTCCCGACGGTGGTGAACAGCACCCACCCGTAGACGGGGTAGGCGATCCCGGCCAGGGCCACGGCCCACCAGGAGGCGAGCACGGCGAAGGTGACGGTGGCGACGGGCAGGCGGATCAGCGCGTGGCCTGCGTCCATCCAGCTCTGGCCGCAGGTGAGCGGGGTAAGGGCGGTGCGGAACCAGGAGGCCCCGGCGGGGGCGCGGCGGTAGCGCGGGGCGCCCAGGGAGCGGCCGATGACCTCGGGGACCATGTTGCGCTCGACGGCGGCGGCCATCCGGGCGGCCAGCAGGGTGCCGGAGAGCACGAACAGCCCCGCGACGACGACCGCGGCCCCGGCGCCGGCCGCCAGCCCGGCCACGGTGACGGCGAAGGCGACGACGGCGGTGGGGAAGCCGATGAGGACGTAGCGGGTGTCGGCGCCGAGGCGCCGGATGAGCTTCTGCATGCCCCGAACGCTACGGACGGGCGCAGGCCCGGGACCATACACCGGGTCCCTCTCCCCGGGGTGGTACACGCACCACCCCGGAGCGGCGCCGGGACCGCGGCGGCACGGGGCCGGCAGGCGGGGGCGGCGGACCCTCCGGCCCGCCGCCCCGCTCATTCCCTCACGCGCCGCGCGCGATCTCGGACGCCAGCTCCTCCAGGCGCTCCAGGCCTTCGTCCGAGCCCTCCTCCATGCCGCTCGCCACCATCGCGTCACGGTCCTCGACCGACTGGAACACGCTCACCGCGCGGTAGCGGGTCGACCCGCCCAGGTCCTCCAGCTCGACCGTCTCCAGGCAGACGTGCCCGGGCGCGCCCTCGAACTCGAAGGTCTGCACGATCCGGTCAGGGGCGCTGACCTCGTGGTAGACGCCGTGGAAGTTGAACTCCCCGTCCTCGCCCGAGGTGAGGAAGCGCCAGGCGCCGCCGGTGCGGATGTCGCCCTCCTCGACGCGGACCTCGTACTTGGCCGGGCCCCACCAGCGGGGGATCAGGCCGGGGTCGGTCATTGCGCGGAACACCGCCTCGCGCGGGGCGTCGAAGGTGCGCACGGTCACCAGGTCCTGGCGTCCCGGCTCGATGACGAACTCGGTCTTGCCCATGTCACTGCCCTCTCTCCGGCCCTGGGGCCTGCTTTCGGCCGGTCCCGGTGCGGATGCGGTCGATCTCGGCCGCCAGCCGGTCCAACCGGTCGGTCTGCACGTCCTTGTAGCGCTCGATCCAGGCCGAGGCGCCCTCCAGCGGCTCGACCTGCAGGCGGCAGGGGCGCCACTGGGCGTCGCGCCCCCGGGTGATGAGCCCGGCCCGTTCCAGGACCTTCAGGTGCTTGGAGACGGCCTGCAGGCTCATCGCGAACGGCTCGGCCAGCTCGTTGACGGTGGCCTCGCCCTGGGCCAGCCGGGCCAGGATCTCCCGGCGCGTGGGGTCGGCCAGGGCCGCGAACACCTTGCTGAGCGGGTCGTCCGCCATGCTTATTCAACCTTCTCGTTGTTCAACCTCTGCGTTGAATATGCTCGTCGGGGTCGCCCGTGTCAACCCCCGCAGAAAAATTCCGGAGACCCGGCCGGGAAGCGATGAGTTCGGGGCACCCGCACCGTCACTACCGCATGAGGTCCTTGGCGACGGAGCAGAGGAGAGGGCGATGACGGACCGGACGGACCCCGCGGGCGAACTCGACGCGCGCTACAGCGGGCCGGGGGCCCAGGCGACCCCCTGGCAGCAGGCCCGGCACGCCCTGGAGGCCGCCGGGGTGTACTGGCTGTCCACGGTGCGCCCGGACGGGCGGCCCCACGTGACGCCGCTGATCGCGGTGTGGCGCGACCACGCCCTGCACTTCTGCACCGGGCCCGAGGAGCGCAAGGCCCGCAACCTGGCCCACAACCCGCACTGCACGCTCACCACCGGCGCCAACGACTTGGGCAAGGGGCTGGACGTGGTGGTAGAGGGCCGGGTCGACCCGGTGACCGACGAGGCGGTACTGGCGCTGCTGGCCGACGACTTCGCCGCCAAGTACGGGGAGGTGTGGCGGTTCGAGGTGCGTGATGGGGGATTCGCCCATGAGAACGGCACGGCGCTGGTCTTCCGGGTCGACCCGGTGACCGCGTTCGGCTTCGGACGCGGCGAGGCGGCCAGCCAGACGCGCTGGTGCTTCCCCGCCTCACCGGCCTGAACGGCGGCGCGCCCCCGCCCGGGGCGGACGGCCCCGGGCGGCCCGGCACACGGCGGCACTACTCGGGCCGGTGGGCCACCGCGACGGTGAACGAGGCGTCCAGGGTGTGCGCACCGCGCTCGGCCATCAGGGCGGCCAGGTGGGTTCGGACCCGCCCCTGCTCGGCGGCGTCGAGGCCCTCCAGCAGACCGCGTGCGGCGTTGCCCTGGATGAACTCCCAGGCCGAGTCCCCGTCGAGGGGGATGCGGTGCTCGTGCCGGGCGACGTGGCCGACGTCCGCCCCCAGACCCTCCAGCCAGGCGGCCAGCCGGTCGGAGTCCGCGATGCGGTCGCGGGCCTGCCGGAAGCCGGGCATCTCGGGGCGGGTTCCGGTCTCGGTGCCGATCGCCTCGATGTACAGGGTCATGAAATCGGCGAGGGCGCCCTCGGCCCAGACGGTGACGGCCAGGCGCCCGCCGGGGCGCAGCGCGCGGACGAGGGCTAAGGTCCCGGCGTCCATGTCGGGGAAGAAGGCCACGCCGTGCACGACCTGGACGAGGTCGTAGGCGCCGGGTTCGGGCCAGGCGGCGGCGTCGGCGCGGACGAAGCGGACGTTGTCCGCTCCGGCGCGGGCGGCACGCGCGCGTCCCTGTTCCAGCAGGGCCTCGGACAGGTCCACGGCGTCGACCGACCCGCCGGGGGCCACGGCCGAGGCGGCGGGAAGGGCGGAGGCCCCGGCCCCGCAGCAGGCGTCCAGAACGCGCTCCCCGGGTTGCGGCTCCGAGGCCAGGACGGTGGCCTCCCCGATCGGGTCCCAGAGCCGGGCACCCCACGCGTCGAACTCCCGCGCCCCGGCGTCGAAGACCTCGCCGACCCCTGATCCGGACATGCCCGTCCCCCTGTTCTGATCGCGAATGAAAATCATTCCCCACCACGAAGCGGGGCGCAAGCCCCCGGGGTTCCCGCTCTGGCGCGGAATCCCCGTGCTCGCCGCATCGAACCGGCTACCATGAATATCGCTGGGAACGCTGAGGAGGCCGCCCGTGGACACCCCACGCACGCCGTATCGCGATACGGACCCCGAGACCATCCAGGCCGTCTTCGCGAGCTATGGCCGCATGGTGCTGGGAGCTCCGCCCCCCGAGGGAAGCGTGACCATCGAGGCGTCCGACGTGGACGACTTCCGCCGCCAGTGGCACGCCCTGTTCGACGACGAGGGCGGAGAGGACGCCGGCGGTGCGCCCGATCACCCTGGAACCACTGGCGCGTAGTCAGATCCGAGCGCTTCCCGACAAGGTCCGGGACGAGTTCGGCGACGCGTTGCTCCGCTTGGCCGGTGCGATCGATCCCACCATGGAGGTCGACCCGCACATGCCCGGTGGCCTCGGCCCGATTCCTTACCACGGCGTGCTGCTGACCGAGCACACCGAATCAGTGGTGACGTTCTACGTCGAACGCATCCGCGTCGTCGCAGTGCGCACGCGAGCGTGACCATCGAGGCGTCCGACGCGCACGGCTTCTGCCTCAAGTGGCACGTCCTCATCGACGGCACGCCTGACCACCCCGGTCCCCATCGGCGCGTGGTCGGTTCCGGGCTTGGACGCCCCGAGGTCACTCGTGTCCGGCGTCGCCGTCCAGGTCGTCGAGCGCCGCGTGCACCCGGGAGGCCAGCTCCGGATGGGCCCCTCCGTCGAAGTCCAGGATGCGGGACAACCACGTCCGCGCCGAAGCGAATTCTCCGTTCGCATTGGCCATTCTGGCGTGTCCGAACATCGCCTTCTGCGCGGCCAGCGCGTCTCCGGTCGCGATCGCACGGTCATAGAACGCGACGGCCTCATCGGATTCCCCCAACTGCTCGGCGGCATCGCCGAGCCAGTACAGGACGCTAGGCCTGTGTTCGGAAACGTCGAGTTTCAGATACCGCTCCAGCAACCTACGGCCCTCCTCGGGCTCGCCGTCCACGACGGCCATCTGCCCGAGGTGGAACATCGCGTTCGCCCGCAATCCTCCATCGCCGGTCTCGACGAGGCGGGCGTATCCCTCACGCGCCGACCTGCGGTCGCCTTCCTGCGCGTCCACGAACGCGAGGTTGAATCGGGCGATGTTCCTCTGCTCCGCGTCCCCCAGGTCCAGCAGGCGCGAGTACCAGCGGCGCGCCTCACCGTAGGCGGCACGTTCGCGAGCCGATACCGCCAGCCGGGTCACCGCTATTGCGGCAAGCGTGAGGTCCTCCGACTCGGCCGCCCGTTCGTGCCATCTTGACGCTTCCACCACTCGTCCCTGGTCACTGTCCATATGGCCGAGTGTGAGCTGGGCGTGGGCCCGTGCAAAGCCGTCACCGGACTCGACCGCCGACATCAACCGCTCACGAGCCGCAACCGGGTCGCCGAGCAGGTACTCCACCTGCCCGAGATAGGCCTGCGCCCGGAACACCGTCGGAGGAACCCCAAGGTCGATACAGCGAGTGAACCGCTTTCGCGCCTGCCGGTGGTCTTTCCAGGCATAGAGGGCCCTTCCCGCCTCGAAGAGAGCAACGGCGGCACAGCCCCGCTCCTCAAGACAGGCCGCCCGGTCCCACAGATTCAAGGCCGACCGACGCTCACCCCTCCTGTTCATGAGTCGGGCCATGTAGAGGAAGGCCCAGGGCGCGGCCTCGGGGTGGCCGCTCTCGGCAGCCGCCATCCATTCGTCCAAGGCCGCGAAGTCGTCTCCCGCCGATTCAGCGAATCGGCCGAGGGCGTTCCTTGCGAGGGGAGCGACCGCCGCATGCCCCTCGGCGGCCAGCTCCCGGTATAGTCCCTCGGCCGCCTCCACTCGGCCCTGCCCTTCTTCGAATAGGCCGAGCCGGTACGCGGCGGCCTGCCGAATCAATGCCGGACCGGTGTCCGATGCGCGCCGGAGCCAGGAGCGGGCGGCTTCAATATCGCCTTCTCTGCGATCCAGTTCCCCCATGAGCAGCATCGCCCGAACGGCCCTGACCTTGACCCGGGAACGGGCCGTCCGGACGAGTGCGGCACGGGCGGCCTGCACCCCTCCATGCCGGGCGATGACGGCGTCGAGCGAGGGAAAGGCCCGAAACAACAGCCGCCTCAAGGCCGGGTCGGTACGGCCCAGGGGCACACCTGCTCCGCCGTCCGTGGCGTCGGCGTTCGGGCGCGGGGATTCCTGAGGGGACATCCGACCTCCTGCGTCGCTTCCCCTTTTCGACCCTCCGTCCGCACCGCCGGTTCCCCGCCCCGTCGCGCATCCCCGCGGACCGGACCCGGCCGCCTCTCCGTCAGTCGCGCGGCGGCTCTCCGCGTTCGTGGCGGTCGATGAGGGCGCGGAAGCGCCCGAGGGCGAAGCGGTTCGCCGCGAGACCGTAGTCGAGCGTCGCGCGCTGGTAGGCGAAGACCTCGTGCAGCCCCTCGGGGACGTCGCGGGTGTCCAGGCCCCGGTCGAGGTCCTGCAGCGCGGCGAGGTCCCCCTCCAGGCGCTCCTCGATGCCGCGCAGGACCGGCAGGCGTTCGGCCTCCTCGAGCAGGCCGAGGAAGTACAGCCGGGCCAGCGCCCCGGACTCCGCGTCGGAGCCGGTCGGCGGCGCCGCCATCCAGGAGCCGAACTCCTCCCGCCCGGCGCCGGTCGGGCGGTAGGCCTTGCGCCCGCGGCCCCCGCTCTCGGCGTCGGCGACCTCGACGAGCCCCTGCGCGAGCAGGCGGTCCAGCGCACGTTTGATGCTGCCGGAGCTGGCGCTGTAGAAGAGCCCGACCCCGGCCTCGAAGGCCTTGATGAGGTCGTAATAGCTCTGCGGGGCGATCAGCAGGAGTCCGAGGATCACGTGGGCCATCGCCCGAGTCTATTGTCTCTCATAGACATGTCTAGTAGACATGTCAGCATCGCGGGTCCCCGCCCGACGGATGGACGCCCCCGACCGGCGGAGGGCGGAGCGGGGTCCCGCCGCTAGGAGCACGACGTGACACCGCCCCAGGTGACGGCCCACGCCCCGGACAACCACGTACCCGACGCCCTCGACGCACGGCTGACCTCCCTGGTCGAGCGCCTCGCCGCGCGGCGCGGCCTCCACCACGCCGTCGTCGCCGTCGCGAGCGGCGACGGCGAACGGCGCTGGAGCGCCGCCGCCGCCGGCCCCGCGGACGCCGCCCCTCCGCTCCGCCCCGAGACCCCGTTCTTCATCGCGAGCATCACCAAGCGCTTCATCGCCGCGCTGGTCCTCCAGGCGCACGAGCGCCGCGAACTCGACCTCGGCGCACCGGTCACCACGCTGTTGCCGCCGGAGGCGACCGCCGGGCTGCACGTCCTGCGGGGCACCGACCACACGCCGTCGATCACCGTGCGCCACCTGGCCACCCACACCTCCGGGCTGCCCGACCACTTCGAGAGGCGCAGCGGCGGCCCGAGCCTGTACCGGCTCCTGGCCGCGGGCCGCGATACGACCTGGACCTTCGAGGACACGCTGCGCACCACCCGCGAAGAGCAGCGCCCGCACTTCCCGCCGCAGGACCTGGACGCCCCCGGGCAGAGGGCCCGCTACTCCGACACCGGCTTCCAGCTGCTCATCCGCATCCTCGAAGAAGCGACCGGCCGCCCCTTCCACGCACTACTCACCGAACGGCTGCTCGACCCCCTCGGCCTGGCCGACACCTGGGCGCCCGGACACCGCCCGCCCCACCTCCGGGCCGCACGGCCGACGCCGCTCCACAAGGGACGGCGGCGCGTGGAACTGCCGTCGCTGACCGCCTCCAGCAACGACCTGTACAGCACGGTCGACGACCTGATCACCTTCCAGAGGGCACTGCTCGCCGGGGCGCCCTTCCACGACCCCCGCACGGCCGCGATGCTCACCGAGCGCCGCAACCGGCTGCGCAACGTCCCCGTCCTCTGCTACGGGCTGGGCACCATGTTCTTCACGGTCGGCCGGGCCGCGGCACCGCGCCACCGGCCCATCACCCTCGTCGGGCACTCCGGGGCCACCGGGACCTGGCTGTTCACCTGCCCCGAGCTGGACGTGCACCTGGCCGGGACCGTCGACCAGACCACGGCGCAGGCCCTCCCGTTCCGGATCATGGCCCGGTGCCTGGCCGCCTGGCGCGCGTCGGGGGCGTGAACGCGCGGACCGGCCGCGGACATGGGAACGGCCCACCGTGATCACCGGTGGGCCGTTCCCACACGTTCTCGGGACGCGCCCCTACCCGCGCAGGGCGGCGGCCTCCCTCGCGAGGGACTCGATGCGGTCCCAGTCGCCGGCCTCCACCGCCTCGCGCGGGGTCAGCCACGTGCCGCCCACGCAGCCCACGTTCGGCAGGGCCAGGTACTCCGGCGCGCTCGCCGGGGTCACGCCGCCGGTCGGGCAGAACCGCACCTGCGGCAGCGGCCCCGACAGCGCCTTCAGGTACGCGCGGCCCCCGGCCGCCTCGGCCGGGAAGAACTTCAGCGCGTCCACGCCCTGCTCCAGCAGCGCCATCGCCTCCGAGGCGGTGGCCACCCCCGGAAGGAACGGCACGCCGGTGTCGGCCATGGCCCCGCGCAGCCGGTCCGTGCAGCCCGGGCTGACCAGGAACGCCGAGCCCGCCTTGGCCGCCGCGGCCGCCTGCTCGGGCGTGGTCACCGTGCCCGCGCCCACCACGGCATCGGGCACCTCGGCGGCGATGCGCTCGATCGACGCGAGCCCGGCCTCGGTGCGCAGCGTCACCTCGATGGCCGGCAGTCCGCCGCGCACCAGCGCGCGGGCCAGCGGCACCGCGGTGTCGGCGTCGTCGAGCACCACCACCGGCACGACCGGGGCGAGGGCGAACAGGTCGTGGCTGGTCTGGGGTTTCACATGCGCTCCAGTCGGTGGTCCAGTCGCGCCGCCGCGCCCATCAGCGCCGGGTTGTCGGCGGTGATCAGCACGGTGGCGATGTTCTTCAGGTAGTCGGTCATCCGCCCCTTGGCCTCGAAGCGCAGCCGGAACCGGCCGTTGCGCAGCACCTCGGGGATGCGGGGCAGCACGCCGCCGCCGAGGAACACTCCGCCGGTGGCGCCGAGGGTCAGGGCCACGTTCCCGGCGAAGCCGCCGAGCAGGGCGCCGAAGACCTCCAGGGTCTCCCGGCACAGCGGCTCGGCCCCCTCGGGGTGCACCCCGGCCGCGGTGATCTCCTGCGGGGACAGCTGCCGCGCCGCCTCGCCGCGCACCTGCGCCAGCGCCCGGTACAGCCGGGGCAGCCCGGGGCCGCTGAGCAGCGCCTCGGCGCTCACCCGGCCGCGCTCGGCGGTGATCACCCGCACCACCTCGGCCTCGATGTCCTCCACCACCGGGGCGTCGACGTGCCCGCCCTCGCCCGGCAGCGGCAGCCACCCGCCCGTCGGCAGCGGCACCAGCCCCGCCACGCCCAGGCCGGTGCCCGGGCCCAGCACCGCCATCGGCGCGGCCGGGTCGGTGGCCGGGCCGCCCAGCGGCAGCAGGTCGTCCTCGCCCAGCACCGGCAGCGACTGGGCCAGCGCGGCGAAGTCGTTGACCACCTCCAGGTGGTCCATCCCCATCCCGGTGCGGGTCTCCTCCACCGAGAAGTCCCAGCCGACGTTGGTCAGCCGGATGCGGTCCTCCAGGACGGGCCCGGCCACGGCCACGCAGGCCGCCGAGGGGCGCACCGGGTCGGCGAGCCCGTCCAGGTAGGCCCGGGCGGCCGAGGCCAGCCCGTCGTGCAGTGCGCTGGGCACCTTGCCCACGTGCACCGGCCGCCCCCCTGGGGCCTGCACCAGACCGAACCGGGCGTTGGTCCCTCCGATGTCGCCGACGATCCAGGGCCGTTCGGCGGTGGGGGCGGACTGCACACGTGTCACCGGTCTCCTCCAAAGACGCTTGCGCCGCGCTCGGCCGGGCCGACCGACGCGCGGAAGGCCGCGAACAGCTCGCGTCCGGTGCCGACCGAGGAGTCCACCGTGGGCGCCGCGGGCGCGCGCTGCTCCAGGTCGGCGGCGAGCACCTCCAGTGTGCCGGATTCGGCGTCGACCCGGACGGTGTCGCCGTCGCGGACACGCGCGATCGGGCCCCCGGCGGCGGCCTCGGGGGAGACGTGGATGGCCGCGGGCACCTTGCCCGAGGCGCCGGACATGCGCCCGTCGGTGACCAGGGCGACCTTGTGGCCGCGGTCCTGCAGCACCCCCAGGGCGGGGGTGAGCTTGTGCAGCTCGGGCATGCCGTTGGCGCGCGGCCCCTGGAAGCGGACGACCGCTACCACGTCGCCGTCCAGCTCGCCGTCTGCGAAGGCCTGCTGCAGGGCCGCCTGGGAGTCGAACACGCGGGCCGGGGCCTCGACGACGCGCCGCTCGGGCGCCACCGCGGACACCTTGACCACCGACCGGCCCAGGTTGCCGTCGAGCATGCGCAGCCCGCCGTCGGCGGCGAAGGGGTCCTTGGCCGGGCGCAGCACGTCGGTGTCGCCGCTCTCGGCGGGGATCTCCTGCCAGGCCAGGGCGCCGTCGGCCAGCTCGGGGCGGGTGCGGTAGCGGTCCAGCCCGGGCCCGGCGACGGTGCCCACGTCCGCGTGCAGCAGCCCGGCGTCGAGCATCTGGCCGATGAGGAAGGGCATGCCGCCGACCTCGTGGAACCGGTTCACATCGGCCGAGCCGTTGGGGTACATGCGCGCCAGCAGCGGCACGACCTCCGACAGGTCGGCGAAGTCGTCCCAGGTCAGGTGGATGCCCGCGGCCTCGGCGACGGCGACCAGGTGCAGCGTGTGGTTGGTGGAGCCGCCGGTGGCCAGCAGGGCGGCCACCGCGTTGACGACCGCGCGCTCGTCGATCATCTCGCCGACGGGGGTGTAGGTCCCGGCCAGGCGGGTCAGGCCCACGACGCGGCGCCCGGCCTCCTCGGTCAGGGCGCGGCGCAGGTCGGTGCCGGGCTGCTCGAAGCTGGCGCCGGGCAGGTGCAGGCCCATGACCTCCATGAGCATCTGGTTGGAGTTGGCCGTGCCGTAGAAGGTGCAGGTGCCCGGGGAGTGGTAGGCCTTGGACTCGGCCTTGAGCAGCTCGTCGCGGCCCACCTTGCCCTCGGCGTAGAGCTGGCGGATGCGGGCCTTCTCGGCGTTGGCGACCCCGGAGGCCATCGGCCCGGCGGGCACGAACGCCACCGGCAGGTGGCCGAAGCTCAGCGCGCCGATGAGCAGGCCGGGCACGATCTTGTCGCACACGCCCAGCATGAGGGCGCCGTCGAACATCTCGTGGGACAGCGCCACCCCGGTGGCCATGGCGATGACGTCGCGGCTGAACAGCGACAGCTCCATGCCGGGGCGCCCCTGGGTGATGCCGTCGCACATGGCCGGGACGCCCCCGGCGAACTGGGCGACGCCCCCGGCCCCGCGCACGGCCTCCTTGAGCAGCTCGGGGTAGTCCCGCAGCGGCTGGTGGGCCGAGAGCATGTCGTTGTAGGAGGAGACGATGGCGATGTTGGGCTTGGCGCCCTCGGGGACGGTGCGGCTGAGCTCCAGCTTGTCCCCGGCGGGGCAGGCGGCGAAGCCGTGCGCCAGGTTGGTGCAGCCCAGCGCGCCGCGGGCGGGCCCGGCGTCGGCGGCGGCGCGGATCCGCTCCAGGTAGGCGGTGCGGGTCTCGGCGCTGCGCTCGCGCAGGCGCTCGGTGACGTCGTGGATGCGCGGATGGAGGGTCATCGGGTCATTTCCCCTTCGTGCCAGGCCCGGCCGGTGCGGGCGAGGAGGTCGTGGGCGCCCCGGGGTCCGGTGCCCCCGGGTGCGTAGGGCTCGGGGTCGGTGCCCTGCCAGGCGCCGATGATCGGGTCCACCCACCGCCAGGCCGCCTCGACCTCGTCGCGGCGCATGAACAGGGTGGGGTCGCCGTTCATGACGTCCATGAGCAGGCGCTCGTAGGCGTCGGGGGAGCGCACCGCGAAGCCGTCGGACAGGCTCAGCTCCAGCGGGGCCGGACGCAGCCGCAGCTCCCCGGCGCCGGGCTCCTTGGCGAGCATGTGCAGGCGGATGGTCTCCTCCGGCTGCAGCCGGATGACCAGCCGGTTGGGCGAGGTGGCGGCCGCGCCCTGCCCGGGGAAGATCGGGTGCGGCACGTCGCGGAACTGCACCACGATCTCGGAGTAGCGCCGGGCCATGCGCTTGCCGGTGCGCAGGTAGAAGGGGACCCCGGCCCAGCGCCAGTTGGCCACGGCGGCCTCCAGCGCCACGAACGTCTCGGTGGAGCTGGCGCCGTCGGCCCCGGGCTCGCCGGTGTAGCCGGGCACCTCGCGCCCGCCCTGCGACCCGGCCGAGTACTGGCCGCGGGCGGTGTGGCGCAGGGCGCCCTCCCCGGACAGCGGCGCCAGGGACTGGAGCACCTTGACCTTCTCGTCGCGCACGGCCTCCCGCTCGAAGCTGGCGGGCGGCTCCATGGCGATCAGGCACAGCAGCTGCAGCAGGTGGTTCTGGACCATGTCGCGCATGGCGCCGGAGCGGTCGTAGTAGCCGTGGCGGGTGCCCACGCCCACGGTCTCGGCGGCGGTGATCTGCACGTGGTCGATCCACCGGCTGTTCCAGACCGGCTCCAGGAACATGTTGGCGAAGCGCAGCGCCAGCAGGTTCTGGACGGTCTCCTTGCCGAGGTAGTGGTCGATGCGGAAGGTGCGGCGCTCGCTGAAGACCGCGCCGACGGCGTCGTTGATCCCGCGGGCCGACTCCAGGTCCCGGCCCAGGGGCTTCTCCAGCACGACACGGGACCCGCCGCCGGCCAGGCCGTTGGCCTGCAGGTCGGCGCAGATGCGCCCGAAGAGCATGGGCGGCATCGCCAGGTAGTACACGCGGCCGCGGCCGCCCGCATCCGCGGTGTCCGGCGCGCCCGGCGCGCCCGCGGCGTCCGGGTCGGCGCCGTCCCCGGAGGGGGGCGCGTCCAGCAGGGCGCGCAGCCGGTCCCACCCGTCGCCGGGGTCGTCCAGGTCGAGCGGCACGTGGTGCAGGCGGTCCAGGAAGCGCCGCAGCACCGGGACGGGCACCGCCCCGGCCCGCAGCACCGAGGGGCTGTCCGCCACCGCCGCCTCGGCCTTGCCCCGGTAGTCGGCGTCCCCGATGCCGTCGCGGGAGACGGCGACGATGCGGGTGGTGGGCGCCAGGCGCCCGTCCTTCTCGCACAGCAGCAGCGCCGGCAGCAGCTTGCGCATCGCCAGGTCGCCGGTGCCGCCGAAGACGACGAGGTCGGTGGGCGCGGCGGAGCGCGCCGCCCCCGGGGGCGGGGTGGCCGGGACAGAGGCGGGCATGTGGTCCCTTTCAGCAGGACTTCGGACAGACCGGTTGAAACCTAGCGGCAACTTAGGTCACACCACAAGTCATCCTTCTGAAGATTTTTTTACAGAAGTGCGCCGTTTCGGCGTCCCGGACGGCCCACGCGTGGTTGAATTGCGGCATGCCCCGACGCCACGGCCCGTCCGCGACCGCCGTCTCCGCCGGCCACGTGCTGCGGCTGATCCGCACCGGCGAGGCCGCCACCCGCGCCGAGATCGCGCGGGTCACCCGGCTCTCCCGGCCCTCGGTCGCCTCCCGCGTGGCCGAGCTGATGGACCTGGGGCTGGTCACCGAGGGCGACCACGGCCCCTCCAGCGGCGGCCGCCCGCCCGGGCGGCTGGCGTTCGACGCCGGCGGCGGCGTCGTGCTCAGCGCCGCCCTGGGCATCTCGCGCAGCCAGGCCGCCGTGTGCGACCTGGCCGGACGGGTGCTGGCCCGCACCGAGGGCTCGCCCGAGGTCGCCCAGGGCCCCGACACCGCCCTGCCCTGGCTGCTGGGCACCTGGGAGCGCCTGCTGGCCGAGTGCGGGCGCGCCCCGCACGAGGCGCGCGGGGTCGGCATCGGCCTGCCCGGCACGGTGCGCTTCGCCCTGGGCCGGGCCGAGGAGCCGCCCGTGCTGCCCGGGTGGGGCGGCGTGGACATCGCCCCGCTGGTCGCCGAGCGCTTCCCGGTGCCGGTGCTGCTGGACAACGACGTGAACGTGATGGCGCTGGGGTCGCACACCGCCGACTACCCCGACGCCGACGACCTGGTCTTCGTGAAGGTCTCCACCGGGGTGGGCGCCGGGATCATCTCCGGCGGGGCGCTGGTGCGCGGCACCCTGGGGGCGGCCGGGGAGATCGGGCACATCCCCGTGCCCGACGGCGGCGGGACCGCCTGCCGCTGCGGCAACACCGACTGCCTGGAGGCGGTGGCCGGGGGCCCCGCGCTGCTCGCGCGCTTCTCCGGCGCCGGCCGCGAGGCGGCGGGCGTGCAGGGGCTGGCGGCGATGGCCTCCGACGGCGACGCCGACGCGGTGGCGCTGGTGCGCGAGGCCGGGCGGCGTGTCGGCGAGGTGCTGGCCGGGGCGGTGAACCTGCTCAACCCGGAGGTCATCGTGCTGGGCGGGCACCTGGGAACCGCCTTCGACCCGCTGGCGGCCGGGGTGCGCGAGACGGTGTTCCGCCGGGCGACGGCGCTGGCGAGCCGCCAGCTGCGCATCGTGCCGAACCGCTCGGGCGGCGAGGCGGGCCTGCGCGGCGGCGCGGCGATGGTGCTCGACCACGTCCTGGCGCCGGAGGCGGTGAACGCGGCGATCGCCGAACGGTCGGGCGAGCCCGAGCCGGAGAAGGCGGCCGGCCGGAGCTGACGGCCGGGGGCGCCTGGCTCCGCGCGCCCGACGGGGCCGCGGACCTGCCCGCGCGGGAGGCACCGGGTGGCCGCGCGGACCGGTGGCACACCCGGCGCCTCAGGCGCCGCCGGGCTCCGGCGCGCCGTATCGGGCGAGCATGGTCAGCACCGCCTGGTCGACCGCGTCGGCGATGGCGGAGTCGTCGGGCTCCCAGCGTGCGAGCAGCATCCGCGGCCAGAACACGAAGTTGGAGATCATCCCGAGGAACTGGGTCGCCGCCGTCTCCGCGTCGTCGAGCCGGGCCGTACCGGCGGCGTTCTCCGCCTCCAGGTAGCGGCGGACCGATTCGAAGTAGGGCATCTTGCCGAGCCTGAACTGCGTCTCCCCGAGCTCGGGGAAGCGCGGCACCTCGGCGATGACGATGCGGAAGAGGGCGGCCATGCCGGGCTGGGAGAGGAGCGCCGCGTACCGGCGCCCGATGGCCTCCAGCCCTGCGCGGAGGTTCCCGGGCTCGGGGACGGGCGCCTCCTCCTCGCCGACCTTCCAGTACTCGGTGACGATCGCCTCGAACAGGGCCGCCTTGGTGGCGAACCGCTTGAACAGCGTCGCCCTGGACACCCCGGCCGCCTCGGCGATGCGGGCCAGCGAGGTGCCGTCGTAGCCGGAGTCGAGGAACATCTCCGTCGCCGCCTCGATGATGGACGTCCGCTTCTGCGCTGCCACGCGCCGGTGGTACTCCGAAGGCTGTGCCGTCATGGCCCCCAGTATGCCCCCACTCCGAGGTGAGTCACTTGACTCGCCTTTGGTCCCGCCCTACCTTGAGAGAGGAGGTGAGTCACTCGACTCACCATTACGCACGCCTGGAGGGAAGCAGCATGGGACGCTTCGAGGGACGGACCGTCATCGTCACGGGCGGCACCGGGGGCATGGGCAGCAGCCATGTGCGGGGCTACCACGACGAGGGGGCGAACGTCGTCATCGCCGGCCGCGACGACGACGCCGGCCGCGACCTCGCCGCCCGGCTCGGCCCACGGGCCCTGTCCGTCCACCTGGACGTCACCAGCGAGGACGACTGGGCGGCGGCGGTGCGGGACGCCGAAGACCGCTTCGGGCCGGTCGCCGTCCTGGTGAACAACGCGGGCGTGCAGAACCCGGCGGCCCCGATCGAGCACACCGAACTCCGCACCTGGGAGCAGGCCTTCAACGTCAACGTCACCGGCCAGTTCCTCGGCATCAGGGCCGTGGCTCCGTCCATGCGCAGGGGCGGCGGCGGAACCATCGTCAACATCGCCTCGATCATGGCCCACGGCGGCACGGCCTACTACGCCCCCTACACCGCCAGCAAGTGGGCCGTGCGCGGGCTGACCAAGACGGCCGCCCTGGAACTGGGGCGGGACGGCATCCGGGTCAACTCCCTGCACCCCGGCGTCGTCTCCACACCGCTGATCAACGAACCCGCCGCGGCAGGCCACCCGGCCATCGCCGACGTCTACGCGCCCGACCCCTTCGCCATCCCCCGCCTCGCCGAACCCTCGGAGATCACCCGGCTGCTGCTCTTCACGACCTCCCCGGAGGCGTCTTTCGCCACGGGCTCGGAATTCGTCCTGGACGGGGGCCTACTGCTCGGCCCGGCCCTCCAGCCCGAAGCCGACACGGCGGCTTGAGCCGGCATCGCGGTACGGGGTCAGCGGTCGCGGACACCCGTCTTGCCCGAGGGGGCGAAGGGGGCGTCCGCGGCCGCCCGTATCCAGCACGCCATGCTCGGCATGGCCCGGCCGCACGACCTCGCCTCCGCTGTGTGGACGGTCCCGGCGGGCGATCCGTGCGGAGCCGACACGGTCGGTCCCTCGGCGATCGAGCGATACGGGTCTTAGGCGTCGACGCCGTGCCGGGCCTTTTCATCGGAGGCCTTCTTGCCCGGGACCAGTTTCAGGCCGACCACGGCCAGGATGATGCCGCCGATGAACACGATCTTGGCCCCCGACACCGGCTCGGCCCCGGTGGCCATCGCGTAGACCACCGTCAGCGCCGCGCCGACACCGACCCACACCGCGTACCCGGTCCCGATCGGGATGTGCTTGACCGACCAGCCCAGGCCCACCATGCTCACCGCCAGCGCGACCGCGAACACCGCGGTCGGGACCGGCTCGCTGAACCCGTCGGACATGCCCATGGCGGTGGCCCACACGGCCTCGAACACCGCGCTGACGAGAAGAACGATCCACGGCATGCTCAGCTCACCGCCTTCAGTCCGATGATGGAGCCGACCAGCAGGAGCAGCAGCAGGACCTTGCCCGTCGAGGCCCGGTCCTGCCGGGTGGCGAAGCCCCACACCACCGTCAGGGTGGCGCCGATGCCCACCCAGACCGCGTAGGCGGTCCCGGTCGGCAGGGACGTCATGGCCCAGGCCAGCCCGCCCATGCTCAGGGCGAGCGCGACGAAGAACAGGACCGTCGGGCGCCGCCGGCGGAACCCCTCGGAGGCCGACAGGGCCGAGGCCCACACGGCCTCCAGGACCCCGGAGACGACCAGCACGAACCACGCCATGAAATTCCGACCTCATTCCATGGCCGTCTTGTCGTCGAGCGGGTACGGCTCCCTCGTCCGCGGGCCCGATCGCCGGGCCCCTGTGAAGAGATATACGACATCGCCGCGGCGGCGGCAAGCGGAAAAGGCCCCGGGACGCGAATGACAATGGAGAATTGCGTCACCATCGGCGGGCGGGGCGGATATTCCGCCGTGCGGGAGCGGCGGCGCCGTCGGCCTTCCGGTCCGCCCCCGGCCGCACCTCCGGCCGTATCCCCGGCCGCGCCGGGCGGGCCGCCGGCCCCCGCCGCACGGCGGCGATCGCCGCGGCCGCGCAGAGCATCCCCGCCGCCTCCAGCGGTCCCGGCACGCGGCCGTGCGCCGCCCACTCCAGCAGGGCGGTCACCGGCGGCACGCAGAAGAAGAGCGCGGTCACCCCGGTCGCTTCGCCGCGCGCCACCATCGCGTACAGCAGTGCCGTCGCCCCCACCGACACCACGGCGGCCATCCACCCCGCGCCCGCCAGCAGGCCCGGCTCCCAGTCGAACCGCATGCGCCCGCCCGCCAGCGCGACCACCGCGAACACGGCCGCACTGAGCGTGCTCTGCAGGGCCAGCGACGCCCACAGCCCCGTCCCCGACGCGCGCCCCTGCACCAGGGTCCCGGCCGTGATGCCCAAGAGCGCGGCGAACGCGCACGCCGTCCCCAGCGCACCGCCGTCGCCGCCGGACAACTCGCCCAGCCCGGCCCCGGCCGTCAGCGCCGCCCCGGCCACCCCCAGGGCCAGCCCGGCCCACAGCGCCGGGCCGCGGCCACCGGAGGCCCACGCGGCGACGGCGGCGGTCAGCACCGGCTGCAGGGCGACGATCACGATCACCGTGGCGGCGGGCGCGCCCGCCGCCAGCGCCAGGAAGAAGAAGCCCTGGTAGACGACCTGCATGAGCAGGGCGACCGCCACCAGGCGCAGCCAGGCGCGCACCCCTGCGGGCAGGGGGTCGCCGACCAGCGCCCAGACGCCCCATGAGAGCGCGGCGGCGCCCGCCGCCCGTAGGAACAGGAACGCGGGGACGGTGGTGTGCGGCAGCCCGGCCTGCACGGCCAGCGGCCCGCTCGCCCACAGCAGGACGAACACGGCGGGGGCCGCCGCGGCGGCCGCCCGCACGGACGCGGCGGCGGAGACGGAGGCGGAGGCGGCCATGGGGGCTCCTCTTCGGGCAAAAGGGCCGGGAGAGCGCGAAAAAGGTGGGCGCGGAGCACTCCGCACCCCGGATTCCTTTTCTAGCCATTCACCGGGGGCCGCAGGAAATGCCGTTTCCCGATGGGGGTATGCTCTGCGGGCATGGGGGTCGAGATCCGCCACTTGCGGGCGTTCCTGGCGGCCGTGGAAGAGCGCAGCATCACACGGGCCGCCCGGCGCCTGCACATCACCCAGCCCGCCCTCTCGCGCACCCTGTCCGACCTGGAACAGCACGTGGGCGCCGCACTGCTGCGCCGCTCGCCCCGGGGCGTCGAGGCGACCGACGAGGGAGAGGCCTTCCGGGACCGGGCGCAGCGCGCCCTGGACGCGTTCGAACAGGCGGTCCGGGCGCCGGCCGGGCGCCCGCTGCGGACCGGGCACGCCTGGGGTGCCTTCGGCCCCTTCACCACCCCGCTGCTGCGGGCCTGGCGCGAGGAGCACCCGGACCACCCGCTCGAACTGGTGCGCCGCGACGACGCGACGGCCCGCCTGGAGGCCGGGGAGGTGGACGCGTGCGTGGTGCGCGGGTCGGTCCCGGACGGGCGCGGGTACGCCGGGGTGCGGCTGCACCGCGAGGAGCGGTGGGCGGCGCTGCCCGCCGGGCACCGGCTGGCCGGGGCGGAGACGCTGCGCCTGGCCGACCTGGCGGGGGAAGGGCTGCTGGTCAACACGGTCACCGGCACCACCGACCCCGGCATGTGGGGCGCGGGGCCGCGCCCCCGCGTGGTGGGCGACACGGCCAACGTCGACGACTGGATCGACCTGATCGCGGCGGGTGCGGGCATCGGGGTCACCCTGGGGTCGGTGGCGATGACCCGGCGGCACGCCGAGATCGTGTACATGCCGCTGGAGGACGCCCCCGCCGTCCAGGTGCACCTGGTGTGGCGCCGCGACGCGGCCCACCCGGCACTGGCGGACTTCGTCGAGACGGCGAGGCGCATCACGGGGGCGGACCGGTACTGACCCCCGGTACTCGGCCTCCGGTACTCGGCCTCCGGCCCGGTTCCACGCACGCTTCCCGCTCCCCGGGCGCCGGGCGCCGGGCCAAACACGCGGCGCGGATGACGGCACCGCAGGGGTGGCATGGCTCATTACCGGCGGGGCGCCATCTAGATCCGGGGGGGGGAGGGCACGCGGCGCAGGGTCGTGACAGTCGTACCGCCCCGGCCATCCGGCGGCCGGTCAGGGGGCAGGGCAGGGGGCGACGACACGGGTGCCCTGGAAGCGTGCGCGACGGGGCTGCCGGGGGCGTCGAGTGGGGTCTCCCCCTAGAAGACGGTGTCCGCTGGAGCGGTGGAACCTTGAGCAGCCGTGGCCACCGTCCGACTACGGCCTCGGGTCGTCCACCGACCGGCGGGACGCCGGTCGGTGCTGAAGGCGGTCCGCCCCGCCCTCAGCACCGTGCCCACAACGCTGATCCGGTCCGATGGAAATGACACCACTCCAGCGGAGGCGACCCGCTGGATGCCTGGACCGGAATCCCGTTCCCGGTATGCCCTAAGCACCACCCCGGCGTCCTCCCAGGGCCCCCACTGGACCGGCGGGAGCCGTGAACGGATGGCGCCCGCCGGAGTGGTGTCACCTCCGGCGGCCGGGGCCGGGGGCCGCCGACCAGCGCCCGACCAGCGGCGGCCCCGGCCGCCGCCGAGAGTTCCGCGGGCGCCCTCATCCGAGGGAGTGCCCCCTGCCATGGGAGGTGACCGCCGCACCCCGCCCCGCCGTCAGTCCTCCGGTCGAACCCCCACCGCCAGGAAGAAGCACATCGCGACGGAGAAGCGCCCCTCCTGGGCCCGGCTCCGCTGGTCGTCGATCCACCTCTCGGCCTCGTCGGCGCTCACCGCCCCGGCCGCGTGCGCCCCGTGGGCGGCCCCTGCGACGATCGGCAGGAACACCGGGTCCGTCAGCAGCAGCACGTGCGCCTCGGCCTCCACGCCGGTGAAGCCCGCGTCCGCCAGCAGCGCACGGAACCGCCGGGCGCTGTCGGGGGAGGGCACGCCGCGCGCGGTTGCGGCGATGACGCGCCGGGTCAGGTCCGGGTCGTCGGCATCGATCAGGTAGCCGTCCCAGTCCTGGCCAAGCAGCACGGCCCTGCCGCCCGGGGCGAGCACCCGATGGGCCTCGGCCACCGCGCGGGCCGGGTCGGCCAGCGCGTGCAGCGCCTTCTCCGCCCGGTACCCCGCCGCGGACCCGTCGGCCAGCGGGAGCAGGGCGGCGTCTCCGACCCGTACGTCGGCTCCGGGCACCCGGTGACGGGCGGCCGCGACCATGCGGGGGTCGGCGTCGATGCCCACCGGCACGGCGCCCCGCCCGGCCAGTTCGGCCACCGCGCGCCCGGCGCCGCACCCCGCGTCGACCACGGTGCCCCCGGCCGGCGGGGCGAGCAGGGTGTGGGACCGCTCGCGCAGGGCGGCGGCCTCGGGGACGGTGTCGAAGGCGTCCAGGGCGGCGATGAGGTCTTCCGTCTCCTCGGCATCGCGCGCGGCGGGGTCGGTCATCCGGTCGGTGGTGGCCACAGGTCCTCCTCGGTCCGGGCGGGCGGCGCCCGCCGGCTCTTCTCCGGAGGCCCGATCATGCGAGTTAATGTCGGCATGAAGGCAAGCGAGGGCGGCCGAGCGCTGCCGATCGGGGACGCGGCGGCGCGCTTCGGGCTGCGGCCGCACGTGCTGCGCCACTGGGAGGACGAGGGCCTGCTGGCTCCGGGGCGGGACGCCGCCGGGCGCCGCGTGTACGGCGGCGAGGACCTGGTGCGGATCGCGATGATCCTGCGCGGCAAGGAGGCCGGGCTCGGGCTGGACCGGATGCGGGCCGTGCTGGGGGCGCACGGCGGCGGGGAACGGCAGCGCGTGCTCGCCGAGGGGCTGAGCGAGCTGCGGGAGCGGATCGCCGTGCTCAACCGGGCCGCCGAACTCCTGGAGGGCGCACTGGCCTGCGAGCACGACGACGTGGTGACCTGTCCGCGCTTCCGCCGGGTCATCGCCGAGTCGGCGGAGGGCGTGCGGCCCTGAGGCCGCCGCCCCGCCCCGTCGATGCCCCTATGGATGTCAATCCTTGCGCCCGGTGGCGGCGACGGTGGCACCCAGGCCGATCATGCACAGCCCGCCCGCACCGCCGATCGCCGACAGGCGGCGGGGCGAGCGGGCGAACCAGGCCCGCGCCGTCGAGGCGCCCAGGGCCCAGCCGCTGTCGCAGACCACCGCGATGGCGCTGAAGACCAGGCCGAGCAGGAGCATCTGCAGCGCCACGTGCCCTTGGGCGCGGTCGACGAACTGCGGGAGCACGGCGGCGAAGAACACCAGGGTCTTCGGGTTGGCCGCGCCGACGGCGAAGCCCTCCCACAGCAGGCGCGGCAGTCGCCCCTCGGGGGCGCCTGCGGAGACCTCGGCCCGCAGGGCCCCGCGCTCGCGCCACGCCTTCACGCCCAGGTGGACGAGGTAGGCCGCGCCCGCCAGCTTCAGCACGGTGAACAGGACGACAGAGCGCTCCACGAGCGGGCCGAGGCCGAGCGAGACGGCCGCGACCAGCGCGTAGGCCCCGATCGCGTTGCCCGCGGCGCTGGCCAGGGCCACGCGGCGCCCGTGCGCCAGGGCGCGGCCGACGACGAACAGCACACTGGGGCCGGGGGCCAGGACGATCAGCACGGATGCGACGGCGAACGCCGCGAGGAGGCGGGGGTCGGTCATCCGGCCATTCGAGCACGGCGGGGTACGACGGCTCCATCCCTTTTCCCGGCGCCGGGGCGGGCCCGGACCTGGGCCCCGTCCGGGCAGGGGATCGGGCAGGGGTAGGCTTCACGCCGTTCACGGGGCCCAGGCCGGGCGAGGACGAGCGGGGGAGAGGCATGTCGGAGCCGTTGCGGATGAGGCGGGCGCAGGCCGAGGACGTGGCAGAGATCGTCGGGATGCTGACCGACGATGTGATCGGCCGGGGCCGGGAGACCTCCGGGGACCTGACGCCCTACCTGAAGGCGTTCCAGGAGATCGACGCCGACCCCCACCAGCTCCTCGCCGTCGCCGAGGAGGACGGGCGGATCGTGGGGACGCTGCAGATCACGTTCATCCCCTACCTGTCGCGGCGCGGCGCCACCCGTGCCCTGGTCGAGGCGGTGCGCGTGCGGACCGACCTGCGGGGCAGGGGCATCGGCGCCCGGATGATGGAGTGGGCCGAGTCCCAGGCCCGCGAACGGGGGTGCGCGCTGGTCCAGCTCACCTCCGACCGCACGCGGGAGGACGCCCACCGCTTCTACGAGCGCCTGGACTACGAGCCGACCCACGTGGGCTTCAAGAAGCCGCTCCCCCCGCCGGCCGACTGACAGGAGCCGCCCTCTTCGGCCATCCGGGACCGATCCGCCCGAAAACCGGTTTCGGTGCCGGAGGCGCCGGGCGTATCCTCCGCCCCATGGTCGACGAGTGCTTCGGCGATCCGCGGTTGGCGGCGGTCTACGATGCCGTCGAAGGCGGCCGTAAAGACCTGGACGCCCACCTCGTGGCGGCCGAGGAGTTCGGCGCGCGCTGCGTGCTGGACCTCGGCTGCGGGACCGGGGTGTTCGCGCTCCTCCTCGCCGACCGCGGGATCGAGGTCGTCGGCCTCGACCCCGCCAGGGCGTCCATCGATGTGGCCCGCGCAAAGGCGGGGAGCGGCCGCGTGCGGTGGATCCACGGCGACGCGTCCGCGCTCCCGGCGGTGGGCGCCGACTTGGCGACGATGACGGGGAACGCCGCCCAGTCCATCGTGGATCCCCAGGCCTGGCGGGAGACCCTGCAGCGGGTGTACGAGGTGCTGGTCCCCGGAGGACGCCTCGTGTTCGAGACACGGGACCCGGCCTTCCGCGCATGGGAGGGGTGGACGCGCGGGCGGACGCACGGCGTCGCGGACGTCGCGGGGATCGGTGTCGTCGAGACCTGGATCGAGGTCACCCGCGTCGCCCTGCCGCTGGTGGAGTTCCGCACGACCTACGCGTTCGCCTTGGACGGCCGGGTTCTGACCTCGGATTCGACGCTGCGTTTCCGTGAGCGGCAGGAGGTCGTGGCCGGACTGCTCGCCCAGGGGTTCACGGTCGAGGACATCCGCGACGCGCCCGACCGCCCGGGCCGCGAGCTCGTGTTCGTGGCGCGGCGCCCGCACGTCGGGACCATCGGCCGAACGTGACTCCGAACGGCCGGTGGCCCCGGCCAGAGGCCGCGGCCGGTCTTCCGCCGGTGTCAGCCGATCCAGCGCGCGGCGGCGCGGTAGCAGTCCTCCGGGTCGGAGTTGAACGCGATCGCGGCGTCCGGCGGGCCGCCGGTGGTCCGGGGAGCGCGGTGGCGGAGGTACGTGGCCGCCCGAGCGTCGCTTACCGGGCATAACGGACAGTCGGAGGGGGGCATCCCGTGTCGTGAAATCGGCGATGATCTCGACGGAAGTGCTGCCATTCCGGCGGTTTCGACAGCACCCTTGTCGAGATCATCGCCGGGCACGGGCGCACCGGTCGTGCCGCCCTCCCGGACCGCGAGGGGCCCGCCGGACGGCAGACGGGGCCGGGGATCCGCCCGGATGTCGCCGTCGCCGCCCAACACGGCGACCGCGCACACCCCCGCCGCCCGACAGCGCTGCCGCAGGAGCCGCCGGCCCCGTCACCTGAGCCTCCTCCTGCCTCCTAGAGAGGGGGAGGATCCCAAGACGGCGAGCGCTCACCTGCCCGTGCTTCCCGGGCTGGCGTGCCACAGCTTCCTCGGGGCCGCGTCGGCGCCGCCGCCCGGGGGGCCGGTCTCCGCGTACGGGGTCAGGGTGAACCCGCTCGCGTAGCGCACCCGGCGGCCGCCCACCCCGGCCAGTCGGCCGCGGCCCGGCCCCTGGCGCAGGTGGGCGTCCATGGCCCCGGGCCCCTCCTCGTGCCACAGGCGGGTCAGCTCCTCCAGGTCGAAGGCCTCGGTCGCGTTCACCGTCGGCAGTCCCGGCCCCGCCCTGCGCACCCGGCCGCGCACCGCCAGCAGCCAGGACCCGAACACCGTGGCCGCGCACCGGTCCTGCACCGACTCGAAGAACGTCAGGTCCACCAGCCCCGTGGCGTCGTCCAGGGTGGTGAAGATGATCCGCTGCCCCGACCGCACCGCCGGGGTCTGGGTGGCCACCTTCACCCCCAGCACCAGGACCGGATCGCCGTGCCGGGCGCGGGCCAGGTCGCGGGCGCGCACCGCCCCGTGCCGGGCCGCCAGGGCCGCCAGCACCTCGGCGTAGCAGTCCAGCAGGTGGCGGCTCGCGTCGTAGCCCAGCACCCGCAGCTCGGCCTGGACCTCATCGGCCGGGGTCATCTCCGGCAGCCCCGCCGCCCGCGCCTCCGCCCCCGGCTCCACCGCCAGGCCCAGCTGGCCCCCGCCCGGCCCCGACCGGCCCACACGCTCCAGCTCCCCGGCGCGCAGCAGCAGGTCGCGGCGGTTGACCCGCTCCCCGCCGGGTCCGGCGCCCACCCGGTCCAGCGCCCCCACCTCGATCAGCCGGTCCAGCACGTCCCGCGAGACGCCCGCCCGGGCCGTGAAGTCGCGCAGCGAGGCGTAGGGCGCCCCGGCGGCGACCGCGTCGACCTCGGCCGAGGAGATCCCCTTGACGTCGGCCAGCGAGGCCCGCACCCCCCACCGCCCCTCCGGGGTGCGCTCGGCCCGCCACGTGCGCCCCGACCGGTCGACGTCCACCCCCAGCACCGGCACCCCGAACCGCCGCGCGTCGTCGATGACCGCCCGCTTGGGGTACATGCCCGGGTCGTGGGTGAGGACCCCGGCGTAGAAGGCGGCCGGGTGGTGCCGCTTGAGCCAGGCCGACTGGTAGGTGGGCAGGGCGAACGCCGCGGCGTGGGCCTTGCAGAACCCGAAGGAGCCGAACGAGGCCAGCACCTCCCAGGCCCGCTCGACCTCTTCGGCGGGCCGCCCGCACTCCAGGGCCATCCGGGTGAACAGCCCCCGCACCTGCTCGCGCCCCTCCTCGGTGCCCAGGCGGCGGCGCATCACCTCGGCCTGGTCCAGCCCGCACCCGGTCATCAGGTGCAGCATCATCAGCACCTGCTCGTGGTAGACGACCACCCCGCCGGTCTCGCGCAGCACCTCGGCCAGCACGGGGGAGACCAGGTCGGGGCCCCGCACCCGGCTCCCGGGCGCGCCTTCGGCGGCCTCGCGGCGGGCGGCCAGGAAGGGGGCGACCATGTCGCTGCCCACCGGCCCGGGGCGGAACAGCGAGATGTCGATGATCAGATCGCCCATGTCCTTCGGCTTGAGCTTGCCGACCAGCTCGCGCTGCCCGGGCGACTCGATCTGGAAGCAGCCCAGGGTGGCCGAGGAGCGGATCATGGCGTAGGTGGCCGGGTCGCCGTCGGGAAGCGCGTCGATGTCGACCCGCCCGCCGCCGGTGCGCTCGACCTCGTCCAGGGCGTGCGCCATGGCCGACTGCAGCCGCACCCCGATCACGTCGAGCTTGATCAGGCCCATCTCCTCCACGTCGTCCTTGTCGAACTGGACCATGTCGAAGCCGGTGCGGCTGGGCTGCAGCGGCGCCCGGTCGCGCAGGGAGGCGTCCGACACGACGATGCCGCAGGGGTGCATGGCCGCGTGCCGGGGCAGCCCGTCGAGCCGCTCGGCCAGGCGGAACAGCGCGCGGGCCGGGTGCTCGCCCAGCCGCCCCGTGCGCAGCTCGGGCAGGTCCTCGCAGGCCTGGCGGATCTGCCGGGCCCGGATCCGGGGGAAGGCCTTGGCCAGCACGTCCACCTCGTGCGGCGGCAGCCCCATGGCCGCGCCCGCGTCCCGGATGGCGCTGCGGGCGCGGTAGGTCTCCATCATCGACACGCAGGCGGCGTCGGGGTAGCCCTCGAACACCGCCTCGTAGGCCTCCAGGCGGCGGGCCGACTCCACGTCCAGGTCGATGTCGGGCAGCCCTTTGCGGCCGGGCGACAGGAAGCGCTCCATGAGCAGCCCGTTGGCCAGGGGGTCCACCGCCGAGATGCCGATGAGGTGGTTGACCAGGCTGCCGGTGCCCGAGCCGCGGATGGAGCAGCGGATGCCGCGGGCGCGGATGCGCTCGGCGATGTCGGCGACGGTCAGGAAGTAGGCGGAGAACCCCTTGTTCTCGATGGTCTCCAGCTCGGAGGCCAGGCGGGAGCGGGCGCGCTCGTCGCCGCGTAGGCCCCGCCGGTCCAGGCCCACCTCGCAGGCGCGCCAGAGGCGGTCGCGGGCGTCGGCCACGTGCGGCATGTGCGGGCGCCCCAGGCCCAGGTCGGCCTCGGGGTCCAGGGCGCAGGAGGCGGCCAGGGCGCGGGTGTGCGCGAGCAGGCGGCGCGCCTCGGCCGGGTCGGGCCCACAGACCCGCTCGGCGACCTGGAGCATCTCCTCGGTGCTCTTGAGGTAGGCCTGCGAGGTGGCCGGCCCCTGCGGCGGCGCGCCGCCGGGCAGCCACCGCCGCGCCTCGTCGATGACCTGGGCGACCTCGGCGTCCTGGGGGCGGGGGTAGCGCACGGCGTTGCCGAGCACGGCCAGGGTGCGGCTCTGGCGGGCCAGGGACAGCAGGGCGGCGGCGCGGCGGCGGTGGCCCGGGCCCAGGTGGTCCACGACCTCCACGGCGGTCTCGGCGGCGGCGCTCCAGCGCTCCAGCAGGCGGCGGGCGCGCTCGCGGTGGCCCCGGGCCGCGGCCTGGCCGACGTCGGAATCGGGGCCCAGCAGCGCCACCAGGCCCTCGGAGCGGGCGGCGAGGGACGCGGGGGAGACGGCGGGCACGGCACCGGGGTCGGCCCCGGCGGCGGCGTGGGCGTCGGTGACCAGCCGGCACAGGGAGGCCCAGCCGCGGGCGCCGCGGGCCAGCAGGGTGAGGCGGCCGCCGTCGGGGGCGGCCACGGCCAGGTTCACCCCCAGGACGGGGCGGATCCCGGCGTCGCGGCAGGCCTTGAGGTGGGCCACGGCGCCGTACACGCCGTCGCGGTCGGTCAGCCCGAGCATGTCCATGCCCAGCTCGGCGGCGCGCTCGGCCAGCACGGCGGGGTGGGAGGTGCCGTGGCGCATGGAGGCCGAGGAGGACACGTCCAGGTGGGCGAAGGGCGCGGGCGCGGCGGCGGTCATGGGCGCGCCCCTCGTGCCCGGCCTGTCCGCGGCCCCACCGGCATCGCGTTCCTCCCCATCGCGGATCGGCGCCCGGGACGGGCGCGCGGCCCGGAGGTGCGGCGCGGGACCGGACGGCGAACCGCCCAGAGCACGCAGACCGGCACACGACGGGGAAGACAGGCCGAAATCGAACTTCTGTACGAATACTAACGCAGGTGGTGCGCCCGTTGCACCTGTGACCTGGGGAGAGAGCGGTGCCCGCGGGGCCGGGGACGCCGGGAGGCCCGCAACCACAGGGGTTTCAGACGCCACAGGAACCCCACGGACACCGGTTCCGGTCGGCGCCGCCACCGGTGTACAGGCGGGCCGGGCACGACCGAACCCAACCCGGGGCCGAACGCCCCGGGGCCCGTGCCGCTTGAGCACGGGCCGGCGGACGCCCTCCGCCCCCGCGCGCCTCTCCACGGCGCGTCCACCGGCCGGGCCGACCGCCACCGGGCAGCATGGGGCCGGGCGCGGCCGGAGGGCCCACCGCGCACGAGCAGGCGCAACGGAAGGCACCCCCGTGTGGCACGACATCTTCGTCCCCGACATCCCCACGGCCGAGAAGGCCGTCCGGACCGTCCTCGTCTACCTGGCCGTCTACCTGCTGCTGCGCCTGGTGGGCCGCCGCGACCTCGCCCAGCTCAACACCATGGACCTGGTCGTGGTGCTGCTGCTGTCCAACGTGGTGCAGGACGCCGTCATCGGTCCGGACTTCTCGGTCACCGGCGGCGTGATCGGCGCAGTGGTGCTCATGGCCGCCGACTGGGCCATGGTGCGGGTGCGCACCCGCTGGTACTGGGCCTGGCGGCTGTTCGAGGGCCGCACCAACGTGCTGGTGCGCGACGGCCGGTACGACCGGCGCACCATGTGGCGCCTGGGGGTGCGCAAGGCCGACGTCGAACAGGTGGTGCGCCGCGACGGAGGCTCGGACGTGGGCGACGCCAAACGGGTCATGCTCGAGCCCCAGGGCACTCTGCGGGTCGAGCTGCACCACGCCAAGCGCTCGGCGACGGCAGGCCAGATCGACGCCCTGGAGGAGCGCCTCTCCCGCATCGAGGACCTGCTCCGCGAGAGGACCGGAAGCGGCCCCGGGGGCGGCGGAGAGGAGGGAGAGGAGAAGGGCGGGCGGAACGGCCGCCGCTAGCGGTTCGTTCGACGGTGACACCGCCGGGCGACACGACGCCCCGGACCGCGAGGAGGAAAGGTCGCCATGGCATCCGCCCCCACCCTCACGCGCGGGCTCCTGGTCGGAGGCGCGCTCGCCGGGCCGCTGTTCATCGCGGTGTTCACGGCCGCCGGGTCGCTGCGCCCCGACTACGACCAGCTCCGCCACCCGGTCAGCTCGCTCGCCCTCACCGGCGCCGGATGGGTCCAGACCGCGAACTTCCTGGTCGCCGGGGCCCTACTGCTGGCCCTGGCCGCGGGCATGCACCGCTCGGCCCTGCTCGCCGGGCGCGCCCGCGCCGCCGCCTGGCTGGTGGGCGCCGCCGGGGTGGGCCTGCTCGGCTCGGGGGCCTTCGTCACCGACCCGGTCAGCGGCTACCCGCCCGGCGCCCCCGACGCCATCGAGTACACCCCGGTCGGGGTCCTCCACGACGCCGCCGCGATGCCGGTCTTCCTCGGGCTCCCCGCCGCCTGCGTGGTGCTCGCCGTCTGGGCGCTGCGCACGCGCCGACCGCTGCTGGGCGCCTACTCCCTGCTGAGCGCGGTCGCCGGGATCGTCCTCCTCCAGCTGTTCAGTGCGGGGTTCCAGCAGGACCCCGCCCTGGTCGGGGTGGCCGGGCTCTACCAGCGCGCCTGCGTCGTGGTCCTGCTGGGCTGGACCACGGCGGTGGCGCTGGTTCTGCTGCGGGCCGAGCCCGCGGGGCCCCGGGAGGGGGCCGGGGGCGGTTGAGCCCACCGGGCGCCGTCCCCGCCCCAAGCCGCCCGAACAGGGCACACAAGGGTTTCACGGTAGCGTTGGAGGCATGGAGTCAGCACCGGCGGAGCGGCCGTCCACCTCGGTCGAGGACTACGTCAAGGTCATCTACGACCTGCAGGAGAGGGGGAGCGGCCCGGTCACCATCTCGGCGATGGCCGAGCGGCTGTCGGTGTCCAACTCCTCGGTGTCGGGGATGCTGCGCAAGCTCGGCGACCTGGGCCTGGTCGACCACCGCCGGTACGGGTCGGTGCGCCTGACCGAGACCGGCACCAAGGCCGCCCTGGCGGTGCTGCGCCGCCACCGCCTGCTGGAGACCTACCTGGTGGAGGCGCTGGGCTACTCCTGGGACGAGGTGCACGACGAGGCCGAGGAGCTGGAGCACGCCGTCTCGGACAAGTTCGTCGAGCGCATCGCCGCCCACCTGGGCGACCCGGTGGCCGACCCGCACGGCGACCCCATCCCCACCCGCGACGGGCGGGTGGTCAACCGCGCCACCGGCCTGCTCTCGGACGCCGAGGCCGGCGCGGTGGGCACCATCGTCCGGGTCAACGACTCCGACCCCGAGCTGCTGCGCTACCTGGCCGAGCAGGACATCGGCATCGGCATGCGCGTGGAGGTGGTCGAGCGCCAGCCCTACGGGGGCTCGCTCATCGTGCGCATCGGCACCGGCGGCGCCGAGGAGCGCTCGCTGGGGCTGGTGGCCGCCGAGGCGCTGTGGATCGCCCCGGACTGACCCCGGTCGGCCCGCTCGCCCGCGCCCCGCTCACGCACGAGTGCGGTCCGCCCTCCCGGCGGGAAGGGCGGACCGCACGCCCCCGAGCGGGGACGACCGCGGCGCCACGCTAGGTGCGGGACGCCTCCGCGCCCCGGCGCCGCCCGCCCGAGCGCCGCGCCGCGCCGGCCCCGATGAGCAGCCCGGCCGGGACCAGCCCCAGCAGGAACCCGCTGGGCCCGACCAGTGCCGCGCAGCCCAGGGCCCACAGGCCGATCGCCCATCCCGCGTAGGCCGGCACCGCGTCGCCGCGGCGCCCCGTCCTGGCCACGAGGAGGCCGAGTACGGCCAAGGGGACCACGAAGCCGCCCGGTAGCGCCCAGAAGCCCAGCATCGACTCCGTGGCCGCCCCGTGGCTCCACAGCTCGCCCGAAAGCCATTCCCCCCAATAGGGGTGGGGGAGGAAGAAGAGGGTGTGCAGCAGCGCGATGGCCGCCATGCTCCAGCCCCCGGCAACGGTGAGACGCGCTGAAGTGCTCATGGGGACCAGCCTGGCGCCCGGCGCCCGGCCCGGTGATCCCCCGCACGGGGGAGAGGGCGCCCCGCACGGGGGAACGGGGCGGGCCCGGCCCTGGCCCGGGCGTCTGGGCCCCTATAGGTTCGGTGATCATGACCGTGCTGCAAGGTGCCCACGTGACCCTGCGACCCGCCACCGACGACGACGTCCCCGCACTGGCCGCCATCCGCCGCTCCCCTGAGGTGCAGGCCTGGTGGCGAGCGGGCGAGGACCTGGACGCCAAGGTCGCCCAGGAGCTGGCCGACCCCGAATCGCGCACGCTGGCCGTCGAGCACGGGGGCCGCACGATCGGCGCGATCCAGTGGTGGGCCGAGGAGGACCCCGAGTACCGGCACGCCGGGATGGACATCTACCTGGACCCCGCCGTGCACGGAAAGGGGCTGGGCACCGACGCGGTGCGCGCGTTGGCCGCCCACCTGGTCGACGAGGAGGGCCACCACCGTCTGACCATCGACCCGGCGGCCGACAACACCGCGGCGATCCGCAGCTACATCAAGGCCGGGTTCCGCCCGGTGGGGGTGATGCGCCGCTACGAGCGCGGCGCCGACGGCACCTTCCACGACGGCCTGCTGATGGACCTGCTGGCCGAGGAACTGGTGCGCTGATTCATCCTGGAATTCCAGCACCGGGTCGGCGGCGGAGCGCATATCGACGCAAGAGGCGACATTTCTTCTTTCTGTGAACGCGCCTCGCCGCCGGCTTCTATCCTCCTCGCATGCCTTCCCTCGAACGCGAGTTCCCCCTCGACATCATCCGCCACCGGCCGGAAGTTGCTGTGGAACTGCTCGAATCCGCCCAGCGGGTGCCGATGCCCAAATTCGGGCGCGTGCGGTGCGAATCGGGAGACGCGACGACGACCGCGGCGGTGGAATACCGGATCGACTCCGCAGTGGTGTGCGAAGACGACGATGTTCCGAAAATGGCGATCATCGTCGAGAACCAGCTCAAAAAGGATGACGATAAAGAGTTCAGCTGGCCGGTGTACGTCGCCAACCTGCGCGCGCGGCTGCGCTGCCCGGTCAGGCTGGTGGTGCTGGTCCCCAAGGAGGGGGTGTCCCAGTGGTGCGGCACCCCGATCGACCTGGGGTGCGGGGAGATCCGCCCGCTGCCGCTCCTGATGAAGGCCCTCCCCCCGGTCACGGACCCCGAACGGGCGCGGGCCCACCCGGAGCTGGCGATCATCGCGGCCGCCCACAACGTGAAGGACCCCGAGAGCGAGGAGGAGCAGGCCGCCCTGCACGCGCTGCTGGCGGCCTTGGAAACCATCGATCGGTCGATGACGAGTCTGTATTCTGACTACGTGCTGGCGGCACTGCCCCGCAAGGCGCGCGAGTACCTGGAGGAGATCATGGGCACGGGCACCTACGAGTACAAGAGCGACCTCTTCCGCCGCGGCTTCGCGGACGGCGAAGCCGAGGGAGAGCTCAAGGGGGAGCTCAAGGGGGAGCTCAAGACCTTGGCCCAGGCCGTCATGACCGTCCTGGAGAGCCGGGGCATTGGAGTCCCCTCCTCCACCCGTGAACGCATCACCTCCTGCACCGACCGCGACACCCTCAACACCTGGCTCCGGCACGCCGCCCTCGTCAGGTCTACCGAAGAGCTTTTCGCCGACCGCTGACAGAAGCGACAGAGGGCCACGCCCAAAACGAACTGAAGGGGGAGCTCAAGACCTTGGCCCGGGCCATCATCGCCGTTCTGGACACCCGGGGCATCGACCTCCCTGCCTTCGCCCGCGAGCGGATTGTCACCTGTATCGACGGCGACACCCTCGGACTCCGGCTCCGGCGCGCCGCGGTGGTCGACTCCGTCGAGGTAGTGTTCGGCGACTCCTGATACCGGGGGGTGCCCCGCCCCCCGGTTCCGTCTCCGACCGGGAAGGCCCCCGAGATGACCAGCAGGTTCACCGAGCTCGCCGTCGACTGCTCCGACCCCGACGGCCTCGCTGGGTTCTGGTGCGCGGTCCTGGACTACGAGGTGCTCGACAAGCACGAGGGGGTCGTCACGGTCGGCCCGAAGGCCTCGCCCGGCGACGGGAGCCGCAGCGGCCCGGTGCCGCCGGTGATCACGTTCGCGCGGGTTCCCGAGGGCAAGACCGTCAAGAACCGGCTGCACATCGATGTCAGCCCCTCCGACCGGGACCAGGCCGCCGAGGTCGACCGCCTGCTCGGCCTGGGCGCGCGCCGCACCGACGTGGGCCAGGGCGCGGACGACAGCTGGGTGGTCCTGCTCGACCCGGAGGACCACGAGTTCTGCGTCCTGGCGGGCCGCCGCCCCTGACGGGGCCGGTGCGTCCGGTCGGCGAACTGCGTGGGGCCGGGGGTGGGAACAGGCGCCCCGGCCCGGCGACAGCGCCTACCCGGCCTCCCGCGCCGCGTTCGCGCGGGTGATGAAGTCGATCATCTCCGGGGTCGGCCCGCCGTGCTCGGCGGCGATCTCCTCGCTGTTGTCCTCCCGCATCCGGTACAGCGACTCCTTCAGCCCCTCGTCACCGCCGTGGAAGGACTCCAGCAGCCGCATCCACCGCTCGGCCAGCTCCCGCCCCTGCTCCGAGGCGGGGTCGGCGCCCTCCTCCACGGCCCGGCCCACGGCCGCGATCAGCTCCGGCCAGGCGGCCACGTCGGCGGCCACCGCCTCCTCGCCGCGCTCCTCGCGCCTCCGGTGCAGGGCCCGCATCTGCTCCTCGCTGAAGTAGGTCCGCATCGTCTCGTCCACTCCGCTCATCCCTTCGATCACGCGCATCAACCGTTCCGGCTCCAGGGGCGGGCCGCCGCGCGAGGCGCTCACCACCGCCGACAGGCGGCCCCGTAGGGCGTGCAGCGCGCTGATGCGGCGCTCGACCTGTTCCAGCTGGTCGGCGAGCAGCTCGCCCAGGCCCGGACCGCCTCCTTCGAGCACCGAGCGCACCTCCTCCAAGGACAGCCCCAGGTCGCGCAGGGCCAGCGTGCGGTAGAGCAGCCGCACGTCCGCCCCGGTGTAGAGCCGGTGGCCGGAGGCGGTGCGGGCCGAGGGCCGCACCAGGCCGACGGCGTCGTAGTGGTGCAGTGCGCGCACCGTCAGCCCGGTCGACCGGGCCAGCTCGCCCACCTTCCACGTGCGGTCCTCGCCGTCCATGCCCGCGCCGCCTCCTGTCCCGTATCCGCCGGTGCCCGCATCCCGGAGCGCCGGGAGACGCCCCTTCGCGGTGCCGTGGCGACGACGCTAAGTCCTCACGCCGCGTGAGGTTCAAACCTGGACTATTGACAACCGACCCCGCGAGTGAATGGATTGCGGACGCATCGACAGTGATCCACGGCACATTTTCCGGGTGGTTCGGTGCAGGGGGCGCCGCCCGGGGAGGGAGCGGCATGCGCAGACGCTGGACGACGGCCCCCGCGGCGGCCCTGGCAGCGGCCCTGGCGGCCTCCGGTTGCGGCGGGGGCACAGGCGGCGGCGGGGACGCCGCCCAGGTCGAGGTCTTCTCCTGGTGGACCGGCGGCGGCGAGGAAGCCGGCCTCAACGCCCTCATCGAGATGTACGAGGAACGGCACCCCGACACCGAGTTCGTCAACGCCGCCGTCGCCGGAGGGTCGGGGACCAACGCCCAGGCCGTGCTGGAGGGGCGGCTGCAGAGCCAGGACCCGCCCGACTCCTTCCAGGGCCACGCCGGGGCCGAGCTCCAGGACTACATCGAGGCCGGGTACCTGGAGCCCCTCGACGGCTTCTACGACGAGCACGGCCTGCGCGAGGCCCTGCCCGACCAGCTCCTGGAGCAGATCAGCTACGACGGCAGCGTCTACTCGGTCCCCGTCAACATCCACCGCTCCAACGTCCTGTGGTTCAACCCCTCGGTGCTGGAGGAGGCCGGGATCGAGGAGCCGCCGCAGACCCTCGACGACCTCATCGCCGGCCTGGAGGCCGTCGAGGAGGAGACCGACGCCGTCCCCATGGCCGTGGGCGCCCAGTGGACCGTCGACCACCTGCTGGAGAGCGTCCTGCTCGGCTCCCTGGGCACGGAGGGCTACAACGCCCTGTGGGAGCCCGGCGCCGACTGGGGCACCCCCGAGGTCGCCGCCGCCCTGGCCGACTTCGAGGCCGTCCTGGAGCACACCCAGGAGGAGTCGGCCTCCGAGGACTGGCAGGAGGCCTCCCGGCGCGTCGCCGAGGGCGAGGCCGCCTTCACCGTCATGGGCGACTGGGCCGCCGGGTACTTCGACGAGCTGGGCATGACCGCCGGGGAGGACTACGACTGGGCCGCCTCGCCCGGCACCGAGGGCACCTACCTGTGGCTGTCCGACAGCTTCACCCTGCCGGTGGGCGCGCCCAACCCGGAGGCCGCCGACGCCTGGCTGGAGCTGGCCGCCAGCCGGGAGGGCCAGGACGCGTTCAACCCCCTCAAGGGCTCCATCCCCGCCCGCGAGGACGCCGACCCCGAGCAGTACGCCGACAGCCCCTACCTGTCCGCGGCCCTGGAGGAGTGGCAGTCCGGCCCCGAGCTGGCCGGGTCCTTCTGGCACGGCGTGGCCGCCGACAACCGGTGGAAGAACGCCATCGACACCGCCGTGGGCCTGTACCTCCAGGACGGCGACACCGACGCACTCCAGGACGCCCTGAACGAGGCCTCCCAGGCCGCGCAGACCGAATGAGCGCGCGCGCCACCGGCCGGGCGGGCGCACCCGCCCGGCGCCGCCCGTCGGCCGGGCGCGCCCGCGTGCGCGCCTGGCTGCCGGGCCTGCTGCTGGTCTCCCCGTCCATCCTGCTGATCGCCGTGTTCGTCTACGGGATGATCGGCTGGAACGCCCGCCTGGCCCTCAGCGACAAGCACAGTCCCATCGACGACGCCTCCTTCGTCGGCCTGGAGAACATGGCCGGGCTGTGGCAGGAGGCCCGGTGGCCCGGCGCGGTCGCCAACGCCGCGGTGTTCACCGCGGTGTTCGTCGGCGGCGCGCTGGTGCTGGGCTGGCTGCTGGGCCTGCTACTGGAGAAGGGCATCGCCGGGGAGGCGGTCTTCCGGACGCTGTTCCTGGCGCCGATGGCGGTGTCCTTCATCGCGACCGGCGTGGTGTGGCGCTGGCTGATGAACCCCGCCCCGGCCGAGCGCGCCACCGGGCTCAACGCCCTGTTCGTCCACCTGGGTCTGGACTTCCTGGTCAACGAGTGGTGGACCGCGCCGAACCTGGGGATGGCGGCCATGGCGCTGCCCGCGGTCTGGCAGCTGTCCGGCTACATCATGGCGCTGTACCTGGCCGGGTTCCGCGGGGTGCCCGAGGAGCTGCGCGAGGCGGCGCGGGTGGACGGCTGCTCGGAGTGGGGGGTGTACCGGCACGTGGTGCTGCCGCAGCTGCGCCCGGTCACCCTGACCGCGGTGATCATCCTGGGGCACATGTCGCTGAAGGTGTTCGACCTGGTCATCGCGATCGCGGGCCAGCAGATCGTGGCCGACGTGCCGGCGGTGTACATGTGGACGACCGTCTTCGAGGTGCGCGACCCGGCCAAGGGCGCGGCGATCGCCGCCTACATGCTGCTGGCGGTGGCCGCCCTCGTCCTGCCCTACCTGGTGTGGACCGTGCGCAGGGAACGGAGCGAGGGCCGATGAGCGGCGCCGGGCGGCGGACCGGGGACCGGACCGGAGCGGCCGCCGCGCCGCGGTCCGGGGGCGGGCGCGCGCCGGGCGGCGGCCGCGTCGGCCCGGCGGTGCGGTTCACCGTGCTGGTGCTGCTGGCCGTGCTGTTCCTGCTACCGCTGTACGTGCTGGTGGTCACCGGCTTCAAGCCCTTCGCCGAGGCCGGGGCCGAGCGCGCGTGGCTGCCGCCGCGGACGTGGAGCCTGGAGGGGTGGTCGGCGGCCTGGGACGCGCTGGGCGCCGGGCTGTGGAACAGCGTCAAGCTGGTGGTGCCCAGCGCCGCGGCCGCGTCGCTGCTGGGGTCGCTGAACGGGTACGTGCTGTCCAAGTGGCGCTTCCCGGGCGCCGACACGGTGTTCACCCTGTTCCTGTTCGGGATGTTCATCCCCTACCAGGCGGTGATGATCCCGCTGCAGCAGCTGCTGGTGGGGGCCGGCCTGATGGGCGGGCTGTTCCCGCTGATCCTGGCGCACACCGTCTACGGCATCCCGATCTGCACGCTGATCTTCCGCAACTTCTACGCCTCGCTGCCGCAGACCCTGATCGAGGCGGCGCGGGTGGACGGGGCCGGGCTGCTGCGGACCTACGCCCACGTGGTGCTGCCGGTGTCGGCCCCGGCGTTCGCGGTGGCGCTGATCTGGCAGGTCACCTCGGCGTGGAACGACTTCCTGTTCGCGGTGTTCCTGACCGGCCCGGGGAGCTGGCCGGTGACGGTGCAGCTGAACAACGTGGCCGGGTCGATGGTGGTGCCCTACAACCAGCAGATGGCCGCCGCGGTGCTGGCGTCGCTGCCGACCCTGGTGATCTACCTGGTGCTGGGCCGCTACTTCATGCGCGGCCTGATGGCCGGGGCGCTGAAGGGGTGAGGGCGCGGCCGGGCCGCCCGTGCACCGGTCCCCGCCGGAGGCGGCCCGGACCCTCCGGCGGTCAGCGTTCGAGCAGCGCGCAGTCGCCGCACTTCCCGCAGCCGGGGATGCGGTAGTACAGGCAGCAGGTGCGGCGCACGAACGAGTCGGCCATCGTGGCCCCGGCGCCGGGGCCGCCCAGGCCGTGCAGGGGCGGGCGGTCCATCAGCGCCTCACCGAGCCGGACGGCCCGCCCGGCCAGTGCCGGGCGGGCGGCGGCCAGGGCGGCCACCGTGCCGCCGAGGGAGGAGGCGGCGTTGCCCCACAGCAGCCGGGGCGCCACCTTGACGTGCTCGCGCACCGCCTGAAGCAGCGGTGCGAGCATTCCCTCCAGCACGTGCCCGGCCAGGGCGTCGGCCTCCCCGTCCCCGTGGCCGACCCGCACCCCGGGCGCGCCGGTGCGCGCCAGGGCCAGGGTCGGTCCGTCGGCGTACCAGCCCAGGGCCCGGCGGCCGGGGAGCACGCCGCCGATGAGCACCGCGGCCGCGGCGGGGGAGAGCAGCCGCGAGGCGATGCCCTGGAAGAAGATCGAGGCGGCCACACGCGGTTCGACGTCGCCGAGCGGGCGCCCGGCCCGCGAGGCCAGGCGTTCGCGGACCGCGTCGATGCGGGCGGCCAGGAACGCGCCGTCGGCCCACAGGTCCTCCATGGGCCGCACGCGTCCGGCGGGGGAGCGCTCTACCGCGAAGAAGGCGTTGATGCGGGCGGCCTCGTCCAGCGCCCGGTCCAGCCCTTCCGACCCCGACTGCCCCGCGGCCACGGCCACCGCCCCTCCCGTCGTCGCTCCCCGGACGCCCCGCCCGGCCAGGACAGCCTAGATCCGCCCTCCGGGGGGACGCCTCCGTCCCCCCGGTCCTCGACACCGATGAGTTGGCGCGGCGCGCCGAGTCCTACCGGTGGCGGCCTGGTACCGACAGGGCGTGCGAGTACGGATTCGGGAGGTGCCATGCTCATCATCGCCGGACACATCACGGTGGACCCCGGGGACCGGGAGGAGTATCTGCGCGGTTGCGCCGACGTCGTGGACCAGGCGCGCAAGGCCGAGGGATGCCTGGACTTCTCACTGAGCGCCGACCTGGTGGACCCCGGGCGCATCGACATCTACGAGCGCTGGGAGTCCGACGCCCACCTGGCGGCGTTCCGCGGCGAGGGTGTTCCCGACGAGCAGGCCTCACTCATCCGCGACGCCAGTGTGTACAAGTACCGCGTGTCGGGGGTGGAGGCCCCTTGACGGCGTCCCCTCACGCTCTGGTGGGCCGCCTCCCGGTCGCGCCGCGCAGGAGGGGGCCGCCCCCTGCCCCTCCTGCGCGGCGCGGGGGCCGCGGGCCCTTCGGCACTGCCGCTCACATCGAGGGGAACACATCGTCGGTGAAGCCGTAGAGATCGTCCAGGCGCTTGATCCTGGCGCGCAGCTCGTGTGCCTGAGGACGTCTCAACGCGTGGACGACCACCGACAGCAGCTCCCGGTCCCCCACGGGGTCAATGCAGCACCCCCGTACCCCGCACCCGATGACGGTGTGGCCCCGCAGTGCGTCCAGCACCGTCCAGGTGCTGAGAGATCGGGCGGACCATTCCCCTAGGCACAGCGCCTCGCGGGTGAACCCCGGATGCAGCCGCGGGTCGAGCACTTCGACCCGGCGGGTCTGCGCCATCGTCTTCGCCGACAGCCCGTCGATGGTGTCGTGTTCGCCTCTTCGTGCCCGGCGGCGCAGCTCCCGGCGGACGCGCTCCTCGGCATGGACTCGTCCCGGCCGCCTACGCGGCATCGGCCTTTCGGTCGGTGTGCATGGCCGCATCCTGGCAGAGACCGGCGGCCGCGGCCAGGGTCGCAGGCTTCGCCGGGGCGCCCGGGACCGCCGCAACGCAGAACGCCCACCGCCCGAAACAGCGAGTTCAGCTCACCTGTGGTAAAAGTTGGGCATGCCGAACATTCTCGGTCGATACTCCTCACCCCGCCTGTGGGGAGCGGTCTCCCTCACCGCCGCCCTGCTCGGCGCCGCCGCCTGCGCCGCACCCGCCGACGGCGGCGACGGCCGCCCCAAAGTCCTGACCACCTTCACCGTCATCGCCGACATGGTCCGCAACGTCGCCGGCGACCACCTGCAGGTGGAGTCCATCACCCGCCCCGGCTCCGAGATCCACGGCTACCAGCCCACCCCCGACGACCTCGTCCGCGCCCAGGACGCCGACCTCGTCCTCGACAACGGGCTGGGACTGGAGGCCTGGTTCGCCCAGTTCACCGAACGCATCGACGCCCCCACCGCCACCCTCACCGACGGCGTGGAGACCATCCCCATCGCCGCGGGCGAGTACGAGGGCCGCGCCAACCCCCACGCCTGGATGTCGCCCGACAACGCCGCGGTCTACATCGCCAACATCCGCGACGCCCTCACCGAGCTCGACCCCGACCACGCCGACGACTACGCCGCCAACGCCCGCGCCTACACCGACCGCGTCGCCGAGGTCGGCCACTACCTGCAGACCGAGCTGCAGGACCTGCCCGAGGGCTCCCGCGCCCTGGTCACCTGCGAGGGCGCCTTCTCCTACCTGGCCCGCGACACCGGGCTGCAGGAGAAGTACCTGTGGGCCGTCAACGCCGACTCCCAGGGCACCCCGCGGCAGATCGCCTCGGCCGTGGAGTTCGTCCGCGACAACGAGGTCCCCGCCGTCTTCTGCGAGACCACCGTCAACGACAAGGCCCAGCGCCAGGTCGCCCGGGAGAGCGGCGCCCGCTTCGCCGGGCAGCTCTACGTCGACTCCCTGTCCCGCCCCGACGGCCCCGTGCCCACCTACCTGGACCTGCTCGGCCACGACGCGCAGACCATCGTCGAAGGCCTGACCGGCGAGCCCGCCGACCCGCCCCCCTCGGCCCCCGGCGGCCCCGGCCAGGAGGAACCCGAGGAAGGGGGACCGACCCCGTGACCGCACCCGCCCGCACGCCCGAGGCCGCCGACGTGCGCACCCCGGCGATCGACGCCCGCGGCCTGACCGTCCGCTACGGCGACGTGCTCGCCCTGGACGGCGCCGACCTGGCCCTGGACCCGGGCACCGTGTGCGCCCTGCTGGGCGCCAACGGCTCGGGCAAGTCCACCCTCTTCTCGGCCCTGATCGGACTGGTGCCGCTGGCCGCCGGGCAGGTGCGCCTGCACGGCCGCACCCCCGACCGGGCCCGCAAGGAGGGCCTGGTCGCCTACGTCCCGCAGAGCGAGCGCATCGACCAGGCCTTTCCCGTGCGGGTGGCCGACGTCGTCATGATGGGCCGCTACGGGCATATGGGCCCCACCCGACGCCCCCGCCGCGCCGACCGCGACGCCGTGGACGCCGCCCTGGAGCGCACCGGCCTGACCGGCCTGGCCCACCGCCAGATCGGCGCCCTCTCCGGCGGCCAGCGCAAACGCGCCTTCGTGGCCCGCGGCATCGCCCAGGGCGCCGACGTCTTCCTGCTCGACGAGCCCTTCGCCGGCGTCGACAAGGGGTCGGAGGCCACCATCACCGACGTGCTGGGCGCCATGCGCGCCGAGGGCCGCACCCTGCTGGTGTCCACCCACGACCTGGCCGGTGTGGGCGGCTTCTGCGACCGGGCGGTGCTGCTGCAGCGCCGCGTCCTGGCCGACGGGCCGCCCGAGGAGGTCCTCACCCCCGAGCGCCTGGCCGGCGCCTTCGGCCTCGGCCCCGCAGGACCCGCCGCGCCCGCCGCGCCCACCGGGGGCGCACAGGAGGGGGAGTCGCCGTGGACGCGCTGAACGCGCTGGCCGAGTGGTTCACCGTGCCGCTGCAGTTCGACTTCATGTGGCGCGCCATGCTGGTCAGCGTGGTCGCCGGGACCGTGTGCGCCGTGCTCTCGTGCTGGATGACGCTGATCGGCTGGTCGCTGCTGGGCGACGCGGTCTCGCACGCCGTGCTGCCCGGCGTCGTGCTGTCCTACATGCTGGGCCTGCCCTTCGCCGTGGGGGCGCTGGTCTTCGGCGCCGGGTCGGTCGCCCTGATCGGCGTGGTCAACCGGACCTCCCGGGTCAAGGAGGACGCCGTGATCGGCGTGGTCTTCACCGCCATGTTCGCGGTGGGGGTGCTGCTGGTGTCCAAGATCCCCAGCCAGACCGACCTGATGCACATCCTGTTCGGCAACGTGCTGGGCGTCTCCGACGGCGACATCGTCCAGGTGCTGGCGGCCGGGGCGGTGGTGCTGGCGGTGGTCCTGGCCAAGCACCGCGACCTGACCCTGTACGCCTTCGACCGGGTGCACGCCCACGCCATCGGGCTCAGCCCGCGCCGCCTGGAGGCGCTGCTGCTGGGCCTGCTGGCGGTGACCGTGGTGGTGGCCCTGCAGGCGGTGGGCATCATCCTGGTGGTGGCCATGGTCATCGTGCCCGGTGCCACCGCCTACCTGCTCACCGACCGGTTCGAGCGCATGCTGGCGATCGCGGTGGCCGTGTCGGTGACCGCCTCGGTGCTGGGCACCTATCTGAGCTTCCACCTGGACGCGGCCACCGGCGGCGCCGTGGTGGCGGTGCAGGCCCTGGCCTTCGCCCTGGCCTACCTGTTCGCCCCGCACCACGGCGTGGCCGCCGGGGCGCTGCGCCGCGCCCGGCAGGCCCGCGCGGCCCGGGCCGGACGCGCCCCGGCCGGGACCGCCGTCCCCTGACCCCGGGCGGCCCGGGAGGCGCCGCCTCCCGGGCCGCCGCCGCACCCCGTGAGGGGACCGGCGTCCCCGGCGTCAGTGGGCGAAGAAGTCCCGCAGCACCGGAGCCAGCACCTCGGGGTCCACGTCGTGGGTCTGCCCGTCCAGGGTGGCGCGCCGCACGTCGCGCAGCACCGCCGCCAGGGCGTCGGCGCCGTCGGCGAAGGTGTGCTCGCTCTTGCCGCCGTCGGCCACCAGCACCGGCGCCGTCACCGACGCCCACCGGTGCGGCGGCAGCGGCACCCCGGACATGGTCCCGCCGATCACCGCCGCGTCGTAGGCCAGGGTGTGCGCCACCTTCTCCATCCGCGCGAACGAGGGGTCCTCGCGCATGCCCCCGAGCAGCTCGGCGGGCAGGCCCAACGCGGCGGTCATGAAGTACTCCACCGCCTCGGCCCGCCGCCCCTCGGCGGCCAGCGCCCCCACCCGGACCGCGTAGTCCGGCGGCAGCGGGGGGCGGGACCCGTCCACGATGAAGGGCGGCTCGTACAGCGCCAGCGCCTCCACCGCCAGCCCGTGGGCGGCCGCGTCCAGCGCCAGTACCGCCCCCGAGGACATGCCGAACAGGTGGGCCCGCCCGCCCGCGTCGCGGATCAGCGCCTCGAGGTCCTCGATCTCGCGCTCGACCGCGTAGGGGGCGGTGTCGCCGCTGTCGCCGCGGCCCCGCCGGTCGTAGGTGTACACGGTGAAGGCGTCCTGGAGCAGGCCGGCCAGGGCCGCCCCGTGGGGATTGAACGCCCGGTGCCCGAGGGCACCGTCGACCAGGATCAGCGCCGGGCCCGATCCCCGCCGGTCATAGGCGATGCGGGTGCCGTCGCGTGAGATGGCCACATCCATCGGTCTTCTCCTGTCGGTTCTCGTATCGAAAAAGGGGAGGGGCGCGACCCGTGCGGCGCCGGTGCGGGCGGCGGGGACGCCCGCACCCGCGGCGCCGCCGGCGCCCCGGGGGGGCCGCGGGGCCTCAGGAGGGTCCGGCCCCTTCGGCGGCGTCGGCGCCCGCGGCCAGGAATTCGGCGACCATGGGGGCCAGGTACTCCTCGCGCCCCATGACGCCGATGTGGGTGGTGCCGGGCAGCACCGCCAGGCGCGCGGCGGGCAGCCCGGTCAGATCGCCGGGCACGCCCCCGCCGAGCAGGCGGAACATGGCGGCGGCGTGCTCGGGGCGCACGATGTCGGAGTCGCCCACGACCAGCAGCGTCGGCGCGGCGAGCGAGGACACCTGCTCGGGCGTCCACTCGGGGGCGTTGCCGGGCGCGTCCATCTCCTTGACGCGCTCGACCAGCCCCGCCCAGCCGCCCGGGTCGGGGGCCACCGCAACGTACTCCTCGTGGAAGGGGGTGCCCTCCAGGTCCTGGGGCGTCAGCTCGCCGATGCCCGCGGCCACCTCGGGGTACATGCCCTCGGCGCGGAAGGACACCGACACCAGCACCAGGCGGCGCACCAGCTCGGGGCGGGTCAGCGCGAGCTGGAAGGCCACGGCCCCGCCCAGGCTGTAGCCGAGCACGTCCGCCTCGCCCAGCCCCAGGCCCTCGACGAGCGCGGCGACGTCCTCGGCCAGGTGCTCCACCCGCAGCGGCCGGTCGACGTCGGGCGTGCGCCCGTGCGCCTGCATCTCCACGGCGATCACGCGGCGGTCCCGGGCCAGCTCGGGCAGGAGCGCCCCGAAGCACGACCCGATGCCCACCAGGGCGCCGTGCAGCAGCACCAGCGGCTCGCCCTGCCCGTGGACCTCGTAGTACATGTCCACGCCGTTGGCGGTGATACGGCCGCCCGCGGAGGTGTCGGTGGAGGGGGTCGCGTTCATGGCCCGTTTCCCTTCGGAGGGGGGCGCCCGCTCCGGGCGCCGTTCTCACCCCTTCAGACCCGGGCCGCGTGCGGAACTCATCGGCGCGCAGGGGACCTTTTTCCGGCGGCCGGTAACGTGGCGCGGGTGATCGAGACCGTCCGCCGCCGTCTGCGCCGCCGCCACCTGCTGTACCGCTGGAGCCCTGTGGCCGAAGGGGACTCCGGCGACCGGGTGTGGCGCCTGACGGGGCGCGGCCGCGCGACGCTGTACGTCAAGATCGGCGCGGACCCCGCGGCGCTGCGCGCCGAGGCCGAGCGCGCCCGCTGGCTGATCGGCGCCGGCGTGGCCGCCCCCGAACCCCTGGAGTGCGGCGAGGACGCCGGGGCGGGGTGGCTGGTGTCGGCGCAGGTGCCCGGCCGCCCGGCCTCGGGGGACTGGCCCGCGCACCTGCGCGCCCCTGTGGTGGCGGCCGTGGCCCGCCTCGCGCGGCGGCTGCACGACCTGCCGGCGGGACGGTGCCCGTTCCCGCGCGGGCTGGACCGCACCCTCGCCCAGGCGCGGGAGAACGTGCGCGCGGAGCGGGTGGACCCCGCCGACTTCGACGACGAGCGGCAGGGGCTGGGCCCGCGGGAGGCGCTGGCCGAGCTGGAGCGGTCGGTGCCCGCCGAGCCCGAGGCGGACCGGGTGGTCTGCCACGGGGACCTGACTTTGGACAACGTGCTGGTCGACCCGGCGACCCTGGAGTGGACGGGCGTGGTCGACCCCGGCCGCCTGGGGGTGGCCGACCGCCACCTGGACGTGGCGCCGGCCCTGCGCGAGCTGGAGGGCGGCCCGGCCTGGGGGGCCGCCTTCGCCCGCGCGTTCGCCCACCACTACGGCGACGACCGCATCGACCCCGGCCGCCTGGCGTTCTACCGCCTGCTGGACGAGTTCTTCTAGACGGGCCTTCTTCTAGACGGGCCTTCTTCTAGACGGGCCGCGGCCACGTCCTCTCGGCCGATGACCGCCCCTCCCGCCGGGGGTCGGGCGCACAACAGTGGGCGCACGGCGGCGCGACGGCGGCAGGGGGTCGAACGGCTCCGCGGCCCGGGTGTGCGGGGGGGCGTCGCGCCCGGTGGTGCCGTGTGCGCACTGGCCGGAAGAGGTCGGGGCGGCCGTAGGGCGGGAGCCCCCTGCTCGTGGCGCCGTCACGACCGGCCGGGTTCGGCCCCCTGTGCGCGGATGCTGTCGAGGAGGTAGGCGGTGCGGCGGTCGTAGTCCTCCCGCCGGGGACGGGTCCCGTGCTTGTAGAGGGACCACGGCACATGGGCCGGGACGATCAGCAGCAGCACCATGCCGCGGGCCAGGCCGGGGGGCGAGGACGCGTTCTGAGGCCGGGGTCGAGCGCGTCAAGGCGCCGGCGGCGGCTGTGAAGGATATGCCGCCACCATCGCCCACCGCCTCGGGGTTACGGGCAGTGGTCCGCGTCACCGGTCCTCCATGACGATCGACAAGGAGCACCCACGACACGGCGTCACAGGAGGATGCGCCGGAAGCCGAGGGGACGCCCCGCCCCCGGCGGCTACGGCTCCAGCACGATGCGGCCGAACACCTCCCCGTCGGCCATCCGGCGAAACGCCGACGCCGCCCGGTCCAGCGCCATCACCTCGTGCACCACCGTGCGCAGCCCGCCCCGGGCCGCGTCGGCGAACTGGGCGGCGCGGACCCGGTTGCGCTCGGCCACGGGCACGGTGTCGGTGCTCAACGTCGCGAACGTGAGCGACCGGCGGAACCCCTCCAGCAGCACCGCGCCGAAGTCCGCGGGCGGCATGCCCGCCATGATGCCCACCGCCACCAGGATCCCGTTCGGGTTGAGCCGCCCCAGGAACCCCGGCAGGTCCGGACCGGCCGCAACGTCCAGGACCGCGTCGAAGCCCTGCGGTCCGGCGCCGCCCCCGGCACGGTCCAGCACATGGGTCGCACCGAGCCCGCGCAGCCGGTCGCCCCGCTCGGGCGAGGAGGCGGTGACCGCCACCGCCTCCGCACCGGCCCGCACCGCGAGCTGCACCGCCGCGATCCCGATGCTCCCGGACGCGCCGCGCACCAGCACCGACGCGCCGGGGGCCAGGCCCGCACGGGCCAGCCCGAAGCGGGCCACCGCCCCCGGCCCGCCCAGCGTGACCGCACCGGCCCCTGACAGCCCCGGCGGCAGCGGCACGGCCTCCTCTGCCGGGGCGCTCACCCGCTCGGCGCACCCGCCGCCCGTCCCGGTGGGCGCCCACACCCGGCGGCCGACCAGCGAGGCGTCGCCCCCCTCACCGACCGCCGCCACCGTGCCCGCCACCTCGCCCCCGGGCACGTGGCCCTCGGCGAAGCCGTAGGCCGCGGACAGGCCCCCGCCCAGGATCAGCGCGTCGACGCCGCCCAGCCCCACGGCCTCGACGTCGACCACCACCTGCCCCGGCCCCGGGGCCGGGTCGGGCAGGTCCACGACCGCCACACCGTCGGGGCTCCCGAACCGCTCGATCACGACCGCTCGCATGAATCGTCTCCTCACCGTGGGAAATGCGTGCACGCGAAGACCCGCCCGGCCCGCACCTCACGGCACCCGCGCCTCCGCCCCTGCGGACGCTATGCGGACGCCCCCGTCCACTTGCCTAAAGTGAGGCAGGTGACCGACCGTTTGCCTCACAACCTGCGCTCCGACGCCCGGGACAACCGCGAACGGATCCTCGCGGCGGCCCGCACGCTGTTCGCCGCCGAAGGACTGGACGTGCCCATGCGCGCGGTGGCCCGACGCGCCGGGGTCAGCCCCGCCACGCTCTACCGGCGCTTCCCGACCAAGCAGGACCTGGCCGCCGAGGCCTTCGCCGAACAGGCCCGCCTGTGCCGCGCCCACCTCGACCAGGCGCGCGCCGACCCCGACGCCTGGCACGGGTTCCGCCTGCTGATCGAGCGCATCTTCGAGATGCACGCCCGCGACCGGGGCTTCACCGACGCGTTCCTGGCGACCTACCCCGACTCCGTGGACTTCGCCGCCGAGCGCACGCACGCGCTCAAGGCCGTCGCCGAACTGGCGCGCCGCGCCAAGGCCGTCGGACGGCTGCGCCGCGACTTCGCGGTGGAGGACCTGTTCCTGGTGCTCATGGCCCTGCGCGGGGTGGACGCCCCCTCGGCCCCCGCCCGCGCGGCGGCGGCCCGGCGCTTCGCCGCGCTGGTGGTCCGCTCCTTCGAGGCGGCCCCGGGCAACGGCCCCCTGCCCCCGGTCCCGGACCTGGCCCCTCTGAACGTGCTCAGGTTCGTCTAGCGACCGGACTCCGGGGCGTCCTCGCGTTCCTCCGCCTCCCGCCGCGCACCGTACTCGGCGGCCGCATCGGCGATAGGGAGCCAGGCTGGACAGGGGCGCCTGCGCGGGCAGGGCATTCAGCCGATCCTGGACCCCACCACCGGCAACGCCCGTGACGCGGACGCGCTGACGGCCCCTTGCCGCCGCCGGGCGGCACCCCGATGCTCAGTGGCCATGACCCTTCGCGCCGAACCCATCGCCGCCCGGCGGCTGCTCCTTGAGCCGCTGCGCACCGGCCATGCCGAACCCATGGCCGCCGTCCTGGCCGACCCCGCCCTCTACACCCGCATCGGCGGCGCCCCTCCCACCCGGGCCGACCTGCGCCGCCGCTACACCGCCATGCTCGCCGGGCCGCCCGACCCGAACGAGGCCTGGCTCAACTGGATCATCACCGCCCCCGAACCCGCGGGAACGGTCCAGGCCACCGTGCGCACCGCACCCGACGCGGCCGCCCCCGGCCACGACCACCCCTCGGCCGCCCTGGCCTGGGTGGTGGGCACCCCCTGGCAGGGACGCGGCCTGGCCTCCGAGGCCGCCCGCGCCATGGCCGACTGGCCGGCCCGCAACGGCGTGAGATGCCTCACCGCCGCCATCGCCCCCGGCCACCTGCCCTCCGAGCGCGTGGCCCGCTCGTGCGGCATGGCCCCCACCGCCGAACACCAGCAGGGGGAGCGGATCTGGCGCCGCCGGGCACCCGGCGCCCACCCCTGCCGGTGAGGGCGGGCACCCCCGCCCTCACCAGCGCCGCCACCCGGCGGTGAGATCCCTGTTTCCCCTGCGTTACGACATGACATGTCCCGGCAACGGCGGCTTTCTAGCGTCGACGGCGAACCCGACGATGGCCGAGACCGACCGGAAGGCAGCGCCGTGACGAGCCGAGACACCGCACACCGCCCCGGCGGGCGCTGGATCGCCCACTGGGACCCCGAGGACCGCCGATTCTGGGAGGCCGACGGCCGCCGTATCGCCCGCCGCAACCTGTGGGCCTCGGTCTTCGCCGAGCACCTGGGCTTCTGCGTCTGGAGCCTGTGGTCGGTGCTGACCCTGTTCATGGTCCCCGAGACCGGGTTCGACTTCACCCCCGCCCAGAAGTTCCTGCTCGTCTCCCTGGTCTCCCTGGTCGGGGCGGTGCTGCGGGTGCCCTACACCCTGGCCGTGCCGATGCTGGGCGGGCGCAACTGGACCGTGGTGTCGGTGCTGACCCTGCTGGTGCCCACCGGCCTGGCCGTCGTGCTCATCCAGAGCCCCGGCACCCCCTTCTGGCTGTTCGCCCTGCTCGCCGCCACCGCCGGGGTCGGCGGCGGCAACTTCTCCTCCTCCATGGCCAACATCAACGCCTTCTTCCCCGAGCGGGAGAAGGGCCTGGCCCTGGGCATCAACGCCGGCGGCGGCAACGTCGGCGTGGCCGTGGTGCAGCTGGCCGGGCTGGCCGTGATCGCCGCCGTCGGCGTGGCCGGGGGATGGCTGCTGGCCGCGGCCTACATCCCCCTGCTGCTGGTGGCCGCCTTCGTCTCGGCCCGCAGGATGGACAACCTGGGCAACGCCCGCGCTGACGCCGGCGCCCAGGTCGCCGCCGCCAAGGACCGCGACTTCTGGATCATGTCGCTGCTGTACATCGGCACCTTCGGCTCCTTCATCGGCTACTCCTTCGCCTTCGGGCTGCTGCTGCAGAACCAGTTCGGCCGCACCCCCCTGGAGGCCGCCGCGGTCACCTTCATCGGCCCGCTCATCGGCTCGCTCATCCGCCCCGTGGGCGGGCTGCTGGCCGACCGGTTCGGCGGCGCCCGCGTCACCCTGTTCAACTTCGCCGCCATGGCCGCCGGAACCGGCCTGATCATCGCCGCCTCCGCCTCGGGCTCCCTGATGGTGTTCACCGGCGCCTTCATCGTGCTGTTCGTGCTCACCGGCATCGGCAACGGCTCCACCTACAAGATGATCCCGGCGATCTACGCCGCCCGCGCCGCCGGACGCGCCTCGGCCGGGGCCGACCGGCGCGCCGCCGAGGAGCACTTCCGCCGCGTCTCGGGGGCCGCCCTGGGCCTGGTGGGCGCCGTGGGCGCCCTGGGCGGGGTCGGCATCAACCTCGTCTTCCGCCAGTCCTTCGACGCCACCGGGGGAGCGGTGCCCGCCTACACCGCCTTCCTGGCCTACTACCTGGTGTGCCTGGGCATCACCTGGGCCGTCTACCTGCGCCGCCCCACCGCGGCGCGCGCCGCCGCCTCCTCGGGGGCCGCCGACGCGGAGGTGGCCCGGTGAACCCCGCCGAAGCCGCGGGCCCGGCACCGCAGGCCGGTACCGCCACCCACTGCCCCTACTGCGCCCTGCAGTGCGCGATGTACGTCGAGCCCGCCGACGGCGGGGGGTGGGCCACCCGCCCCCGCGACTTCCCGGTCAACCGGGGCGGGCTGTGCCGCAAGGGCTGGACCGCCGCCGAACTGCTCTCCTCCTCCGAGCGGCTGACCACCCCGCTGGTGCGCCGCGGCGGCGAGCTCACCGAGGCCACCTGGGACCAGGCCCTGGACCTGGTCGCCGACCGCGTGCGCGCCCTGCGGGCCGAGCACGGCCCCGACGCGGTGGCGGTGTTCGGCTCGGGCGGGCTGACCAACGAGAAGTCCTACCTGCTGGGCAAGTTCGCCCGCCTGGCGCTGGGCACCCGGATGATCGACTACAACGGCCGGTTCTGCATGTCCTCGGCCGCCGCGGCCTCCCGCCGCGCCTTCGGCCTGGACCGCGGCCTTCCCTTCCCCGTCACCGACCTGGGCGGGGCCGGGGCCGTCCTGCTGGCCGGGGCCAACCCCGCCGAGACCATGCCCCCGCTGATGGGCCACCTGACGGCGCCCGCCCTGGTCGTGGTCGACCCGCGCCGCACCGCCACCGCCCGCGTCGCCCTGGAGGGCGGGGGCCTGCACCTGGCGCCCCGTCCCGGCACCGACACCGCGCTGGCCCTGGGGCTGCTGCACGCCGCCAAACTGGAGGGCCTCCTCGACGACGGCTACATCGCCGAGCGCACCACCGGCTTCGAGGCCGCCTGGCGCCGCGCCGCCGCCTGGTGGCCCGAGCGCTGCGAACTGGAGACCGGCGTGCCCGCCGGTCAGATCCGCGCCGCCGTCCGGCTGCTGGGCGACGCCGCCCGCGGGCAGGGCGCCTACGTGCTCACCGGCCGCGGCACCGAGCAGCACGCCAAGGGCACCGACTCGGCCTCGGCCTGGATCAACCTGGCCCTGGCCCTGGGGCTGCCCGGCCGCGACGGGTCGGGGTGGGGCTGTCTGACCGGGCAGGGCAACGGCCAGGGCGGACGCGAACACGGCCAGAAGGCCGACCAGCTCCCCGGATACCGCTCCATCACCGACCAGGCCGCCCGCGAGCACGTCGCCGCCGTGTGGGGCGTGGACGCCCAGGAGATCCCCGGCGCCGGGGTGAGCGCCTTCGAACTGCTGGAGTCCCTGGGAACCGGCGCGGGCCCCAAGGCCATGCTGGTGTTCGGCTCCAACCCCGCCGTCTCGGCCCCCCACGCCTCGCGCGTGCGCGACCGGCTGGGCTCCCTGGACCTGCTGGTGGTCGCCGACTTCGTCATGTCGGAGACCGCCGAGCGCGCCGACGTGGTGCTGCCGGTGGCCCAGTGGGCCGAGGAGGAGGGCACCATGACCAACCTGGAGGGCCGCCTGCTGCGGCGCCGCCGCGCCATGGACCCCCCGCCCGGGGTGCGCACCGACCTGCAGGTCCTGGCCGACCTGGCCGCCCGGCTCGGCCAGGACCCCGCCCGGTTCCCCGCCGAGGCGGACACCGTCCTGGCCGAGCTGGGCCGGGCCAGCGCCGGAGGGGCGGCCGACTACTCCGGCGCCGCCCCCGAGCGCATCGAGGCCGGAGAGGAGGTGCACTGGCCCGCCCCCGGCCCCGCCTCCTCCACACCCCGCCTGTTCCTGGACGGCTTCGCCCACCCCGACGGGCGCGCCCGCTTCCACCCGGTGGGCCACACCCCGGCCGACGAGGCCACCGACACCGACTACCCCCTGGTGGTGACCACCGGCCGCACCATGGGCCACTACCAGTCCGGCGCCCAGACCCGGCGCATCGGCGAGCTGGCGCAGGCGGCCCCGGCCGCGTGGGTGGAGGTCCACCCCGACACCGCCGCCCGGCACGGTCTGGCCGCGGGGGAGTGGGCGCTTTTGACCGGGCGCCGCGGCACCATGCGCGCCCGGGTGCGCCTGGAGGCCTCGGCCCGCCGCGACACGGTGTTCGTGCCCTTCCACTACGGCGGCGCCCAGACCGCCAACGACCTGACCAACCCCGCGCTGGACCCGGTCAGCCGGATGCCCGAGTTCAAGGTCGCCGCCGTGCGCATCGAACCCGCACCCGCCCCGGAGGCCGCAGCCGGGGCCGCCGCCACCGCCGGGGCCGCCCCCGGCTGACCCCGCCCGCACCCGCCGCGCCCCGAGCCCGCCCGAAGCCGCCCCGCACTTGGAGGTTCCACCCGTGACCCGCCGCAGCACCCGCCCCGCCCGCCGCATCGTCGTGGTCGGCAACGGCATGACCGGGGCGCGCTTCGCCGAGGAGGTCGCCCGCCGCGACCCGGAGGGGCACCGCGTCCACCTGACCGTCGTGGGGGCCGAACCCGGCCCAGCCTACAACCGCGTCCTGCTGCCGGGCCTGCTCGAAGGCGCCTACACCCCCGCCGACATCGCCCTGCCCGAACCCGAGGGCCCCGGCATCACCCGGCTGCGCGGCACCGCCGCCACCGGCCTGGACACCGCCGCGCGCACCGTGGGCCTGGACACCGGCGAGCGCCTGCACTACGACGACCTGGTGCTGGCCACCGGCGCCCGCGCCGCCCTGCCGCCGCTGCCCGGCCTGGCCGCCCCCGACGGCACCCCCGCCGAGGGCGTCACCGCCCTGCGCGACCTGGCCGACCACCGCCGCCTGGAGAACCTGGTGCGCCCCGGCGCCCCGGCCGTCGTGCTGGGCGGGGGCGTGCTGGGCCTGGAGACCGCCCGGGCACTGGCCGCCTCGGGGGTGCGGGTCAGCGTGGTCGAGGCCGCCCCCTGGATCATGCGCCGCCAGATCGACCGCGCCTGCGCGGGCGTGCTCGCCGCCGCCTACGAGGACCTGGGGGTGCGGGTGCACGCCTGGCGGGTGGCCGACCGGTGGAGCCCGGGCACCGGGCTGGTGCTCGATGACGGCACCGTGCTGCCCGGCGACGCCGTGGTGGTCACCGCCGGGGTGCGCCCGGCCGTGGACCTGGCCGAGAAGGCCGGCCTGGCCTCCTCCCACGGGGTGGAGGTCGACGACCGGCTGTCCACCGGCGACCCGCGCGTGCACGCCATCGGCGACTGCGCCGCCCACCCCGGCGGCGGCGCCGGGCTCGTGCAGCCCGGCTACGAGCAGGCGCGGGTGCTGGCCGACCTGCTCACCGGCACCGACACCGCGGCCCGCTACACCGGGGCGCGCCCGGTCACCCGGCTCAAGGCCACCGGCATCGACCTGACCGCCATGGGCGCCACCGACGGGGACCAGGGCGCCGAGTCGGTGGTGGTCAGTGACCCGGCCAAGCGGCGCTACGCCCGCCTCGACGTGGCCGAGGGCAAGGTGACCGGGGCGGTGCTGCTGGGCTTCCCCGAGGCCGCCCCGGAGGTGTCGCGCCTGTTCGACCAGGCGGCGGCGGTGCCCGAGGACCGGCTGGCGCTGCTGCAGGGCCTGCCCGCGGCGGGGCAGGGCGACGGCGAGGCCGCCGGCGGGCCCGGCGAGGCGCACGTGTGCCGGTGCAACGCGGTGACCCGCACCGACATCGAGCAGGCGTGGCTGGACGGGGCCCGCACCCGCCCGGCGGTCGCCCAGGCCACCCGGGCCACCACCGGCTGCGGGGGATGCACCCGGGACGTGGACGCGATCCTCAAGGCGATGGACGGCGCCACGGGCGCGGCGAAGGTGGGGTAGCCGCGCCCCGGGGCTTGGACGTCCGCCCCTGACTCAGTCGGCGGCTCCGCCATCGGCGGGGCCGCCGATGTGCTTGCGCCATGCGGGGTCGTCCGCGACCAGCCAGTGGGGGACGAACGAGACAGGGAAAGGGAAGTCGGTGGTGAACTCGAGCGCCCGGTACTCCGCTGGAGGGGTGAGCAGCTCGGGGTGGTCCGCCCAGTAGTACCGCCCCTTGAGCTCCAGCATCGCCCAGTGCCACGCCTCATCGTGGAACACCAGGCCCCTGTTGCGCGTCCCGGGCGGCTCGTACGGATACCACTCCAGCGCCGCCGCCCACGCCTCCTCCTCGGACCGGCCCCCGTAGGCGCTCACCACCCACGCATAGGCCCGCCTCTCGCCCTCCAGGCACGCCCGGTACCCCTCCTCGGGCCACTCCCGCCCCCGCCCCTGCTCCATGCCGCCCACGCTACGGCCATGTCACCTCGGTCACACCCCGGACCCGTTCACCCGCCCCCGGCCAGGGGTGACAGGACAACGAAACACTCCGGTCACAAACGGCTGACCGGCCAGAAACGCGCCCTGGGTTACGTGGAGGGCGAACCACCCACCCGGTCCGCCACCGACAGGAAGGGGACCCACGAGCCATGGCACGACTCATCGTCATCGGCAACGGCATGGCCGGCCACCGCCTGGTCGACACCCTCACCCGCGCCGACACCGACCGAGCCTGGCAGGTCACCGTCATCGGCGAGGAGCCCCGCCCCGCCTACGACCGGGTCGCCCTCTCCAGCTACTTCGACGGCGCGAGCGAGGACGACCTGCTGCTGGGCGACCTCACCGGCCGCGCCGACCAGCGCCTGGCCGAGCGCGTCACCGCCATCGACCGCGAACGGCGCACCGTCACCACCGACACCGGCACCACCCTGGGCTACGACGCCCTGGTCCTGGCCACCGGCTCCACCCCCTTCATCCCCCCGGTGCCCGGCGCCGACCTGCCCGGCTGCCACCCCTACCGCACCATCGAGGACCTGGAGGCCATCACCGCCTCGGCCCGCGGCGCCGCCACCGGCGCCGTCGTCGGCGGCGGCCTGCTCGGCCTGGAGGCCGCCAACGCCCTGCGCCTGCTCGGCCTGGACACCCACGTCGTCGAACTCGCCCCGCACCTGATGCCCGCCCAGGTCGACCAGGGCGCCGGGGCACTGCTCGCCCGCATGGTCGCCGACCTGGGCGTCACCGCCCACACCGGCGCCGCCACCTCCGCCGTGACCGCCGGCCCCGACGGCCGCGCATCCGGCCTGGACCTGGGCACCGAGGTGCTGCCCGCCGACATCGTCGTCTTCTCCGCCGGCATCCGCCCCCGCGACGACCTGGCCCGCCGGGCCGGGCTGGAGCTGGGACCGCGCGGCGGCGCCGCCGTCGACGACGCCTGCCGCACCAGCGACCCCCACATCTACGCCGTCGGCGAATGCGCCAGCCACCACGGCACCGTCTACGGCCTGGTCGCCCCCGCCAACGCCATGGCCGACACCGCCGCCGACCGGCTGCTCGGCGGCACCGCCGCCTTCACCGGCGCCGACACCTCCACCAAGCTCAAGCTCATGGGGGTGGACGTGGCCAGCTTCGGCGACGCCCACGGCCGCGGCGAGGACGGCGCCCTGGACGTGGTCGTCAACGACGCCGCCTCCCGCCGCTACGCCAAACTCGTCGTCTCCGACGACGCCACCCGCCTGCTCGGCGGGGTGCTGGTCGGCGACGCCTCGGCCTACGGCACCCTGCGCGCCCTGGTCGGGCGCGAGCTGCCCGGCGACCCCCTGGAGCTGATCTCCCCGGCCTCCTCCGGCGCCGGGGCCGGGCCCGGAGCGCTGCCCGAGGACGCCCAGATCTGCTCGTGCAACGCCGTCACCAAGGGCGACATCGGCGCGGCCATCGGCGCCGGGGCCCGCGACGTGCCCGACCTGAAGAAGGCCACCTGCGCCGGCACCAGCTGCGGCAGCTGCGTGCCCATGCTCAAGACCCTGCTCGCCGACGCCGGGGTCGAGCAGTCCCGGGCGCTGTGCGAGCACTTCGCCCACTCGCGCGCCGACCTGATGGAGATCGTGCGCGCCACCGGCACCACCACCTTCTCCGAGCTCATCGCCCGCCACGGCACCGGACACGGCTGCGACGTGTGCAAACCCGCCGTGGCCTCCATCCTCGCCTCCCTGGGCAACGGGCACATCCTCGCCGGAGAACAGGCCGGGCTGCAGGACACCAACGACCACTTCCTGGCCAACATGCAGCGCAACGGCACCTACTCGGTGGTGCCGCGCATCCCCGGCGGCGAGATCACCCCCGAGCGGCTCATCGTCATCGGCGAGGTCGCCCGCGAGTTCGGCCTCTACACCAAGATCACCGGCGCCCAGCGCATCGACCTGCTGGGAGCGCGCGTCGAACAGCTCCCCGCCGTGTGGGCCCGCCTGGTCGACGCCGGTTTCGAGTCCGGCCACGCCTACGGCAAGGCCCTGCGCACCGTCAAGTCCTGCGTGGGCTCGACCTGGTGCCGCTACGGGGTGCAGGACTCGGTCACCATGGCCATCGACCTGGAGCTGCGCTACCGGGGCCTGCGCTCCCCGCACAAGCTCAAGGGGGCGGTGTCGGGGTGCGCCCGCGAGTGCGCCGAGGCCCGCGGCAAGGACTTCGGGGTCATCGCCACCGACAAGGGCTGGAACCTCTACGTCGGCGGCAACGGCGGCTTCACCCCCCGCCACGCCGAACTCCTGGCCTCCGACCTGGACTCGGCCACCCTGGTGCGCTACCTGGACCGGTTCCTCATGTACTACATCCGCACCGCCGACCGGCTGCAGCGCACCGCCGCCTGGATCGAGTCCCTGGACGGCGGGCTGGACCGGCTGCGCGAGGTGGTCGTCGACGACGCCCTGGGCATCGCCGCCGACCTGGAGGCCGACATGGCCGCCCACATCGGCGGCTACGCCGACGAGTGGCGCGGGGTGCTGGAGGACCCCGACAAGCTCGCCCGGTTCGTGTCCTTCGCCAACGCCCCCGGCACCCCCGACCCGACCATCTCCTTCGACACCGTGCGCGACCAGCCGGTACCCGCGGCGCCCGTGCCGCTGGGGATGCCCGAACCCGCGAACACCGCGACCGCCGCGACCGCTGTGGAGGCCTGACCATGTCCGTACTGACCACCGAGACCCCGGCCGCCGCCGACGCCTGGACCGCCGTGTGCCCCAGCGCGCTGCTGGCCGCCGAGCGCGGAGCGGCCGCCCTGCTGCCCGGCGGCGAGCAGGCCGCGGTGTTCCGCTCCGCGGCCGGGCACCTGTACGCGGTCTCCAACATCGACCCCTTCACCGGGGCCGCCGTCATCGCCCGCGGCATCATGGGCGACCGCGCCGGGGAGCCCACCGTCGCCTCCCCGCTGCTCAAGCACGTGTTCAGCCTGCGCACCGGCCTGCCCGTGGACGGGGGCGGGCCGGGCCTGGCCACCTACCCGGTGCGCGAGCGCGACGGGCGGGTGGAGGTCGGCACCGCGCACGGCCCCGACGGGGGCGCCCTGTGACGCCGCCCGCCGCGGCCGCCGAACAGCACCCCGACGCCGCACCGCCCGGCCCCGGCCCCGCCCCCACGGCCGGGCCCGGGGCCGGGCCCGCGCCGCTGGAGGGCTTCACCGTCGGGGTGACCGCCAACCGCCGCGCCGAGGAACTGGCGGCCATGCTGGCCCGCAAGGGCGCCGAGGTGGTGTGCGCCCCGGCGCTGCGCATCGTGCCGCTCAGCGACGACCAGCGCCTGGCCGACGTCTCGCGCGCCCTGATCGAGCGGCCCCCCGACGCGGTGGTGGCCACCACCGGCATCGGGTTCCGCGGCTGGCTGGAGGCCTGCGAGACCTGGGGGCTGGCCGAGCCGCTGACCACGGCCCTGCGCTCGTCGCGGCTGCTGGCCCGCGGCCCCAAGGCCAAGGGCGCCATCCGCGCGGCCGGGCTCACCGAGGAGTGGTCGCCGCCCTCGGAGTCCTCGGCCGAGGTCCTGGACCACCTGCTGGAGCGCGGCGTGGCCGGGCTGCGCGTGGCGGTGCAGCTGCACGGCGAGCCGCTGCCCGACTTCTGCGCGGCGCTGCGCATGGCCGGGGCCGAGGTGGTGCAGGTGCCGGTGTACCGGTGGACCGGCCCCGAGGACCCCGCGCCGCTGGACCGGCTCATCGAGGCCGCCTGCGGCGGCGGCCTGGACGCGCTGACCTTCACCAGCGCCCCGGCCGCCGCGGGGCTGCTGCAGCGGGCCCGCGCCACCGGCGCCGACCGGGCCCTGCTGCGGGCGCTGCGCGCGGGGCGGCCGATGGCCATGTGCGTGGGGCCGGTGACCGCGGCGCCGCTGGCCGCCGAGCGGGTGCCGGTGCACTGGCCCGCGCGCGGGCGCATCGGCGCCCTGGTGCGGCGCCTGGCCGAGGAGCTGCCGCGCACCAGCCCGGAGCTTCCGGTGGCCGGCCGGGTGCTGCGGGTGCGCGGCCGCGCCGCCGAGGTCGACGGGGAGCTGCGCCCGGTCACCCCGGCGCCGATGCGGCTGCTGCGCGAGCTGGCCGACCGGCCGGGCCGGGTGCGCCACCGCTCGGAGCTGCTGGCGGCGCTGGGCCCGGAGGCCGACGCCCACGCGGTGGAGACGGCCGTGGCCCGCCTGCGCACGGCGCTGGGCGACCCCAGGATGATCCAGACGGTGGTCAAGCGCGGCTACCGCCTGGCCCTGGACGCCATGCCGTGTGAGTGAGGGCCGGCCGCACCGGTCGGAGCGGCGGTCCCGCATACGGCATACCATCCCGCCGACCATCCGACGCCTCCCGGGCAATGGGGCCCGGCCCACCCGACCACGGACCGACGTCCCCGTTCTGGAGGCCCACATGAGCGATACCACCGCCCCCGCCCTTCTGCTGGCCGTCCACGGCACCCGCGACCCCGAGGGGGCGCGCACCGCACGCCGCCTGGCCGCCGCCACCGCGGCGGCCTCCGGGGCCCCGGTGCGCCTGGCCTTCGCCGACGTGCGCGAGCCCGACGTGGGCCAGGTCGCCGCCGCCGTCGACGGGCCCCTGGTGGTGGTCCCGGCCTTCCTCGCCTCGGGCTACCACGTGCGGGTGGACATCCCCGAACAGCTCGCCCGGGTCGGGCGGTCCGAGGCGCCCGTGGCCCGGGCCCTGGGCGCCGACCCGCGCCTGGTGGCGGCCGCGGCCCGGCGCCTGGCCCGGGCCGGGCACCGCAGGGGGGAGCCGGTGGTGCTGGCGGCGGCCGGTTCCTCGGACCCGGGGGCGCTGGCCGAGGTCGAGCGGGCCGCCCGGGCGCTGTCGGGGCTGGTGGAGGCGCCGGTGGAGCCGGGGTATGCGGCGACGGCCGCGCCCACCGTCGCCGAGGCGGTCGCCTCCCTGCGCGCTCGGGGGGCCGGGCGGGTGGCGGTGGCCTCATGGCTGCTGGCGCCGGGCCTGTTCCAAGGGCGCCTGGAGGAGGCGGGCGCCGACACGGTGGCGGGCCCGCTCTGCCCGGACCCGGCGGTGGCCGAGGTCCTGGCCGACCGGTACGCGGCCGTATGCGCCGGGACGGGGGAGCGGACCCTGGTCCCGCAGGCGGGGTGAGGGGCGCCGACCCCGCCCCCGTCCCCGCGTAGGGGGTCCCTGCCCGTGGAACATCGCGCGGGGCGAGCGGCCCCGGGGCCCGGCTTCCAGGCCCCGGGTGCCTCTCGGCCCGGCGACTGGGCTGGTACCCCACTCCGGGCCCCGGCCGTCCGCCGGGCCGCCGCGGCGCGAGGGAGAGGGCGGCGACGACGCAGGGCGGCGGCCCTACCTGCCGGTCGGTCGGCCGCCGGGTGAGTGCGTGGTTCCCCGTGGTTGGCGGCGACGGCGCAAGCGGGCCGGTCCCCCGGGCCTGCCTGCCGGGCGGCGGGCCACTCGCGGTCCGGGTGGCCGGGCGGCTCGGCTGGTCCCCCACTCCCGGGCACCGCCCGGGAGGCGGGCTCCGGGGTGCGGGGCGAAGGTGGCGACGGCGAGGGTCGGCGGCCCTCGCCGGTGCTGTCGGATGGTCCGAGGGCAGCGGGGGTGGTGCTTCCACCACGCGATCACCCACCAGGTGGTTCGTTCACCGCGCTCGATCGGCCGACGGGCGCAAAGGGGGCCGATATGCCCGGTTTCCGGGGCGGGGGTCTCACCTGTTGGGCGAGGTGTCCGGATGACGTGCACCCCTCCGACGGAAATCTCCGGTCCGGGCATGGCCGCGAAGGTGAGGCGTGTTCGCGTTCGCGGCGGCCGCCGGGGCGCCGTCTCAACCAACGTGCACCCCTCGACGGAGAACCTCCGGCATGGTGAGACGCAGGAGCCATGGTTCGCACTCTCCGACGCCCGGACCCGCCCCCGCCAGGCCCACCCTGAAGTCGGCGAGGCGCTGACCTGGGTGAACACTCCGCGTTAAGGGGTGCGAGGACCGTGAAGCGCGCTCAGCGACACCCGCGCGAGCCCCGGGCGCACGAAGTCGACGATTCCAGAACAGGTTCTGCAAACGGAATGCCCGGTTCATGCCTACCTGGGGCGTTCACCTCGGGCGTCCGGGCAGGCGCAGGGGGCACCCGGGCGCCCCGTCGGGCGCCCGAGGTCCGCTCGGGGCCGATATCGGCTACCCGCAGTGACGACAGGGGCGGTAAACAGCCCCGGAGTGCCGTTTGGGGCCCTCTCGGGCGCAGAACGTGTTCTGGAATCGCGATGACCGTGCACCCCCGCCGCCCGCGCCGCCGCCCCGGGCGTCGAACAGGGCGAGGGGCGGGCCCCGACACCCCGAGAACCAGGCAAACCGGACACCGGACAGGTAGGGGCCGGGCCGGAACCCGCCTTCCGGACGCCACGGGCGGCCCGGGGCCATCCCGCGTGGCGGGTCCGCCACTCGATCACGCGGGAAACGTCCCTTTCGCGACGCGGGATCGCCCGCCCCCTCCCCGCCGCGCCCGGTATGCCCGGTATGCGCGCCCTGGTGGCCCCCTCCGTGATGATCTCGGGGAACCCGTTCTTATGATGTCCGTTTCAACCCCGACTTCCCCGAGATCGACAAGGGTGCCCACCGTGTCGCCACTCGCGCGATGATCTCGACGGAAGTGCTGCCAATACCGCCGGAATGACAGCACTTCCGTCGAGATCATCGCGGGAAGGGCGCACCGGGGCGGCGGCCGCCACGAACGCGGGCGAGCACGCGCCCTGCCCGGCCGCGCCGCGCGCCCGGACCGCGAGGGGCCCGGCGGACGGCAGGCAGGCCCGGGGAACCGCCCCGCTCACGCCGTCGTCGCCAACTACGGTGACCACGCACACGCAGCACAGCCGACAACGCTGCCGTAAGGGTCGCTGACCTGCGTCGTCGCCGCCCCGCACCTTGCACCCCGGCGACCCGCCGCCCGGCCGGAGCGCGTCAGCGGGGGACCGGCCGAGCCGCCGCCGCCCCGGACCGTGAGGAACCCGCCCCCCGGCAGCGCCGCCGCAAGGGCCGCCCGCATTCCGGGCGGCCTGTTCCCTCCGCTTTCGGGCGTCTTGTATATCCGGATTCGGGGGATCGACGGCGGTTCGTGGCCGGATGCGGCTATCGGCTGGTGGGCTCCTCTCTAGAGGGCATAGACACAACGTGCCGCGGCAGTGACCCCGAGGAGCCCCTCCATGCCCGCCGAGCCCGCCGACGACCGGAACGAGCACACCCTCTGGCACCGCGACGACCCCCGCTACGACCGCTGCGCCGGAGCCTGGGTCGGCGCCGCGGCCGCCGCGTGCATCGTGGGCGCCCCTCCCGCCATGGCCCAGGAGGCCACCCACCCCGACGGCGACGGCGCCGGGCCCGCCCTGCTGTCCTGGCTCATCGCCACCGCCTTGGAGGGCGTGGCCGACCCCGCCACCGTCCACAAGGCCGTCGACGCCCCCGCCGACCGCGCCTGGGCCCTGGCCCTGCGCTCCATCGCCGCCGACGGCACCGTCCCCGACCCCGACCCGGCGGTGCCCCCGCACAGCCCCATGGGCGCCGGCTGGCGCGCCGCCGCCCGCGCCCCCGCCCCGCCCCTGGAGCCCGCCCGCGCGGTCTTCCCCTGCTCCCAGCTGGTCGAGGCGGTCTGGCGGGCCTACGCCGCGGGGGGCGACGAAGCGGCCATGTACGCAGGGGCCATGGCCGGGGCACGGTGGGGGGCCTCGGGCATCCCCCTGGAGGCCCAGCGCCGCCTGGCCGACATCGTCGCCCCCCGCTCCCTGCTGGAGCGCGCCATCGTCCTGGCCCGCGGCAGCGACCCCGGCACCTGGCCCGAGGCCGCCGCCCAGCCCACCGGGGAGGCGCGCTCGGTCAACACGCCCTTCTGCACCCCCCACCCCCACGACCCCGGGGTGCTGCTGGGCAACATCGCCCACCTGCGCGCGGGCCCCGACGTGGACGCGGTGGTCTCGCTCAACCGCACCGGCCCCGCCGACGCCCCCGCGCACCTGCCCGCCCGCGACCGGGTCGAGGTCTGGCTCGCCGACGCCCAGGGCCCCGGCGTCAACCCCAACCTGCACTTCGTGCTCGACGAGGCCGCCGGCGCCGTGGCGGCCCTGCGCGCCGAGGGCAAACGCGTGCTGCTGCACTGCGCCGCCGGCCAGTCCCGCACCCCCGCCGTCGCCGCCCACTACGCCACCCTGGCCTGCGGCGCCGACGTGGTGCAGGCGCTGCGCCGGATCATCGAGGCCACCGGAGGCCACCTGCACACCCCCGCCCTGGCCCGGGCCGCCGCCGCCCTCAACGGCGTCGACATGCCCGACCCGGCCGCCGCCCTGTTCCCCGGCGGCGCGCCCCCGGACCGGCGCTACCCGCCCCTGTGAGGCCGCCAACCCCTGCGGGACCGGCCCCCGAGACGGCGAAGGCGTGTGCGCCCCCGGCCCCGGGGGCGCACACGCCCGACGGAGAAACCGGCCGACCCTAGCCGACGACCTGCCACTCCACGTCCACCACGCCCTGGCTGGCGCTGGCGATCGTCTCGAAGGAGGCGGTGGACAGGTCCAGGCACCGCCCGGCCACGTACGGGCCGCGGTCGTTGATGGACACCACCACCGACTTGCCGTTGGAGGGGTTGGTCACCTCCACCTGGGTGCCGAACGGCAGCGACTTGTGGGCCGCCGTCATCGCCGAGGGGTCGAAGGTGCCCCCGCTGGCGGTGGGCTGGGGGTCGCTGTACATCGAGGCCTCGCAGGCGCCGCCCTCGCCGGTGGGCTGGAGCCCCTCGGAGGAGCCGGAGGACTCCTGGGAGGACCCCCCGCCGGAGGACTCCTCCCGGGCGGGCTCCTGCTTCTCCTCCTCGGCCTGGGCCGCGGTCGCGCTCGCCGCGCCCTCGGCCCGCGAGGCGGCCTCCTCGCGCTGCTCCTTGGCCTTGTCGCGCTCCTGGTCGACCTTCCCGGGGTCGGCCTGGGGCGCCTGCTGGGCCTCGGCGCCCTGCTCGGAGGTCTGGGCCGCAGGGACCTTCGCGGCGCTGTCCAGGTCCTGGGGCTGGGCGCCGCCCACCACGGCGGCGCCGGCGACACCGCCGGCGGCCAGCACCGCGCCCGAGGCGGCGGTGGCCACCAGGGCGCGCTTGCTCTTCAGGCGCTGGAACACGGAGACACGGTCGGGCTGATGACTGCCCACGGCAGATCGTCCTTTGAACGGGAACACGGAAAGGCGGCTGCGCGGGGCCCGGAAACCGCCGGGACCGCTCGTCCGGCGCCTCCCGGAACCGAGGGGCGCGCCGGCGCAGCTGGGCCGCCCGGGATCCAAGGGGCGACCGGAAAGAGCTGGTCACGTGTACGCAAAGGGGGTGAAGACCAACGGGGACCGACCCTAACCATCACGGTCGGGTAACGAGAACCGAAAACCCGGGTTTGTGCAACATGTCACCCTCGCCCGCTCCGCCCGGTGAAACCCCCGGCGCCGACGGTGACACCGCCGTGACCCCCGCCGCGCGGCACCGTGTCCGCCCCCACCCCCGCGCACCCGCCGCGCCCGCCCGAAACACCCCGCCCGCCCCGCCGCGCGTGTGAACAGCGCTCAAACGGCGCACCACCGTGGCACAATTCCCCGCGAAGCAGCAGCCGGGGAGGGAGCGGCCAGGTGTTCCGCAACGAGACCGGATGGGTCATCTCGCCCACCGACCTGGTCGACTCCATGGAGTGCGACCACCGCAGCCGCCTCAAGGCCGCACTGGCCGCCCACGTCCCCGGCGCACCCGCCCCCGCCGACATCGACCCCCTGGTCGCCCGCCAGGGCCACGAGCACGAACGCGCCGAACTCCAGCGCCTGCGCACGCTCTTCGGCGACGCCCTCGTCGAGATCGAGGACCCCCGCCCCACCCACGCCGACATGCTCCGCGCCGCCCAGGCCACCCGCAAGGCCATGGACGACGGCGCCCCCGTCCTCTACCAGGCCGCCTTCTACCACCCCCTGCGCCCCGGCGTCGCCTTCCACGGCCGCGCCGACTTCCTCGTCAGCACCGCCGTGGACCCGGCCACCGGCCGCACCCGCCCCCGCACCGGCCCACACACCTACGAGCCCTGGGACACCAAGCTCGCCCGCCACCCCGGCCCCGGCGCCGTCCTGCAGCTGGCCGCCTACGCCGCCTCCGTCACCGAGGCCGGCGCCCCCGCCCCCGAGCACATGCACCTGCTCACCGGCGACGGCACCGCCCACACCCACCGCGCCCCCGAGTTCCTGCCGGTCCTGCACCAGGTCCGCACCCACCTGGCCGACCGCCTCACCGCCCCCGGCGGCGGCCCCCTCGACGCGGCCGCCATCACCCTGCCCGACCCCCTGTGGGGCCCACCCCGGCCCGCCTGCGACTCCTGCGGCTACGCCGCCCTGTGCACCGAGGGCCGCGCCCGCGCCCGCCACCTGACCCTGGTCGCCGGAATCCGCACCGACCAGACCCGCAAACTCGCCGACACCGGCATCACCACCATCGACGCCCTGGCCGCCGCCCAGGCCGAACAGCGCCCGCCCGCGCTGCCCCCGCACACCTTCGACCGGCTGCGCGCCCAAGCCGCCCTGCAGGTCCGCCAGGACGCCACCCGCACCGACACCGACCCCCGCGGCACCGTCCTGGCCGAAGTCCACTCACCCGAGGGCCTGGCCTCCCTGCCCGCGCCCAGCCCCGGCGACGTCTTCTTCGACATGGAGGGCTACCCCTACTACGAAGGCCCCCAGGGCCGCGGCCTGGAATACCTCTTCGGCGCCGTCGCCCGCGACCTGCCCGAGGACCCCGGCACCGGGCCCGCCGCCGACACCCCCGACGCCCCCGAGCGCTTCCACGCCTTCTGGGCCCACGACCGCGCCCAGGAAAAACGCGCCTTCGAGGACTTCGTCGACTTCGTGTGCGAACGCATCGACCGCGACCCCGGCGCCCACGTCTACCACTACGCCTCCTACGAGGCCGACCGCCTCAAACTCCTGGCCGCCGCCTTCGGCACCCGCGAAGCCCAGGTCGACGAGCTCCTGCGCCACCGCCGCCTGGTCGACCTGTACACCGTCGTCAAAAAGAGCCTGCGCGTCTCCCAGCGCTCCTACTCCATCAAATACCTCGAACCCCTCTACCTGCCCCAGACCCGCAGCGGCGACGTCACCACCGCCGTCTCCAGCATCGACGCCTACGCCGAACACGCCCGCGCCGCCGCCGACGGCGACACCGCCCGCGCCGCGCAGATCCTGTCCGACCTGGCCGACTACAACCACGACGACTGCGCCTCCACCGCCCGCCTGCGCGACTGGCTCGAAGACCTGCGCCGCGACAACGGCATCGACACCCGCCCCGCCGCCCAGGGCGAACTGGCCCCCGACGACGCCGACGAACGCGCCCAGGAGAACCGCCGCCGCCGCGAAGAGGCCGAAGCGCGCCTGCGCGCCCTGACCGCCCCCCTCCTGGACGGCGTCGCCGACGACCCCCGCCGCCGCGACCCCGACCAGCACTCCCGCGCCCTGCTCGCCTCCCTGGCCGGCTACTACCGCCGCGAGGAGAACCCCGCCTGGTGGGACTTCTTCCGCCGCCTCACCGCCCCCATGGAGGAGCTGGAGGCCGACAACGACTGCCTGGTCCCCGTGCGCGTGCGCACCGGCGAATGGGCCGAGCCCGCCGGCCGACAGCGCAAGTCCCGCCGCGAGATCGAGGCGCGCGCCGACCCCGCCCGCCCCCACCCCTTCACCACCGGCGACCGGGTCCGCCTGCTCTACGCCGCCACCCCCGGATGCCCCGCCGACGCCGTCGACGCCCAGGTCACCGCCGCCAGAGCCGACACCCTCACCCTGGAGGAGACCAGCGACCCCCAGCAGACCTACGCCCGCGCCCCCGCCGCCGTCCTGCCCGGCGCCCCCGTGCGCTCGGCCCCCAAGGACGCCGCCCTGTGGTCGCTCACCGAAGGCGTCCTGCCCGACCTGCCCCGCCTGCCCGACGGCCCCGGCACCGACCTCCTCCGGCGCCGCCCCCCGCGCCTGGCCCACCTGCCCGCCCTGCCCGACCCCGCCGACCACGGCGGCGACACCGTGGCCGCCGCCATCGCCGCCGTCGACGCCCTGGACCACTCCTACCTGGCCGTGCAGGGCCCACCCGGAGCCGGCAAGACCTACCTGGCCGCCCGCCTCATCGACCACCTCATCGCCACCGGCCGCACCGTCGGGGTCTGCTCCACCAGCCACAAGGCCGTGGAGAACGTGCTGTCCGCCGCCCTGCACACCGCCCGCGCACACGGCCGGGAGCTGCCCTGCGCCAAACGCCCCTCCGGCAAGCCCGACCCCGACGCCCGCTGGGAGCAGCCCGCCACCGTCAAGGCCCTGGCCGCCTGGCGCGCCGCCCACCCCGGCGCCCACCTGGCCGGCGGAACCGCCTGGACCTTCGCCAACGAGGCCGTGGCCGCCGACCCCTTCGACGTCCTGGTCATCGACGAGGCCGGCCAGTTCGCCCTGGCCGACACCCTCGCCGTCTCCGCGGCCGCCCGCAACCTGGTGCTGCTGGGCGACCCCCAGCAGCTCCCGCAGGTCGTCCAGGGCTCCCACGGCGAAGGCGCCGACGCCTCGGCCCTGGAGCACCTGGTCGGCGAGGCCGAGATCATCGACGCCTCGCGCGGCTACTTCCTGGACCAGACCCGCCGCATGCACCCCGCCGTGTGCGCCCCCGTCTCCCGCCTGGCCTACCGCGGCCTGCTGCGCGCCCACCCCAGCGCCGCCGAGCGCACCGTGGCCGGGGTCCGGCCGGGCCTGTACGCCCGCCCGGTCGAGCACCAGGGCCGCACCAGCCACAGCCCCGAGGAGGTCGAGGCCGTGGTGCAGGCCGCCGCCCACCTGGTCGGGCGCACCGTGCACGAGCCCGGCGCCACCGCCCAACGGGAGCTGACCGGCGAGGACGTGCTGGTGGTGGCGCCCTACAACCTGCAGGTGCGGGCGCTGCGCCGGGCCCTGGCCGAGGCCGGGATGGAACAGGTGCGGGTGGGCACCGTGGACCGCTTCCAGGGCCAGGAGGCCCCGGCGGTGATCTGCTCGATGACCGCCTCCAGCGGCGCCGACCTGTCCCGCGGGCTGGACTTCGTGCTCTCGCGCAACCGGCTCAACGTGGCCCTCTCCCGCGCCCAGGTGGTGGCGCTCCTGGTCTACTCGCCGCAGCTGGCCCAGGCCGCGCCCCGCACGGTGGAGGAGCTGCGGGTGCTCTCGGGCTTCTCGGGCCTGTGCGCCCAGGCGGCCCCCTGGCCGCCCCCGGCCGAATAGCGCCGGCCGCCCACCGGGCACCCCTGGCGGCGGCCCGCACGGAAGGGGGCGGGGCCCCACGCGGGCGAGCCCCGCCCGCCCCCTCCCGCCCCGCGGAACGACCGCACCGGCGGGCCCAGCCGCCCGCACGGCCCGGCGCGCGCGGAGCGGATGAAAGGGCGGGGTCCCCCTTCGGCCCCCGCCCGATCCGCGCCCCGGCGTGTCCACCCTCTGGATCGCCGGCCGCCCCCAGCATCGCCCCCGCCGGTTTCGTTCGGCTTCCCGCCCGCTAACACCCCAGCTCGCGCCACACGCCCGCCCGCCTGTCGCCCCCCGGTGATAGGAACGGCACCTCCACCCCCGGCACCCGCCCTCCAGGAGGAAGCCGTGACGACCGCCCTCGTCCTCATCGACGCCCAGCGCAACATGCTGCACGGCCCCGACGCCGTGCCCGCCGCGCCCCGGGTCGGCCCCGCCCTGGCCGACCTGCTCGCCCGCGCCCGCGCCGCCGGCGCCGCGGTGGTCCACGTCCAGAACGACGGCGGACCCGGCGAGCCCGACGAGCCCCACACCCCCGGCTGGGAGCTCGTCCACCCGCCGCTGCCCGGCGAGGCCGTCGTGCGCAAGACCGCCCCCGACGCCTTCGCCGGGACCGCCCTGGCCGACGAGCTGGCCCGCGCCCACGTGCGCACCGCCGTCCTGGCCGGGATGCAGAGCCAGTACTGCGTCGCCGCCACCGCCCGCGGCGCCCTCGGCCAGGGCCTGGACACCGTCCTGGCCTCCGGGGCGCACGCCACCTACGACGAGGACGCCTCGGCCCACGCCATCTCCCGCGCCGTCGAGGAGGACCTGGCCGCCCTGGGCGTGCGCGTCCTGCCCGCCGACCGCCTGCCCCTGACCCCGCAGACCCGATGAGCGCCCCGCAGGCCCGCCCCCGCCTGGGCGGGGCCCACGTGGTCACCGGCGGGGGACGCGGCATCGGCCGCGCCACCGCCGAGCGCCTGCTCCAGCTGGGCGCCGACGCGGTGGCGGTGGTCGAGGCCGACCCGGCCGCCCTGGGGTGGGCGGCCGCCCACCCCGGCGCCGAACGGCTGGTGCCGGTGCACGGCGACGCCGCCGACCAGGACACCGCCGAACGGGCCGCCGAGGCGGCCCAGAACGCCGCGGGCACCGCCCTGGCCGGGTGGGTCAACAACGCCGCCGTCTTCCGCGACGCCTCCCTGCACCGGACACCGGCCCGGCAGGTGATGGACCTGATCGGGGCCAACCTCGCCCCGGCCGTCGCCGGGTGCGCGGTCGCGGTGCGGCGCATGTCGGAGGCCGGGGCCGGGGCGATCGTCAACGTCTCCTCCCACCAGGCCCGCCAGGCCGTTCCCGGCTGCGCCCCCTACGCCACGGCCAAGGCCGCCGTCGAAGGGCTCACGCGGGCGCTGGCGGTGGAGTACGGGCCGCACGGGGTGCGGGTCAACGCGGTGGCGCTGGGCTCGGTGGCCACCGAGCGCTACGCGGCCCACCTGGCCGGCCTGGACGAGGAGGGGGCCGGGCGGGTGCGGGCGCAGATGGGCCGGGTGCACCCCCTGGGCCGGATCGGCACCGCCGCGGAGGCCGCTTCGGCCATCGCCCACCTGCTCTCGCCCGATGCGGGCTTCATCACCGGGGCCACGGTTCCCGTGGACGGCGGGCGCACCGTCCTGGCGCACGACCCCGAGGCCCACGAGACGGGGGAGGGGCGGTGAGGACGGGCGGCGGCACCACCGGAGGAGCGGGCCCCGGGATGGAGGGGGAGCCAGCATCCCGGGCACCCACCCTTTGCACTGTAGGTGACTTTGCGCCTACGCAAAGGCGTTTCCCTGAATCGGGCCGCCCCGCCCGCCCCGGCAGGAGGCCGCCGCCCGCCCCGCGGAAGCGCACTCCGCGACGATAGAAGGGGGTCATGACTTCGGGAACGGCGCCACCTCCGGCGCCTGTGGCCGCCGGCGGCGGGCGGGAGACCGGTCAGGATGCTCAGAGCACACCGGGCCCGCTCGCAGCACCGTGCCGACCGCGTCGCCCCGCCCCGCCCCGCCCCGCCC
>NZ_JAQFWP010000007.1 GCF_027706745.1 Nocardiopsis suaedae | reverse complement strand
CGCCGCGCGGCTCCCGCTGATCGGACCACGATTCATTCCCCCCGGAATGCGGGCCGTGACCGGCACCACCCGTCCGGCGCCACCTGTTAAGGCATTACTTCACAATACGGAGAGGACCGCCTTCTCGAATCCCCGGATGTGTTCGACCGCGAGTTCCCGGGCGCGCTCGTCCTCGCCGTCGATCATCGTCTCCAAGAGGGGCACGAGTTCGCCGACATGGTCGGTCACTCCGGGAAGGCGGTCGATGTAGAGGTACCAGATCCTCAGCATCAGGTTGTAATAGAGCGTGAGGGTGGCCTCCAGGTAGGTGTTGTGGGAGCACTCGTATACCGCCCGGTGCACCCGGCTGTCGAACACCATCTGCGCCTCGGCGCCGCGCCCGTAGTCGGCCGCCCCGTCCCGCAGGTCGCGCAGGTCGGCGCGCTGCCGGTCGGTCGCCCGCCGGGCCGTCTGAAAGGCGGCCTCGCCTTCGAGCGGGGCACGGACCTCGGTGAGCAGGGAAAGGTCGGACAACTGCACCTCGGTGGCGAATACGCCGCGCCGGGGATAGACCTTCACGAGCCTTTCCGATTCGAGCCGCTTGATCGCTTCGCGCACGGGGGTGCGCCCCACTCCGAGCGTGCGCGTCAGCTCTTCCTCGTGCACGGGAGCACCGGGCGGGATGCGGGTCGTGACCAGCATGTCGCGAATCGCGAAGTAGGCGGTCGCCGAAAGTGACGATTTCTTCTTCCTCGGGGACTTCTTCGCGGCTCCGCCTTCGGTATCGAGCATGGGGCCATGATAGGCCAATGTGAAACATCAGTCGTCGGCGAGAGCGCGACGACGGTACCGCGTTCGCGCAGGGCACCGCCGCGGGGGCCGCCGCCGGTCCGGGCGGCCCGCGGCCTGGCCCGTCCGTTCGGCCGGGCCGAGCCGCCCGTTCGGCCAGGTGGCACCCCTTCCCCGGGGGCGTAGCCTCGCGTGCGCGCGCACCCGTGCCCGCCCCGGGCCGGGCCGCGCGCAGGGGGCGGGACGCCGGGGGCTGCGGCGCACCCGCACCGCCGACGTGCCGATCCGCCATGATCAACGTGCGCCCGGCCTGGAAAAATGGAAACGAACAGCACCGCCAGCTGTACCTCAGGGGGCCGCCATGTCCAATCCGCCCATCGACGATCCGCGCCAGGACGCCCCCAGCGTGTCCGAGCCCAAGCGCTCGGCCGTGGGGATCCCCGCGATCGCCAACAGCATGAAGATCGTCGGGCAGCAGTCGGGGGCCAAGCGCGGCCTGCTGACGCTGACCGCCGTCAACCAGAAGAAGGGGTTCGACTGCCCGGGCTGCGCCTGGCCCGAGCCCGACCACCGCCACCCCGCCGAGTTCTGCGAGAACGGCGCCAAGGCCGTGGCCGAGGAGTCGACCCGCCGCGCGGTGGGCGCCGGCTTCTTCGCCGAGCACTCCATCACCGACCTCGCCGGGCGCAGCGGGTACTGGCTCGGACAGCAGGGGCGCATCACCGGGCCCGTGTACGCCGCGCCCGGCGCCGACCACTACGCGCCCATCGGGTGGGACGAGGCCTTCGCCCTCATCGCCGACGAGCTCAAGGGGCTGGACTCGCCGGACGAGGCCCTGTTCTACACCTCCGGGCGCACCAGCAACGAGGCCGCGTTCCTCTACCAGCTGCTCGCGCGCCGGTTCGGCACCAACAACCTGCCGGACTGCTCGAACATGTGCCACGAGTCGTCGGGGTCGGCCCTGACCGAGACGCTGGGCGTCGGCAAGGGCAGCGTCAAGCTCGACGACCTCTACCGGGCCGACCTGATCATCGTCGCCGGGCAGAACCCCGGCACCAACCACCCCCGCATGCTCACCGCGCTGGAGAAGGCCAAGCAGGCGGGGGCGCGCATCATGACGGTCAACCCGCTGCCGGAGGCGGGGCTGCAGCGGTTCCGCAACCCGCAGACCGCGCGCGGCATCGTCGGGTCGGGGACCATGCTGACCGACCTGTTCCTGCAGGTCAAGGTCGGCGGGGACCTGGCCCTGTTCAGCGCGCTGAACCGGCTGCTGCTGCAGATCGACGAGGAGAGGGGCGGGGTGCTCGACCACGACTTCATCGCCGAGCACACCCACGGCTTCGACGCCTACGCCAAGGCCCTCCTCGACCACGGCGAGGACGAGTTCTGGCGGCGCGTCGGCGCCGCCACCGGGCTGGGCCGCGACGAGGTCGAGGAGGCGGCGGCGATGGTGCTGGCCTCCCAGAAGATCGTGGTCTGCTGGGCGATGGGCCTGACCCAGCACCGCAACTCGGTGCCCACCATCCGGGAGGTCGTCAACTTCCTGCTGCTGCGGGGCAACGTGGGCCGCGAGGGGGCGGGGGTGTGCCCGGTGCGCGGGCACAGCAACGTCCAGGGCGACCGGACCATGGGCATCTGGGAGCGCCCGCCCGCGGAGTTCCTGGACGCGCTCCGCGACGAGTTCGGGTTCGAGCCCCCGCGCGAGCACGGGGCGGACACGGTCGACGCCATCCGGGCGATGCGCGACGGGCGCGCCAAGGTGTTCTTCGCCATGGGCGGCAACTTCGCGGCGGCCACGCCCGACACCGCGGCGACAGAGGAGGCCATGCGGCGGTGCCGCCTGACGGTGCAGGTGTCAACGAAGCTCAACCGGTCGCACGCGGTGACGGGGGAGCACGCGCTGATCCTGCCGGCGCTCGGGCGCACCGACCTGGACGTGCACGAGGGCGCGGAGCGGTTCGTCAGCGTCGAGGACTCCATGGGCGAGGTGCACGCCTCGCGCGGCCGGGTGGAGCCGCTGTCGGCGGACATGCGCTCGGAGGTCGACATCGTGCGCGGACTCGCCGCCCGCCTGCTGGGCGAGGACGAGGCCGTGCCGTGGGAGGAGTTCGCCGACTACGACCGGATCCGGGAGAGCATCGAGCGGGTGGTGCCGGGGTTCGACGACTACAACGAGCGCGTGCGGCGCCCGGGCGGCTTCCGCCTGCCGCACGCGCCCCGGGACAGCCGGACGTTCCCCACCGCGACGGGCAAGGCCAACTTCACCAGCAACGGCCTGTCGGCCCCGGAGGTGCCCGAGGGCCGCCTGCTGCTGCAGACGCTGCGCTCGCACGACCAGTTCAACACCACGATCTACGGGTTGGACGACCGGTACCGGGGTGTGAAGGGCGGTCGAAGGGTCGTTCTGGTCAACCCTGAGGACCGCGCCGAGCTCGGCCTAAAGGCCGGTGAGTATGTGGACCTGGTGAGCGAGTGGGAGGACGGCGTGGAGCGCCGCGCACCCCACTTCCTGGTGGTGGAGTACCCCACTGCCAGGGGTTCCGCCGCCGCGTACTACCCGGAGACCAACGTGCTGGTGCCGCTGGACTCCACCGCGGACGTGTCGAACACGCCCACTTCCAAGTCCATTGTGGTCCGCTTCGAAGCGGATTCCGGACTCTAGGCCGCGAGGCCCGGAACCCCGTGCTCCGGGTCCCCACTGGGAGGGGTAGCCCAACTAAAACCAACTTTTGCCGGGTCCTTCCCGGCCACCAGGGACTCGTAGCGGTGTTCCAGGAACATCCGGCCCTGGTTCAGGGAGCTGGGCACCTCGTGCCCATAGATACGCTGCGTAGTCGTCACGTGGACGTGGCCCGTCCACCGCGACACCTCGGTGATGGGCACGCCGCCGGCGAGAAGGTCGCTGACCCACGCGTGACGTAGGTCGTGCGGCCGCATCGTCGGCGGCAGCTCAGTCTGGAGCAGGCCCCGGACGATCCCGTCCCGGAGCCCGTCGTGGCTCGGCAGAGGGCTCTTGACCCCACGAATCAGGCGCCCGTCCTCTTCGACGCCGAACTCCTCAATGTGCTCCTGGATTTTCTGATGGGTGAACCGGGTCATGGGTATGTCCCGGAACTGGCCCCACTCGCGATGCTTGAGAGGAGCGATCTCCCCGCGCTGGGTGATCTGCCGTTGGGCTCGGAAGGTGTCGCCGCCGCCGAGGATGTCGAGCTGGGAAGCGCCGAGGGCTTCCCCGATCCGCAGTCCGAGCCCGTGCATGAGCCACACGGCGACGCGGTAGCGCGGGTTGACCTCCTCGCAGATGACCTCCAGCTCCGCGAGCGTGGGTTTGATGAAGAACCGCTGCTTCTCCGTCTTGGGAAGGGCGATGTCGACACAGGGCGTGCGGTTGATCTTCTCGTTGAGGACCGCCTCCTTGAAGACGATCGCCAGGAAGATGTAGATCCCGAGGACGTAGTAGGGTGACAGCCTTTCCCGCTCCGTGAGGTCGTAGATGTACCCCTGGATCATCTCCTTGTCGATCTCTTCGAGCTCGTAGGACCCGAACCGGACCTTTGTTCGCCGGAGAATGCTCCGGTACTGCATCAGGCTGGCCTTGCGAAGCGCGATGGACTTGTTCTTCACCACCTTCTCCGCCCAGTTCCCGAAGGTCAGCCCCTGGGACGTGGAGACCAGAGTGTCATCGATGCCCGCAAGGAGGCGTCTGACCCGCTCCCGGGTCGCCGTCCGCCCACACATGTTCTCGTGTTCCGCTAGAGAGGCGCACCGCTCGGCGCGCTTGTACGCCGTCTCTCCTTCGGCAGGATCCTCGGGGAACGTGAGCTGCACCAGGCGGTTGCCGTCCCTGCTGTTGCGCCACTTAGCGACCCACGCATGGGAGCATTTGTGCCACTTCTTCCTCTTCGCCGACTCTCCCTTCAGTGACTTGGCGCATCCGCACGATTTCACCACCTTCGCCAAGGACGAATCCTCCTTCTCGGTCCCGTTACATCAGATAGCCCGGCCAGCCAGCCATTCGCGAACCTCAGAGGCCCGGAACCGCAAGTGCCGGCCGATCTTGTAGGCCTGGACCCCCAGGCCTCCCGTCCGACCGGGAAGAGGCACTCGAACCCCACATGGTCCGCCTGGAGGCGGCCAGGCGCCTGCGCCGTGAGTTCGGCCCGTTCTGGTCTTGGCGTGTCCCGGCCGATGTGGCGGTCCGCCTGCGCAAGGGCTTCCGCATCCGCGAGGCCGCCGGGCGTGTCGACACCATCATCCGGGAGCCCGCGCCGCCGGCGAACAGCAGGAGCAGCAGCGGGCTCTTCAGAAGGCGCAAGCCTCCAGGAAGACCACGAAGGATGAGGGGCGGACTACGGGCGCACCGCTCGCCCCTGAGAGCCACGGCCCGCCCGCTGTAGACCCTGCCAACGCCAAGGCCCCCGACGTCCTCGCACGCGCGGTCGAGGACCTTCGAATCGCCCGCGGCCTCAACCGGACGATCCCCTCAGAACGGCGGATCTGCGAGCTGTACGGAGTCCCCGTCACCAACCGGAGGTGGGCGAAGAAGGTACTCGCCGGGTCTACCGGCTAGGGCACTTACCTACCTTGCGGTGAGATTCCCAACCGCGCCTGGAAGCCATCCCGAGGACCGATGGGCAGGGTGCGTGTAGAGAACGGGCGCTTCGCTCGCTACCGCAGGGCTGTCTGGCGAGCAGACTAGTGCGCTGCCAAGTCTGCTCTCTCCACGAAGGTGAGGGATATGCAACTCCACCGAATCGCTTCGCAACCGAGCGTCCCGGACGGGTGCCGCTAAGCACCGGCCGCCACGTCCGTGCCCCGGTGAATTGCGCCTGCGACCGGAACACATGATACTTTTCGAATAAGAGAGCTGATCAACAGGGGGAAACCATGGCTCAGAAAGTCAAAGTAGAGCTGATCGACGACCTCGACGGCACCGAGGCGGACGAGACCATCCAGTTCGGTCTCGACGGCAAGAACTTCGAGATCGACCTCACCACGGAGAACGCCGACAAACTACGCAAGGCACTCCAGGAGTTCGTCGGCGCCGCGCGCAAGGCTCAGAACAAGCCCGCACGGGGATCCACCCGCCAGGCGAAGCGCCAAGGCCCCGACCGTGAACGCAGCGCCGAGATCCGGGCATGGGCCAAACAGCAGGGCAAGCAGGTGAACGAGCGCGGGCGCATCCCGGCCACCATCGTCGCCGAGTACGAGGCCGCCACCGGTCGCTGAGGCCTGCCAAGGGGCGCCCTCACCGGCCGGGGGCGCCCCAGCCGCAGAGCCTGGGGACGTCGTGCGCGGTCAAGGACATGCGCATCGCACACGGGCTCCACCGGCCGCTCCCCTTGGAAGAACCGGATCTGCGAACTGTGCGGGCCCCGGCGGCCGACCAGCGGTGGGCGGATTCTCACGCAGTCCGCGGAACCCGCCCCTCGCGGCCTCTAGGTGTCGTGTTCGGAGGTGACGTGGACATCGGGCTCTTCACGGTGAATCCACGATGCAGGTAAGTCCACCACTCCAGGCTCGCCTTCATCAGCAGCGGCTAGGAGCTCTGTGGGCGCCGTCCCCCTAGCCAGAACGAAGTTCACCGTGCCCTCGGTGAACCGGGAACCGCCGAAGTACACCTCGCCACCGCTGAACTCGACATTGTTGAAGGACACCAGGCTGCCGCTGAACCGGGCATCACCGAAGTACACCAGGCTGCCGCTGAACTCGGCACCACCGAAGGACACCTCGCCGCCAGAGAAATCGACACTGCCGAAGGACACCCCTCCGCCGGAGAAATCGACATGGCCGAAGGACACCTTCCCACCCCTGAAGTCGGCGTTGCTGAAGGACACCTGCCCCCCGGAGAACCGGGCACCGCCGAAGGAGACCGGACCGCCGCTGAACCGGGTATTGCCGAAGGACACCAGACCACCGCAGAACTGGGCACCGCGGAAGGACACCGACCCGCCGGGGAACATTGCCCTTCTCAGGTCGCCGCCATCGAAGGCGACGCCGGTGAAGTCATAGTCCTTGCCGCGCCAGCGGGTGTCTTCACGCAGGTGGTTGCCGATGATGCGGATGATCGTGTGGCGTACCTCCCGCATCGCATCGAAGTCCAACCTCTGTGCCCGGTTCTTCTCCCGGTGCTTCTCCCGCTCCTCAGGCGGTACATCCTCTGGGAGGTCCGTTGCGGCGGGCTGGTAGGGCATGCGCAGGTAGGCGCAGAGCACATCGATGACCATCTGCACCTCGTGATCGGACGGCGCGCCGTCGGCGAGGTGGGCCAGGGCGTGGACTCCTGCCAGGCGCACGGCGGGCCGCTCGCTGCCGAGTTGTTCACTGGCGGCGGTGAATCGCTCGGCGAACAGCCGCGTGGTTTCCCGGAGCTCTCCGCGCTCGGTGGTGCGCTGGCGGCGGTAGGCGATCACCAGCAGGGCGACACCGCCCAGGCCGGCGACCACGGCGAAGGCGCGCGTGGCGATCGCGTCCAGCGCCTTCGGGGAGAGCCGCGGGACCTCCTCCAGGCCGGGTGATCCGAGTACGAGCCAGGCGGCGAAACCCAGCGTGGCGACCAGAGCGATCGCGCCTGCCCAAGCGGCGGTGATGAGCCACCACAGCCCGGCTCCCCGGAACAAGGCCACGGCCGTCAGCAGCGCCGCGAACGCCGCCGCTCCCAGGAGCAGACGCACCGCGGGGAAGCCGTCGGGCAGCGCGCCCCAGAGGATCGGACCTATGGGCCATGCGGCGATGGTGAGCGTGGGCAGCGCCACGGCGGCCAGGGCGATGGCGGTCTTCTGGCGGGGGGACGGGAACTTCATCGCCGACACCTTAGAGGCGACCGCGCCGACAATCACGAGAAGACCGAATTCGGCCAGGCGCCTCCCAGCCGAGGCGAGGCCCGGGACCGCTTACTCCAGGCATTCCTGGGCGGTTGTAATCAATGCTCGTGCTCTCTCGCCGTAGAGCGCCAGCGCTGCCAGTTCGGCGAAGGTGTCGGCGTACATCGCGATCTCGCTGGGCTGAGTGATGGTGAGGCAGCCCGAGACCAGCTCGACGTTGACCTGGCCGGAGTCGAAGACCCAGACCCCCTCCACCGGCATCCTGGACCGGGCGGCGCGCATGGGGACCATGCCCAGGCTTACGTTGGGCAGCGACATGGCCCTGCTTGTCGCGCCCCTTTTGAGCTATTGGCGGTGCTTATGGTTACGTTGTGTAAGCTGCACCCGAGTGGTGCGCCATATTTGTCCGGGTCTGCGCTTACTCGAAGCTGCGCCTGGCGCGGCGGATCGCGAGAGGAATGGTCGTGGGCTTACTCCTCGGCCCAGCCACGGTCAAGGGCACCTCAGGGAACGGATGGCCACACGCGGACAGGCGTGACTGTTGCTTTCCTTCGTCGAGTCCGGCCAGCATGAAGGAAAGCTTCGTAGTTGCAGGGGCCAGGAAGACTCCGGTCCCCGACCGTTTCCTCCCGCGCCGAAGCCTGCAAGTACAGAGCTCTCCATCACACCACTGCCTTTGCGTTCTGCATGGAGCGCCAAGATCAGATTCAGGGCAAGGAGGAGTCCCATGCGTATACGAATACTCACCATTGCTGCGCTTGCAACCTTCGGTCTCGCCGGTTCGGCGTCGGCAGCACAAGCAGACATCCAGGAGACCGACCGGTCGCCGACAGTGGAGTCCAGTGCCTCTGTACAGGGCCACTGGGAATTCTTCATGAGCTTCGACACCCATGGCGAATGCGATGCGATGGGGCAGCTGGTTACCGCCGATGCAGCGCCCTACGTCTACGACATCTATGCCTGTCACTACTGGGAGGGCGGCCCGGAGTGGCAGCTGTATGTCAAGGACACCGACTAATCAACGCAACGCAGGTTGGCTTGCCGGAGTCGGCGTGGAGACGGCAGGAGATGCCGAGTGCATGGGCGACAAGCGCGGCGCGTTCCAGTTTGGGGCTGATGCACGCCCCGGCCGAGACGATCCCGTGCGCGTTCTCCACAGCGGTGAACAGGGCGCGGGCCTTCGCTCCGGAGGGCCCGTTCCTGCACCAGCCGCGTTTGGCCTCTGATCGGTACGGGTCCGTCGGCGACGGGCCCCTACCGAGCCCATCGTGGCTCGGCAGAGGCTCCTCCGCTCCGTGCTCAGTCGGGGCGTACCGCCGAGGTCAGATTGGACCACCAGTAGTCGTTCAGCTGCAGTTCGTGCACGGGGCGGCTCACGGTAGAGGCGTGCACCATCCGGTCCTCGCCGGTGTACAGGGCCACGTGTCCCCCGTTGTAGAAGACCAGGATGTCACCGGGGCGCAGCTCGTCGCGCTGGACCTTGTCGGGCAGGTCGGCCTGGTCGTAGGTCGTGCGGGGGATCTCGATACCGGCCTCGCGCCAGGCACCCTGCGTCAGACCGGAAGCGTCCCAGGCGTCGGGTCCCGTCGCTCCCCAGACGTACGGCTTACCGATCTGTTCGCGCGCGAACGCCACCGCCGCCTCCCCTTGTTCAGGCGTCGAGGCGTGTGCCGTCGCGGTGGCCGACAGCGGGAGGAACAGGGCGAGGAGCACGGCACAGAGCAGGCGGACGGGCGTGCGCCGGGCGGTGGAAGGATTCAGGGGGTGTTCCATGGGCCCCTTCGTCACCGGTTGGGTCCTTGTTTCACACGAGAACACCCTAGATTGTGCCCAACCGGTGGATGCACGGCGGGCCTTCCATAGCATCCGCACCTGGGGGATGACGGGAGGGAAGCCGCCGGTTCAGCGGTCTTCCCGGCGGCCGGGGATCGGCGCGAGGAGGCTGAGGAGGCTGTCGGGGACGGCGTCGCCGAAGGTCCCTACGAGGTGCATGGCCCGGTTGACTCCTTCACCGCTGCGCGCCTGCAGGTGGGCGGCGTCGCCGACCAGGGTCGCTCCGGGGGTCCGCCGCCGCTGGTGTCTCTCGGGCAGAGCGTAGTGCGGGCGCTGCGGGCACCGGTGACCTTGCGCCTCCAGTGGACCCTCGGGACCGCCCAGGTCAGGTACGGCACCTCTCAGGGGCACCAGTACGGCTGGGGGCGCGTCGTGAACTCCAAAAACGGCCACGCCGTGCTGTTCGAGATCGGCACCAACGGGGACCGCATCCCCGATGTCTCGTCCGTGCACCACATCAAGGGCGCCTCGATCGGGTGGACTTACGGCTATCGCACGTCGTCGAACAGCGCCCGCGCCTTCCGCGCCTGCATTCTTACGTCCGTCCAATACAAATGCTCGTCCACCCCAAACCGCACCTCCTGGTGGTAGGCCCCATCCCCCTCAAGGCCGCACGGGCCTGAGCAGAGGACGACGAAGCGCCCGTTCTCTCCGGAGGACGGGCGCCGATCCTGACAACCACGCCACCGCCTCCCCGTTCAGGCCGCCCACCTCAAGACACCTCTCCGGCACCAGCGGGCAGGAACTGCACCAACCCGACACAGGTGCGCGGATCCGCCCACGTCCGGACCGCCCGCACCCGCCACCGGCCAGGCTGTAAGGACACGGGGGCCTGCTCGGGCATCCCTCCGTCGGGGTACGCCTCGTTCAACTCCGCCCCCGGCACGGCAGCGTCCATGAGCACGGCCGGACCGTCCGTCACCCAGGTGCCGCACGCGTCCCACCTCGTGGCCGGATCGGCCAACACATCCTCAGCCGCGCTTTTCAGGTCGGACTCGGAATCGGCGGCCAGCCAGCGCAGGAAGGCCCGGTGCCCGGCCAGGTAGCAGCTGGTGTCGGGCTCGTCGCCCAGGACCAGCGCCCTCACGCCGCCGTTGCCCACGGGGAGCACCCCGGCCGGGCCGTCCACCGCACAGGCCCGGTCGTAGTCGTCCGGGACGTCCCCTCCCATGAGGACCCCGGTCGCCGTGCCGCCGCTCCACGCGGCCAGTGCCGACACAGGGACGACGACCAACGCACCGCCCAATGACTCCACCCACGCAAGAGAGGAACAAACCTCAGACGACTGTTCCTTGTCCACCCACGAACCTCCTGGGGGTACCCGGCGGGCCAGATCTGTCCCGCCCCTTGCCTACACCACCCCCGGGACGACCGGCGCACACCGTCACGCCCACCGTGGGTTCGCCCCGCAGGGGATGGGGATCCTTCCTCCCCCGGGCCGTTGACGGCGCCGGTGACGGTGCGGCGGCCACCGACGTTCTCACTGATGGTCCGCTGCTGATCCCAGGGCGGTACGAAACTGTGACTTGCACCGCCAAAAGGAACACGGCTCAGCCTTTCGCCCGCCGATAGAATCGCTTTCCGCCCCTCTGAGCCGCGGAGACTCCATTGGCCGATCCGGCGCCGCCCCCCGCCCCCGTCCGCGCGTCAGCGTACTTTCTGGCGGGGGCCGTCCTCTGCTTCGTGGTCCCGCCGCTGGCCCTCGGGCTGCTGGTCCGGGGCTCGCCCCCGCCCATGGCGCTGGTCGCGGTGGCCCTCGTCGAGCTCGCCTCGGCGGCCGTACTCGTGTTCTGGTGGCTGCGCCGGCGGTCCCTGTCGTCCGCCGACGTCGGCCTGACCTCGCGGCACTGGGTCCGGGACGCGCTCCTGGGGGCCGCGACCGTGCCTCCGCGCCTGCTGGTCGAGTTCGGTGTGCTGATCCCGCTCGCGGGCGGCGCTCAGAATCCGGGGGTCGAGGAGGTCCTCACCAACGCCTCGGCAGGTGTCGCGGCCCTGACCGCGACGCTGGTGCTCGGCGTGGTCGGGGGCGGCCTGGCCGAGGAGCTCTACTTCCGCGGCCTCCTCATGGGCGCGCTGCCGAAGTCCTTCGTCCACCGGCGGGCGGCCCTGTACGGGGCGGCGGTGGTATCCGTCCTGCTGTTCGCGGCCCTGCACCTGCCCGCCTCGGCCCCCGATGCCGCCGCCATCGTCCTCGCCGGCCTGGTCTACACGGGCCTGTTCCTCCTGACACGCCGCCTCACGACGACCATGGTGGCCCACGCTCTGTGGAACACCGCAGCCGTGATCACCGTGGTGTCCGTTTACGGGGCGTGGCCTGGGTTGTAGGGCGAAGAGCAGCCCACCCCGCAATGGGCCGGGACGGCCTCCGCGGGTCGGCGACGGCCCACGATGCGCGTGTCCGATTCCGGCGTACTGTGAATGTGAAATGGACCTGGTCGTCATCGCGCCGGGAGGGTGAGGATGTGAAGCGGCGAAGCGGATCGCGCCGGCCCGGCGCGGTACGGCGGGCTGCGTCGTGGGCCGCGGCGGGCGCGGTCGCGGGACTGGTGGCCTGGCGCTTGACGGCGTCGCGGCGCCGACCCGATCGGGGGCTGAGCACCGCCCCGGCCGCCTCCCCCGATGTCGACGCGACCGGGCGAGGGCTCGTCATCGTGGTCAACGCCGGCGCGGGCGACGGCCCGGCCTCGGCCCGGGGCGGCCCGACGCCGGTCGACCGGCTCCGCGAGCAGCTGCCCGCCGCCGAGATCCGCCGCCCGGAAGCCCTGGAGGACCTGGCCGACCTGCTGGACGATGCCGCCGAGCGGTGCCGGGTGCTGGGCGTACTCGGCGGGGACGGCACCGTTCGGGCCGGGGCGGCCGCCGCGCTCCGCCATGGCCGCCCGCTGCTCCCGCTGCCGGGCGGGACGCTGAACAACTTCGCCGCCACCCTCGGCCTGGCGACGGTGGACGACGCGGTGCGCGCCTACCGGCGGCAACGGCTGGGCGGGGTGGACGTCGGGGAGGTGGACGGCCGGATCTTCCTGAACACGGCCTCGTTCGGGGTCCAAGCCCGCCTCTTCGACCTGCGGGAACAACTCCGCCCGCGCATGGGCACCTGGCCGTCGCTGGTGGTGGCCGCCTGGCGCGCCATGAGCGAGGCCGACCCCGTGGACATCGCCGTCCACGGGCACACCTACCACGCCTGGTGGGTGTTCGTCGGCAACGGCCGCCACCGCACCCGCGCGTTGCTGCCCGCACGCCGCGAACGGCTGGACGACGGCATGCTCGACGTACGCGTCCTGCGGGCGCGGCGCCCGTTCCGGCGGCTGCGCGGAGGGCTCGCCCTCGTGCTGGGCGACTGGGGTCCGGCGAGCGGCTACAAGCACTGGCGCACGCCCTGGATCACCATCACCGCCGAAGCCGCCGAGTTGCGGGTGGCCTGCGACGGGGAGACCGCCCCCGCCCCGGCCACGCTCCGCTTCCACAAGCACCGCGGCCGCCTGGCCGTCTTCCACACCCGCTGACCGCCCGGATCCGGGCTAGGGCGTGTTTCTTGGATCATTTTCGGCTCGCGACCACGCCCCTACTGCGCCGCTTCGCGATCATCGCGCAGCGGGGGCCCGAACGACGCTCGCTGATCGAGAAGCCTCCAATGAACACACCCTAGAGGCGGCGGCGGACGGCGACGGCTGCGGCCGTGGCCGCCGCCCCCAGGAGGACGGCGGACGCCAGGGCTCCCCGGTGGCGGTCCGCCCACGCCTGGAGGCTGCGGGAGCGCGCCTCGGCGTCGACCGGCCCACGCGCCCCCCGGTCGGCCTCCGGGCCGCCGGTGTCCAGCGGGGAGAACAGGTTGTCGCCGCGGTCCGGGCGCACCGGCGTCCGGCGCTGCTGGGCGGCGAAGCCCGTGCGCCCCAGGCGCAGGTCCACCAGGTGAGGCGCCAGGCGGGAGGCGGCCACCGTGCCGACGGTCGAGGCCCCGACCAGGTAGCCGCGGTGCCGCGGGTGCCGCACCGCGTGCGCGATCGCCCGTGCGGCCACCGCCGGGTCGAAGACCGGGGCGACCGGCCGGGGGCGGCCCCGGGTCCGGGTGCGCATCCAGCCGAACTGGGGCGTGTTCACCGCGGGCAGGTGCACCTCGGTGACGCGCACCCCCGACCGCTCGTGGGCGAGTTCGGCGCGCAGCGCCCCGGTGAACCCGCGCACCGCGTGCTTGGCGGCGCAGTAGGCCGACTGCAGCGGGATGCCGCGGAACGCCAGCGCCGATCCGACCTGGACGATCACGCCGCGGTCCCGCGGCCGCATCCGGCGCAGCGCGGCGCGGGTGCCATGGACGTAGCCCAGGTAGCAGACCTCGGTGACGCGCCTGTACTCGTCCGCCTCGGCGTCCACGACCGGGGACAGCAGGGTCACCATGGCGTTGTTGACCCACACGTCGATCGGTCCGAGCTCCTCGGTGACCCGGTCGGCCGCACGCTCGACCGCCTTCTCCCGGGAGGTGTCCGCGACGACGGGGAGGGCGCTGCGCCCGGCCGCGCGGACGTCGTGGGCCGCGCCGTCCAGTCCCGCGTCGCCGCGGGCGATCAGGCCCACGTCCCATCCCTCGTCCGCGAGCCGCCGGGCGGTCTCCCGCCCCACGCCCGCGCTCGCCCCGGTGACCACGGCGACCCCTCTGCGGTGTGCCATGCCCGCCCCCTTTCGCGCTCGTCGGCGGCGCATGCCCCGCTCTCCCCCGTCCGCTACCCGGACCGGCCCGGGACTCACGCCCCGTTCACTCGTCCGCGAGTGCGAGCACGGCCAGGTAGTGGGCGCCGTCGCGGCGGATCCCGGTGACGGTCCACGGTGTGCCCGCGGTGAAGCCCGCCAGCTCGTCGGGGCTGGAGTGCAGGTAGTCGAACCAGTCGGTGACCAGGTCACCGTGGTGGACGCGCATGCGCACCTGGCCCGGCATGCGCCCCCTGCGCCTGTTGGACGCGTGGTAGGCGCGGTGCCGCTCCGCGTCGTGATAGGGGTCGAGGCCGGTTCCGAAGAGCCGTGCCCCCGGACGGGCGCGGGCCGCCAGCGCCCGCAACACCCCGGGCGCCCGGTCCGCGTCGGCCAGGAGCCCCAGGTTCGCCCCGAGCAGCACGATCGTGTCGAAGGGGCCGTCGGGAGGCCGCGACGCGTCGGCGACGACGGCGTCGCATCCGCGGGCGCGCGCCACCTCCACCGCGCCCGGTGAGGCGTCCATCCCCACGGCGGAGACGCCCGCCTCGCGCAGGGCGGTCAGGTGGCGTCCGGCACCGCACCCCACATCCAGCGTGCGCCCGTGCGCCGCCTCCAGGACCTCCCGGTCGGGACCCGCCATGTCGGCCGGGGCGGTGAAGTACTTGGTGATGTCGGACCGCGAGACGGTCCCGTCGTCGCGTTCGACCACCTCGTCCACGAGCCCGGGGCGCGCCCCGCCCCGCCAGCAATCGAGAAGGGCCTTCCCGAAGGCGTCCCCGATCTCCTTTTGATGCGCGGCCGACACGTCGCCTCCTGTCGATCGGTCATTCGCCGCCGCGCCGCACACGCGGCGCGGGGCCGGTCGACTCGCGCCAGACGACCCGGGTGAGCGGCTCGCACGGCTCCTCGGCCTCGCGCCCGTGCACCGCGGCGATCAGGCGTTCCATGGCGCGCGCCCCGACCCGTTCCAGGTCGACGGCGACCGTGGTCAGGGCCGGGGAGAGGTAGGCGGCCACAGGGTCATCGTCCCAGCCGGTCACGCTGATGTCGCCGGGCACGCTCCAGCCGCGCTCCAGGGCGCCGCGCACCGCCCCGGCGGCGACCACGTCGTTGCCCGCGATGACGGCGGTCACGCCGGAGCCCTCGGGCAGGTCGCGCACGGCCGCGCGCCCGGACTCGGCCGACCAGTCGCCGTCGGCGACGCCGTGCGACTCCAGGCCCAGGCGCTCGACGATCTCCAGGTAGGCCCGCCGGCGCCCGCGCGCCGAGGCGAACCCCTGGTCCCCCGCCACGTGCAGGAACCGCCGGTGCCCTCCCGCGGCCAGGCCCGCCACCAGGTCGGCGACCGGTGCCCCGTCGGCCGGCGCACCGATGCCGCGCATGCGGTCGTCGTAGTCCGCGGAGACGACCACGGCCGCCTCGCCCGGGGGCGGCGGGGCCGCGCCGAGCGCGGTCGGCGCCAGCGACAGCACGCCCTCGACCTGTCCGGATCCGGCCAGCTCGGCCAGACGCTCGGCCCGCTCCCGCGCGCCGCCCCCGACGCTGAGCACCTCGGCGGCGTACCCGGCGGCGCGGGCGGCGGCCACGGCGCCGACCAGTGTGCGCCCCGGCCCGGAGGCGCCCACGCCGGGCAGCAGGACCGCCAGGCGCCCGGTGCGGCGGGTGCGCATCGAGCGGGCGATGGGGTCGGGGCGGTACCCCAGCTCCTCGACCGCGGCGGCCACCCGCTCCCGGGTGGCCTCCTTGAGCCCGGCCCCCTCGAAGCGCAGGTAGCGCGAGACGGTCTGGTGCGAGACCCCCGCCGCGCGGGCCACCTCCTTCATGGTCGGCCTGCGGTGCGGTGCGCCGGACGCGCCCATCGTGCCCCCGATCCGTGTCCCCGGCCCGGACTCCCGATCCGTGTCCGGCTCCGGGCGCGGGACCCGCCTTGACGGCTTTTGTGAACGATCACTAGGTTAACCGCGACACCATGGTGAACGTTCACCTTTTCGGCCGGCCCCCGAGGAGGCCCCGTGTCCCGACCCCGTCCACCGATCCGCGCGGCCGTCGTCGGGTGCGGCGGCATCGCCCGCGGACGGCACCTGCCCGCGCTCGCCGCCCTGCCCGGCCGGGTGGAGGCGGTCGCCCTCGTCGAGCCGGACGAGGCGCTGCTGGCCGCGACCGCCGCCGAGTGGGGCGTCCCCGGGCGCTACACCGCCCTGGACGCCATGCTCGCCGCCGAGGCCCCCGACCTCGTCCTCGTCTGCGCCCCGCCCGCCGCGCACCGGGAGGCGGCGGCCGCGAGCCTGGACAGCGGCGCCTGGGTGTGGTGCGAGAAGCCGCCCGCGCTGTCCCTGGCCGAGTACGACGCGGTGATGCGGCACGAGGGGGCGGACGGCCCGTTCGCCTCCTATGTGTTCCAGCACCGGTTCGGCTCCGGCGCCGAGCACCTGCGGCGGCGCATCGCCGACGGCACCCTCGGACGCCCCCTGGTGGGGGTGTGCAACACGCTCTGGTACCGCTCCCCCGCCTACTTCGAGGCGCCCTGGCGCGGCCGCTGGGAGACCGAGGGCGGCGGCCCGACCCTGGGCCACGGCATCCACCAGATGGACCTGGCGCTGTCCCTGCTCGGGGACTGGACGGAGGTGACGGCCGTGATGTCCACCGCGGCGCGGGCGACCGAGACCGAGGACGTGGCGATGGCGGTCGTCCGCTTCGCCTCCGGCGCGACGGTGTCGGTCGCCAACAGCCTGCTCTCCCCTCGGGAGACCAGCTACCTGCGCCTGGACTTCGAGCACGCCACGGTGGAGCTGGAGCACCTGTACGGCTACGGCAACGGGCACTGGCGGTGGACGCCCGCCCCGCACCCGGAGGGGGCGGCCGCGGCCGCCTCCTGGCCGCCGGATGAGGACGTGCCCAGCTCGCACCGGGCGCAGTTGGAGGCGCTCCTGGACGCGATGGAGCGCGGGGAGCGGCCCCCGGCGAGCGGCCGCGACGGGCGGCGGGTCCTGGAGCTCATCGCCGGGATGTACCGGTCGGCGCTGGGCGGCGGCACGGTGCGCCGTTCGCGGCTCGGCCCAGAAAGCGCTTTCTACCACGCGATGCACGGAGGCGACCCCGCCGCGGCCGCCTCCGCCCTGGAGGTGCGCACCGGTGCCTGAACAGCCGAAGGCCGCCCGGGACGGCGGCGCCCTGTCCGTCACGGCCGCGGGGACCGAGATCGCCCGCTACGTCCTGGACCCCGGGGCCCCCGCCGCGGAGGCCCCCAAGCCCTACCTGCACCCGCTGCGCACCCTGGGCGGCGCCCCGGTCACGGCGGTGCGGCCCTGGGACCACCGCTGGCACAAGGGCCTGCAGATGACCTGGTCGCACGTGTCGGGGCAGAACTTCTGGGGCGGCCCCACCTACGTACACGGCCAGGGCTACGTGCGGCTCGACAACCTGGGCACCATCGCCCATGAGCGGTTCGAGGAGCTCGGCGGGGGCGAGGGCGGGGCCGTGTTCACCGAGCACCTGTCCTGGACCGCCTCCACCGGGCGGCGGTGGCTCGCCGAGGAGCGCACGCACCGCTTCCACGGGGTCGACACGCGCCGCGGGACCTGGGCGCTGGACTTCGCGACGTCGCTGACCAACGTCCGGGACACGGCGCTGGAACTGGGCAGCCCGACCACGCACGGCCGCCCGGCCGCAGGGTATACGGGCCTGTTCTGGCGCGGGCCGCGGGCCTGGACCGGGTGCAGCGTGTACAGCGAGGCGGGGGACCGCGGGGACGCGGTGATGGGGACCCGTTCGGAGTGGGTCGCCTTCGCCGGCCGCCACGACGAGGTCGACGGCGGCGCCACCGTGCTCGCCTTCGCCGGGACGACGAGCGGCGCGGTCCCGATCCGGTGGTTCGCGCGCTCGGAGGCCTTCCCGGCGTTCTGCCCCTCCCCCGCCTTCGACGAGCCGCTCTTCCTGGAGCCCGGCGAGGCCCTGCGCCTGTGGCACCGGATCGTCGTCGCCGACCGGGAGTGCACCGCCGAGGAGGCCCATCGACTCGCCGAGGAGTACGCGCCATGAGCACGCCACCGTTCCCCGGGGCGGTCGCCGCCAGCAGGCTCGAGGTCTACGACTGGCAGGCCGAGGACGGCCTCCACGGGGGCACGCCCCACACGCACACCGCCTCGTCGGAGGCCTACATCGTGGTCGCGGGGAGCGGTGAGGTGCACACGCTCACGCCTGAGGGCGCCACGGCCGACGCCTTGGAGCCCGGGACCCTCCTGTGGTTCACCCCGGGGACCGTGCACCGGCTGGTGAACTCCGGCGGCCTGGAGATCATCGTCGTCATGCAGAACTCAGGGCTGCCCGAGGCCGGGGACGCGGTGTTCACGTTCCCTGACAGGGTCCTGGCCGATGGCGACGCCTACGAAGCGGCGGCGCGCCTCCCCCAGGGTGCCCCGGAGGAGGAACGCGCCGCCGCGGCCAGGGCCCGCAGGGACCTCGCCCTGGAGGGCTACAGGGAACTGCGCGCATCGGTGCTGCGGGAGGGCGGGGACGCGCTCCGCCGGTTCCACCGGTCGGCTGCGGAGCTGGTGCGCCCCCGCGTGGCCGAATGGCAGCGGATCTGGCGCGAGGGCGCGCAACGGGAGGCGGAGCGGACAGGCCTCCAGTTGGCGTCCCTCGCCGAGGGCGACCCGGGGCTCATGGAGGAGGCGGCCGTGGTGCGCACCGAGCCGTTGCCCGGCCCCCGGCACTTCGGCATGTGCGGGAGGCTGAGCACGTGGCGCCCTCGGGAAGGCGGGGGATAAGCGCCCGCGCGCATGTCCTGGCCCGCTCGGGGCAGCGGGAGGGGGACCGCGACGGTCCCGCTCACGGGGGAGGTGAGGCGGGCCCCGGCCCGCATGCCATGGATCTGCGCTTCCTGGAACACCTGTACACCGCGTCCGGCCCGGTGGCGTCGGCCTACCTGGACACCACCCGGGCCGAGGAGAACGCGGCCGACCATATCCGCCTGCGCCTGCGCTCCGTGCTCGACGGGCTCCAGGACCAGGGGGCCGACCCGCTGACCCTGGAGGTGCTGGAGGCCGCCGCGGGCGGGGGCGAAGGCATCCCCGGCCCCCAGGGCGAGGCCCTGTTCGCCGCCGGGGGCCGCCTGCTCGGCGCCTTCACCCTGTCCCAGCCGCCCCCGGCCGACCGCGGCGCCTGGCTGCCCGTCGCCGACACCGTCGACCTGGTCGCCGACACCGACGGGGCGGTGGCCTACGCGGTGGTGGCGGCCGACCGGGCGGGAGCCGACGTCTACGCCTACCCGGCCGGAGGCGGGCTGGTCGACGAGCGCCACTACACGGGCGCGACCCTGCACATCACCAAGGTGCCCAGCGGCGGGTGGAGCCAGCGCCGCTACCAGGAGCACACCGAGCAGGTCTGGCGGCTCAACGCCGAGAACTCCGCCCGCGAGGTCGAGGAGGCGGTGGAGGCGGTGGGCGCGGCGGCGGTCTTCATCGGCGGCGACAAGCGCGCGGTGGATCTGATCACCGAACACGTGAGCGAGCGCACCCGCGGCCTGATGGTGGAGCTGGAGGGCGGGGGCCGTGCCGACCCCGACGACCTGCGCCGCCTGCGCACCCGGGTCGACGAGGGCCTGCGCCGCACGGCCGACGTGCTGCGCGCCCAGATTCTGGTGGACCTGCCCGACCAGGCCGCCCAGGGGCTGGCGGTGGCGGGGGCCGACGCCACCGCGCGGGCGCTGTCCCGGGGGCAGGTGGGGCGGCTCGTGCTGGACCCCGGGCGCGCGGCCGACCGGGACCTGTGGGCGCTGCGGGAGGACCGCACACAGGTCGCCCCGGATCCTGACGGGCTCGCGGGACGGGGCGACCCGTTCGCCGCCCCGGCGGGCGCCCTCGCGCTGCGCGCCGCCCAGGCCCAGGACGCGGCGGTGACGGTGCTGCCGCGGGGCACCGACGTCCAGGACGGTGTGGCGGCGTTCCTGCGCTTCGAGACCACGCCCGCCACCGGCTCCGAGGCCGCCGCCGGAACCGTGTGAGGTTCCGAGGGGGAAGGGGCGGTGGGCCTCCCCCCCCCCGCGCACTCTCCCTGCGCGATGAGACCTTGCGGGCGAATCGCCCGATTCGGCTCGGTCGTCACCGTTCGGTATAACCGGAGGCGAAGCCCCCCGAGCAAGGAAGACCGGCGCATGCCCGACGCACGCCACGCACGAATCGCGCCGCTGAAGGCCGACGATCCCGCCGCGATCGGGGCCTTCCGCCTCATGGGGAGGCTCGGCGCGGGCGGCATGGGCGTCGTCTACATGGGCCGCGACCGCTCCGGGCTCCCGGCCGCCGTCAAGACGGTGCGCGCCGAGTACGCCGCCGACCCCGGCTACCGCTCCCGCTTCGCCCGCGAGGTCGAGCTCGCCCGCCGGGTCCGCGGCCGCTGCGTCGCGCCGCTGCTGGACGCCGACACCGGCGCCGCGGCGCCCTGGCTCGCCGTCTCCTACGTCTCCGGCCCCACACTGCGCGCCTACCTCGCCGAGCACGGCCCACTGGCCGGCGGCGCCCTGGTCGCCTTCGCCGCCGGGCTGGCCGAGGCGCTGGCCGCGATCCACCGTGAGGGCATCGTCCACCGCGACCTCAAGCCGGACAACATCATCCTCGCCCCGGACGGGCCCAAGGTCCTCGACTTCGGCATCGCCCAGGCCCTCGACGAGTCCTCGATGACCCACACCGACATGGTCGTGGGCACCCCCGGCTGGATCAGCCCTGAGCGCTACGACGGCGGGCGGGCGGGGCCCGAGTCCGACATGTTCTGCTGGGGCGAGCTGGTGGCCTATGCCGCGAGCGGCCGCCCGCCCTACGGGGCCGGGCCGGTCGAGGTGCTGCGCTACCGGACCGTCAACGAGGAGCCCGACGGCGCGGCCGATGAGCTGCCGGACGTCCTCGCCGGGCCGGTGGCCGCCGCGCTGAGCCGGGACCCGGCCGCACGCCCCGACGCGCTCGCCGCGCTGGCCGCCGTCACCGGGGAGGCGCGCGTCCCCGGCGGCGGGGGCGGGGAGGACGCCGCCCGGGAGCACACCACGCGGCTGGCCACCCGGGTCATCGACGCCGACTGGTCGGTCCCGGTCGCCGACGACTCCGCCGACCTGCCCGGCTCCCCCCTGCGCACCACGGGCGGGGTCCGCCCCGTCTCCTTCGCCGGGGAGGCCGTGCACGCCCCCGCCGACCTGGCGGCGCTGTTCGTGCGGCACCCCGCCCGCGCCGAGGACTGGCTGCGCCGCGACGGGGCGGCCCGGCTGCGGGCCTGGCTGGAGGAGACCGGCGACACCGCCTACGACCGCGACCACCTCACCGGCATCCTCAGCGCGGAGCAGGCCGCCGTGGCGGCCACGGCGTTCGCCGCCGCCTTCCGCCCCGACGACGGCCCCGTCCACCGCGGCCGCGACGCGAGCATCGAGGGCCTGCGCGCCCTGGCCGCCCAGGGGCCGCAGGGCCACGGCAGGCTCGCCGAGATCGTCGTCAACGAGATCTCCCTGATCACCGCCGCCCACCGGTGCGGCCACACCGCGTGCGGGCGGCGCTGCACCCGCCTGGAGAACGTCGGCCTGCGCGCCCGCGCCGTCATCGACCGCGCGCTGATCAAGGCCGACGCCCTGGGCATGCGCGCCGGACCGGCCGAGCGCAACCTCGCCGTGGCCCTGGCCGTGGGCGCCATCGACGACTCCGCGCGGCCCGACGCCCCCGCGGACCTGCGTGCCGAGGTGCGACGCGAGGCGCTGCGGGGCTGGTCCGGCCTGGTCCTGCCGTGGTGGAGGGGGCTGCTGGCCGAGGCGGCGGCCGCCGACCCCGCCGGCGACGAGGGGCTGGCGCTGCTGGTCGCGGTCCGGTTGCTGGCCCCGGCCGCACGCCGCACCGCGAGCGCCGAGTGGCGGCGCCGTGCCGACCCGCGGCCGGTGCTGCGCGACCGCCTGCGCAGCGGCGCCGTGCCGGCGTTCTTCCAGGTGCTGGTCTTCTGGTGGCTGGTGCTGGCCCTGCAGTCCGTGGTGCACGGCCTCACCGTGGGCGAAAGCGTCTCCCACGCCCCCGTGGAGGCGCGGACGGCGTTCGGCGGGGCCTTCGCCCTCCAACTGCGGATCTGGCCGGTGGCCGCCGCTGCCGCCCTGGTGGTCGCGCTGGCCCCGCCCTGGCGGCGGCTGGGCGCGTTCTTCTTCGGGACCGGGCTCCTGACACTGGTGCACATCGCCTCGGTGTTCCTGGACGGGTTTCCGGTGGCGGCGCCGCCCCTGGTGGCCGCGCCGCTGGTCGGGGCGGCCGATGAGGTGGGCGCCTTCCCCACCGCCCTGGGCGCCGCGGCCGTGCTGGGCGGGGCGGCCGCCCTGGGCCTCTTCATCTGGACGCTGGTGGCCCTGGCGGCGGCGCCCCGGCCGTGGACGGCCTCCGCCCCGCTCCTGCCCGACGCCCGCCCCTGGGTGCGCACGGCCGCGGCCGTCACCGGGCTGACCGCGCTCGTGTGGCTGGGGATCTGGTCGTTCTACCTGCTCTTCGCCGGGTGGTCGGTCGCCGCGGGCGACGCCCGGCCGTCCGAGTTCCGCATGCCGGAGGCCACGGCGCTGTTCACGCTGCTGCCGTTCACCGCGGCGGCGGTCGGCGGGCTCGCCTACGCGCTGTGGCGGTGGACCGGCGGCCACCTGCTCTGGATCGGCGCCACGGTGGTGGTGCTGATCCTGCCCGAGGCGCTCCCGCTGGAAGAGATGCCGGCCTTCCCGTGGGCCGGGTCCCTGACCGAGCACCTCGTCTCCACCGACCCCGAGGGCGGCGTGTGGACATCGGTGCTCGTCCTCTTCCCCCTCGTCTATGTCGCGGGGACCTGGCTCGGCGAGCGCCTGCGCCACCGCAGGACCCGCCCCGTCCCGCACCAGGCGGCCCACCCGCAGGGCGCCCCCTACGGACCGCCGCCGACCCGCGTCGGTCCGCCCACGTACGCGGGCCCGCCGACGCGCGTGGAGGGGACCCGGGTCGAGGAGACCCGGGCGGCACCGCCCACGGGTGCGGAGGGGCCCACACAGGTAGGGCCACCGCAGGACCCGCGGGGAGGACACGGTCACCTCTGACCTGGTGTGATGGCGGCACGCTCCGGAAACCCGGAGCTGCAATCCCCCTTTCGACAACCTATTGTGAACATTCGAACGCGGTGCGTAGGATTCCGGTGTCCTCGGTGACCGCGACCCGCTCTGAGCGGCCGCCATCCCCCACCGGCCGGACCCACCCGGCCGTACCAAGGAGCGGAAACACCATGCACACGAGGAACCGCCTCCCCCGCCCCCTGCGCCGCACCGCCGCCGTCACCGCGGCCGCCGCCACCGCGCTCGCCCTGCTCTCCTCCCCCGCCGCGGCCGAGGGCCCCGACGAGCGGGCGGGGGCGCGCTCCGGCGAGGGCGCCTCCGCACAGCAGGCCTGGCTCTACGACCCGGCGGTCGTGCCCAACCCGCGGACGTCGCTGGCCTACGGCTTCGGCCGCGGGACGGCCCAGATCCGGTTCGGCACCTACAACGGCACCCAGTACGGGTGGGGCCGCGCGCTGAACGCCAACGGAAACCACTGGATCCGCTTCGAGGTGGACAACAACGGCGACCGCAGGTGGGACCTGTACAACGCCTGGCGGATCGGCGCGCGCATCTACACGCGCGGCTACCCGACGTCGTCCTCCTCGGCGCGCGCCTTCCGCGCCTGCATCGTGGTGAACCCGGGCGACGGCTGCGTCAGCGGCGGCAACGGCACCTACTGGTGGTGAGTCCCACCGCGCGCCGGGTCCCAGGGGGCCCAGCGCGCGGCCGACGGCCTTCCGGCTCCGTGTCAGACCTCCTGGTACCAGTACCTGACCGGCTGCTCGCCGTTCACCGTCCCGGGGCCGGTGACCTCGACGATCACGGGGCCCTCGAACCCCTTGGGCACCTCGAAGCCGACCATGCCGTCCCACTCCTGGCCCGCGTTGATCCGGTCGGGGGCGGAGGGGGCGTCATCCGGGGTGGAGAGGTCGGCCTCCTTCAACTCGTCGCCGTAGAGGACGCGGATCCCGGGTTCGGTGAACTCCCAGGACCGGGCCTTGTAGGGGCTCTCCATCCTGTAGCCGAACCGGAGGGCGTCGGTGTCGTCCGTGCTCGCGTCGTTGTTCCAGGTGGGATGGCTCTCCAGCCCCATCACCAGGGGCGTCCCGTGCAGGGCGAGCATCCGGCCGCCGGCACTGACGGCCCGCCAGACGTCGGTGGCCTCGTACAGCCCCTCGAGGTCGTCGACACCGTCCGCCTCGGCTCCGGGAACGTCGTCGGCCAGCGGGCCGGTGACGGCGCCGGAGTCCAGGGTGAGCTGCCAGTAGCTGAAAAAGCCGGGGAACTCCTGGTCGTTGCGGAAGTCGTCCGGCCCGGGGCCGATCCCGGGCCCACGCACCTCAAGGACTGCGGACGCGTAGTCGTAGTTGGTCGGCACCGCGTAGGTGCGCCGGACCTCGGCCGCCGCACCGGGGTCGAGACGGCTCGGCCACAGATCCGATGACTCGTTCAGCAGCGGTATCTCGGACATCAGGTCGCCCGCGCCGGCCTTGTCCGACATGTGGGTGATGTCGAGTTCCTGGCCGGTGGTGTTGAGGGCCTTCAGGGTGACGGCGTAGGCGGTGAAACCGTCGTCCAGCTCGGGGTGGGAGGCGTACATGTTCGGGGGAACGGCCGAGGAGTCGAGCGCCAGGGGCTCGACCGCCTGGACCTCCACCGTGAGGTCGCCGTCCAGGAACTCGTACACGTCCCCGGGCATGCGGATGTCGACCGCCTCGCTGCTCTCCATGGACCGCAGGGTGTAGTCCCCGCTGTTCCACTCGGAGGGGACACCGGAGTCGCCGATGGCCTTGGGGCCCTCGAAGCCGTCACCGCCGCCGCGGGGAGCGGCCCCGGGGATGCCCATCCGGAACGGGATGTCGGTGAAGAACCACACGCCTGCGGCACCACCGACCAGAACGAGGACCAGCGGGACGGCGATCAGGACCGCGATGAGCCCGCCGGACCCCTTCTTCTTGGGAGCACCGCCGGCGGGCGCACCGTGCGGCCCCCCGGGAGGGCCGTGCGGCGCCCCACCGGGGGGACCAGGAGGCGGCGGCCCTCCCGGCGGAGGGCCGTACGGGCCCGGCGGGCCCGACGGCGGATGGGGGCCGCCCGGCGGAGGTCCCGGGGGCGCTCCGGGTCCGGACCCGGGAGGCGGGGGCAGGGGCGGATCTCCTGGCGGTGGCTGCTGGCCGCTCTGCCCGGGCTGCGGCCCGGACGGCGGCCCCTGCGGCTGGTGTGGACCGGTCGGGTGCACGTGGCCTTCTCTCATCGTGATGGGGGTAGAGGCGTCACGACGCCCCTGAACAGCGAATTCTCACCGGCCGCGCGACCACGCCTCAACTCGCTTCGATCCTGATGGAAATTCACAGGTGAGAAGGTACTCCGCCAGCGCACGGCGCCGACACGCCAGAGGTGCGCCCTGCGGAGCCGACCGGCCCAGTCGTCCTGCGCGTCACATGGCGCCGTCGCCGAGGGGTCTGCGCGCCCAGAAGAGGGCGTGCGCCGATTCCCCTTCGGGAACGATGCGCCGATCCGTCACCGTCAATCCCGCCTCGGCGACCCAATCGGCGTAGGTGCCGGAGTCCGCGTGGCTCCACCACATCGGCGCGGGGCCGCCGAGCCAGCCGTCCTCAGTGCCCGTCCAGGCCCGGTGGCCGACGGTGGCGAGCAGGCGCCCTCCCGGGCGCAGCCAGCGGGCGATCCGGACGAGGAGGCGCCGCTGGTCCCGCAGCGGCATGTGGATGAGGGAGTAGAGGCAGACGACCGCGTCGAATCCGCGGTCGGGGAAGGCGACATGCGCCGCGTCCGCCCGGATGAAATAGGCGCCGGGGACCAGGCTGCGCGCGCGGTCGATCTGCACGTCGCTGATGTCGACCCCGGTGACCGCGTGCCCTGCCCTGTCCAGCGCGCGGGCGACGGGGACGCCGCAGCCGCACCCAAGGTCCAAGACGGTCGCAGAACGCGGAAGGCGGGACTCGAGGACGGCGATCCAGTCGGCGTAGACGTGCACGTCGTCCGAGCGGCGGTAGAGCATCGACACGGCGTTGTAGCCGTGCCGAACGACGTTCTTTGGATCAGAGGGGAGAGGGGGATCGTGTCGCTCCATGGAGGGGAGCATCGCCGCCCCGCCGGGACCGGGGCCACTGGTTTTCCGGCCCGAACGGCACACGTCCCGAGGGGCGGGTGTTCGGCCGGTCTCTCGCTCGCGGTCGCCGTATCCCCCCAGCGGACCTTCCATCGCTCCTGCGTTTCCGCTGGTCAAGAGCGGGGCGACACGCGAGATTGGTATGTCACGCACCCGACTAGCCCAGTGCGATCGCGCATGTCCTTACCCGGCTATCCGGCCCCGCAGCGGACATCATGCCATGGAACTCCCTGAGCCCACGCACGCCGGCCCCACCGGTCGGTCCCCTAGCCGCCGCACGGGGGTGACCTGTGGCAGGAACACCACCGCGTCGAACAGAGTGCGCAGGGAATCGCCCTCCATGCTGAACTCGGCATCGCGGTCCGCGTCGTAGTGCGGACCGATCACCCGCACCCGTGTCGGACCGTCCAGCCATTCCCTCACGCGGGCAGGGGCCTCGCCGCGCACGTCCAGCAGGAAGGGCCCGGGGCGCGCGTCGCGCAGCGTCGCCTCCGCGAGTTCAGGCGAGGCCGGTGCGAGCGGCCACAGCAGCTCTCCCCGGTCGAAAGTGAACCCGATCGAGCGGTACGCCCGGCCCAAGTGGTCGCGCAGGCGCCCGCCCTCGCTGCCGGGCCGGACCGCCGAGTGCCCGGTACCGCCCCAGTAGACGATCCGCGCGCCGGTGCGGCGGTGCCAACGGACGATGCCGTCGGCCATCAGGGCGGAGTCGGGGGCGACGCCGGGCGCATGCCACCGGTGGAAGCCCGCGATGACACGCGCGTTCCACGCGGCCTCCTCCTGCTCCTCCACAGGGCCGGTGTCCCGAACCAGGTCCCGTACCCGTTCGGCGCGGTCGACCAGGCCGCCCGGGTCGGTGTGGGCGGCGATCCGGGCGGCGTTCCCGGCGGGCTCCCCCTCGGGGCGCAGGTCCGCGTAATGGGCCTCGGCTTCGGGGAAGCGGTCGGGTGCGTGGCGCCGGAGGTGGTCGAGGACCTTCTCGAAGGCGGACGCCTGCACGCGCGCGAAGTCGAGGCCGACGATGCGTACAGGGTCATCCGGGTGAGCACGGTTGCGCTGCCGGATCCACCGCAGGGCGGCGGCGAACTCCTCGGTCCGCCAGACCGCCCAGGCGTTTGCGTCGATGATGCGGCGGGGGTCGCCCCGTCCTGTGCGGACATGGGCGTCGAGCTCCTGCCCCTTGGTCCAGTCCTCTTCCAGCGCCAGCGCACGGAACCCCAGGTGCTCGACCAGGTAGCGCAACATACGGAAGCGCGCGGTGAACACCTCGTGGGCGAAGCGGCTCGCCTCGCCGAGCCCGACCACCGCGGCCCCGTCGGCGATCGCGTCGAGCGGCGCGAGTTCGTCGAGCGGCGCGAGTTCGTCGAGCGAGGCGTCCGGGTCGGGGGCGGCGAGCGGGTGGGACCGCTCGCGGATCCATGCGGTCACGTCGTCGTCCATCCCGCGACGCTAAAATCTCAAGTTGACTTGACGTCAAGCCTCACGGTGCCAGGAAGCGGATGCGCGTCGGGTTCAGTGCAGGATCGAGGGGGTGCCCCTCTACAGCCAATCGTGCTCGCGGGCGTAGCGGGCCGCCGCGTGGCGGGTGCGGGTCTGGGTCTTCTGCATCGCGTTCGACAGGTAGTTGCGCACGGTGCCCTCGGCCAGGTGCAGCATCGCCGCCGTGTCCGCCGCCGAGTAGCCGTCCCTCGTCGCCCTCAGGACGTCGATCTCCCGGTCCGTCAGGGGGCAGTCGTCGATCACCGCCAGCGCCGACACCTCCGGGTCGATCCACCGCCTCCCCTCGTGCAGGGCGGCGATCACCCCGGCGATGTGCGCCGGTTCGGCCGCCTTGCTCACGAACCCCTGGACGCCCAGCTTCAGCGCCTTGCGCAGCACCCCCGGCCGGGCGTGCCTCGTCAGCATCAGGACCGGCTGCTCCGGCAGCTCCCGGCGCACCTCCGACACGGCGCCCAACCCGTCGGTCCCGGGCATCTCCAGGTCGATCACGAGCACGTCGGGCCGGTGGCGCAGCGTCGCGCCGACCGCCTCCTCGCCGTTCTCCGCCTCCGCCAGCACGGTGATCCCGCCGTCCATCGGGAGCAGGGCGGCCAGCGCCTTGCGGAGGAGCGCCTCGTCGTCGGCGAGCACCACGGTCGTCATCGGCCGGTCGTCCTTCCCTGTTCACGTGCACCCGGAAACGCCGCGGCCGTCCGGAACACCCCGTCCTCCTGCTCCACCGTCAGTCGTCCCCCTTCGGAGGCCAAGCGGTCGCGTAGCACGGCGAGCCCGCCCAGCGCCGCCTTCCCGGCACCGTTCGCCCCGTCGTTGGCGACCGTGATCCCCGCCCCGGAGACGGTGATCCATACATGCCCGGCCTCCGCATGGCGCAGGATGTTAGTGGTCGCCTCCCTGAGGACCTGCCCCAGCATCTCCCCCGCGCGTGCACCGACCTCCCCCGTCCGCTCCACCTCGACACGGATGCCCGCCGCCTCGAAGAGGTTCTTCGCGTTCTCCAGCTCCGCGGAGAAGTTCAGCCGCCGCTGCGCGTAGGCGAGCTCCTTGGTCCGGGCGATCGTGTCCCCGACGAGCCCGTGCACCTCGTCCAGCTCCTCCCCGGCGCGCGCCGGGTCGCCGTGGCCGTCCTCCAGCAGCCTCTTCGCCAGCGCGACCTTCAGCCTGACCACGTGCAGCGTGTGCCCCTGGATGTCGTGCAGGTCCCCGGCGAAGCGCACCCGCTCCCGCATGACGGCCAGTTCGGCCTCGCGCTCCTGCGCGCGCCCCAGCTCTCCGATGACATCGTGGACCGCGTAGGCCAGGACCGTCAGGACGACGCCGGGCGTGGCGATGCACGGCGTGACGACGGCATAGCGGAGCAGTACCTCCACCGGGCCGTCGCCCGCCGCCGCCAGTCGCACCGCGATGATGGCGGCGGCCGAGGCGCCCGTGCCCGCGGCGATGACCCACCGCAGGCGCGGCACTTCGAAGGCGATGACGGTCGCCACGACGGCGAAGGCGTAGACCCCCGTCGGCACGTCCGCCGCCAGCGCCCCGGCCACCCACACGGCCGCCGTCACGGCCAGCGCGAGGAGGGCGAGCGGCGAGTAGCGGCCCACGGTCCACTGCCGCACCACCAGCAGGGCCGTCACCAGGCCGACGGCGAGGAGCACCGCGGCCTGCCACGACCTGGTGTCCATCGCCACGAGCAGCGCGCCGACCGCGGACATCGACCCCATGACGGTCCCCAGGTTGAGCAGGCGCAGCCTGCTCTGGGTCTCGCCGGTCCGCCCACTCTTCACGCGCTCCCCCTCCACACCGGATCCGGCCTGGTCGCCACCGGCGCCCCCAGTCTCCCGCCGCCCTTCCGCCGCCGCCAGTGACGCCACGTCACGGGTGCACCCGTGACGAACATCAGGGAAAAGTGCTGACGAAATCGCACTGCACAGCGACCGCCCCGATGGGCGACGGTGGCTTCGGACGCGGCGCCGCCCCGGTGCCGCGGCCGGACGCACCCGAGCGAACGAGAGAGGCGCCACCGATGTACGCAGAGCTCCAGGCCTTCACCGACACCCTGCCGCCCGCGGTGCAGTGGATCGCGGTGATCGGGCTGGGCGTGATCCCCTTCGTCGAGTCGTACACGGGATCGGTGATCGGCGTCCTGGCCGGACTCTCGCCGCTGGTGGCCATCCCCGCGGCCATCCTCGGGAACGTGGCCTCGATGCTGGTCGCGGTGTACATGTCGCACGGGATCCGCTCGCGGGTGCGCGGCTCCCGCCCCGAGCGGCCGCTGACGCCCCGCCGCGAGAAGCTCAAGCAGCGCTTCGACCGCTTCGGCGTCGCCGGGGTCGCCCTCCTGGGGCCGCTGGCCCTGCCGAGCCAGATCACCTCGGCGGCGACCGTCTCCTTCGGCGCGTCCCGCAACGCGGTGATCTTCTGGCAGACGGTCTCGATCATCGTGTGGGGCGTCGCCCTGGGCGGCCTCGCCGCCGTGGGCGTCACCTTCGTCTAGGGGGTGTTGGGTGGATCATGGCCGTAGCGAGCGGCGTCCAGGTGCGTTCATCGCAAGGACGAAGAGGGAGTCAGCCTGGGTGCGCTGTCGACCGATGAGGACGCAGCGAGGGGCGTGCCCGGGCGTCGCGCAGTAGGTCGTGATCCGCACAACACCCCCTAGTGGGCCCCGGCGGGCGCGGAGCTCCGCCTGGCCGCTTCCGGCCGCGGTCCACAGCCGCGCGTACTCGCCTCCCGTGTCCACCGCCGCATGCTCCCAGACGGCGACACGGGCGCGTACGACCCGGGGCAAAGGCCGCTCTCCCCCGCTCCGCGCCGACCTAGGGTGGGGCCGCTCCCCCACCGGAGCGCCGGTTCCGCAGGCCTGCGAGCGCGAGGAGGAACATGTCCAGTGCCGTGATCCCGCCGACGGTGTCCGTGGTGGCAGCGGGCACCCTCCTGATCCTCGTCGCCGGTGCCCCCGGCGCCGCGCACGCCGACGAGGCGCCCGGCGGTGGCGCGGAGACCAGGATCGTCGACGGCTCGGCCGCGTCCGTCGAGGACCACCCCTGGGCGGTCGCGCTCACCGATCCCGGAGACTTCCCCGAGCGGCCCGGCGGGCAGTACTGCGGGGGCGCCCTGGTGCGGCCGGACAAGGTCGTCACCGCCGCGCACTGCGTGGACACGCCCGAGGAGCGCGAAGGCCTTCAGGTCGTCGCCGGACGCACCGACCTGCGCACCGACGAGGGGTGGACGCGCGAGGCGGTCGCGGTGTGGAGCCACGACCAGGTCGTCCCCGAGCCCGAACCCGGCAGCGGCCTGACGCCGCGCCCCGGCGGCGACGTCGCCGTGGTGACCCTGGACCGGCCGCTTCCGCTCCCGACGCTGCCCCTGGCCCGCCCCGGCGACGGCGACCTCGCCGGCCGCACGGGCACGGTCCTGGGGTGGGGCGCGACCGACTTCGACCGCCCCCGCGAAGGCTCCCCGGTCCTGATGAAGGCGTGCCTCCCGATCCTCGACGACGACACGTGGACGCGGAGCGCGGAGGCGTACGGCCTGCTGTACGACCCTGCGCACTTCGTGGGCGCCGGGTTCCCCTCGGGCGGTCCGGCCATCGGCCCCGGCGACAGCGGCGGGCCGCTCGTCGTCGACGGCAGGCTCGTCGGGGTCGTGCACGACCAGATCGCGGTCGACGGGCCGCCGCCCGACCTGGCGCGCCTGTACTCGCTGTTCAGCGAGGTCCCCGCGTTCGCCGACGCCATCGACGACCATTTGGGGCCCGGCTCCGGCGCCCCCGGGCCCCGCTTGTCAGACCGGCCCCATGGGCATTGACTGGCCCCATGGACATTGACGCCGCGCTTTTCGACGTGTTCGGCACGATGACCGACTGGCGGTCGGGGGTGAGCGGCGAGCTGGCCTCCGTCGGCGAGCGTGCCGGGCTGCACGCCGACTGGCCGTCCGTCACCGACGACTGGCGAAGGAAGTACGTCCCGACCCTGGGCGCGGTCGTCTCCGGCGAGGCGCCGTGGCGCTCGTTGGACGAGCTGCACCGGGTCATGCTCGACGAGGTCCTGGACGAGCGCGGCCTGGACGCGATCGGCGACGCCGACCGGGAACGGCTCGTATCGGTATGGCACCGCCTCCGCCCCTGGCCCGACGCCCCCTCCGGCCTGGAGGCGCTCCACCGCTCCCCCGTTATCACCGCGGCGCTGTCCAACGGCGGCGTCGGCCTGCTCGCCCGGCTCACCAAGCAGGCCGGGCTGCGCTTCGACTGCATCCTGTCGGCCGAGCTGGCCCGGACCTACAAGCCCGACCGACGGGTCTACCTCCGGGCCGCCGAGCTGCTGGGGATCGAGCCGGAGCGGCTGGTCATGGTGGCCTGCCACCCCGACGACCTCGAAGGGGCGGCCGGGGCCGGGTTCCGCACCGCCTACATCCCGCGGCCCCTGGAGTGGGGCCCCGAGGCCGCCCCGGTCCCCGCGCCGCCGGGCGCCGACCTCGTCGCCGACGACGTCGTGCAGCTGGCCCGCGCGCTGGCGGGCTGACGCGCAGGGCACCGGCGGGCGGCGGACCGGCGGTCAGCGCGCCAGCACGGCCGCGAGCTCGTCGGGCTTCTGCAGGGCCATCATGTGGGGCGCACCGGGGATGACGCTGTACTCGGCCCCCGGGATGTCGTCGGCGATGGTGCGCACCTCGTCGGCCGGGGTCGACCGGTCCGCGCCGCCCGCCACGACGCGGGTGGGCACGGTGATCTCCGGCAGGCGGGGGCGGGTGTCGACGGCGGCCAGCGCGCGCAGGTTCGCCGCCCAGTCCGCCGGTGCCGTGCGCGCGATCCGGTCGCGCGCGTACCGGACCGCCCACGGGTTCTCCGCCAGCGTCTCCGGGGTGAACCAGCGCGCCAGGGTCGGGGCGATCTGCGCGGCCATGCCGTCGGCCTCGCCGCTGCGGGCGCGCCCCTCGAAGGCGTCCTTCGGGTCGGCGACGGTGGCCAGCAGGTCCAGGCGGGCGACCCGGTCCGGGTGGTCGAGGGCGAACGTCTGGGCGACGGCTCCGCCCAGCGACAACCCGGCCACCTGGGCGACGGGCACCTCCAGCCGGTCGAGCAGGGCGGCCAGGTCGCCGGCGTGGTCGTGCAGGGTGGCGGGCGGCGGGGCGTCGGCGGCCCGGCCGTGGCCGCGCAGGTCGCAGGCGATGACGCGGCGGTCGGCGGGCAGCAGGTCCAGCACGCGGCTCCACATGCGCCGGTCGAGGGCGAGCGCGTGCAGCAGGACGAGGGGTTCGCGCTGCTCCGCCCCGTCGGCCGGGCGGTCGGTGACGCGGGTGGTGCAGGCGCCGAGGCCGACCTCGTGCTCGGGCGCCACCCGGGCCAGGCCCATCGCGCCGACCGCCTGGAGGACCCGGGGGAACCCGACGTAGGGCACCAAGTGGTGCACCAGCAGGGCGATCTCGGAGTCGTCGACGCCCGCGTTGCGCGCGGCGGCGGTGTGCACGGCGAGCTGCGGGCCGCTGTCGCCGAGGGCGATCAGGGCGGCGAGGGTGGCGATCTCGCGTTCGGCGCGCCCCAGGCCGCTCTCGCTGAGGACGTCGGCGAACCCGGCGGCCATGGCGTCGGCGGCGCGGGGCGCGACCGCGTCGAGGGCGTCCAGCGCCTCCGGGCGCCCGCCCAGCAGGGCGGCCATCTCGCGGGCGGCGCGGGCGGGGATCTCAGCGGGCATGGCTCGGTCTCCTAGCGGTCGCGGGCCTCGCGGCGCGGGCGGCACGGGGCCGCCCTGCCGTGGCGGCCACGCACGGTGGCCGACGGAGCGGAGACTAGTGCACGGGGTGCCCCCGTGCCGTGGGCGGCACCGGCCGGGTCCGGGCCCGCGGCTCCTCAGGCGCGCAGGCGCCGCCGCACGGCCTTCGGGTACCGGACGGTGAAGGCGATCGGGACCGCGAAGGTGGCCGCCTTGATGGTGATGACGAGCGCCGTCGCATAAGGGTCGAGGGAGAGCACGACGGCCAGGGCGGTCGCGGCGGCGGTGAAGCACACCGCCCAGAAGCGGGTGATCACGGTGTTCAGCGCACGGAAGGCGGCGGTGCCATGGACCTCTTCGGGCGCCATGGCCCTGGCGATGCCGAGTGTGAAGGGGGTGCGCAGGGCCAGCGACCCCCAGGCCATGAGCGCCAGGGCCGCGTTGAGCAGTGCGGGCCCGTAGCGGGGCAGTTCGGAGTCGGGCCGCAGGAGCGAATAGAGGACGACGAGGGCGAAGAAGGCGGCGGCCGTGGTCTCGACCATGGTCTCGTCCCACCCCCGGCCCTGGGCCCGGTCCCAGGCGATGAGGACCAGGGCGATCCCGAGGCCGACGAGCCCGCCCCACCGCCACTCGTCGCCGGTGGCGATGAAGCCGTAGACGATCCACGGCAGGAATCCGATCAGTCCGCGCATTCTTCCCCCTCCTCGGACGGCACCCCAAGAAACTAGACCGTCCACAGTGACACGTCAAAAAGGAGTGTGAGGAAGGGGCGTGCGGCCTCCGGCGGCGGCACCGGGGGGCCGAGGCGCCACCGGATCGGCCGGGCGGCTCAGCCCTGCCCGGAGACCAGGACCGCGGCCCCGGAGACCGCCCCGGCGGCCAGCGCCTCCAGCGCCTCGTCCGCCCGCGGCATCGGGTACCGCTCGGTCTCCACCCGGATGCCGTTGGCCACCGCGAAGTCGAGGAACGCCCTGCCGTCCGCCCGGGTGTTCGCCGTGACGCTGCGCAGCGTCCTCTCCTGGAAGAGGTGCCCCTGGTAGTTGAGCGCCGGGACGTCCGACAGGTGGATCCCGGCGACCGCCAGCGTGCCCCCGCGGTCCAGGGACTCCAGCGCCTTGGGCACCAGCTCCCCCGCGGGGGCGAAGAGGACCGCCGAGTCCAGCAGCTCGGGCGGCCCCTCGGCCGGGGACGACGCCGACGCGCACCCCAGTTCCACGGCCAGCCGCCGCGCGCGGGCCGAGCGTGTCACCACGTGCACCGTCGCCCCCTTGGCGACCGCCACCTGCGCGGCCAGATGGGCCGACGCGCCGAACCCGTAGATCCCCACCCGCGCGCCGTCGGGCGGATCGGCCCGCTCCAGCGCGCGGTAGCCGATGATGCCCGCGCACAGCAGCGGTGCGAGCGTCACCGGGTCGGCGTCGCCGGGCAGCCGGTAGGCGTACCGGTCGTCGACCACCGCGTACTCGGCGTACCCGCCGTCGGCGTCCCAGCCGGTGTAGCGCGAGGACGGGCACAGGTTCTCCGCTCCGCGCGCGCAGTACCGGCACCTCCCGCAGGTTCCGCGCAGCCAGGCGATGCCGACCCGCTCCCCCTCCTCGCGCGGGCGGGCGGTGGGCCCACACGCCGCCACGCGGCCCACCGCCTCGTGCCCGGGGACCGTGCTGGGGCGGCGCGGCAGCAGGTCGCCCTCGGCGAGGTGCAGGTCGGTCCGGCACACCGCGCACGCCTCGATCCGCACCAGCAGCTCACGCCCGACGGGCTCGGGCACCGGCAGCCGCACCGGGTGCAGGGGCCGCCGGGAGAGCGGGCCGGGGCGGTCGACCACCCATGCGTCCATGGTGTCGGGAATCGTCGGCGCCATGACTCCCACTGTCGGTCAGACGGGGAGGGCGTGTCGAGGCCGGGTGCGGATCAGACGTTGAACGCCTTCTCCAGCTCTGTGATGTCGAGCTTCTTCATGGTCATCATCGCGTCGGAGACGCGCTGCACGCGCGCGGTGTCCGGGTCGCCCATCATCTCCAGGAACACCTTGGGGATGACCTGCCACGAGACGCCGAACTTGTCCTTGAGCCAGCCGCAGGGGCCCTCCTCGCCGCCGTCGGCGGTCAGGCGGTCCCAGTAGTAGTCCACCTCGTCCTGGTCGTCGCAGTGGATCTGGAAGGAGATCGCCTCATTGAAGGTGAACATCGGGCCGCCGTTCAGGCCGACGAACTTCTCGCCCTTGATGGTGAAATCGACGAGCAGCTCGTCGGCGGGCGGGGAGGGGAGCCCTTCCGGCTGGGCGATGGCCGTCCCCATGAAGGAGTCGGGGAAGACCGAGGTGTAGAACTCCGCCGCCTCGCGTGCCCGCCCGTCGAACCACAGGCAGGTCGTGAATCCGTCGCTGGACATGCCGTCCCCCTCGGGCCGCCGCGCACCCTGTGTGCGCGCTCAGGGATTAAGACCCCGGCGGGCGCCGGAACTCATCGCTCCGGCGCCCGCCCGATCGCCCGGGCCGGGCCCGGGTCGCTCCGGGTCACTCCTCGGCGGGCCGGACGCTGCCGGTCACCTCGCCGAACCCGATGACCGACCCTTCCGGGCCGGGCGCCGTCGCGCTGATGGCGACCGTGTCCCCGTCCTCCAGGAACGCGCGCTCGGACCCGTCGGGCAGCTTCAGCGGCTCCCTGCCTCCCCAGGTCATCTCCAGCAGGCACCCGCGCTGCCCCGGCTCCGGGCCGCTGACCGTTCCCGAGGCGTACATGTCCCCCGTGCGCACCGAGGCGCCGTTGACGGTCATGTGGGCGAGCTGCTGGGCGGGGGTCCAGTACATCTGCGCGAACGGGGGCCGGGCGACCACGTGCCCGTTGATCCGCACCTCCAGCGCCAGGTCCAGCCCCCACGGCTCGTCCTTGGCGTCGCGCAGGTACTCCAGCGGCTCGGGGTCGCGCACCGGCGGTTCGACGCGTGCCGCCTCAAGCGCCTGGAGGGGCACGACCCACGGCGACACCGAGGTGGCGAACGACTTGCCCAGGAACGGCCCCAGCGGGACGTACTCCCAGGCCTGCAGGTCGCGCGCGGACCAGTCGTTGACCAGGAACGCCCCGAACACGTGGTCGGCGAAGCCGCCGACCGGCACGCGGCCGCCGCGCCGGCTCGGGGCGCCGACCACGAACCCCACCTCGGCCTCGATGTCCAGGCGCCGCGAGGGGCCGAAGACGGGGGCGGGGTCGTCCGGCCCCTTGCGCTGGCCGCACGGGCGCACGACGGGCGCCCCCGAGGGGACGACCGTCCCGGCGCGCCCGTGGTAGCCGATGGGCAGGTGCTTCCAGTTGGGGGTCAGGGGCGCGGAGTCGGGCCGGAAGATGCGCCCGACGTTGGTGGCGTGGTGCTCGGAGGAGTAGAAGTCGACGTAGTCGCCGACGGTGAAGGGCATGTGCATGCGCACGCGGTCGCGTCCGATGAGGTGGGGGCGGACGCCCTCCTCGCGCGCGGGGTCGGTGAGCCAGCGCAGCACGGTGGCGCGCACCTGCTCCCACACGGGCCGCCCGGCGGCCAGCAGGCCGTCCAGGGAGGGGCCGGAGACCGCGTCGGCGAACGGGGACCCGGCCGCCCGGGCCGCCGCCCCCAGGTCGAGCACGTGCGCCCCGACGGCCACCCCGGTCCGCGGGCCGGGGTCGCCGGGTTCGCTGAACACCCCGTAGGGCAGGTTGTGCAGGCCGAACGGTGAGTCCGGCGCGATGTCGAGCCAGCTTTCGGGCACCTCGTGGTCCTCCTGGGGTCGTCGGTTCGGGCGGCCGGGGTCAGGCGCCGTCGGCGGGGGCGCCGGGCGGCAGCCCCAGCGCCTCCAGGTCCTCCAAGGGCTCGTCCACGCTGCAGGTGCCGAACCCGGTGAAGGCGGCGCGCACCGCGCGGGAGCGCCGTTCATCGCCCAGCACCGTGCGCGCCTCCTGGGCGAGGGTCTTCCCGTCGCGCTCGCCGAGCACTCCCTCGGCCTCGGCGGCGCGCGCGCCGCGCAGCAGCGCGTCCGCGGCCAGCAGCACGTTGAGGAAGCCGTGGTGCTCGAACCCGGTTGCGGCGCCGGTGTGGCGGACGGCGTTGTGCAGCCCGGCCGTGCATTTGAAGGGCACCCCCGCGTCGACGGCGGCGGCGATGCGGGCGGCCAGCTCGGCTTCGGAGGGGAAGGCGTCGGCGGTGGTGCCGCCGGTGCGGAACTTGGCGCGGTGCCCGGCCCCGGCCAGGGCCGCCATCGCCGGGGCGGGGTCGGCCCGGCGCGGCACCTCGACGTGTCCGTGCGCCCCGTCGGGCAGGTGGTCGGTGAGGGCGCGGGCGGTCCTGCGGACGTCCTCCGCGGAGTCGCCGCCGGCCGCCTCGGCCCCCACGACGCGCACCCGCGGCATCCGCCGCGCGCGCTGCAGGGCGGGCCCGACGGCCGCCGCACCCCCCGGTACGGTGACGGCGGCCTCCAGCGCCCCCGCGGGCCCGGCCCCGCCCGCCGTCTCCTCGGCGAGCACGGACTCCAGGTCTGCGAGCCAGGCGTCGGCCACGATGAACGGGCCGACGTAGTCGGCGGTGGGCCCCTGCCGGAGCGCGCGGTGGCGCGGCACCGCGCGCTCCATGGGGGCGTTGCCGGGCGGGAACAGGGCGGCGTCGTCGAGCATGCGGGTGAACAGCGGGGGCGCGCTCATCCCCGCTGCCCCCGGCCCGCCCACGTCCAGGCGTAGGAGGGGTCCTCGGCGGCGGTGCCGCCCTCGCCCAGGTCCAGCGGGCGGAAGGTGTCGACCATGACCGCCAGCTCGTCGAAGGCCTGCACGCCGACGCTGCGCTCATAGGCGCCGGGCTGGGGGCCGTGCGAGTGGCCGCCGGGGTGCAGCGACACCGACCCCTGGCCGATGCCCGAGCCCTTGCGGGCCTCGTAGTCGCCGCCGCAGTAGAACATGACCTCATCGGAGTCGACGTTGGAGTGGTAGTAGGGCACCGGGATCGACTCGGGGTGGTAGTCGACCTTGCGCGGCACGAAGTTGCACACCACGAAGTTGTTGCCCTCGAAGACCTGGTGGACGGGCGGCGGCTGGTGGACGCGGCCGGTGATGGGCTGGAAGTCGGCGACGTTGAAGGCGTAGGGGTACAGGCAGCCGTCCCAGCCGACGACGTCGAAGGGGTGGTGCGGGTAGGTGTAGCGGGTCCCCGCGATGCCGCCGGGCCCGTTCCCGCGGTGCTTGATGAGCACGTCCACGTCGGTGCCTTCGAGGAGCAGCGGCTCCTCGGGGCCGCGCAGGTCGCGCTCGCAGTAGGGCGCGTGCTCAAGGAACTGGCCGTAGCGCGACAGGTAGCGCTTGGGCGGCGCGATGTGGCTGTTGGCCTCGATGGCGTAGGCGCGCAGCGGCTCCCCGCCCTCGGGAAGCCAGCGGTGCGTGGTGCCCCGGGGGATGACGATGTAGTCGCCTTGGGCGGCGTGGAGCTCCCCGAAGACGGTCTGCACGGTGGCGCCCCCGGACTCCACGTACACGCACTCGTCGCCGATGGAGTTGCGGTACAGCTCAGAGGGCGCTCCGGCGGCCACATAGGAGATGCGCACGTCGTCGTTGCCCAGGACGAGCCTGCGGCCGGTGACGGTGTCGGTGTTCTTCCACTCGTCGCCGAAGAGGCCGTGCAGTTTCAGGTGGCGCGGGGCCAGCGGGGCGTTGGAGGTGCGCGTCAGGTCGGGCACCTCCCACACCCGGGCGTCGACGATGGCCGACGGGATGTGCCGGTGGTAGAGGAGCGAGGAGTCGGAGGAGAAGCCCTCCTCCCCCATCAGCTCCTCGTAGTACAGGCCGCCGTCGGGGTTGGGGTGCCGCGTGTGCCGTGTGCGCGGGACCTCACCCGCTCGCCGGTAGTACGCCATCGGTGGTCTCCTCTCTGGGTGCGTGGGGGGCGGCCGTTGCGCCGCGTCCGCCCAGGGCGGTGCGGACGGCGGCGGCGATCGCCGCGGGGTCGGAGGCGTCTGCCACGGCCGCGATGTGGGCGTCGGGCCGCAGCAGCCAGGCCTCGCCCGAGCGCGGCTCCAGGGCGCGCTCCAGGGCGCCTTCGGTGTCGATGTCGGTGATGCGGTAGGCCGCCGCGGGGGCGGGCGCGGCGGCCCGGGCGGCGGCGAGGACGGCCCCGGGGTCGGCGGCGCCGCCGAGCAGGAAGGTGAGGCCTTCGCGCGCCAGTGGGCGCAGCCGCTCGAGGTCGGGGCGGCCGGGCACGGTGACCGGCGCGTCGGGCACGAGCACCCCCGGGCAGGGGTCGGGCGCGCTCCCCCGGGGCGGGCGGCCGCCGAAGACGCGCTCGGGGTGGGGGGTGGTGAGGGGCGAGCCGGTGTACCAGAAGGGCTCGGCCAGGCGGCCGGAGTCGACCTCCTCGCGCGCGTGGGGGTCGGTGAGGGCGCGCCGCAGGACGCTCTCGCGGTACGCCGCCTCCGCGGGGCCCGGCGGGACGAGGAACCGCATGGTGGCGGAGGTGACGTCGGCGTTCTCCCGGGCGGCGGCGCCGCGCTCGGCGGCGTAGCTGTCCAGGAGCGCCTCCCCGTCCCCCCAGCCGCGCAGGGCGAAGGCGATCTTCCAGGCGGCGTTCTCGGCGTCCTGCACTCCGGAGTTGAGCCCGCGGGCACCGAAGGGGGCCACCAGGTGGGCGCTGTCCCCGGCGAGCAGCACCCGGCCGGCGCGCATGCGGTCGGCCACGCGGGTGTGGAACCGGTAGACCGAGCGCCACACCACCTCGTAGGGGCGGTCGCCGATGATCTGCCGCACCCGCCGGTCCAGCCCGCCGCCGGCCTCCTCGCCCTCCAGGTCGAAGTCGGGCGGCACCTGCCAGTCGATCCGGTACACCGAGCCGGGGCAGGGGTGGATGAGCACCTGGCGGCCGGGGTTCCACTCGGGGTCGAAGTAGAAGCGGCGCTCGCGCTCCCAGCCGGGCAGGTCGGCGCGGATGTCGCAGATGAGGAAGCGGTCCTCGAAGCTGCTGCCGCGCAGGTCGGCGCCGAGGGCGCGGCGCACCGCGCTCCCATGGGCGCCGGTGCAGGCAACGGCGTAGGAGCCGCGCAGCCGCACCGTGCCCTCGGGGGTCGCGCACACGGCGGTGACCCCCTCCGCGTCCTGCTCGACGGCGGTGACCTCGTGGCCCCAGCGCACCGGGACGCCCGCGCGCTCCAGGGCGCCGTCGAGGATCTCCTCGGTGCGGGCCTGGGAGATGTTGACGAAGGGCGGCAGCGGGCTGGCGCCGCGGTCGCGCAGGCGCACCGCGAACAGTTCGTCGCTCCGGTAGAAGGTGCGGGCGGTGTCCCAGGTCAGGCCCTCGTCGGCGACGGCTCCGGCGCCCGCGGTCTCCCAGATGTCCAGCACGTCGCGCTGCTGGACGATGGCCTTGGAGCCGACCGGGTCGCGTTCGGGGCGCCGGTCGAGCAGGACCGCCTCCAGGCCCCAGTGGGCCAGCAGGAGCGCGGCGGTCTGCCCGACGGGTCCGGCGCCCAGGACGAGCACGGGCGCGCCCGCGCACGGGGGGTGGTGTCGGTTCGGCATGGGGGGCTGCCCTCCGATTGCTCCTCTGGATGTCGGTCCTGCTGGATGTCAGTCCTGCAGCTGGGCCCAGACCTCGCGGTCCCGCTCGGCGGTCCAGACGACCGGCCGCTCGATCCCGGAGAGCTCGTCCCACAGGCGGGAGACGTCGAAGGGCAGGCAGTGCTCGAAGATGGGCCAGTGGCCGTAGTCGGGGGCCAGGGCGGCGTGGGCGGCCTCGAAGGCCTCCTTGAGGGTTCCGCCGCGGTCGTGCACGGCGCCGACCCGCTCCAGCATGGTGGTGAGGAAGGCGCGGGTCTGCTCGACGGCGGCGCCGACGGCCGCGCGGCCCCGGGTGACCGGGCCGCGCCCGCCGATGAGCATGTCGGCGCCGTAGGCGGCGACGCGGTCGAGGGTCGCGCCCGCCCATTCGCGGTGGAAGGCGTCGCCGGTGTAGAGGGCCGCCTCGGCCTCGACCAGGTCCCCCGCGTACAGGATGCGGTGGCGGGGCAGCCAGGCGACGATGTCGCCCTCGGTGTGGCCGCGCCCGACGTGCTCCAGGACGAGCTCGCCGCGGTCGCCGCCCAGGTCGATGGTCATGCGGTCGGCGAAGGTGACGGTGGGCCAGGTGAGGCCGGGGACCGACCCGGGGTCCTTGGCCAGCCGCGGCATCCGGGCGAACTCGCTGGCCCAGTCCTCCTTGCCGCGCTCGGCGATGAGGTGCCGGGTCTTCTCATGGGCCACGATGGCGTCGGCGCCGAAGGCGCTGGCCCCCAGCACGCGCACCGCGTGGTAGTGCGAGAGCACCAGGTAGCGGATGGGCTTGTCGGTGTGCTCGCGCAGCCGGGCCAGCCATTCCCGGGCGGCGGTGGGGGTGGCCATCGCCTCGAAGCAGACGAGGAAGTCCTCGCCCTCGATCGCGCCGATGTTGGGGTCGCCCTCGGCGGTGAGCGCGTAGACGCCGTCGGCGAGGACTTCGAGGGTCTGCTCCTTGTCGTCCAGGTCGGCCGATGACGCGAACGGCTTGGCCATTGCGGGTCCTCCTGTCCGGGGCCGCGTCCTGCGCGGCCGGGGTCGCGGCGGTGGGGCGCGGATCACGCCTGCGCCCCAAGGTGGCACCCGTCACACCCATAGGTAAAGCACAAGAATCCGAGGTTCATCATTGGCCCGCCTTATGTGGCGGGCTCCGGGACGCGACCGGCACGGCCGACGCCCGCGCGGCGATTCGGGCATGCCGCGCGGGGGTTGCGGCCGCGCCGCCGCTACGGACCCACCACTCCTCTGTGCGAGCATCTCAACACTTTCAGTGACCGATCGGAAGGGGTGGGGCATGGCCACGGCGATCACGGGGGCGACGGGCTTCCTCGGACTGCACCTGCTGGAGCACATCGCGGCCGGACGCGAGGGGGAGGCCCCCGGCGAGGTGGTGCTGCTCTCGCGGCGCACCCGCGAGGACGCACTCGGCCTCGTCTACCGGCACCTGGAGGCCCGGGGGTTCGACGCGGAGGCGGTCGCACGCGCGCTGGGGCGGATGGAGGTGGTGAGCGCCGATGTCACACGGCCGCGCCTGGGGCTGGCGGACGAAGCGCACGCCGAGCTGGCCGACCGTATCGACGAGATGTGGCACAGCGCGGGCGACACGACGCTCTCCGACGACGCCGACCACGTGCACAGCGTCAACGTAGAGGGCACGCGCAACGTTCTCGCCCTACTGGAGCGCAGCGCGCGCCGCCCCGTCCTGCGCCACATGAGCACGGTGGCGGTGGCGGGCCGCCGGGCCGAGGGGCTGGTGGGCGACGGCGACTTCGACGGCTCCTACGGGTTCCACACCCCCTACGAGCGCTCCAAATACGACGCCGAGGAGCTGGTGCGCGATTGGGCGGAACGGACGGGCGGGTCGGCGGCCGTGTTCCGGCCGAGCATCCTGGTGACCGACCGGCCCGCCTACCCGGGACGCCCGGTGAACATGCTGGAGCAGCTGCAGCACACGCTCGGGGCGGTGCACACCGCGCTCGCCGACTCCCTCCGCGGGCGGGAGGTCCCCGTCGCGGTGGCCCCCATCGTGCACATGGTCCCGGTGGAGGACGCGGCGCACGCCATGGCGGCGGCCGCGCCGCGCCTGACCGGGGCGGGGGCGCACACCTGCAACGTGGTGACGCGCAAGGGCACGAGCCTGTTCGAGGCGGCGGGCGTGCTCGCCGAGCCCTTCGGGATCCGCGTGGTCCCCAGCGACTCCAGCATCCCCGCCGATGTGGCGGGGGCGGTCGCGGACAAATTCCGCGGGCTGATCGGACACGAGGACCACACCCGGCGCTTCAGCGACGCGGTACTGCACTCACTCGGGCTGCGCCTGGCGCCCTCACGACGGGTCGACACCGCCTACCTCCGGCGCGCCCTGCTGAACGGCGCGACGGCCGCTCCCGCCTGAGCGGACCCCCGGGGTTCCGGACGCGAAGCGCACGGGGATGCGGCCACCCCCGGCTTTCCCACCACGATCTCCGTGTGTGACGCTAACGATACTTTCAGTTACGACGCGGTATGTCGTCGCAGCTCCGAGTGATGAGGAAACCAGACGTGAGCGTGACCGGATACGCCGAACAGGCGGTCGCGGTGGTCGGCGCGGGGTGCCGGCTGCCGGGCGGGATCGACGGGCTCGACGCCCTGTGGCAGGCCTTGGAGGGCGGGCGCGACCTGGTGGGCCGCGTCCCCGAGGACCGGTTCGACACCGCCCGCTTCGTGGACGAGTCGGCACCCCGGCCGGGCAAGAGCTATACGGCCGCGGGCGCCTTCCTGGACGACGTCGCCTCCTTCGACGCCGACTTCTTCGGCATCTCCCCCCGGGAGGCCGCCCCCATGGACCCGCAGCACCGGCTGCTGCTGGAGATGACGGCCGAGGCCCTGGACGACGCCGCGATCGCCCCCTCGCGGCTGGCGGGCACCGGCACCGGGGTGTTCGTCGGGATCTCCGACTCCTCCTACGGCGCCCTGCAGATGTCGTCGAACCAGCGGATCGGGCCCTACACCGCGCCCGGCGGCGCCCACTCGATCGCCGCCAACCGGGTGTCCCACGCCTTCGACCTGCGCGGCCCCAGCATGGCCGTCGACACGGCCTGCTCGTCCTCGTTGATCGCCCTGGAGCGCGCCTGCCGCCAGGTGGCCGCGGAGGGCGGGACCGCCCTCGCGGGCGGGGTGAACCTGCTCCTGAGCCCGCACGTGTTCGTGGCCTTCTCCCAGGCCTCCATGCTCTCCCCCGCCGGACGGTGCGCGACCTTCTCGGCGAACGCCGACGGCTTCGTGCGGGCCGAGGGCGGCGGAATGGTGGTCCTCAAGCGCCTGGAGGACGCGCGCGCCGACGGCGACCGGGTGCACGCCGTGCTGGTCGGCTGGGGCGCCAACAGCGACGGCCGCACCGCCGGGCTGGCGCTGCCCAGTCCCGAGGCGCAGGAGGAACTGCTGCGCTCCGTCTACGACCGGTCCGGGACCGATCCCGCCCGGCTGGTCTACATGGAGGCGCACGGCACCGGGACGCCCGTGGGCGACCCGTCGGAGTGCACGGCGATCGGCCGCGCGCTCGCGCGGAGCCGCCCGCGTCCCCTGCCCATCGGCTCGGTCAAGTCCAACCTCGGCCACCTCGAACCCGCCTCCGGGATGGCCGGGCTGTTCAAGGCCATGCTGGTGCTTCGGCACCGGCGCATCCCCGAGTCGCTGCACGCGTCACCGCTCAACCCCGACATCGACTTCCCGGCGCTCGGCCTGGCCCCCGCGGTGGCGCCGCTGGACGTGTCCGCCCCGGAGGACGGACCCGCGCTCGCGGGGGTGAACTCCTTCGGGTTCGGCGGCGCCAACGCCCACGTCGTCGTCGCTGAGCCGCCCGCCGCGCCCGCCCCCGTGCACGAGGGCGCCGCCGACTCCGCCGCACCGCTTCCCGTGGTCGTCTCCGCCCGGACGCCCGAGGCGCTCGCCGAGGCCGCCGGGCGCACGGCCGAACGGCTGGAGTCGGCCGACCCGGCCGAGTTCTACGACATCGCCTACACCTCCGCCGTCCGCAGGGGCGCCCACCCGCTCCGGGTCGCCGTGCGCGCCGAGGATCCCCGCCGGGCCGCCCGCCTGCTCCGCGCGGCCGACACCGCCGGCGCCTCCCCCGCCGCCGACGACGGCCGCGTCGCCTTCGTCTTCTGCGGCAACGGCGCCCAGTGGGCCGGGATGGGCGCCGACCTCCTCCACCACGACCCGGTGTTCACCGAGGCCGTCCATGGGGCCGACGCCGCCCTGGCACCCCATCTGGACTGGTCGGTCGCCAAAGAGATGGCCCTGCCGCCGGAGCAGTGGCGCCTGGAGCGCACCGAGGTCGCCCAGCCCCTCCTCTTCGCCGTGCAGGTGGGCCTGGACCGCATGCTCCGGGCGCAGGGCGTCCGGCCCTCCGCCGCCGTCGGGCACAGCGTCGGCGAAGTCGCGGCCGCCTGGACGTGCGGCGCCCTGACCCTCGACCAGGCGGCGCGCGTCGTCGCCGCCCGGGGCCTGGCCCAGGCGCCCACCGCGGGCACCGGGCGCATGGCGGCCGCCGCCCTCTCCCCCGAGCAGGCGGAAGAGGCGCTGGCCGGCCACCCCGGGCTGGAGATCGCCGGGATCAACAGCGCGGGCGACGGGGCACGCCTGGCGGACCTGGGCGCCGAGCTGGAGCGGCGCGGCGTCTTCTTCCGCATGCTCGACCTCGACTACGCCTTCCACAGCTCGGCCATGGACGCGGCGCGCGACCCCCTGCTGGCCGCGCTGGAAGGGCTCGCGCCGTCCGCCCCTGAGATCCCCTTGGCCTCCACGGTCACCGGCGGCCTCGTCGAAGGGGCCGCCACCGGCGCCGAGCACTGGTGGCGGGGGGTGCGCGACCCGGTCCTGTTCGGGCCGGCCGCCGAGCGGCTGCGCGACGCGGGCATCGGGGTGTTCGTCGAGGTCGGGCCGCACCCGGTGCTGCGCTCCTACCTGCGCCGCACTCTGAACGGCGGCCGGAGCCCCCGCGCCGTCCGCGCCACCCTGGAGCGCGGCGCGCCCGGCCCACACGCCATGGAGGCGGCCGTCGACGGGATCCTCGCCGCCGGGGCCGACATGGACCGGCGGGCGCTCTTCCCCCGGGCCGGGCGGGTGGCCGACCTTCCCGCCTACCCCTGGCAGCGGGAGCGGCACTGGCAGGGCGAACGCGACCAGTGGGCCGCCGTCCCCGCGGGCCCGGTCGAGCACCCCCTGCTCGGCCAGCGGCTCCCCGCCGCGGCCCCGTCCTGGGAGGGGCCGGTCGAGCCCGCGATGGCGCCCTGGATCGGCGACCACCGGCTCGGCGGGACCGTGGTCTTCCCCGGCGCGGGGTACATCGAGATCGCCCTGGCCGCCGGGGAGAGGGCGCTCGGCGGCCCGGTGGAGGCCGACGGGTGGGAGTTCACGCGCGCCCTGCCCATCGACTGGTCCCGGGCCGGCGAGGTCCGCGTACAGACCTCGCTGTCGCTGCGCGACGGGACCGTGGACATCACCAGCACCGACCGCCCGGGCGCCGATCCGCGGCCGCACGCGCGCGGGCGGGTGCGGCGCCTGGTCGGGCGGGCCCCGGAGCCGCTGGACCTGGAGGCGGCCCGGCGGCGGTGCCCGGCCTCCTCCGGTCCCGAGGAGGTGTACGAGCGGTTCACGGCGATCGGCCTCAACTACGGCCCCGCCTTCCGGCCGCTGACCGGGACCCGGATCGGCCCGGGAGAGGTCCTGGCCTCCTACAGCGCCGCCTCCCCCTTGGACCGGCTCGTCCTCCCCCCGGTGATCCTCGACGCCTGCCTGCAGGCCGGGCTCCCCATGGCCGAAGGCCTCCTGGAGCACGACGCCCTCTTCCTCCCGGTGAAGATGGCCTCGGTCAGGGTCTGGCGCGCCCCGGAAGCGCAAGGCTGGGTGCACGTCCTCGACCGGACGCGGAGCGCCGAGGAGCCGTGCTGGGACATGCTCGTCACCGACTCCGAGGGACGGGTCTGCGCGGAGATCCAGGGGGCGCGGCTGCGGAGGCTCTCCGGCCACGGCCCGCGTCGGCTGAACGTCCAGCGGACCGTGCTGGAAGCCGCGCCCCTTCCGGACGCCCCGCGCGGGGCGGGAGTCCCCGCGCACGCAGCGCTGCCGTCCCCGGCGCAGGCGCTCGCGCGCGCGGAGGACCGCCTCAGGGAGGTGCGTGAGGACTGGCCCCGGTGGGGGCACCCGCGCTTCGTCGAGGACGTGAAGACGTGCCTGTCCCACGCGGTGGCCCGGTGGCTGACCGAACTGGTGCCCGGGGCCGCCGACGGCGGGGCGGCCCCCGCCGACCTGGAGGCCGCCGGGATCCGGGGCCACTTCCGCCGCTTCCTCGACCTCTGCCTGCCGACCGCGGAGAGCCGGGGAGTGCTCTCCCGCACGGAGGAGGGGCGCCTCAGGGCGCACACCTCTCCCGAGCGGTTCGATGCCGCGTTCCGCACCCTCTTCGACGAGCACCCGGCCTACACCCCGGCCGCGATGCTGGCCCTACGCCACTCCGCCGAACTGGCGCCCATGGCGCGGGGGGAGACCGACCCCCTGGAGCTGTTCGCCGACGCCGGGGGCGGCGAGCTCCTGCGCCAGTTCTTCGCCACCAGTCCACCGTTCCTGTTCTGCTACCGCCTGGCGCAGGCCCTGCTCGGAGGAATCCTGGACGGACTCCCCCGGGACCGGCCCCTGCGCGTGCTGGAGATCGGCGCGGGCACCGCCGGCCTCACCGGGGCCCTGCTCCCCCTGCTCCCGGCGGACCGCACCCTGTACACCGTCACCGACGCCTCGCCCTACTTCTTCGCGGCGGCCCAGAAGCAGCTGGCGGAGTACGACGGCGTCGAGTACCGGGTCCTCGACCTGAACGCCGACCCCGCCGAGCAGGGGTTCACACCCGGCGGGTACGACCTGGTGGTCGCCGCCAACGCACTGCACACGGCCGAGGACATGGCCGCGGCCCTGCCCCGGGTGGCGTCGCTGCTGGCCCCGGACGGGCGACTGCTCGCGGTCGAACAGCACGACGCGGTGGCGCCCGCGCTGGGCTTCGCCGTCCTGGAATCGTTCTGGGAGGCCGCCGACACCGGTCTGCGCCCCGACGGCGCGTTCCTCTCCCGCGGGCAGTGGGCGCCGCTGCTGCGCGAGGCCGGTTTCACCGGCATCGTCCAGGTCGGCGACGACGAGGGCCCAGACGCCGAGGCCTTCTCGGTGATCCTGGCGGCACGGGGCGCGGACGCGCCCGCCGCCGCGCCGCCGCCCGGCGCACCGGCCCCCGGAGGGGTGCACGTGGTCGTCGCCGAGGACACCGACGAACTGCCGACGGCCGAATCGCTCGCGGGAATGTGTCCTGAGGGCCGTGCGGCGGCCGCCCCCGGGGACGAGGAGGGCTGGCGGGCCCTGCTGGGGGCCGACGCGGCGGAGGCGACCGTCACCGTACTGCTGTCCGCCCCCTCCGGCGCGGGCGGCGGGGACGGCGGCTGGGCCCCCGATCCGGTCGGGTCCGCCGACCGCCGGGGCGCGCTGCTGCGCGGCCTGGTCGCCGCGCTGCCCGAGAGCGGCGCCGACCGGGACCTGGTCCTGGTCACCCGGCCCAGCGGGGTGCACCCCGCCCCGGAGCGGTGCGAGGAGCCGGCCGACGCCGCCGTATGGGGGATGGCGCGCACCCTGTCCAACGAGCGCCCCGACCTGTCCGTCACCCGCATCAGCCTGGAGCGCGGCCCGGACGCCGCGGCCGACGCCCGGCGCCTGGCCGCCGAGCTGGCCGAGCGGTCGGCGGAGGACGAGGTCGTCCTCACCCGCAACGGGCGCTTCGTGCCCCGCGTCGTCGAGGACGCCCCGACCGTTCCCGCCGATGAGGCCGGACCGGTCGCGCTCGCGCTGCACGACATCGGGCTCGGCTACCGGCTGGAGTGGACCCGCTCCGGCGGATCGGCCGTCCCGTCCGCCCTGGCACCGGGGATGGTCGCGATCGACGTCCGCGCCGCCGCGCTGAACTACCGGGACGTCATGCGGGCGAGCGGCCTGCTCCCCGCCGAGCTGGTGGAGGGCACCCACACCGAGCACGGCCTCGGCCTGGAGTGCGCCGGAGTGGTCAGTGCGGTGGGGCCCGGCGTGCGGTCGGTCGCGCCCGGAGACCGCGTCATGGCCATCGCCCCGCACAGCCTGGCCTCGCAGGCCCTCACCTTCGAACACGCGCTGTGCCCGGTCCCCGAGGGGGTGTCCTTCGCCGAGGCGGCGACCATGTCGGTGGTCTACGGCACCGTCGACCACGCCCTGGGCGAGGTGGCCCGGCTGGGCGAAGGGGAGACGGTCCTCGTCCACGGGGGTGCGGGCGGCGTCGGGCTCGCGGCGCTCCGGTACGCCCGCATGTGCGGCGCCGAGGTGATCGCCACCGCGGGGTCCGGAGCGAAGCGCTCGCTGCTGCGCCGCCTGGGGGTGCGGCACGTGCTGGACTCGCGCAGCCTGGACTTCGCCTACCGGGTGAGGGAGCTGACCGGCGGACGCGGCGTCGACGTGGTGCTGAACTCCCTGGCGGGCGAGGCGCTGCAGCGCAGCCTGGAGGTCCTGGCCCCGTTCGGGCGCTTCGTGGAGCTGGGCAAGCGCGACTTCGTGGAGAACAGCCCCCTGCCGATGCGGCCGCTGGGCGACAACACCGCCTTCTTCGGGGTCGACCTGACCGGCCTGGTCAACGACACCGGGCGGTGCCGCCGGATGTTCGAGCGGGTGGCGCGGCGCATCCACGCCGGCGACTACCGGCCCCTGCCGCACACCGCCTACCCGGCCGCACGGGTCCGGGAGGCGTTCACCCTGCTCCAGCACTCCCGGCACGTCGGCAAGGTGGTCGTCACCCTCGACCCCCTCGACCCTCTGGGGGACGTCCGGGACGGCGGCGGCGCGCCCGCCGCCCCGCGGCCCGACGGGACCTACCTGGTCACCGGCGGGCTGGAGGGCCTCGGCGCGGCCACCGCGCGGCGCCTGGCCCGGCGCGGGGCCCACCGCCTGGCCCTGGTCTCGCGCAGGGGCGCGTCGGCGCCGGGGGCCGAGGCCCTCGTCGAGGAGCTGGCCGGGCTGGGGGCCCAGGCCACCGCCTACGCGGCCGACTGCTCCGACGCCGCGGCGATGCGGGCGGTGCTGGAGGGCATCGAGGCGGACGGGTCCGAGCTGCGCGGGGTGGTGCACGCGGCCATGTGCCTGGACGACGACGAGTTCGGCGAGCTCGGCGGCGGGCGCTTCGCCACCGCCCTGGTCCCCAAGATCGGCGGGGCACAGGTGCTCGACGACCTCACCCGGGGCCGGGACCTCGACCTGTTCTGCGTCTACTCGTCGGAGGCGAGCCTGTTCGGGAGCATTCGGCAGGCGTCCTACAACGCCGCCAACGCCTACCTGGAGGCGCTCGTCCGTGCCCGTCGCGCGCGCGGGGAGGCGGGCACGGCCGTGCAGTGGGGGCAGATCTCGGACACCGGATACGTCGCGCGCCACGGGCTGTCCCTCGTCCTGAGCCGGTTCGGGCTCGACCCGATCACCTCGGACGAGGCGTTCGGCGCCCTGGAGCGCCACGGCGGCCACGACGTGTTCGGCGTGGCGCGGCTCAACATGGGCGAGCTGCGCCTGTCGATGCCCAAGGTCACGTTGTCGCCGCGGATGAGCTCGCTGGCCGGCGCGGCGAGCGGGGACGCCGCCTCGCTCCAACAGCAGATCCTGGACCGGCTGGCGGGCCTGAGCCCCGCGCAGGCGCACCGGGCGCTCTCGGACCACTTGGCCAAACTGCTGGGCGGGGTCATGCAGGTCGACCCCGACCGGCTGGACCACCACCGCCGCCTGGACGAGTACGGCATGGACTCACTGATGGCGACGGAGCTGCTGGCGACGTTCAACCACGAGTACGGGTTGGAGATCCCGCCGTTGGAGCTGTTGCGCAGCGGCGGGACCATCGCCGACCTGAGCCAGCTGATCCTGCTCAGGCTCGGGCTCGCGGCGAAGGGGCCGGAGGCCGGGGCGTCGCCGGAGGAAACCGGGGATGCGGTCACCGCGGATGCCCCGGAGGGCCGGGCCGGAACGACCGGTGCAGCCGACGGGAGCGGAGCGGTCGCGCCCGTGGCCTGACCTCCTGGGGTGGGCGGACACGGCTGGTAACATAAAGTCATCTACCCATGACTTTATGTGTCACCCGAAAGGGGTTCACCACCCGTGTCCGCCCCCGCCCCGCCGTCCGACGGCGTGCCGCCCGCCGAGCCCGGAAGGACGGGCTGGAGGCGGTTCGCCGTCGTCCTCCTGGCCGCCCTGGCCGCTGCCGCCGCCATGGCGTTCTGGACCGCGCGCGGGGGTGTGGCCGCGTCGCTCGCGGTCTCCGGGCACGTCTTCAAGGTGCGCGCCGACCGGCTGGAGGGCACCGGCTTCGCCCAGTACCCCGACACCGCGGTCACCGCCGACGGCGAGGCCCACCCCGTCGCCCTGACCGTCATCGACAGCGCCGAGCTCGACGACCTGTGCCAGTCGGCGCTGATCGACACCCCCGTCGGGCAGGCGACCTTCCTCGTCCGCGCGGGCGGGGACGGGCGGCCGGTGCGGGCCGAGCACATGGTGGTGGACATGCGCCAGCTCACCGGTGACGCCGAGTTCGGCGACATCGAGATCGGTCGGGACGCCTCCACCCTGGCCAACGACTCCGGCCGGACCGGGGAGCCCGGGGGCTTCGCCCTGCAGGGCCGCACCGTGGAGATCACCGGCCTGCGCCAGCGGGCGTACTCCGTCAACGCCGGGACCTTCACGCTGACCGGCCTCGAACTCGAAGTGAAGCGCGGCGACCACGAATGTTTCTGATCCCCGCATCCGCCGCCTCCGCCGCCCCGGGCCGCGTCCGCCGGGGCCGGCTCACCCGCCGGGGCCGGTTCCGCCACTGGCGCCGGTCGCGCCCGTTCTGGGGCGGGCTGCTGGTGACGGCGGGCGGCGCCGCGGTGGCGCTGGCCCCGCTCGCCCCCCTGCCGCTCATCTTCCAGCAGGGCGTGGCCGGGGTGTCGGGGTACGCGGTGGGCCTGCTCATGGTGGCGGTCGGCGTGCTGAGCTGGGCACAGCCGGCGCAGCGGGTGTTCTTCGGCCTCACGGCCGTGCTGCTGTCGCTGTTCTCGTTCCCCGCCTCCAACTTCGGCGGCTTCGGCGTCGGGATGCTGCTCGGCCTGACCGGCGGCGCCCTGCTGACGGCTTGGATCCCGGGAGGCTCCGCCGACCGCGCGGAATGACCCCTCGGAGGGGGTCATCCCTGCCGTCTGCGGGCGCGGAAGGCGGCGGCCTTGGTCCTGTTCTGGCAGGCGGTGGAGCAGAACCGGCGCGTACCGTTGCGCGAGGTGTCGGCGAACACCCGGTCGCACCGCTCGGCCGAGCAGATGCCCAGGCGGCCCGCCGCCGAGCTTCCCAGGACCACGGCCAGACCCGTCGCCATGGCCGCGCACCAGCCGACCGCCCAGGGGGCGTCGACGGCGTGGAAGTGCAGGTGCCACGGCTCGTCGCCGTGCCGGGCCAGGACCGGCATCGCCTTGGTGTCGGCCATGAGGGCGTTGGCGGCCCCACAGGCGGCGTCCATGTCGCCGGCCTCCACCGCGGCGAAGACCCGGTACATGCGCCGGACCAGCCCGCGCATCTCCTCGACCTCCTCCGGCGCGGGGATCTCGTGGGCGTACTGGCGCCCGGCCGCCGAGAGCGCCTCGGCGAGCACGGCGGGCCCAGCGGCCCCGTCGTGGGCGCGGCCGCCCTGCTCCCCGGGGACCAGCAGGTTGACGGCGCGCACGGCCGCCTCCACCACACCGCTCATGTGACTGTCGAAATCCACTTGACCGGTCACTCCCTCGCACCGTACGTTCGTCACTGTCGAAAACAGTATCGATGGTTATGGAGGACCCCGTGACCGCAACCGACCAGAGCGCCCGCGTCCCGGCCGACGCAGCGGCCGAGTGGATCGCGCGCTGGGACGCCCAGCAGGAGGGCTACATCCCCTTCCGCGAGGAGCGCTTCGCCGTCCACGCCGACGCGGTCGCCGCCGCCCTGGACGACGTCGAGGCCCCCGTCGTCGTCGACCTGGGGTGCGGCCCGGGGTCGCTGACCGCGCGGCTCGCCGACCGGCTCCCGAACGCCTCGTTCATCGGCGTCGACGCCGACCCCCTGCTGCTGGGCCTGGCCACGGCGCACTACGGGGACACCGCGCGCTGGGTCCGCGCCGACCTGGCCGACCCGTCCTGGGCCGGGGCGCTGCCCCCGGTGGTGCACGCGGCCGTGTCCACCACGGCGCTGCACTGGATGGGGCGCGACGACCTGGCCGCCCTGTACCGCTCTCTGGCCGGGCGCACCGCCCCCGGCGGGGTGTTCGCCAACGCCGACCACATGCCGCTTCCCGATGAGCGCATGAACGCGCTCGCCGACGCGGTCGGGCGCGGGCGCACCGGCCGCGCCGAGACCGGGGAACGCGAGGAGTGGGGCCCGTGGTGGGACGCCGCCCTGGCCGACGAGCGGCTGGCGCCCCTGCGGGCCGAGAAGCGCCCGACCCCGCAGACCACCGAGGACGCCCCCACGGGCACGCCCGAGCACCACCACGGCAGCAACCTGCTCTCGGCCGCCGACCACCTGGACCTGCTGCGCGAGGCCGGGTACGCCTCCGCCGGGGTCCTGTGGCAGGCGGGCGACGACCACCTGGTGGCCGCCGTCCGCTGACCTCCCGGCTCTCCGGCCCCCTCCCCCCTGCCGAGGCGATCTCCGGACGTTTCAGTCGCTGTGGGGGAGCCCGCTACCTGGCCGGGGGACCAACCTGGTCGACGACATGAAGCGCGGCGTCAGGGAGCGGAGCTGCTCGTGGACGTGCGACGCTTGCCCCTCGGGGGCACCGTCCCCCTCCCCGGCAAAGGGCTGCACATCGGCGCGGGCGTGCCCGACTCCGACCTCGCCGCGGACCCGGCCGTCCGGCACGGCTACCCGGTGCTGTCGAAGGCGCTGCTGTCCGGCGCCTCCGGCCGGCTCCGCAACCTGGCCACCACCGGCGGCAACCTGCTGCCCCTACTGGCCGTCCTGGGGACCTCCGAGCACTGCGCGGCGGCGCTGTGCGCCCCGGACGCGCGTGGTGGTGGCGGGCGGCGCCGGATCCCCGTCACCGACCTCCCCTTCCTCCCCGGGAAGCACGCCGCGCCGGGAGACCGCGCTCTCTCCCGGGGAGGTCAGCCGTATTCAGCGATGACGTCGCGGGCGGCCTCGAGCTCGGCGCTCTTGGCCTGCGCGAACCCCTCGAACACATCGGGTTCCGCATGAACGGCCTCGAGCTGGATGCGGCTCTCGACCCCGGACCACACTTCGACCAGGCGGGTGGAGCGCTTGCACCGGACGTCGGCCTCGGCGACGGCGATCTCGTGGTCGGTCGGGCGCTCCGACCGCGCCCACGCGGGATCGCCCAGGACCTCCATCGGATCGGAGTAGTCGAACCCGCCGTCCCGCATGCACGCGCTCCAGGCACCGAAGACGCGCTCGACCGCGGGATCCTCCATCGATGCCTCGAACGCCTCGGACTCGTAGTCGAAGACGCGCGATTCGGCGGGCGGTGGCACATCCTCGCGCAGCCGGTCCTCCGCCCGCTCTTGGCACCCGCCCCCGCCGTCCTCGCCCCCGCCGCCGAAGGCGGCGCGCTCGTCCCCGGGGGACAGCTCCTCACGCTCTTCGTGCACCCGCAGGCGCTCTCGTGTCTCCGGCGCGGGCGGCGGCATGTGGTATCCGTAGCGCGCAGCGACCTGCGGCTCGATCAGGCCGTACCGCCGCCGGTCCGTCGGCGCGGGGTCGCGCACCGGCGGCTCGAGGACCTCCCACTCCCTGCCGAGGTCGCGCATGCACGAGCGCATGAGCAGGTCCCGTGCGTACGCGACCTCCTGGTGGTCCACCACGGAGAGCCGGTACTCGTCAAAGGGAACGTGCAGGGCGTACACCTCCGGGGCGACCGGGACGGGACCGTCCTCCCCCGCCGCCCCGGAGCCCGCAGCGCAGCCCACCGCGGCCAGGAGGGCCAGGACCGCGCCGAATCCGCGCACGGACCGGCCCGCGGGTCCCGCCCCCCTGTTCCCGGACCGTTTCGACACGGTGTCTCTCGACCGCCTCTCAGCCGTGGAAGATGATGCAGCTCGCACGGTTGTCGAAGTCGTTGTTGGTCAGATCCCGGTCCTCGGAATCGGCGCGGGCGTAGTAGGTTATGCCTCCACAGCTGCTCCCCCCGTGCTGGTACATGGAGATTCCGTGGTCGGCGTGGTTCTTCATGGAACTGATGTGGTCGTTCATGGCGCCGCCGCCATCGAAGTAATTGTTCGCCAGGTTGCGGTCGCTTCCGTTGAACTCCTGGTTGCGGCCGTTGAAATCGTCGTGCTCATAGACGTGGAAGTCGGCGGCGGCCGCCGTCCCGACCATTCCGGAGAATCCGAGGAGGCCGACACTCGCGACGATCGCGATCTTTTTCAGCACGACATACTCTCCTTTCGAGAGGAAAACGGCTCCCGTGGCGATCCACGGCGATCCACGGACAGCGGAGTTGATGCTATGCACGGGCTCCGAGTACCACAAGGGCCCCCTCGGTCCCGGGAATGAACACACCCGGCGATAGTCGCGTTCCCCCTGCTTTCACGCTTATTATTCGAATGAGGCGTCCGGGACTCTCGGGTTCCGGTTCCGGTTCCGGGCCCCGCCCCCGACCGCTTCCTGCCCTGAGTCCCTTCCCTGGGAAGGAGGCCGACCGCCCGTGGACGGGAATCCCGGGCCCCGGCTCGGTGCGCGCCGCGCCGGCCCCGCGGGAAAACGCGACACGCCGACCGGGCGGACACGCCTCCGGCGCCGGTGCGGGTATCACCGGAGGGCGGGAGGTGCCCCGGCACCGCCCGGCCCGGCCGGGCACCGCCGGCCGGGCACCGCCGCGAACCGAGGACCGCACGTGAAAGACGACCCGTCCCTGCTCTACCGGCTCGGCGACGCCGCCTGGCGGATCCTGCTCATCGGAACCGTCATCGTCCTGCTGCTGTGGGGGCTGGCCTACGTCAAGGTCGTCTCCGTCCCCGTGGTGCTCGCCGTCTTCCTCACCTCGATGCTGATGCCGCTGGTACTGCGCCTGCGCCGCCTGGGGCTGGGGCGCGGCCCGGCCACCACCGGCGCCTTCCTGGGCGCCCTCGTCGTGCTCGGCGGCGTCGTCACCCTGGTCGTGCGGCCCGCGGTCTCGGGGACCGAGGACCTGGTCGAGAGCCTCGGGCGGGTGCCGGACACCCTGCAGCGGTACGCCTACACCCTGGGCCTGGACCCGCTGCTCCTCAACGACGTGGTGGACTCGGCCTCCCAGGAGGCCACCCGGATGGTCGAGCAGAACCGCCAGCAGCTCGTCACCGGGGTGTGGTCGGCCGGGACCGCCGCCCTGGAGGTCCTGGTGGGGGCGCTGCTGGTGCTGGTGCTGACCGTGTACTTCCTGCACTCGGGCGACCGGCTGATGGAGTGGAGCTACTCGCTGCTGCCGTCCGCCTCCCGGCCGGGCCTGCGCGCCTCGGCCGAGGCCGCCTACGGGGTGGTGGGCCGCTACATCCGCGGCGTGGCCATCGTGGGCCTGATCGACGCGGTCGGCATCGGCGTCCCGCTGCTCTTCCTCATCGATCCGGCGCTGGCCGCGCCGCTCATCCTGCTCACCTTCCTGGGCGCCTTCCTGCCGATCGTCGGCGCCTTCATCTCGGGGCTGTTGGCGGCGCTGGTCGCCTTCGTCACCGAGGGCCTGGTGACCGCGCTGATCGTGGTGGCGGTGGTGCTGCTGGTCCAACAGGCCGAGAGCCACATCTTCGCCCCGCGCGTCTACGGCAAGGCGCTGGACCTGCCCAGCGCCGTGGTACTGGTGGCCATCGCCTGCGGCGGCGTGATCGGCGGCATCCTCGGGATGTTCCTGGCCACCCCGGTGGCGGCGGTGGTGGCGGCGCTGCTGCGCGAGCGCCCGTTCGCGGCGGCCGAGGCCGAGGCCTCGGAGGGCACCGCCCCGGAAGACGGGGGCGGCGCGCCGAAACCGTCGAAGGGGAAAGCGAAGGCGAAGGCGGCGGCAGCGAGCTCCCCCGCCGAGGGCGGCCCCGGGGGCGGCGGCAAGGACTCGGGCACAGGCACGGGAACAGGCACTGGCGCGGGCACGGGCCGAGGCGCCACCGCCGAGGGCGACTCCTGACCCCGCCCCTCACCCGCCCTGCACGACCCGCCCCCGGCTGAAATCGCCCGTCCGCAGCGCCTCGGCCGGGAAGGGATAGGGAACCAGCCTCCGACGACACCGCTGTGGGCCCCTAGCGGGGCAGGGGCGGCAGTTCGTGCTCCAGCCCCGGGGCGGGGTCGCGGGCGGTCTCCTCCAGGCGGCGCGCGATGGCCTGGGCCGCCGTCTTGAGGGGCGGGACGAGGCGCGCCGGGTCGGCCCTGTGGCTGCGGACGACGATGCCCAGGGCGGCCGCGGGTTCGGGGGGCGGGTCGCCCGTCCCGTCCCGCCGCGCGGCCCCTTGAGTGTCCGGTCCGCTGCCGACCTGCGCCACCGGGACCGCGACCGACACCGACCCCAGGGTCATCTCCTCCCGCGTCAGCGCGTACCCCCGCCTGGCGACCGCGCGCAACTCGCGGTCCAGCCGCCCGCGTTCGACCAGCGTGAAACCGGTGGGGCGCGGCAGGGTCCGGCCGAGATAGCCCTCGCGCACCGCCGGGTCCGCGCCCGCCAGGAGCGCCTTGCCGACGCCGGTCGCGTGCAGCGGGAGCCGCCCGCCGACCCTGGACACGATCGGCACCGACCGGTGCCCGCACAGCTTCTCCACGTACAGCGTGTCGAAGCCGTCCCGGACCGCCAAGTGGATGTTCTCCCTCGTGGCCTCGTACAGGTCCTGCATGTACGGCAGGGCGACCTGCCGGAGACGGCTGGACACCGGCGCGAGCAGCCCCATCTCCCACAACCGGTTGCCCACCCTGAAGCGGCCGTCGCTCCCCCGCTCCAGCGCGCGCCAGGACTCCAGCTCACCGGCCAGGCGGTGCGCGGTCGCCAAGGGCAGCTCCGCCCGGCGCGCCAGCTCCGACAGCGTCAGCGCCGGATGGGCCACGTCGAAGGCGGCCAGCAGCCGCAGCGCGCGGCCCGTCACGGAGCGGCCTTCCCGCTCGGCGTCGGCGGCCATCCGCGCCCCCTCTCCACGCCTCCGTTCCCGGGGCCCGGCCGGGCCCCGGGGCCTTCCACTGAACGGAAGCCAAGACTAGCCCGTGACTCAGGACACCTAGTTGGGTGGCCCCATGCACACACGAGTGGGAATCCTCGGAGCCGGCCCTGCGGGCCTGGTGCTCTCCCTCCTCCTGGCCGAACAGGGCATCGAGTCCGTGATCGTGGAGACGCGCACGCGCGAGGAGATCGAACGGACCATCAGGGCCGGAGTCCTGGAACAGGGGACCGTCGACCTGCTGGTGCGGCACGGGGTCGGCGACCGCGCCCTCGCCCAGGGCGCGCGCCACGACGGGGTCGAGTTCCGGTTCGGCGGCGCGCCGCACCGCATCGACTTCGCCGGGCTGGTCGGCCGGTCGGTGTGGCTCTACCCGCAGCACGAAGTACTGAAGGACCTCATCGCCGCACGTCTGGCCGCCTCGGCCGACATCCGGTTCGGCTGCTCGGAGGTGGAGCCGCGCGGGATCGGCGGCGACCGCCCCGTCATCGCCTTCACCGGCGCCGACGGGACGCGGGAGGAGCTGGTGTGCGCGGTGGTGGCCGGGTGCGACGGGTCGAACGGGATCAGCCGCCGGTCGATCCCCGAAACGGCGCGGACCGAGCACTTCCGCGCCTACCCCTTCGGGTGGTTCGGCATCCTCGCCGAGGCGCCGCCGTCCTCGGACGAGCTGGTCTACACGCACTCCGAACGGGGGTTCGCACTGATCAGCACGCGCAGCCCCGAGGTGCAGCGGATGTACTTCCAGTGCGCTCCGGACGAGGACGCGGACTCCTGGAGCGATGCGCGGATCTGGGACGAGCTGCAGGCGCGCGTGGCCGGGGACGGCTTCTCCCTCCGAGAGGGGGCGATCTTCCAGCGGGGCGTGATCCCGATGCGCAGCTTCGTGTGCGAGCCGATGCGGCACGGGCGCCTGTTCCTCGCCGGGGACGCCGCGCACGTGGTGCCGCCCACCGGCGCCAAGGGGCTCAACCTGGCGGTGGCCGACGTGGCCGTGCTGGCGCGTGCGCTGGCCGAGTTCTTCTCGACCGGCTCACCGGCGGGTCTGGACGACTACAGCGCGACGGCACTGCGGAGGGTGTGGCGCGCCCAGCACTTCTCGTGGTGGATGACCTCGATGCTGCACACTCCCCCGGACGCGTCCCCGTTCGACGTCCGGCGCCAGCTCGGCGAGCTGGACATGGTCACGGGGAGCGCGGCGGGGTCGGCCTACCTCGCCGAGGCGTACACGGGGTGGCCGCTGGAGGGATGAAGTCCGCCCGCCCACCACAACCCCGCTTTTGACCTGCGATTTTATGATTCTTTCACAGATTCGGGCTTCGCCCCCCGACGGGGACTCCTCCCTCCCCCAGGCCGCATAGGCCACCGGAACCACACCCCCGGGACGGCGGCGCCCCTCCCTCAGGCGTCCAGGACCTCGAACTCCACGGCGAAGCCGACGCCGTTGCGGGCCCCGGCCTCCGTGGCGGACCGGCGCAGCATGGACTTGTGGTCGAAGCCCTCCAGCGCCGCCATGTACACCTCGTGGGCGTCCAGGGAGGCGATCCCCGTCTTCAGGTCGTCCTCCTCGAAGGGGGTGTAGTGGGTCGCCCGGGGCGAGGCGGCGAACGCCACCGCCCGCACGCCCTTCCAGGCCTTGAGGCCCTCCTCGGCCAGTTCGGGGAAGACCCACGTGTTGGCGGCGTCGCGGACCGCGTCGAGCAGGGCGGGCCCGAGCACCCGGTGGTCGGCGTGGTTGTAGGAGCCCTGCCCCGGGAAGTGCTCGCGGAAGTTGATGGACAGCACCACCTCGGGGCGGTGCTCGCGGATGGAGCGCGCCAGCGCGCGGCGCAGGTCCAGGCCGTACTCCAGGGTGCCGTCGGAGAAGTCCAGGAAGTCCACGCGCTCGGCGCCCACGATGCGCCCGGCCGCACGCTGCTCCTCCACCCGCAGCGGACCGGCCTCCTCCGGCGGCACCGTCTCGATCCCCGCCTCCCCCTTGGTCACCAGGAGCTCACGGATCCGCTTGCCCTGGCGCGCCCACCTGGCGATGGCGGACGTGGCGCCGAACTCCAGGTCGTCCGGGTGCGCGACCACGGCCAGCGCACGGGTCCAGTCCTCGTCGAAGGGCTTCAGCGGCGTGTCGTTCGCGTCTTGAGCGGCCATAGGGGGACTCTAACGGCGAGGGCCCGCCCCGGCCCCGCTCCGCGCCCGTTCGGCGGGGTGAAGACCCGTGGCCGAATGCGGACACCGCCTGCGCCCGAACGGGCGTCGACCGGCGTCGGCCGGGGTCCGCGACCGCGTCAACGGCCCTCGACCGCCTCCCACAGCTCCGACACCAGGCGGCTCCCGCCGGGGACCGAGTACAGCTCGCTCGGCGTCCGCTCACCGTCCTCCAGAGTCGTCGGGCAGGCGCCGCCGAACATCCCGCCCAGGGCGGTGCCGGGGTCCTGCCTGATCTCGAACTCGTCCTCGTACACGGGCTCCCCCGTGGCGAGCTCCCGCACGTGGACGCTGAACCGCTGCGCGTACATCGCCACGGTGCGCTGTGACGGGTCGGCCGCGCTGTACGAGGAGTCCTGGTAGAGGCATTCGCCGAGCCTCTCCCCGGGCCCCTGCCCCTCGACGCAGGCGAGGAGCTCCACGTCTTCGGCGGCCTCGGGGGTCCAGCCGGTCACCGTGTTCCGGCCGGTGGAGGACGACTCGCCCTCCAGGTCCGTCAGCTCGAACCGGTCGGGGGCCCGGTCGTCCTCGGGCGCGTCGAGGAACACCGCCACCGAGTGCGGGGGGCCGGACTCCGCCTCCTTCGCCTGCGTGTACCGGCCCTCGGGGGTGTCGCAGAGCGCCCCGAGCCCTTCGAGGGAGTACTCGGCGAACTCCTCGCCGCCGACGGCCCCCCTGACCGAGGACGGCAGCACGGCGGCGCACCCGCCCGCGAGCAGGGGCAGGGCGGCGGCGAGGGCCCCGGCCCCCACCGCCCTGGGGGCACGACCGCGGGGAGGGGTGGGCGACGGCACGGCGGTCCTTTCTCGCTACCCGGGTCCGAGCGCCCGTTGGACGCCGCTCGGACGGTCGAACACCGAACGCGTCCGGCAGACTACAGCCCTTCCGCCCGGGCTCCGCACGGCCCCGGGCGACCCGCGCCCCGGACGGTGCCGACGGTGCCGCCGGTGCCGCCGGTGCGGGCCGCTGTGGTAGTCGAGAGACCATGGACGCTCACCGGCACCTGCTGCCCATGGACACCTCCGCCGACGCCGCGCACCGTCAGGGGCGCACGGCCCTGCTGCCGGTCGGCAGCTTCGAGCAGCACGGCCCCCACCTGCCCTCGGCCACCGACACCGTCATCGCCTGCACCATCGCCCGGGAGGTCGCCGCGCGGTACCCGGTGCAGGTGCTCCCGCCGCTGACGCTGTCCTGCTCGCACGAGCACGAGGACTGGCCCGGGACGGTGAGCATCTCGGCCTCCACCCTGCTGGCGGTGGTGCGCGACGTGGCCGCGTCGGTCCGGCGCTCGGGCGCGGCGGGTCTGGTGCTGGTCAACGGGCACGGCGGGAACTACGCGCTGGGCAACGCGGTGCAGGAGGCCCGCGGAGAGCTGGCGCTGTTCCCGGGGCCGTCCGACTGGGCGGCCGCGCGCGGCGCCGCCGGGTTGGAGAGCGGTGCCGACGCCGACATGCACGCGGGCGAGGTCGAGACGTCGATCCTGCTGCACGCCCACCCCGAGCTGGTGGGGCCGGGGTACGCGGAGGCCGACCACGACGCGGAGGACCGGCCGCACCTGCTGACGCTGGGACTGCGCGCCTACACCGCGTCCGGGGTGGTGGGGCGCCCGTCGCTGGCCACGGCGGGCAAGGGCGCGGCCGTGCTGGACAGCCTGTGCTCCTCATTCGGTGCGCTGCCGCCGCTGTCGGCGCGGGGCGGCTGAGGCCCCGACCGGCGCCTCAGGGCCAGCAGCACGGCGCCGGGCAGGCTCGCCGCCAGTGCCAGCAGGCCGTAGACGACGGCGGTGGCCAGGCCCAGTTCGGCGCCGAGCCCGGCGGTGCCGAACGCGGCGGCCGTGGCGGCCTCGCGTGGGCCCCATCCGGCGGCGTTGGCGGGTACGGCCATGGCGAGCAGGGCCACCACGGCCGGGGCGACCAGGTCGGCGGCGGGGGCGGCGGCCCCGGCGGTTCGGGCGGCCACCAGGAAGAGGACGACATGACCGGCCAGGACGGCGGCCGAGAGCGCGGCGACGCGTGGGCCCAGGCGGCGGGCGAACAGGGTGGCGCGGGCATCGGCGGCCACGTCGCGCACCGCCCGGCGGACGCGCGGCAGTGCGGTGCCGCGGCGCGCCCAGGCGAGCAGGACGGCGGCGCCCGTGGCGGCGGCGAGGGCGGCGACGGCCGCCGCCTCCGGGGCCAGGAGGCCCCACCAGGCGGGCAGCGCGGCCAACAGCAGGGCCCCGACGGTGATGAGGACCGCCTGCCCTGCGGTGCGCTCCAGCACGACGGCGCGGACGCCGGGGCCGAGGGCGCCGCTGCGGCGGCCGTGGTCGACGGCGCGGTGCACGTCGCCCAGGACGCCGGTGGGCAGGACGGCGTTGAGGAAGAGGGAGCGGTAGTAGGCGGCGACGGCGGGGCCGGTGCGCAGGGGGAGGCCCAGGGCGCGGGCGACGAGGACCCAGCGCCGGGCACTGAGCAGGGTGGTGGCGGCGCCGATGGCCAGGGCCGCCGCGACGGCCTGCGCGGCGGGTCCGGGGCCCACCGAGCCCAGGGCCGCCGCCACGGCGGCGAGGTCCAGTCGCCAGGCCAGGACGCCGAGCACGGCCAGGGCGGCCAGGGCCCGCGCCCACGGCCACACCGCGGACCGCGGACCGGCGCGCCGCCGCGGCTCAGGTTCGGCCGCCTCGGCCGCTTCCGTCGTCCCGGTCACCATCGCGCCCCCGTCCGGCCCTCCGTCCCGGGGCGGGCCAGGCTGCCATCATGATGCCACCGGGGCCCACACCGGTTGCCCCGATTCGCGAACATTCAGCCCCCCTCTCGCTGGGACTGCCCCGACAGCCCCAGATCAATGCAGGTCACGACGGCACAGCGGGACAGGGGCCCCGCTCGCGGCCTCGACCGGCCACCGGGGCCGGGCCACCAGGCCGCCCGCTGGTTGCGGTTTCAGGCCGGGCCGCGGCCTGCGGCATCCTCACGATGGCGCTCCCCCGGCGGCAGTGCCAGGACGTCCTCATGCTGCACCTCCACGTACAGGCCGCCGTCGGCGCACTCGGCCCGGCGGCGGGACAGGTACCTCTCCGCTCTCGTGGCCAGGTCCGGGCACTGCTCTACGGCCGCCCTCACCCACCCCTCCAGCCATTCGGCCGCCAGCGCGCGCCGGTCGGCGCCCAGGCGCCACGGGCTGGGCCGCGTCACGACCCGTGCCCCGGCCCTGGTGAACGCCTCCGCCGCGGCTTCCACCGCGTGCGGCCCCAGCAGTGCCCTGCCCCCGCCCTCCCGGCGCTGGTGCGCGTTGAAGGCCTCCTGGATCTCGCGGTCCAGGGGGTCTCCCGGGGTCACGGTGACCCTGCCCTTCACCGACATGGTGAACAGGGCCGGGCAGCGCGCGCCGACACACGCCGCGACCACTCCTTCGACCTCCTCGCGCGTGAACAGGTCCAACAGCGCCGAGGCGGTCACCAGGCCCGCCCCGCGCAGATCGGCCTCACGCAGGTCCATCAGGTCGGTGGTACGCGTCTCAACGGTCACCGGCCGCCCGTCGGCGGACGCGCGCGGGCCGTGCTCCCGCGCGCGCTCCAACAGGCCCGGGTCGTGGTCGTAGACGATCCAGTGCTGCGGTCCGGGCAGCAGCGGTGCCAGCCAGCGGGCCATCGAGCCGGTGCCTCCGCCCAGGTCGCGGATGACGAGCGGCGTTTCGGCGTCCGGCCGCCTCAGCTCCCGCGCGGCCTCCGCCGCAAGGTCCCGGTCGCGCGCGGCGGCATCGGCGGGCTCCCTCAAGGCGAGCCAGTACGGGGCGAACCCCGAGTGCTCCGGAACGCTCATCGCGCCCCCTCCTGTGTCCGGCGCGCGGCCGCAAGCCGTTCCAGGACTCCGGCCATGTCCCGGGCCGCGCTCTGCCAGGTGCGCAGTTCAGCTCTCCTCGCGCGCGCTGCGGCGCGCAGCTCGTCGCGCAGGGCCTCGTCCTCCAGCCAGCGCCCGATCGCCGCCCCGAGCGCGGACGCGTCGTCCGGCGGGACGAGCAGGCCGGGCACCGTGCCGTCCGACGATCGCCCGACCGTCGCCGGGAGCGCGCCCGCCGCGCCGACCACGACGGGGATGCCCCGCGCAAGCGCTTCGGCCACCGCCATGCCGAACGTCTCCGCGCGCGAGGGCTGGAGGACGAGGTCGGCCTCGGCGTAGGCGCGGTCGAGGGCGGGCGGCTCCAGAGGGCCGGTGAAGCGGACCCGGCCGGTGAGGCCGTGCTCGCCGATCCGCCGCCGCACCTGCCGCGGGAAGGCGGAGCCCGCGGGTTCGGGTCCGGCGCACACGCACACCCACCGGCGTGCGCGGTTCGCGGCGAGCGCCTCGACGAGCACGTCGTGCCCCTTGCGCGGGGTCACCGAGGCCACGCACAGCAGCCGCGAGGCACCGTCACTCCCGGGTGCCGCGGGGGCGGGAGCGGTGCCCGGCTCCACGGTGCACACCCGCTCCGGGTCGAGCCCGTGGCGCCGGGCGAGGTCCCGCGCCGCGTGGCCGCTGGTGGCCACCACCAGGTCCACCGCGCGCAGCACCGCCCCCTCGCCGCGTTCGAGCACCGAGGCGCGCCCGGGCGGCGTCCCCGTCTCGTCGGCCAGGGGGAGGTGCACGAGCACGGCCAGCCGCAGCCGGGCCGCGGCCGGGACGACGACCTCGGGGACCCCGCACGCCACCAGGCCGTCCACCAGTACCGGCGCACCGTCCGGCAGGTCGGCGAGGGCGGCCGCCAGCCGGCCGCTCCCGGACGCGTCCGGGAGCGGCCACGCGCCGTCCACCGGGACCCCGCGCACGGGCACCCCGGTGCGCGCCAGCTCCTCCAGGATGCGCCGGTCGTAGACGTTCCCCCCGCTGGGCGCCGCCGGGTCGGCGGCGGCCGCGGGGACGACGAAGACCGTGCCGCCCACGGCGCTCACGGCACTCACAGCGCCCGCTCGTAGCCCGCCCACGCCACGTGGGACTCGTGCAGGGTGACCTGGAGCCCGGTGAGGCCGCGCGCCCCCTCCCCCATCCCCCCGGCCCGGATGCGCTCGGCGAGCCGGTCGGCGATGGCCTTGGCCAGGTACTCCGTCGTGGTGTTGGCGCCCTTGAACTCCGGGTGCCCGTCGAGGTTGCGGTAGTTCAGGTCGGCCAGGACCTCGCCGAGGCGCGCGCTCGCCAGGCCGATGTCGACGACGACGCCGTCCTCGTCCAACTCGGGGCGGCGGAAGGAGGCGTCGACGACGAACGTGGCGCCGTGCAGGGCCTGGGCGGGGCCGAAGACGTCGCCGCGGAAGCTGTGGGCGGCCATGAAGTGGTCGCGGACGGTGACGTGGAACACGGGGGCCTCCTCAGGCGTAGGCGATGGTGTGGCACAGGGCGGGGATCCGGCCGTCGGCCAGGCCCGGCATGACCTCGGGCAGCTCCTCGAACGGGCTCTCGCCGGTGATGAGCGCGTCGTAGGCGGGGTCGGCGAGCAGGCCCACCGCGAGGGCCAGGCGGTCGCGCAGCGTCCTGCGCGCGCTGCGCGCCGGGGACACCCGCCCCACCTGGCTACAGCGCACCGCCAGCCTCCGGGGGTGGAACGCCTCCCCCAGCGGGAGGCGCACCTGCCGGTCGCCGTACCAGCTCAGCTCGATCACCTCGCCTTCGGTGCCGAGCAGCCCCAGGGACAGGGCCAGCCCCTCTTCTGAGGCGCTGGTGTGGAACACCAGGTCGCACCCGTCCTGGGCGGCGCCGGGCGCGGCGAAGGGGACGCCCAGCCGCTCGGCGGCCCGCTCCCGGCCGGGGTCGGTGTCCACGAGCCGCAGCCGCACCCCGGGCAGGGCGGACAGCAGCCGCGCCACGCAGCAGCCCACCATCCCCGCCCCGACGACGCAGACGCGGTCCCCGACCCGGGGGGCCGCGTCCCACAGGGCGTTGACGGCGGTCTCGACCGCCCCGGCGAGCACGGCCCGCCGGGCGGGCACCTCCGTCGGCAGGGGGACGACGGCGTCCGCAGGCACGACGTACCGGGTCTGGTGCGGGTAGAGGCAGAACACCTCGCGTCCGACGAGGCCGGGCGGCCCCTGCTCGACGACGCCGCTGTTGAGGTAGCCGTATTTGACCGGGCCGGGGAACTCGCCCTCCTGGTGGGGCGCCCGCATGTCCTGCCTGAGGCTCTCGGGGACGCGGCCGCCGAACACGAGGGACTCGGTGCCCCGGCTGACGCCGGTGTAGAGGGTGCGGACGACGACGTCGCCGTCGCCCGGCTCGGGGAGGGCGGCGGGGCGGATCTCCCCGCGCCCGGGGGCGGTCACCCAATAGGCGCGCGCTGTGCGCTGCACGTACTCATCCTCCGTTCGGTGTCCGTTCCCGCACGCGCCGCCGTTCCCGCGCGCGCCACAGCCACAGTGCGTCCCTGCCGAAGGACCACGCCAGCAGTGCCAGAGCCCCCGCCGCCACTGCGACCGCGAACCCGTGGGGCAGGACACCGCTGACGGCCACGATCAGCGCCACCGCCTGCACGACGGCCACCGCCTTGCGCGCGGTGCTGGGCGGAAGGTCCCCGCCCAACCACGGGGCCACGCGCGCGGCACCGGCGAAGGCGTAGCGCGCCCCGCCGATCGCCAGCGTCCACGGCCCGAGGAGGAACGCGGCGTGCACGCTGAGCACCAGGATCAGGAAGGCATCGACCTCCATGTCGAAGCGGGCCCCCAGCCGCGAGGCCGTGCCCGTGCGCCGGGCCACCGGCCCGTCGAGCCCGTCCATGGCCAGCGCCACCGCGGACATCGCGACCAGCGTCCACGTGTGCCCCGGCCGCCCGAAGGCCGCGTCGGCCACCAGTGCGGCGGCCCCGCCCACCAGCACCGCGCGCGCCAGGGTGACGCGGTCGGCCGGGCGCATCGTCGCCGCGCCGTCGCGCCGCAGCCCGCGCGCGAGCAGCACCCACAGCACGAGCGCGTAGACGGCCCCTGCCGCCCAGCCCGCGGCGCCCAGGCCGACGGTCGCGGCCATGAGCGACATCAGCACCGGCAGGGCGAGGGCGCCCAGCGCCGTCCCGCACCACGGCCCCGTGGGCGGCGCGGCGGGCCGCGCGTAGGCGGGGATCTCACAGATTCCCATATGCGCGCTCCACCTCCGCCATCAACGCTTCGCGGACCCCGGGGGCCACGGCGATGGTCGCCTCGGAGTCCACCGTGTGCTCGGAGCCGTCCCGGTCGAGGACGGCCCCTCCCGCCTCGCGCACCAGGAGCACCCCGGCGGCGGTGTCCCAGGGCCGGTTGGCCAGGATGAGCGCCGCGTCGAGCCGCCCGTGGGCGGTCCAGGCCAGGTCGGCCGCGGCGGTGCCGAGCATCCGGATGCGCTGCACCCGGGCGCCCAGCCGCCCCAGCAGGTCCAGGCGCACGCGGTTCTTGGCCTGGGCGCCCGGACCCACCGCGAAGTCGCCGACCGACACCAGGGCCGCGGCCTCCTCGGCGGTTCCCGCGACGCGCAGCCGCTCGTCCCCGCAGTAGGCCCCTACCCCTGCCGCCGCCGCGTACGCGGTGCCCAGGAAGGGGAAGTCGATCGCGGCCGCGACGGCCGTGCGGCCCCGCACCAGCGCGACGGTCACCCCGCACAGCGGGATGCCGCGGGCCAGGTTGGCGGTGCCGTCGACGGGGTCGACCACCCAGTAGGGCGCGTCCCCGGCGCCGGTGCGCCCGCCCTCCTCGCCGAGCACGCCCAGCTGGGGCGTCTCCCGGCCCAGGAAGTCCCGCAGCGCCTCCTCCACGGCCAGGTCGACGTCGGTCACCATGTCGCGGTCGCCCTTGGAGGCGACCGATCGCGGGGCCCGCTCGGCGATGATCCGCCGGGCCAGGGCCGCCGCCTCGCGCGCGACCGGGAGCAGGTCGGCGCCCCGGGGGTCCGGCTCACCCACGGCGGCCCCCGGCCGCGCCGTCGACCTGCGGAAGGTCGTGGCCGAGGCGGTCGCGCTTGGCGGTCAGGTAGGCGATGTTGCCGCTGTGCGCGGGCGCCAGCAGCGGCACGCGGGCGGCCACCGGGACGCCGTGGGCCTCCAGGGCCGCCACCTTGTCGGGGTTGTTGGACATCAGGCGCACCGCCCCCACTCCCAGGTGCCGCAGGATGCGCGCGGCCGGGCGGTAGTCGCGCACGTCGACCGGGAACCCCAGGGAGGTGGCCGAGTCGACGGTGTCCAGGCCCTGCTCGTCCTGGAGGATGTGGGTGCGCACCTTGGCGAGCAGGCCGATGCCGCGGCCCTCGTGCCCGCGCATGTAGACCAGCACCCCGCGCCCTTCGGCCGCGATCGCCTCCAGGGCGGCGTCGAGCTGCTCGCCGCACTCGCACCGGGTGGCGCCGAAGACGTCCCCGGTCAGGCACTCGGAGTGGACGCGGGCCAGCACGGGCCCGCCGCCGGAGAGGGGGCCGCGCACCAGCGCCAGGTGCTCGCCGCCCTCCTGCGGGTCGCGGAAGGCCACGGCCCGGAAGGGGCCGCGGCGGGTGGCCAGTTCCGACTCGGCGGTCTCCAGGGGCTGGTCACCGCCGGAGGCGGTGTCGTGGTCAGGCATCCTTCTCCCCTCGCCGGCGGGGGGACCGCCGATCGGCGGTCCGGACCCCGCGCGTTCACGCGCGTCGCACAATAGAATGAACCTGATATTCGGAATTTGAGACATCGTATCCCAAGGACGGATCCATGAGCGGGCACCCCCGGAAGGACGCGGGACCGACGCGGCGGCGCCGCCGCCTGTCCGACACCGAGACCGAGCAGCGCATGCTCCGGGCCGCCGTCGACCAGGTCAACGGGGCCGGCCTGACCGTGGGCCTGGACCACATCAGCTTCGAGGACGTCATCCGCGACGCGGGCGTCTCCCGCAGCGCGGTCTACCGCCGCTGGCCCTACAAGGACCTGTTCTTCAGCGACCTGCTGCTGGAGCTGGCGCGCGGGGCGAGCCCGGCCGTCGGGGGGACCAACCCCGAAGCGGTGCGCGGCGTCGAGCGGACGGTCCTGGAGCACCTCGACCGGCTCCGCGTGCCCTCCCAGCGCGTGGGGGTGGCCGCCGAGGTGCTGCGCCGGGGCGCGCCCCGCGAGCTGGAGACGTTCTTGAACTCGCCCGAGTGGCGCACCTACCTGGCCCTGCACGCCACGTTCCTGAGCCTGCCCGAGAGCGACTTCCGCGAGCGGGTGCGGGGGGCCCTGGCCGATTCCGAGCGCCGGTTCGCCTCCCGGCTCGCCGCCTTCTACGAACAGTGCGCCGCGCTGCTCGGGCTGCGCCTGCGCCCCGGGCTGGGGGCGGGCTTCGAGGCGCTGGCCGCGATCGCGGGGGCGACCGTGCGCGGCATGGTGGTCATGGCGCCCACCACGCCCGTGCTGTCCGAGCAGACGGTGCGCACCGACGCGCTCGGGGTCCCCGGCGCGACCGAGTGGTCGCTGCCCGCGCTCGCGCTCGCCTCGGTCGCCACCGCCTTCCTGGAGCCCGACCCCGGGGCCGCCTTCGACGACGCCCGCATCGAGGAGGTGCGGCGCGTGCTGGCCGAAGGCGGCCTGTTCCGGAGCGCCGACCCCGGTGACGCCGGGGGCCCAGAGGACGCCGGGGACGGCTAGGGTGTGTCTATTGGAGGCTTTTCCGATCAGCGAGCGTCGTTCTGGTAGTCGCGAGCCGAAAATGATCCAAGAAACACGCCCTAGGCCCTCACCTGCGCTTGTACCGGGACCGGGGGCGTAGGTGCGCGTTGGGCAGGGCGGGCGCGGGCAGGGGGTCCGCGGGGTCCCCGGGAACCCCTCCGAAGCGCTCCGAGCCGAGCGGTCCCGAATCCGGCCGATCCGCGCGCGGTACGGCCCGTTCCTCTTCCCAGGCCTCGCGCGCGGCCACGATCTCCTCATGGCTGCGCCCCACGAAGTTCCAGAACATCACCAGGTCCTCTTCGAAAGGGGTCCCTCCGATCACCAGCGCGCGCGACCCCCGGTGCCCGTTCAGGGCCAGCTCCCGGCGCCCCCGCCCCAGGTAGAGCATCGAGCCCACCGGGACGTCGCACCCGTCGGCGCCCACCGGGCCGATGAGGCACAGCACGGCGTGCTCGAACTCCGGCTCCAGGGGCAGGCGCAGCGGGCCGTCCCCCACCAGCACCGCCTCGGCCCCCAGCAGGGGCGAGAAGAACCGCGCCGGTGAGGTCTCCCCCGCCATCTCCCCGGCGATCAGGCGCACGGTGCCCGCGGCGCCCTGCAGGTCGGGCAGGTCGGCGTGGTGCTCGAACGCGGCGGGTCCGTCACGGTCGGCCTCGGGCTGGGCCACCCACAGCTGCACGCCGTGCAGGATCGAGGGCCGGTCGCCCGGCGAGCGCTCGGAGTGGGCGATGCCGCGCCCGGCGGTCATGAGGTTGAGCTCCCCGGGACGCACGGCGGCATCGCTACCCAGGCTGTCCTTGTGGGCCACCTCCCCTTCGACGAGCCAGCTCACCGTCTGCAGGCCGGTGTGGGGGTGGGGAGGGACCTGCATGCCGGGCCCGTCGGCGACGTCGGAGGGCCCATAGAAGTCGGCGAAGCACCACGCGCCGACCATACGGCGCTCGCGGTTGGGCAGGCTCCGCTGCACCGGCATGGCGCGCGGCCCGCCGAGGGGCACCTCGCGCGGCGCCAGGAGCTCGATGTCGGGCTCGGCGGCCGGAGGCGCCGGCGCCTGGGCGGGGCCCGGCGCCCCGGGCGCGGTGCCCGGGGCGCACACGGTCTGCTCGGAGGGGCGGGTCTCGACATTGCTCACCGCACCACCGTAAACCGGGCCCGGGCCGCCGCCCAGGCTCCACGCGGGGCGGGGGTCAGCCGCCCTGGCCGCCCTCCAGTCCGCGCACCCATGCGGCGAGGCGGTCGAGGAAGGCCTCGGCCGTCTTGAGGCGGGGCTCGTCGGCGAGCACGGGCATGTGCGGCACGTGCGGCATGCCCTCGTAGAGGTCGAGCGCCACCCGAACGCCCTGCTCGGCGGCGGCCTCGGCGAACCGCACGGAGTCGTCGAGCAGCAGCTCGTCCTCCCCCGCCGCCAGCAGCAGCGGCGGGAGCCCGGCCAGGTCACCGTACAGCGGGGACTGCGGCGCCGCGTCGGCCGGGGCGCCGTTCAGGTACCCGGGGCCGATGTGGTCCATCAGCCCCGCGGGGACCAGGTCCCGGCCCTCGTTGCGCACCCGGGAGCCGCCCTCGGCCGCGAAGTCGGTGAGCGGCGAGACGGCCACCGCCCCCGCGGGCAGGGGGTCGCCCGCCTCCTTGAGCACCAGGAGCGTCGAGAGGACCAGCGTGCCCCCGGCGGACTCGCCGGCCAGGACGATGCGCCCGGGCGGCACCCCCTGGGCGACCAGGGAGCGGTAGACCGCCGCCACGTCCTCCACCGCCGCGGGGAAGGGGTGCGCGGGCGCCAGCCGGTAGCCCGCACGCAGGGCGGGGCGCCCCGCGGCGAGGGAGAGCCGGTGGGCGATGACGCGCTCGGCATCGGGGTGCTCGAACTCGAACCCCCCGCCGTGCGCGTAGAGGACCGCCCCGGCGCCGAGCCCGGCCCCGTCGGCGTCGACCCAGTCGCACGGGACGCCGCCGGTGTCCTGCAGCAGCGCAGCGGTGCGGGCCGACTCGGGCAGGGCCGCGCCGGACAGGGCCCCGCCGGTCATCAGCGCCCGCACCTCCTCGCGCTCCCGGTCGGTGGCGCGCACGCGCTCGGTGCGCGGGCGCGGGCGTTCCCCCTCTCCTGCGGGCCCCTCGATCCCGGCGTTGAGCAGCGGCACGAGCTCCCGTTCCTCGTAGTCCAGGTGGGCGAGGAGGTCGGCGGTGAGGCGGTCGACGTCGGCCAGCACGGCCGCGGTGTCGGTGCCGCCGCCGGAGACGCGTTCGCGCAGGGCCGCCAGCAGTTCGGCGACGCGGGCGTGCTCGGCGCTCAGGCGCTCGACGACCGGCGCCAGGTCCGGCCGCGCGGCCGCCACCGCGGGGAAGACGCCTTCGTCCTCCTGGGAGTGGTGGTGCTGCAGCCCCTGGCACAGCATCAGGCAGTTGATGCGGAGCTGGGCCCCGAGCGCGGCCGTGCCGGTGGCGGCGACCTCGTCGCGGACCAGTTCCAGTTCCCGGCGGAAGGCGTCGTGCACCGCCACCAGGAAGTCCCCGGCGTCCGGGGCGCCCGTCGGGCCTCCGTCGACGGGGTTCAGCGCCACCACGGGCAGGGTGCGGCCCGATTGCTCCTGGTAGGCGCCCCAGCCCCGGTCGGCCTCGACGGCGCGGGCGAAGACGCGGTCGCGCTCCTGGCCTTCGAGCACTTCGGCGTCGGCGGTGAAGGTGAAGGGGCCGTTCTCCACGGTGACGCGGGGGTGGGCGAGCAGGTTGCGGTACCAGGCCGGGTGGCGCGGGGATCCCCCGGCCGACGCGATGACGAAGACCCGGCCGCCCTCGTCGTTGAGGTAGCCCAGCGGGGTGGTGCGCGGGAGCCCGGTGCGGGCGCCGGTGGTGGTCAACAGCAGCAGGCGGGCCTTGGCGAACGGCCCGGACAGGCGCCCCCGGGTGGCACGGTACTCGTCGATGACCTGCTGGTTGACGTCGGTGGTCGAGTCGGTGGTAATGGCGGCATCTCCTTGAATGCACGGATGGCCGGCGCACGCCCGGTCACGGGGTGCGCACGGAAACGGACAGGGGTGTCTCCGCACACGCGTGGGAACGGATGGCGGGCATCACGGGCGCATGGGCACGCGGAGACCTCGTCGAATCACGGGTCGCCGCCGATGCGGCGGAGAAGGGGGCGCCTGCTCACGCGCCGGGCAGGGAAAAGGCCGACGGGCGCGGAGTCATGCGGCGCCGTGCGCTAGATCAGTCCGCAGACGCGTGCTTCCATCACGGCATCTCTCCAGGGTCAGGTGCCGCCCGGCCGCCGCCTTCGTCGCTGCGGCGCCGCGCTGCACGCCCGCTATTCAATCCCTGGACCGGCGGGCCGTCAACCCTGAAGGGGCGGGCGGTGCGCCCGCACCGTCCGCCCCTTTTCTCCTTCCAGGTCAGCCGTCGTCGGCCACCCGCAGCAGGGTCTTGCCGAGCGTCGTGCGCTCGGCCAGGGCACGGTGTGCGTCCTCCGCCTTCTCCAGGGGGAACACCTGCCCGACCTTCGGGGAGATCTCGCCCTGCTTCACCTTGTCCAGCAGGCGCTGGAGGAGGTGGCGCTCCTTGGCCAGGTCCAGGGCGGGCAGCTCCAGGAGCGCGAGCGCGCGGATCCCCCGCTCCTGGGCCCGTGCGCGGTCGATCTCGGCGAAGTCGCCGCCCGCGGCGCCGTAGCCCACGAACCGGCCGCCGTCCTTGGTGAGGGAGAAGGCCGCGGTCCCCAGGGCGGCCCCGGCGCCGTCGAGCACCACGTCGGCCCCGGCCCCGCCCGTCAGCTCCAGGATCCGGTCGGTCCACCCCTCCTGCGCGTAGTCGACCGTGTGCTCGGCCCCCTGCTCCGCGGCCCAGGCGCGCTTGCGCTCGCCGCGCACCGCGCCGATCACGCGGGCGCCGGCCGCGTTCGCCAACTGCACCAGGAGCGACCCGAGCCCTCCGGCCGCGGCGGCGACCACGACCGCCTCCCCCCGCGCCGGGGCCACCGTGTCGGCGATGAGCTGGGCGGTGACCCCGTCGGACAGCAGCGCCAGCGCCTGCTCCGCGCCCACCCCGTCGGGCACCGGAACCACGCCTGCGGCGGGCGCCGCGGCGTACTCGGCGTAGCCGCCCTGAGGGGCGGTGGTGCGCCCCGTCTCCGGGGAGCGCTCGCCGGTGCCGCTGAGCACCCGGGTCCCCACCAGGGCGGGGTCGGCGCCCTCCCCCGCCTCGGCCACCGTCCCGACGACGCCGCCTCCCGCGACGTAGGGCGGCTCCAGGGCGAAGTACTCCTTGCCCCAGCCGGTCCGCAGCTGGGTGTCGAGGAAGATGACGTCGGCCGCCTCGACGCCGACCACGACCTCGCCCGCTCCGGCCCGGGGCGCCGGGACGTCCGCGGGGACCAGCACCTCGGGGCCGCCGAACCGCTCCACTCGCACCGCGCGCATGGCGCCACTCCCCTTCCGGGTCCTGCCCTCCCGGCCTGTCCGGGACGGCGTGGGCACCACCCTCACACCTCAAGTTCAGTTAAGGTCAAACCCGTGGGCGAGGCGGGCGGGTCACGGTTCGCAGCGCCACTTCAGCGCGGTCGCCTCGATGTCGACGAAGCGGCGCATCCTCGCCCCCGCGATGGACGCCAGCACGGGCGCCGCGCGGCCCTCCAGGGACAGCACCAGGCGCACCCGCGTCACCCCTCCGGCGGCCTCCAGGTGGTGCTCGGCGGTCATCCGGGCGCCGAGGAACCGGGTCGCCCAGGTGAACTCGCGCGCGGGGGCGAACACGGTGACCGCCCACACGGCCGGAGGCGTGCGCCGCTGCACCAGCCGGTAGCGCACCCCCGGGCGCGGCGGTCCGTCGTCGAGCGCCTGCACGGAGGCGACCGTCGGCAGCCAGTCGGGCCAGCGCTCCACGTCGGTCATCACCGGCCACACCTCCTCCGGCCGCGTCGCGATCTCCGTCGTGCTCTCGTACCGCATCCGCATCCGACCGCCTCTCGACCGCGTGCACGGCCCGGTTGCGGCCGCCTGGCGCCATTGTCGGCCCCGGCGGCCCGGACCGCCAGACGGCAGACCCCCTCCCCGGCACCGCGCCCGCAGGGGCATAGCACGCGTCCCGGACGTATCGCCCACCCGTGGCGGAGTCGGGTGCGGCGCTCTAGAGTGGCATCACCCCAGGCCGGACCCCCTGCCGGCGCCTGCGCACCACCACCGCCCCGGAAAGGCCGGTGTCCCCGTGTCCGAGCCGCCCGCGCCGCCGCGGTTCTCCCTCCGCCAGCTCGCCTATTTCGTCGCCATCGCCGAGGCGGGCACCCTCACCGAGGCCGCCGAGCGGCTGCACATCTCCCAGCCCGCGGTGTCACTGGCCCTCAACGACCTGGAGCGCGCGCTCAAGGTGCAGCTGTGCGTCCGCCGCAAGGCGCACGGCGTCACCCTCACCCCGTCCGGGACCAGCCTGCTGGTCCGCGCCCGCCGCCTCCTGCGCGAAGCCGAGGAGCTGGAGGCCGAGGCCAGCGGCGGCGGCGCCCTCACCGGAGTGCTCTCCCTGGGCTGCTACGTCACGCTCGCCCCGACCGTCCTCCCCCCGCTGCTCCAGGGCTTCGCCTCCCTCCATCCCGAGGTCACCGTCGACTTCGCCGAGGACACCCAGGACGTGCTGCAGCGGCGCCTGCTCCGCGGCGAACTGGACCTGGCGGTCCTCTACGACATGGACCTGATGCCCGAGATGGAGCGCACCGTCCTGTTCTCCGTGCGCCCCCACATCCTGCTCCCCGCCGACCACCCCATGGCCGGCCTGACCGAGGTGTCGCTGCGCGCCCTGGAGGCCGAGCCCATGGTGCTCCTGGACGCGGCGCCCAGCTCCCACCACGCCCTGTCGCTGTTCCACCGCTTCGGCGTGACGCCCAGGGTGCGCCACCGGCCCACCACGTTCGAGACGGCGCGCGCGCTGATCGGGCGCGGCATGGGCTACGGCGTCCTCGTGCAGCGCCCGGCCAACGACCGCACCTACGAGGGCATGCACGTCGTCGTCAAGGAGATCGCCGAACCCGTCCGCGAGGAGGCCGTCGTCCTGGCCTGGCCGAGGAGCATGCGCCTGAACCGGCGGGCCCAGGAGTTCGTCGGCCACTGCCGCCGGAACGGCCCCGCACCGGCCTCCTGACTACACCGCGCAGCGGTCCCCGCGGGTCAGGCCGCTCTCCTCGAAGGGCACCTCCTGCGGCTTCTTGTGCAGCTCCCACCCCTGGACGTGCACGCCCGGGCTCTCGTGGAAGAGCCGCTCCTGCCACAGCCGCGCCTGGGCCGCCAGCTCCTCCAGCCCCTGCGACCGCGCCTCGGCCGCGCTGGTCTCCAGCAGCGCCTCCACCTCGTCGGAGGTGGTCATCCGCTCGTACCACGCCGTCTGCGCGGTGGACCCCGGCCCCGACGAGGGCGTCGCCGACGACGGCACCTCCGCCGCCTGGAGCGCCTGCGCCCCCTCGTGCCCAAGGGTCGCCCACACCACGCGGGCCAGCAGGACCTGCGCGGCGATACGGCCCCGCTGGTCCCCCGCCTTCCCGCACAGCCGCACCGCGCGCCGCGCGTGGTCCAGCACCAGCGACAGCTCCTTGCCCTCGCGCGGCGGCCCGGTGTACACCCCCACCGCCATCTGCGACTCCATCACCGCGTGGAACCGGGTCTGGGCGGTGATGCGGCGCGCCCGCGCCTCCCACCACCGGTCGCCCAGCGCCTCGAAGCCGCTCACCGCCTGGGAGAAGGCGTCCAGCGCCCGGTCGGCCTCCCCCACCTCGCTGAGCACCTGGCCCAGCACCAGCCGCGTGCGGGCGCTCTCCCTGCCGTGGTTGAGCTCGTGGAACAGCAGCAGCGACCTCTCGGCCAGCTCCAGGCGGGCCTCCGCGCGCCACGGGTCGGCCCCGCGCCGCGACAGCAGGCCGCCCACCAGCGACCCCAGCCCGCCGCCCGAGCGGCCGTCCCACACCTGGCCGTGGTCCAGCAGCGCCATGCCGCGCAGGCACCGCGCCAGGTGCACGCGCTTGCCCGCCCGCTCGAACCGCTCCCGGAGGGACTCCAGCAGCCGCCAGGCGTCCTCGTGCCGCCCGTTCACGTTGTGCAGGTCGCCCAGCAGGATGCGGGCGTAGTCGGCCCGCCCGTCGTCGCCCGCCTGGTCGAACCCGGCGATCGCCTGCTGCAGCGGCTCCTGGGCCGCCCCGCCGTCCCCGGTGAGCAGGTGCCGCTCGGCGGCGGCGAGGCGGGCCCGCGGGTCGGGGCCGCCCGGCGCGCCGCCCCCCGACGGGGTCCCGGTCGGATCCGACCACCGGTCGGGCGCCGGACGCGGGCGCGGCGGCGCCACCCCGGCGGCGGGGACGGCCTGCGTCTCCAGCTCGGCCGCGGCCTCCCGGCGCGGCGGCGCCACCCGCACGGTGGGCCCGGCCGCGGCGGTCCCCGGGTCGGGGGCGGGCGGCACCTGCTCGGCGCCGGTGAGCATGTCCAGCACCTCCCGGGCCGAGGGCCGCTCGGCCGGGTCCTTCACCAGGCAGTGCAGCACGACCGTGCGCAGGTACCCGGACAGGGCACCGGTCTCGGGTGGGCCCTTGATCACCCGCAGCATGCGCGCGCCCACGTTCGGCCCGGGGAAGGCCTGCCCGCCGCTCCCGGCGTAGACCATGGTGGCGCCCCAGGCGAACACGTCGGCCCGGTCGTCGATCCGCGACCCCTGGAGCTGCTCGGGCGCCATGTAGCCGACCGTGCCCACGGCGGCCGTGGAGGCCGCCCCGGCCTCGGCCAGCCGCGCCACGCCGAAGTCGATCACCCGGGGGCCGTCCTCGGCCAGCAGGATGTTGTCCGGCTTGAAGTCGCGGTGCACCACCCCCGCCGCGTGGATGGCCACCAGCGCGGTGGCGGTGTGCACGGCCAGGCGCTCCAGGTCGGCGCCGTGCCGCGGCCCGTTGTCGCGCACCTCGGCCAGCAGTGTGGGCCCCTCCACGTACTCCGAGGCGATCCAGGGGCGCTCGGAGTCGGCGTCGGCCTCCAGCACCGACGCGGTGCAGAAGCCGCGCACGCCCCGGGCCGCGTCCAGCTCGCGGCGGAACAGCTCGCGGGCGTGGGCGTCCTCCAGCATGTGGGGGTGCAGCTCCTTCACCGCCGCCTGGCGGCCCTCGTCGTCCACCCCCAGGTACACGGTGCCGAACCCGCCCCGCCCGAGCTCCCCGTACAGGGTGAATCCGCCGAGTCTCCTGGGTCCGTCCGTCATGCGCTCCCCTATTCGCCTTTCCGCCGCCGGCCCGCCCGCGGCGCGCCGCCGCGGGAGGCGTCGAGTACAGAACCCTAGTGCTCTTGGTGCCCGCACAGCAGTCTCGGGCCCGCGACATCACCCGATATGAGCGCGGATCCGCCGGATGTGGCCAGGGCCCGTGCGGCAGCAGCCGCCGATGAGGCGCGCCCCCGCCGCCCGCCAGCCGTCCGCGCCGGAGGCGAACTCCTCGGGGTCGGCCGTCCCGGTCCACGCGCGCGCCCGGGCGTCCCAGGACTCGCCCGAGTTGGGGTAGGCCACACCCGGCCGCCCCGACGCCGCGACGGCGGCGGCCACCAGAGAGGCGACGTGCCGGGGCGGCGTGCAGTTGACGCCGACGGCGACCACTTGCGGCCGGTCCCCGAACAGCGCGGCGCATTCGGCGATGGGCGTGCCGTCGCTGATGTGCGCGTCGTCGCGGCCGGAGAAGGACACCCACACGGGCACCTCCGGGCTCTCCTCCATCAGCGCCGCCAGCGCGTGGGCCTCCTCCACGGACGGCACCGTCTCGCAGGCGAGCAGGTCGGCGCCGGATCCGGCCAGCAGGTGCCAGCGCTCGCGGTGCCAGTCGGCGAGCGCCTCGGCGTCCAGGGCGTAGTCCCCGGTGTACTCCGCCCCGTCGGCGAGCGCCGCACCGTAGGGGCCGATTCCGGCCGCCACAAGGCCGCCTCCGGCCTCGTCGCGCGCCTGCGCGGCCAGGCGCACCGAGCGGAGCATGAGGGCGGCGGCCTCGTCGCGGCCGATGCCCCTTTCGGCGAAGCCGGTGAAACTCGCCTGGTAGGACGCGGAGACGGCGACGTCGGCGCCGGCGTCGAAGAAGTCGCGGTGCACGCGGCGCACCAGGCCGGGGGCGTCGGCCAGCAGCCGCGCCGACCACAGGCCGCCGGACAGGTCGCAGCCGTACTCCTCCAGGCGGGTGGCCAGCCCGCCGTCCAGCACCACGGTGTCCCGGCCTCTGAGCAGCGCCTCCATGGCCGCCACTCTAGAACCGGCCGGGGCCCTTGTGGGCCCTTTCCCGGCAGGGGGACGCTCGGACCCAGGGCGCCCGGCCATGGGCGGCAGGCGCGATTCGCCGAGGACGGTGCACATGCTCAAGGTCATCGGCGCGGGGTACCCGCGCACCGGAACGCTCTCCATGAAGGCCGCGCTCGAACGGCTCGGGTTCGGGCCCTGCCACCACATGTTCGAGGTGATGAGCCGCCCCGAGCAGAGCGCGCTGTGGTCGCTCACCCCCGGCGAGGGCGAGGCGTCCTGGGACCGCCTCTACGAGGGGTACGCGTCCGCGGTCGACTGGCCGACGGGCTACTACTGGGAGGAGGTGTACCGGGCCAACCCGGACGCCAGGATCCTGCTCACCGTCCGCGACCCCCGGCGCTGGTACACGAGCGCCCGCGAGACCATCTTCCAGGCCGCCACCACGGTCGACGCCGCCGGGCAGGAGGCGCCCGAGGAGCTCGGCCCGGAGGCCGCGCAGGCCGTGGAGCGCCTGCAGAAGCTGCGCCGGACGCTGCTGAACACCATGTGGCGCGGGGCCTTCGGCATCGACGCCGACGCGGTCCCGGACGAGGCGACGGCCATCGCGGCCTTCGAACGCCACGTGGAACACGTGCGCGCGACGGTGCCCGCGGAGAACCTGCTGGTGTTCGAGGTGTCGCAGGGCTGGGAGCCATTGTGCGACTTCCTGGGCGTGCCGGTCCCCGAGGGCGAGCCCTTTCCCCGGCTCAACGAGGCCCAGGAGGTCAAGAAGCGCTTCGGGAGCGTGATCAAGGGGGAGGCGCCCTACTCCTCCTGAGGGCCCCTCCCCCGGAGGGGCGTCACCCCTCGACGGGGCCCAGACGCACGGTCCCGTCCTCGTCCACGCTCCAGCCGGGGTTGTGGCAGACCTCCCACACCACCCCGTTGGGGTCGGCGATGTGCCCGTGGTAGCCGCCGAAGTCGGCCCTCGCCGGGCTCTTGACGAGGCGGGCGCCCGCCTTCAGGGCCTGGTCGACGACGGCGTCGACCTCCTGCGGGGAGGCGACGTTGTGCGCGAGGGTCACCCCTCCCAGGCGGGCGTCCTCGGGCCCACCCTCCATGTCGGCGGCGAACCTGCCCGCCTCGAAGAGGCCGAGCACCGTGCCGGGGGCGATCTGGAAGAAGACGATCTCCCCCGGCACGTCCATGAGCGGGGTCCAGCCGAGCCCGGAGACGTAGAAGTCCCGGGCGGCGTTCAGGTCGAGCGTGGACAGGGTGATGAAGTGGACGGACTGGTTCATGCCCCTGATGATGGCGGTGTGGGGGGTGGCCGGTCTTGAACGAAACGGACAAGCGCGGATGCGGGTCCGCGCCCGTCGGCGGCCGGTCGTCCTACCGCGAGTTCCGGCCCGCCGGTCCCCCGGTCCCGGGCGTCTCGTGCGCGTGGGAGCAGCGGATCGCGCACGAGGGCGGGGGCGGGTACGTCCAGCGGGTGCTTCCCGACGCCTGCGCCGACGTGGTGGTCACCTCAGGCGGAGAGGCCCGCCTGGTCGGCCCAGCGGCACAGGCGGCCCTGGCCCGGCTGTCCCCGGGATCGGCGGTGCGCGGGCTGCGCCTGCGCCCGTCGGCCATCGGCCCGGTACTCGGGTGGCCCGCCGACGCGCTGCGGGACGCGGATGCGCCCTCGGAGAACGTCCTGCCCGCAGGAGAGGCGCGGCTCCTGGCCGAACAGGTCTGGAACGGCGACCCGCCGGAGCTGCGGCCGCGCCGACACTCCGACGCCCGCGTCCGCGCGGCCCTGCGCGCGCTGGGCACCCCGGCGGCGTCGGTGGGCGGCTGCGCCGAGGCGGCGGGGGTCTCCGAGCGGCACCTGCGGCGGCTGGTGTTGGAGGCGACGGGCCTGGACCCGAGGGAACTACAGCGGGTGATGCGCCTCCAACGGTTCCTGACCCTGGCCGACGGGGGCCCGGGGCGACGCTTGGCCGAGCTGGCGGTAGAAGCGGGCTACGCCGACCAGGCCCACCTGAGCCGGGAGGTACGGAGAATGTCGGGCCTGCCCCCGAGAGCGCTGCTGAAGGAACGCACCTCGGGAGTAGGGGCCGTCCTGCCAGAAGAAACGGCCTGAGACCCGCGTAGGGCCCACACCCCCGCGTGCGCGGGGAGCACGGCAGGGACTCGGCGGCGGGCTTGAGGACCTCGCGACCATCCCCGCGTGCGCGGGGAGCACTCGCGGGCGGCCGCCAGGCGCTCGTCGGCCTCGGGACCATCCCCGCGTGCGCGGGGAGCACCAGGGCGACGTCGACGCCATCGACACCTTCCTGGGACCATCCCCGCGTGCGCGGGGAGCACGCCGGGGTGGATGAGGAGTAGTGAGCCCTCCAGGGACCATCCCCGCGTGCGCGGGGAGCACCCTACTCCCCCGGGGTCGCCGCGGTCGAAGCCGGGACCATCCCCGCGTGCGCGGGGAGCACTGCCCGCCCTGCTCCTTCAGGAGCCGGGTGGCGGGACCATCCCCGCGTGCGCGGGGAGCACAGCAAGCGCATTTTGCGCTCGACCTCGCCCACGGGACCATCCCCGCGTGCGCGGGGAGCACCGCCGATTCGGTCGCGGCGATCTGCCACAACGGGGACCATCCCCGCGTGCGCGGGGAGCACACCCACCTGGTGCTGCCGCGCGTGCTGCTGCAGGGACCATCCCCGCGTGCGCGGGGAGCACGACACCTCCAGCCCGTCGATGATCGAGGCCTGGGGACCATCCCCGCGTGCGCGGGGAGCACTTCGTGGACCTGGGCGCCGCCATTTGGGACGCGGGACCATCCCCGCGTGCGCGGGGAGCACACCGCCTCCGCCACGGCGCTGGTCACCGTGTAGGGACCATCCCCGCGTGCGCGGGGAGCACTCCTGGTCCATCTCCATGACGGCGGCGGGCACGGGACCATCCCCGCGTGCGCGGGGAGCACGGCGGGCGGCCGCGCCCGCCGCCACCCGAACCGGGACCATCCCCGCGTGCGCGGGGAGCACGGCACCGGCGGACACGCCGCCCTGGAGCACACGGGACCATCCCCGCGTGCGCGGGGAGCACGAGTTCGTGGCCAGAGCGTCCAGGAAACCGGCGGGACCATCCCCGCGTGCGCGGGGAGCACGTTGACAGCATCGGCGGTGCTGCGGGGGTTGAGGGACCATCCCCGCGTGCGCGGGGAGCACGCGAACTACTACGAGGCCCGCGGGTGGCCGGCGGGACCATCCCCGCGTGCGCGGGGAGCACTCGCGCACGGCGTCCAGGAACGCGCTCCACTCGGGACCATCCCCGCGTGCGCGGGGAGCACGCGCAAGACCCGAACGAAGGAGATCCGGTGACGGGACCATCCCCGCGTGCGCGGGGAGCACGCGGGGGCGGCGTCGGCGGGTTCGTCGGCGAGGGGACCATCCCCGCGTGCGCGGGGAGCACGTGCGCTCATCCGAGCTGATCGCGATGGTGGCGGGACCATCCCCGCGTGCGCGGGGAGCACCCGGTTCTACCTGAAGAACGCGGGGACTCAGGCGGACCATCCCCGCGTGCGCGGGGAGCACGTCGAGTACAACCGCCCGAAATGGCTCGGGGGGGGGACCATCCCCGCGTGCGCGGGGAGCACATCAGATCCCGGGCGGCCGGCGGGGTCACCGCGGGACCATCCCCGCGTGCGCGGGGAGCACTACCAACCGGGCCTTGCCTACAGCATCGAGGAGGGACCATCCCCGCGTGCGCGGGGAGCACATGTACTCATGGTTTGAGGAGTACGCCCCCCAGGGACCATCCCCGCGTGCGCGGGGAGCACCCGCCGTTCTGGCCCTGCAGCCCGACCTGCCGGGGACCATCCCCGCGTGCGCGGGGAGCACGCCGACGCGCCCACCTCCCTGCCCGGGAACCTGGGACCATCCCCGCGTGCGCGGGGAGCACCGGCGGGCCTGTTGCTGCGTTTCCTGCTCGCCGGGACCATCCCCGCGTGCGCGGGGAGCACTCTTTCTGACCTGCAGCTATTCGCCAAGCAACCTCTTGTTTTGAACCACTTTACTGATCTGCCCGCCGCCCCGCCGCTCCTCGGCCGAAGATGTGCCACCAACGGCGCCTGCGCCTCTCATCCGCCGCCCTCTGTGCCTCTCGCGCGCGTTCGGCGCGTCCCTCTTCCGCCTTGCGCAGGTCGGCGGCCCTCCGCTCCCTCCATTCGGCCACGACCTCTTCGACGTCGAAGGGCATCATGTTCAGCGGCGGCCCGCCGGTGTGGAACTTGACCGTGCGCACGATCTGCTCGTTGATCTCGGCGATGATCCTGCGCGCCTGGTCCTCGGTGCGGGCCCCCACGGCCGCGGCCCGGGCCTCTTCGGCCTCCTTGCGGACGCGCAGCGCCGGGGGCAGCGGCGCCACGCCCTCCTGCTCGGTCTTGCGCCGCACCCACCACAGGTCGTCGCGCGGGCGGTCGATGTCCGGGATCGGCTTGCCCGCCCCCGGCAGGCCGTCGAACTCCCCGCGCTCCATGGCCTCGCGGACCTGCTGGTCCGCCCAGGACTCCCACTCCACCCCCGAGGGCTTGCGCTCGGTCATGGCCGCTCCCCCAACTCCGTGCTCCGCCGGGGCCGGGCGTCCGCTCCGTACCCGACCGACCTTCATGATACGTCTGTATCATGAAGGTGCGCCACCCCGGCACCGCCCTCGAAGACCCCCTGGAAGGAGCGCACCCCCGTGCCCAGAACCGTCGACCACCGCCAGCGGCGCGCCGGTATCTGCGACGCGCTGGTCCGCACCGCCGCGCGCGACGGGCTGCACGCGGTCACCATGCGGTCGGTGGCCGCCGAGGCCGGGGTGTCGCTCCGCCTGGTGCAGTACTACTTCGCGACCAAGGGCGGCCTCATGCACGCCGCACTGCTCCACCTCGAGGAGCACAGCCACCGGCGGTGGAACGAGCGCCTCGCCGCCCTCCCCTCCCCCGCCCCGGCCCGCGCGCGCCTGCACGCCTTCGTCGCCGAGGCGGTCCCCGACGACGAGGAGAGCCGCGTGTTCCATCTGCTGTGGACCTCCTTCGCCGTCCTCGCCATGACCGACCCCGCGCTCGCCGAGCAGCCCTTCGTCTCCGGCCCGGAGCGCCTTGAGCGCCAACTGGCCGACCTGCTGGAGGAGGCCCGCACGGACGGCTCCCTCCCCGCCGACCGCGATCCGGCGCTGGAGGCCACCCGCCTGCTGGCGCTCACCCACGGGCTCGGCACCGACGTCCTCACCGGGCGCCTCACCCCCGACCGCGCCCGCGCCGTCGCCGAATACCACGTGGACCGTGTCCTCGACGGACAGCCCGCCCCTTAGGTCCTGTCTGGAGTTCAGCGACGTCACGCCGAGTGGGCGCCCCCTCGTCGATGATCTCGACAAAAGTGCTGTCATTCCGGCGGATTTGGCAACACTTTCGTCGAGATCAACGAGGCGGCATGATTCCCCCATGCACGAGACCCACCCCCCGGCCCGGCCCTCCTCCGACGACCACGACGACGCGCTCCACTGGACGGGAGCCGCCGAGCTGGCGCGCATGCTCCGGGAGCGGCAGGTTTCGGCCCGCGAGGTCGTCGCGGCGCACCTGGACCGGATCGCCGCCATCGGTCCACGGGTGAACGCGGTCGTGACGGTGTGCGGCGACCGCGCGATGGAGGAGGCCGCCGCCGCGGACGAGCGCCTGGCCGCGGGCGCCGACCCCGGCCCCCTGCACGGACTTCCCGTCGCGGTCAAGGACACCCACGCCGTGGCGGGCGTGCGCACCACCCTGGGCTCGCCGGTCTTCGCCGACCACGTCCCCGACGCCGACGACCTGGTCGTGGAGCGAATGCGGGCCGCCGGGGCGATCGTGGTCGGCAAGACCAACGTCCCCGAGTTCGCCGCCGGGTCGCACACCTTCAACCCGGTCTTCGGCACCACGCGCAACCCGTACGCCCCCTCCCGCTCCGCGGGCGGCAGCAGCGGGGGCGCGGCGGCGGCGCTGGCGGCCGGGCTGGTCCCGGTCGCCGACGGGTCGGACATGGGCGGGTCGCTGCGCAACCCGGCGTCGTTCACGAACGTGGTCGGCCTGCGGCCGTCGCCGGGGCGGGTACCGGCGTGGCCGTCGGCGCTCCCCTGGGAGACGCTGTCGACGCCCGGTCCGATGGGGCGGACCGTCGCCGACACGGCGCTGCTTCTCTCGGTGCTCGCCGGGCCGGACCCCAGGGCGCCGATGGCGCTGCAGGAGCCCGGGGCGGCGTTCGCCGAACCCGCGCCGGGCGGGGTGCGCGGCGCGCGTGTGGCGGTGGCGCCGGGCTTCGGCGGGGCGCTGCCGGTCGAACCCGAGGTGGTGCAGGTCGTCGCCCAGGCCGCCGGGACGCTGGAGCGCCTTGGGGCCTCGGTCGAGGAGGCGCTACCGGACTTCTCCGGGGCGGACGAGGTCTTCCGGACGCTGCGGGCCTGGCAGTTCCATCTTGCCTTTGGGCCGGTGATCGAGGCGCACCCGGGCCAGGTCAAGGAGGCGGTCGTGCGCAACGCGGCCGAGGGGGCGGCGCTGACGGGTGAACAGGTGGGGCGCGCCAAGACGGGGCTGGCGGAGCTGTACCACCGCTTCCGCGTGTTCTTCGAGCGCTACGACCTGCTGCTGCTCCCGGTGAGCCAGGTCCCGCCGTTCGACGCCGGCCGGGAGTACCCCTCGGAGGTCGCGGGCCGGCCGATGGGCGACTACCTGGAGTGGATGGCCTCCGGCTTCTGGGTGACGGTGACGGGCTGCCCCGCCCTGTCGGTCCCGGGCGGGTTCACACCGGACGGGCTGCCCGTGGGCGTTCAGATGGTCGGGCCGCACCGGTCGGAGCGGCGCCTGCTCGGCCATGCGGCCGCGTTCGAGGAGGCGACGGGCCATGGGAGGCGGCGTCCGCGGCTGGGGTGAGCGGGGGCGGACCGATCACCACCTTGACGATGTAGATCCCTATTTCCGCTCACGCACGCTCCGCACGGTCGGCCGCCCCCTCTCCCACCAGCAGGGCCGACGCCGACGCGCGCAGGGTGGTGCGCAGTTCATCCTCGCCCATGCCGCCGGTGATCAGGCGGCGGAGCTGGCCCGCCCCTACGGCCCAGTTCACCAGGGACAGCAGCATGAACAGCAGCACCTCCGGGCGCATGTCCGCGCGCACGCGGCCGCTGCGCTGGGCCTCGGCGATCACCGCGACCTTGCGGCGGTAGCGCTCGGTCCGCCAGTCCTCCGCCGGGACCGGGCCCTCGGTGTAGTGCAGCTCCTCCCACATCAGCAGCCGCAGGTACTCGGGCCGGCCGCGGTTGTAGTCGTGGACGCGCACCACGTACTCGGCGAGGTCGTCGCCCTCCTGCAGCGGCACCTCGGCCGACAGCCGCGAGCAGGCGTCCGACAGCACCGTGGTGAACAGCTGCTCCTTGCCGCCGAAGTAGTCGTAGATCGCGCGCTTGTTGGCCTCGGCCGCGGCGGCGATCCGGTCCACGCGGGCGCCCGCGATCCCGTGGTCGGCGAATTCCCGTGTTGCCGCCTTCAGGATGCGGGCCTTGGTGGCGGCGGCGTCGTACCCCATGGGATCCACACTACATTTTCGAACCAGACGGTTCGTTCCCTCCGATCCGAGGTGTAGAGTCGCCCCCACCGCCAACCGAACCATCTGGTTCGTTCCATCCTCTCCCCTTCGGAGGCCGACCATGCCCGCACCGTCGACCGCGGAGCGACCGACTGGGCCCCGCCCCACGAGCGGCCCGGGAGCGGGCGCCCCGGCGGGCGTCACCGGCACGCTCACCGCCGTGCTCGCCCTGGCCTGCGCCGTGACGGTCGCCAACATCTACCTGAGCGCCCCGCTGCTCGGACTCGTCTCCGACTCCATGGGCATCTCCGCCGACCAGGCCGGGCTGGTGACCACCGCCGGGCAGCTCGGATACGCCTTGGGCCTGCTGTTCCTGCTGCCGCTCAGCGACACCGTGCGGCGGCGCCCCCTGCTGATCGCGCTGGTCGCCGGGACGGTCGGCGCCCTGGCCACCGCCTCCGCGGCCCCCGGGCTTCCCGCACTCGCGGCGGCCGTGCTGGCCGCCGGGGCCTTCACCGTCATCCCGCAGCTGCTCGTGCCCGTCGCCGCCGGACTGGCCGGCCCCCAGCGGCGCGGGCGGGTGGTCTCCGTCCTCCAGGCCGGGGTGTTCACCGGCGCGATCGCCGCGCGCGTGGTCGGCGGCTCCTTCGGCGAGTTCGCCGGGTGGCGCCCGGTCTTCGTCGCGGCGGCGGTGGCCACGGCCGCCGTCGGCGCACTGACCATCGCCCTGCTCCCGCGCGCGGCCGACGCCCCCGCGGCCGCCCCGGGAAGCGCGCGCCCGTCCTACCCGGCGCTGCTGGCGTCCCTGCCCGGCCTGCTGCGCGTCTCGGCGCTGCGCCGGTCGCTGCTGTTCCAGGGCGCGGCCTTCGCGGCGTTCAACATGGTCTGGACGGCGCTGGTCTTCCTGCTCACCGGCCCGGGCTACGGGTTCTCGACGCTCGGGGCATCGCTCTTCGGCGCCTTCGGGGCGTTCGGCATCCTGGTGGCGCCCGTCGCCGGGCGGGCGATCGACCGGTTCGGGACCTGGCCGGTGCGGGGCGCCGGTCTCGCGGCGATCACCGCCGGGGCCGCCCTGCTGATCGCGGCCCACCTGGGACCGCCCGTGGCCGCCGTGGGCATCGCGGTCCTCTACGCCGGGCTCCAGGCGGCGCAGGTCGGCAACCAGACCGCCGTGCTGGCGTCCAACCCCGAGGCCGGGGGCCGGATGAACACGGTCTTCATGTTCGGCACTTTCCTGGCCGGCGCCGCCGGGTCGGGCGTGGGCGCGGCCCTGTACGAGGCGGCCGGCTGGGTCGCCGCGAGCGGGGCGGCGACGGCCACCGTCGCGGTCGCCCTGGCGGCCTGGGCCCTGCTCACGGCCGCCGACCGCCGGCGCCGGCGGTGACCCTCTTCGCCTTGAGGCGTTCGGCGTCGGGCCAGCGGACCTTGTACGCCCAGCCCAGCTTCTCGAAGGCCCAGATGACCCGGGCGGAGATGTCGACCTGCCCCTTGAGCACCCCGTGGCGGGCGCAGGTGGGGTCGGCGTGGTGCAGGTTGTGCCAGGACTCCCCGAAGGAGGGGACGGCCAGCCACCACACGTTCCGGGAGCGGTCCCGGACCTCGAAGTCCTCCTCGCCGATGGTGTGGCAGATGGAGTTCACCGACCACGTCACGTGGTGCAGCAGCGCAACCCGGACCAGTCCGGCCCAGAAGAACGCGGTGAAGGCGCCCCACCAGGACATGGTCACCAGCCCGCCGATGAGCGCGGGCGAGAACAGCGAGAACACGAAGATCGGCACCGACCAGCGGTCGATGCGGGCGATGTCGCGGTCCCGGAGCAGGTCCGGGGCGAAGCGGCGCAGCGAGGTCCTGCGCTTGTCGAGGTAGAGCCACCCCATGTGGGCGTAGTAGAGGCCCTTGGCGACCGAGCGCCAGTCGTCGCCGAAGCGCCACGGCGAGTGCGGGTCGCCCTCGGCGTCGGCGTACTTGTGGTGGCGGCGGTGGTCGGCCACCCACTTGATGACGCTGCCCTCGAAGGCCAGCGTCCCCGCGAGCGCGAGGGCGATGCGCAGGGGGCGCTTGGCCTTGAAGGAGCCGTGGGTGAAGTACCGGTGGAACCCGACGGTGATGCCGAGCCCTCCGACCAGGTAGAAGACGAGGCCGATGGCGATGTCCGCCGGCCCCAGGGCCCACCCCCAGGCGAAGGGCACGGCGGCGGCCAGGGCCGCCAGGGGGAGGAGCACGTAGGCGAAGACCGTGGCGCGTTCGGCGCCGCCGCGGACCTCCGGGTCGAGGTCGGCCTCCGGCGCGCCGGACGCCCGCCGGTGCGCGGGGTCATTGGGTGCGGGGCCGTGGGGCGGGGCCGGTGTTCCGGGTGCAGCGGTCATGTCCCCCCTCTGCGGTGCGAACGTCGATTACCTACGACACCGTAACTTACGGTTCCGTAGGTTGCCAGGGCCGTCCGCACCGCTGCCGGGGGCGCCGGAGGGTGGGCCCTCCGGGCTCACTCCTGCGCCACGAGCGTGTTCTGGCAGGCGGTGAGGAGCCATTCCCCCTGCTCCTTGGCCATGACGTAGAGCGGGCTGCCTTCGGGCCCCACCCGTTCCCCGTCCGGGCCGCGGTAGGTCTGGCGCACCTTGACGGCGGCCACGTCCGGACGGATGAAGAGCACGCCCAGCACCTCGTACCTAGGCGTATTGCCCCGCATCGCGCCGGGGAGCACCCTGCGGGTGAAGGCGGCGATCTCCTCCCGGCCCACCAGCCGCTTGCCGTGCCCCGTGGTCCAGACGGCGTCGCTGCGGAAGTGCCGGAGGAACTCCTCGGGGAGCTCGTCGCGCTGCGCGCGCTCCACCCCGGCGACCACCTTCTCGATCGCCTCGACCTCGGCCTCCGCGTCCGCGGGGGCGTTCTCCGTCGTCTCGAACTCCGTGATGTCCATGGCCCCACCCTCGGACATCAAGTTCACTTCAGGTCAAGTCTCGGGGCGGTGCGGCCGCCGCCACCCCCGTGGGCCCCCGGCGGGGGTCAGCCCCCGGCCGCACCCTCCAGCAGCACGTGGGCCACCGCGCTGTCCGTCACCAGGGTCGACACCAGCCCGCTCGTGAGCGCCGCGCCGATCGCCCGGGCCTTGGCCTCGTCCCCCGCGCCGGCGACCGCGACGACCTCGGGCACCTTGCGCAGCTGCTCGGCCCGGATGCTGATCACGCGCTCGTCCAGGTCGCAGTGGACCGGCTCGCCCTGTGCGTCGATCAGCTGGGCCGAGACCTCCGCGCGCACCCCCAGGCCGGCGTAGCGGGCCCGCGAGTCCGGGTCGAGGGCCTGGTAGACCGTCGAGTTCCGCTCGTCCCAGCCGCCGATGGCCACCACCGCCGTGGTCAGCCGGTCGTAGTGGGCGAAGGCCGCCGCGATGCCCGGGTCGGCGCGCAGCGTCGCCGCCGTGGCCGCGTCGGGGAGGATGAGCGGGGCGTACACCGGGTAGGCCGGGCCGCCCGACAGCGACGCCGCCCGGCGCACCGTCTCCACCGACCCGCCGCCCTCGGCGAACTCCGAGAGCACGCCGTTCAACTGCACCACCGTGCACCGGGGCAGCTCGGCCAGCTCGGCGCCCACGGCCTGCAGCACCCGGCTCCAGGCCAGGCCCAGCACCTCGCCGGGGCGCACGATCTCCGGCAGCAGGCGCGCCGCGGCCGAGCCGAGCGCCCTGCGGGTCTCCCCCGGGTCCTCGGCGGCCTCCACGACGATGGCCCGGCGCAGGCCGTAGGCCTCCCGCAGCCGCTCCGACAGCGCGCCGTCGAGCCGCTCGGGCAGGCGCACGTCGATGCGCACGATGCCGGCGCCGCGGGCCGCCTCCAGGTCCCGGGCGACCTTGAACCGGCTCAGCCCGAACTCCTCGGCGATCTCCACCTTCGAGCGCCCGTCCAGGTAGAACCTGCGGGCGATCGCGGCCAGCCGCACCATCTCCGCGGGGCCGCTGGGGGCGGCCTCCTGCGCCTCACTCCGCCGTTCGCTCATATGCGCAGCAGTGTACTCGATCGAGCGACGCGCATTGACACCGCATTTCCGTTGGGTTTTCAATACACGAAACATCTGTGACCCATGCCGCTCACATGAGCGGCGCGGGTCACCCATCCCCGACCCCAGGAGACCCCTCGTGCGTGCCGCCATCATCTCCCAGCCCGGATCCGTCGCCGTGGGCGACAGACCCGACCCCGTCCCCGCACCCGGCGGGGTGGTGGTCCGCGTCGGCGCCTGCGGGATCTGCGGCACCGACCTGCACATCGCCGACGGCGAGTTCCCGCCCAGCCCCTACCCGCTGGTCCCCGGGCACGAGTTCGCCGGGACCGTGGCCGCCGTCGGCGAGGGCGCGCCCGGCGGCCTGCGCCCCGGCGACCGGGTGGCCGTGGACCCGTCCCTGTTCTGCGGCCACTGCGGCCCCTGCCGGTCCGGCCGCGGCAACCTCTGCGCCAACTGGGGCGCCACGGGCGACACCGTCGACGGCGCCTTCGCCGAGTACGTCGCCGTCCCGGCCGCCAACTGCCACCTGCTCCCCGACGCGGTCAGCATGCGCCAGGGCGCCCTCGTCGAGCCGCTGTCCTGCGCGGTGCACGGCGTCCGCCGCATCGGCGCCGCGGTCGGCGAGCGCTTCCTGGTGGTGGGCGCCGGAACCATGGGGCTGCTCCTGCAGCAGCTCCTGCAGGGCTCCGGCGCGCGCGTCACCGTCGTCGACCGCAACCCCCGCCGCCTGGCGATCGCCGCCGACCTGGGCGCCGACGCCACCGCGGAGGACACCGCCGACCTGGACGACGAGCGCTTCGACGCCGCCGTCGACGTCACCGGCGCGCCCCAGGCCATCGAGGCCGCGTTCTCCGCCCTGCGGCGCGGCGGGCGGCTGCTCGTCTTCGGCGTGGCCGCCGACGACGCGCGGGTGGCGCTGTCGCCGTTCCGCATCTACAACGACGAGATCACCATCGTCGGCTCGATGGCGGTGCTCAACAGTTTCGGCGCCGCGGTCGACCTCATCGGCCAGGGCGCGATCGAGACCGCCCCCCTGCTGACCGACGCGCTGCCGCTGGAGAAGTTCCCCGAGGCCCTGGACATGATGCGCGCGGGGGCCGGCGTGAAGATCCAGGTCGTCCCCGGCGCCGAGGGCGGCGCCTCCTGAGACCCGAAGCGATCGGAAGAGGCAGCACAGTGCACCCCATGCGCTCCATCCCCGTCGCCCGGACGGCCGCCATCGCCGCCGCCGGGCTGCTGCTCACCGGATGCGCCGGGGCCGGCGCCACCGGTTCCGGCGGCGACACCGTCCGGCTGACCGTCGCCATCGTCTCCAACCCCCAGATGCAGGACGCGATCTCGCTGCAGGACCGGTTCCGCGAGGAGCACCCGGGCATCGAGGTCGACTTCGTCTCGCTGCCGGAGAACGAGGCGCGCGCGAAGATCACCACGTCGGTGGCGACCGGCGGCGGCGAGTTCGACGCCGTGATGATCAGCAACTACGAGACCCGCCAGTGGGCCGAGTACGGCTGGCTGGAGAACCTGCAGCCCTCCATCGACGCCTCCGAGGGCTACGACGACGAGGACTTCATCCCCTCCATCCGCGAGGACCTCTCCTACGAGGGGGACATGTACTCGGTCCCCTTCTACGGCGAGTCCTCCTTCCTGGCCTACCGCAAGGACCTCTTCGAGAAGGCGGGGGCCGAGATGCCGGAGAACCCCACCTGGGAGGAGGTGGCCGAACTCGCGGCCGAGCTGGACGGCGTCGAGCCCGGCGTGTCCGGGATCTGCATGCGCGGCCTGGCCGGGTGGGGCGAGATGCTCAGCCCGTTCAACAGCATGCTCAACACCTTCGGCGGCCGCTGGTACGACCGGGGCTGGAACGCCGAGCTGGAGTCGCCCGAGTTCCGCCGCACCGCCGACTTCTACGTGGACCTGGTGCGCGAGCACGGCCAGCCCGGCGCCGCCAACAGCGGGTTCGGCGACTGCCTGAACCGGTACGCCCAGGGCCGGGCCGCGATGTTCTACGACTCGACCTCCATGGTGAGCACGATCGAGGACGACACCGCGGGGAAGGTGGCCGGGCTCAACGGCTACGCCCCGGCCCCGGTCGTCGACACCGACTACGGCGGCTGGCTCTACACCTGGTCGCTGGGCATCCCCGCCACCTCCGAGCACAAGGAGGAGGCGTGGGCGTTCCTGGAGTGGATGACCGACAAGGACTACATCCGCCTGGTGGCCGACGAGTACGGGTGGCAGCGGGTGCCGCCGGGCAACCGCCTGTCGACCTTCGAGGAGCCCGGGTACCAGGAGGCGGCGGGCGCCTACGCCGAGCCCATGCTGCAGGGCATCGAGCAGGCCGACCCCGCCGACCCGGGCACGCGCCCGGTCCCCTACCAGGGCATCGGCTTCCTCGCGATCCCTGAGTTCCAGGACCTGGGCACCCGCGTCAGCCAGCAGCTCAGCGCCGCGATCGCCGGGCAGATCACCGTCGGCGAGGCGCTCGCGCAGAGCCAGCGCTACGCCCAGGACGTCGGCGACACCTACAAGGAGGACGAGCGATGAGCGCTGCGACCGCGCCCGCGCGCGAGGCGCCCGCGGCGCCCGCCCGGCGGCCGGACCAGGGGCGGAGCCGGCGCGCGGCCGGGTGGGCGCGGCGCGCGCCCCTCCTGCCCGCCCTGGTGTTCCTGCTGGCCACCACCCAGATCCCGTTCCTGGCGACGATCTTCTACTCGCTGCGGTCGTGGAACCTGCTGCGGCCCGACTCCCAGGCGTGGGTGGGGCTGGCCAACTACGCCCGCGTCTTCACCGACCGCCAGTTCCTCGGCGCGGCGGCCAACACCGTCCTGATCACCGCCTCGTGCGTGATCGTGGCGATGCTGCTGGGGATCGGCCTGGCGCTGCTGCTGGACCGCCCCTTCCGGGGGCGCGGGGTGGCGCGCACCATGATCATCACCCCGTTCCTGGTGCTGCCGGTGGCGACGGCTCTGCTGTGGAAGCACATCATGTTCGAGCCGGTGTTCGGCCTGGTGAACTTCGTGCTGGGGCCGCTGGGCGCCGGGGACGCCGACTGGGTGTCGCAGTCGCCGGTGTTCTCGGTGGTGGTGGCCCTGGTGTGGCAGTGGACGCCGTTCATGACCCTGCTGGTGCTGGCGGGCCTGCAGAGCCAGGGGCGCGACGTGATCGAGGCCGGGCAGGTCGACGGGGCCTCCCGGTGGCAGATGTTCGCCTGGATCACCCTTCCGCACCTGCGCCGCTACATCGAGCTGGGGGTGCTGCTCGGGTCGATCTACGTGGTGAACACCTTCGACACCATCTACATGATGACCCAGGGCGGCCCGGGGACCGCCAGCTCCAACCTGCCCTTCTACATCTACCAGCGGACCTTCCTCGGGTTCGACATCGGCCAGTCGGCGGCCATGGGGGTCGTGGTGGTGGTCGGCACCATCATCGTGGCCACGCTCGCCCTCCGGCTGATCTTCCGGACGTTCATGAACGCACAGGAGGCGAGAACGTGACCGCCGTGAGCACCCCGCGCCCGGCGCGCCGTCCCCGCGGGAGCGCGCGCGGCGCCGCACTGACCGCGGCCACCTGGGCGATCGCGCTGCTGTTCGTCTCACCGGTGCTGTGGCTGGTGCTGACCGCCTTCAAGGAGGAGAACCAGGCGGCGACCGACCCGCCCACATTGTTCTTCCAGCCGACGCTGGACCGGTTCACGGCGGTCCTGGGCGCCGACTTCCTGCCGTACGCGGGCAACTCGCTGATCGCCACCGTCGCCTCGACCGTGCTGGTCCTGGTGCTCGGCCTGCCCGCCGCCTACGCGCTGTCGGTGGCCCCGGTGAAGCGCACGCAGGACGTGCTGTTCTTCTTCATCTCCACGAAGATGCTGCCGGTCGTGGCGGTCGTGGTGCCGATCTACGTCGCCGCGTCGTGGCTGTCCATGCTGGACAACGTGTGGACGCTGGTCGTGCTGTACACGGCGATGAACCTGCCGATCGCGGTGTGGATGCTGCGCTCGTTCTTCCTGGAGGTGCCCGGGGCGATCGTGGAGGCCGCCCGGGTGGAGGGGGCCGGGCTGCCCCGCATCCTGTGGTCGGTGATGCTGCCGGTGATGGCGCCCGGCATCGCCGCCACCGCCCTGATCTGCACGATCTTCGCGTGGAACGAGTTCTTCTTCGCGGTGAACCTGACCGCCGCCCAGGCGGCCACCGTGCCGGTCTTCCTGACCGGGTTCATCACCAGCGAGGGCCTGTTCGTGGCGCAGCTGTCGGCGGCGGCGGTCATGGCCTCGCTGCCCATCGTGGTGGTGGGCTGGACCGCCCAGCGGCAGCTGGTGCGGGGCCTGTCGATGGGCGCGGTGAAATAGGGGCCGACGGCGGGGGCGGCGGGCCGTGGGCCCGGCCGCCCCGCCATGATGGGGAACCGTCGGACAGTCCCGGTCCCGGTGGGGAGGTGCCCGGCACCGCCGCGCCGGGACCGCCGAACGTCGGGAGACACATGATCATCGTCTGCGGCGAGGCCCTGGTGGACCTCATCCCCGGGGACTCCCCCGGCGACTGGCGGGCGCTGCCGGGCGGCGGCGCCGCCAACGCCGCCATCGCCCTGAACCGGCTGGGCGCCCGCGCGCCCCTGCTCTGCCGCCTGTCGCGGGACCACTTCGGGCGGATGCTCCGCGCCCACCTGGAGGAGAACGGGGTGGACCTGCGGTGGGCGGTGGACGCCCCGGAGCAGGCCACCCTGGCCTTCGTCGCGTTCGACGCCTCCGGGTCGGCCGAGTACACCTTCTACGCGTCGGGCACCGCCGACTGGCAGTGGTCGCCCGTGGAGCTGCCGTCGGAGACCGCGGGGGCGTGCGTTCACGTGGGCACCCTCGCCACGGTCCTGGAGCCCGGCGCCTCGGTGCTGCGGTCGTGGCTGCGCGCGCGGCGCGCGGAGACCCTGGTCTCCTACGACGTCAACGTGCGCGCCGTCGCCTGCCCGGACATGGACGCCTACCGGGAGAACGCGCGCGGCTGGTGCGACGTGGCCCACGTGCTCAAGGCCAGCGCCGACGACCTGTCGCTCCTGTTCCCCGGGCGCGACCCGGTGGAGGCGGCCCAGGCGCTGGTGGAGGAGCACGGCCTGCTGCTCGCGCTGGTCACCCTCGGCGGCGAGGGGGCCGTGGCGGTGCTGCCCGGCCACGAGCCGCTGCGGGCCGCCGCGCCGCCCGTGGACGTGGTCGACACCGTCGGGGCGGGGGACGCGTTCATCGGCGCCTACCTGGCCGAGCTGGAGCGGCGCGGCTTCTCGGGCGGCCCGGCGGAGCTGGCCTCCATGGGGCCGGAGGCGGCCCACGAGGCGCTGGTGTTCGCCGCGCACGCGGCCGCGCTGGCGTGCACGCGCGCGGGCTCCTCCCCGCCGGACCGGGCCGAGGTGGAGGCCGCCCTCGGAAAAGCGGTCTCTTAGGGTGTTGCGCGTAATGGCCGTCACACCACCACGTCCCCTGGAGCGCACCCCCTGCGTGAGGAGCGCCCCCCGTCCCCTGAGGGAGATCGCATGGCACTCGTAGCGGGCGTCGACAGCTCGACCCAGGCCACCAAGATCGTCGTCCGGCGCGCCGAGGACGGCGCGCTCGTGCGCACCGGCCGCGCCCCGCACCCCGACGGCACCGAGGTCGACCCCGAGGCCTGGTGGCGCGCGTTCGAGGAGGCCTCCTCGGGCGGGCTGCTGGAGGGCGTCGAGGCGGTCGCGGTCGCCGCCCAGCAGCACGGGCTGGTGGCCCTGGACGAGGACGGGCGCGTGGTGCGCCCGGCGCTGCTGTGGAACGACACGCGAGCGGCCGGCGCCGCCGCGGACCTGGTCGCCGAGCTGGGCGGCCCCAAGGCGTGGGCCGACGCCGTGGGCAGCGTGCCGGTGTCCAGCTTCACCGTGGCCAAGCTGCGCTGGCTGGCCGCGAACGAGCCGGAGAACGCCTCCCGGGTGGCCGAGGCGGTGCTGCCGCACGACTGGCTGACGCGGCGCATCACCGGGTCGTCGGAGGCGGTGACCGACCGCGGCGACGCATCGGGCACCGGGTACTACTCCCCCGCCGAGGGCGCCTACCGCGACGACCTGGTGCGCCTGGCGCTCGGGCACGACGTGCGGCTGCCCCGGGTGGCCACGCCGGGCGAGGCGCTGGCGTGCGCCCCCGCGCCGGGCCGGGAGGGCGTGCGCGCGGCGGGCGTCGGCACCGGCGACAACATGGGGGCCGGCCTGGGGCTGGGCCTGCGCCCGGGCGACGTGGCGGTGTCGGTGGGCACGTCGGGGACCGCGTTCGCGTCGGTCAAGGCGCCCACGGCGGACGCGAGCGGCCTGGTGTCCGGGTTCGCCGACGCCGAGGGCGGCTTCCTGCCGCTGGTGTGCACGCTGAACGCGGCGCGGGTGCTGGAGGCCGGGGCGGCGGCCCTGGGGGTCGGCCGCGAGGAGTTCGACCGGCTGGTGCTCTCCGCCGAGCCGGGCGCCGAGGGGCTGGTGCTGCTGCCGTACCTGGAGGGGGAGCGCACGCCGAACCTCCCGGACGCGACCGGGCGGCTGGACGGCATCACCGGGGCCAACCTGCGCCCGGCCAACATCGCCCGGGCGTTCGTGGAGGGCATGCTGTGCGGCCTGGCCGACGCGGTGGACGCGCTGGCGGACAACGGCGTCCCGGTGGAGCGGGTGCTGCTCATCGGCGGCGGCGCGCGGTCGGAGGCGGTCAAGGCGCTGGCGCCCCGGGTGTTCGGGCGGCCGGTGCTCGTGCCCGAGGACAGCGAGTACGTGGCCGACGGGGCCGCGCGGCAGGCGGCCTGGGCGCTGCAGGGCGGCGCCGAGCCGCCGGAGTGGGGCACGGGCGCGCAGACCGAGGAGCGGACCGGGGAACCCGCCCCGCAGGTGCGGGAGCGCTACGCCGAGGTCCGTGCGCGGCTGGAGTCGCAGCAGGCGTGAGGAAGGGCGGCGGGGCCCGGCCCCGCCGCCCGCGGTGTCACTCCGATTCGGAAGGCGCCTGCGGCGGCGCGTCGGCTCCGCTCTCCTGGTCCTGCACGAGCGGCTCGCGTCCGCCCTGGTCGAGGCGGAACGGCGGGTAGGAGTCGGTCATGAGGGACGCGTACACCCCGACGCGGATGGCCCACCGCATGATGCCCATGAGCAGGTCGAACAGCCCCTGCGGATAGCGGGCCGTGAACAGCAGCGCGATCGCCACGATCAGGAGCAGCACGCCCGCCAGGCCGATCCCGCTCCCGGCCGCCTCCATGGCGGCGGCCCCGTACGCCTTGTCCTCGCCGTCCGCGGCGACGAAGGCCGGACCTCCGAAGAGGGCCATGAGGACCAGGTAGTGCGGGATCGCGAGCAGCCACCACTTGACCAGGACCAGCCCCCGCGACAGCCGCCCGGGTTCGGCGATGTACAGCCGCGCCGGGTAGTCCTCGGCCGGTCCGAGGGTGAACGGCGGGTACCGGTCGGTGCCGAGCATCGCGTAGCCGTAGTAGTCGACGCGCCACGACCAGCGCAGCACGCCGAGGTTGAAGCGGAAGATCCAGTGCGGGTAGCGGGCGTTGATCAGGATCCCGACGAACGCCACGACGGTGAGCAGCACGAACGCGACCCACAGGAAGACGAGGATGATGTAGTGCGGGATCGCCAGGATCCACTTGACCAGCCACATCCAGCGGCTCGGGTTGTCCAGGTCGCCTTCGATCCGGACCGGGGTGGTCGACAACTCTCTGCCCTCCAGACACAGGGAACACTCCTGCGCACGGCCCCGTGAAGAGCCGTCCCCCCGGGACGCCGAACCCGTAGGCGGCGGTTTCCAGTGGAACGCCGCGGGGCCGGTCCGTTTTAGGGGTGAACAGCCTCCAGGGCGGGGACCTTCGGGCACTCCGCCGCCGGGGCCGCCGCCCGGCGCGGTGCCGCACGAAAACCCCGTGAACCGGGCACGTGTGCGCTGCTACTCTCTGCGCGGGCCGGCCGTGGGACTTCGGCGCGACTTCCGGATTTCGCCTCTACCGCGAGCATCACGCAGTTCGCTCCCCTCCTCCCCGGCCGGCCCCCGACCCTGCGGAGCGGCGATGCGCGACACCCCGGACGGCGACACCTACACCGACCTGCTCGACTGCGAGGACGTGCTCAGGTTCGCCAACGCCGCGATCAGCGGGACCGGCCAGCGCGAGTTCCGTACCGGCGCCGCCGGACAGCGGCTCACCCTGGACTTCCTGCACGACTACGTGCGCGTCAATTTCCGGGACCTGTACGCGGCGTCCCTGGCGCTGGACGTCAACGACCACAACGCCGCCCGGATCGTGCACGGCCTGCTGTCGGACCCCGGCGAGCCCGGGGCCGCCGCACTGGACCGGCGCACCGAGGGCGCCCTCGTCTCGCAGCGCCTGGCGCACATGCCGCCCCAGCGCGTGTACCGCCTGTTCCGGCGCCTGGCCGCCGAACGGGTCAACAACCGGCGCACGCGCACCGTCATCGCACGGTGGATCTCGCGGCGGCGGGACCTGGCGTTCGACGCGGTCAAGTACCGCGCCGGGCTGACCGCCGCCGCCCGCCACGCGCACCTGCGCCTGCCCGGCGAGGTCTCCGCGTTCTGCTTCTCCCCGCCGCACCGGGCGGGTTCCTTCGCCACGCCCCTGCTGGAGTCCTACCGGGAGGCCCACTACACCGTCGAGGCCGCCTACGAGCTGCCGCTCAGCGTCGGCGAGGGATTCGCCGCCAAGCACGGGGTGCCGCGCAAGGAGTTCCTGAGCCGGGCCCGCGCCTCGGCGACCGGGGGTGAGCTGCTGCGGCTGGACCGGAGCCTGCGCGGACACGGCCTGGAGGGCGCCGACCTGCGGCGGGTGGGCCTGACCCGGCTGTGCTCGTACGTGCTGGCGCTGCCGGTCGCCGACCGGGAGGAGCGCCGCGAGGAGCTGACCGCGGCGCTCCGGGCCGCGGCCCGGCGGATCGCCGGAGGCCAGGCGGGCACGTGGGGGCCGACCGCGGCGGTGCTCGACGACAGCTACTCCTCGTTCGGGTCGCCGGTGAAGCGGAACCGGCCGCTGGCGGTGGCGCTGGCGTGCCACTTCGTGCTGGAGGAGCTCTCGGTGCGGTACACGCCGCACTGGGTGTCGGGGCGCCGCGACGCCCTGACCGTCCGGCCGGAGGGCGCGACCCCGCTGGCCGAGACCATCATGGACGCCCTGGAGGACGGGCCGGAGCGGCTGGTCGTCGTCTCGGACGGGCACGACGACGCCCCGCCCGTCCCGGCGGCGCTGCTGGACGCCTGGCGCACCCGGGTCGACCCGGACCGCCGGACGGCGGCCGTGCACCTGAACCCGGTCATGGACGCGGACGAGATGGAGCCCGCACGGCTGGCCGGGTCGGTGCCGACGGTGGGCATCCGGGACGCCTCGGCGCTCCCGTCGCTGGTGGAGCTGGCACGGTTCGGGGAGGGCCGGTCCGGCCTGGCCGAGCTGCGCGAGCACCTGGACCGGCGGGTGGCCGCCTACATCGCCGACGTGGACGAGAAGCGCACGGTTCAGGAGGTCCGATGACCGACCTCACCCTCAAGGGCCTGGAGACCGGCCGCGCGCAGGTACGGGGCGGAGTGCGCATGGTGCCGCTGCTCAGGCGGCGCCCTGTCGAGGGGCTGCGGCTGCACCCACGCCTGACCGGCGGCGACATCGCGGTCGTGGGGTCGCAGCGGCGGCCCCGCTACATCGGATACGTTCCGCACGCCTACGTCGCGACGTGGGGTGGCGAGGCGGCGTCGGCGGCGTACGGCACGTGGCTGTCAGAGGTGGAGCGCGGCGCCCCGTCCGGGGCGGAGGCCGAGCGTGCGGCCCGTGAGGAGGCGGCCGGGGCGCCGCCCCGGATCAAGCTGTTCGGGCTCCGGCGCCAGGTACAGCGCACGGACCGGACGCGGCTGCGCTTCCTGCCGCTGCACCTGGCGATGGAGGGGTATCTGAGTCTGCACTTCGGCGGCCCGGACATCGCGTGGAAGGAGTGGTCGCGCACGACGCTCCGACGGGGCCTGTCGCCGCGCGAGGAGGACTCCTACCTGGGCGTGCAGGTGCGCGGGCTGGCCGAGGCGCTGCGCACGTTCGAGATCGTGCGCGGCCAGTGCGGTGTGGCGCTGTACGTCGGGGACGAGTTGGCCTCCGTGGTCGTGACCCCGCACCCGGAGGACTACCGGGCGCTGCACCCGACGCTGGTGCTGGACATGTTCGGGGAGGCGATCTACCGGAACGCGACGTTCGTCGCCGAGTCGCCGCACCTGCACGCGCCATTGAGGACGCGCGGTGTGTCGGACCTGGCAGGGCTGAGGGCGGCGCTGGAGGAGCAGCGGGCGTCGTGGCGGGACTTCCACGACGAGACGATGCTGGCGCCGCTGACCGATGCCGATTACACGCTGACCCCGGTCTACCGCATGGGCGAGTTCCGGCTCGATCGGTTCCTGCCGTCGTTCGACCCCGCCAGGACGAACCACATCGGCGAGGCGATCGTCCGCGAGGACGGGGAGCCGGGGTACCTGAAGACGTTCGTGCTCTCCAACGCCCAGACGAAGCGGGGACACCTGCTGAGCAAGCTGGCCGCGGCGGGGTGGCACCTGGACGCGACCGCCGCGTCGTTGGCGACGGACCGCCGGGGGCTGATCACGCGCATGCGTTCGGCGGGGATGGAGCACCTGCTGAGGCAGGACATCCTGGACCGCTTCTGGGCCGGGAATCCGAATCCGTAGAGGCGGGTGAAGAAGCGGAAGGGGCGGTGCGAAGCACCGCCCCTTCATTCCCTTCCCCGGCCATGCGGGGCGCACTTCGTGATCGGGTTCTGCATGATCGCCGAAGCCGGTCCATCCCCGCGCACGCGGGGCACATCTCTTTGACCTGCTACTTCTTCGACCAGCAACCCTCATATGTGCGACTTCTGCGTTCTCGGCAACGATAACGCAGATTTCACCGCAGCCCGTCAAGCAACCGCGACCAATCCGCCCAGTGCCGCCGTCGCGATGAACACGCTCGACACGGCCCCCAGCGCCAACGGTCGGGCGCCGCTCTTCGCCAGGGTCGGCAGGTGCACCCCCGCCCCCATGGCGAACAACCCTGCCGACAGCAGGATCGTCTGCACCACTCCCCCGACCGCCAGAACGCTCCCCGGCAGCCACCCGGTGCCGCCCAGGGCCGCCGCAGCGAGGAACCCGACGACGAACAGCGGCACCAGCGGCGGGCGGCGCGGGGTCGCCCTTCCCGATCCCGAGTCGGCCCCGTCGGGCCCGGCAGCGGCGACCGCCCTCCTCCGCCGCCAGACCCCCAGTGCCACCATCAGCGGCGCCAACAGCACCACCCGCGTCAGCTTCACTACCACCGCCGTCGCGAGGGCCGTCCCGCCCACCGCGCCCGCGGCCGCCGCCACCTGGCCCACCTCGTGCACGCTCGCGCCGATCCACATGCCCGTCAGGTCAGGCCCCAGCCCGAACGCCGCCGCAAGGGCGGGCAGCACCGGGATCGCGACGGTCCCGAACACGGTCACCAGGGCGACCGCCGTCGCCACGTCATCGTCGTCGCCGCCCACCGCGTCGTTGGCCGCCGCGACCGCCGACGCCCCGCACACCGACACCCCGGCCGCGATGAGCATCCGCCGTTCGGGGCCGATGCCCAGCACGCGCCCCATCGCCACCGTGGCGCCGAACGTCGCCACCAGCCCCCCGGCCACCACGAGCAGCACCGGGCCGCCCAGGGCCAGCACGTCCGGCAGCGACAGCCCCAGCCCGAGGAGCACGATCCCGGCGCGCATCGGCGTCTTCGCCGCCGCCTTCAACCCCGGCCGGGCGCGGTCGGGCACCAGGCCGACATTGGCCAGGACCGCCCCGAGGACCAGTGCGACGACCAGTGCGCCCGCGCCGGGCATGATCGCGTGCACGCCCATCGCCGCCGCCACGCCCGCCGCGACGAGCAGGGCCCCGGGCAGGAGCGGGGCGAGCCGCACGCGCATCCGCGAGGGGGATAAACCGCAGGAAGGGGACTTCTTGAGCATGCCCCCCACGCTCCCGCCACCGCTCCCCCTCCGGTAGCCGCCGCTCCCGGGGAAGGACATGCAGTGACTGCATATTTCTCCGCCCGGGGACCAAGGGCGGGAGTCCACAGTGGTGAAAACGCCAGGCCGACAGTGATCGTGTGGTGAAACCACCGCCCCGAATGCCCTGGCCGCCCGGGACAGGCGCCCCGGCGGCCGGAAAACCCGTTGCCTCGCCGTGGAAGGCGCCGGCAGCGTACTCACGCGTTCCCGGTGCGAAGACGGCGGATACTTCATTGGGATCCAGGGGTCGCAGGTTCGAGTCCTGCCACCGGCACGGCCGGTGTAGCTCAGATGGGAGAGCGCTGGGGTAAGAGACCGCCGTCGACCTCCCGACCTCGGGAGCGCGCTTCCGGAATCGGCTCCTCCCGCCGCGGGAGGAGCCGTTCCCCGTCTGGGCTCCCCCTCAGAGGCCCTGCTCCCTCAGCCACGTGATCAGGTCGTCCTCGCGGCGCCCCGCCTCCTCCTCGTTCCACGCGCCGAACTCGCGCGAATCGACGAGCCGGCCGTCGCGGAGGAACACCACGCGGTCGGCGCGGGCGGCGCACGCCGGGTCGTGCGTCACCATGACGATCGTCGCGCCCCCGGCGTGCACATCGGTCAGCGCGTCCATGACCTCCTTCGTCATGCTGCTGTTCAGCGCGCCCGTCGGCTCGTCCGCGAACAGGACGGACGGCTCGCACGCGAGCGACCTGCAGATCGAGGCCCGCTGCAGCTGTCCCCCGGAGACCTGGGTGATCCCGTGCCGCCCGACATGGGCGATCCCGAACCGCTCCATCAGCCCGTCCCCCCTGGCCGCCGCCTCCGCCGCCTGCCGCTTGCCCGACGCCGCCTTGAGGGCCGGCAAGAGGATGTTGTCGCGCACGTTCAGGGTGCGCAGGAAGGAGGCCTGCTGGAAGACCAGTCCCACCCGCGTCAGCCTGACCCGGCTCATCTCCCGGTCGCCGAGCGAGGTCAGGTCCCGCCCCTCCAGCAGGGCCCGCCCGCCGGTCGGGCGGTCCATGCCGCTGAGGTTGTACAGCAGCGTCGACTTCCCCGAACCGGACGCCCCCATCACGGCGAGGAACCCGCCCCGCCGCACGGCCAGGTCGATCCCGCTGACGACCTCGCTCGGAGGGTCGGTGGAGTAGTACGTCTTCGCCAGGTCACGGCACTCCAGTGCCGTCGGCGCCTGTGTCACGGCCTGCGCCGTGGTCGCTCCCGTCATCGTCCGTGTCACCGTCCGAGCCACGCGCTCTTGTCCGCCCTGCGGAGCGGGGCGGTGAGGAGGAGGGCGCCGAGGAGTCCGGCGCCCATGAGGGCGAGCGGGTACACCCCGTAGGCGATCAGGGGGTCCGGGATGAACGCGAGCTCCCCGATTCCCAGCCCCGCCGACGCGACGAGGAGGCCGACCAGGCTCTCCCCCGCCGTCCCCGCGAACACGACGCCCATCGCCGTCCCCGCCGCCGCCGCAACGAGGACCTTCAGCCGCACCTGGCCGACGATCTCCCCCGAGGAGAACCCGACGGCGGACAGCAGGCCGGTCTTCCCGCGGTCCCGGGACAGCACCAGGCGCAGGAACAGGCTGGTGTTGAGCAGCGCGACGCCCGGTCCGAAGACCGCGGACAGGACGGCGGCCCCGCGCAGGGCGTCGGTCGCGTACGACATCGTCTGCTGGACGTACTCGCGCATCGGGATCACCGACGCATCGGGGTACCGCTCCCCGTACTCGGCCGCCACCGCGCCGGGGGCCGCCTCCCCCGCCATGTCGGCGAAGACGACGTAGGCGTCCGCCCCGCCCGGCGGCGCCCCCTGCATCTTCGCGGTGGAGCCGCCGCTGGAGACGTCCTGGTAGACGCCGCTGACGGTGAGGGGGGGCCGCCCCGTCGCCGCCGTCCACCGCCAGCTCGTCGCCCGCGGAGACGCCGAACCGTTCGGCGTTCAGCAGCGACAGCGCGATCTCCCCGGACTCCGGCCGCCCGCCCTCCAGGTACGCGACCGCGGCCTGCCGCTGGTCCCCCACATCGACGCGGAGGCCGACCGGCCCCTCCGCGTCCTCCGCCTCCATCAGCACGTTGCCGAAGGAGCGCACGTCCGTCAGGCGGTCGTCGCCGCGCATCCCCTCGACCACGTCCGCGTGCACGGACTCGACGTCGTCGGCGAAGCGCACGTCGGCGCGGACGCCGCTGTCCGGGACCCCCCATGTAGGTGCCGAAGCCGGGGCCGGTGAACGTGCTCAGCAGGTTCATCGGGAGGACCATCAGGACCGCGGCGAGGAAGAACACGACGGGCAGGAGGATCCACCGGCCGCGCTCGGCGCGCAGGTCCAGAAGGGCCAGCCGCGTGTTGACCGCCCGGCCCCGGCGGGAGCCCAGGGCGCTGGGGCGGAGCCGCCGGGCCCGCCGCCGGGCGCGGCGCGCCGCGCGCCGCTCCTCCAGGAGGCTGCCGTGCACCAGGGCGTTGACGACCTGCATCCGCGCGATCCTGCCGAGGACGCCGCGGCAGACCGCCATGACGAACACGAACACGGCCACGAGCGCGGCCACGGGGACCAGGACCGTCGCGGCGCCGGGCGGCGCCTGGCTGTAGTTCGCTTCGACGCCGCGTGTGAGCAGGCCGGTCGCGGCGACGGCCAGGGCGCCGCCGACGACGCACGCGAGGAGCGTCATGACGTCGTGCTTGGTGAGGTACAGGCCCATGATCGACCGGTCGGGGATGCCGACGGCCTTCATCGCGCCGATCTCGCGGACCTCGCCCTCCAGGGTCCCGTGGATCACGAAGCGCACGCTGAGGACGGCGATGGCGATGAGCAGGAGGCTCGCGAAGACCAGCGCCGCCGCGGGAAGGCCGTCGCTGACCGCGTTGATGAGGCGGACCATGTCGAAGGTGACCGCCTGCCCGTTCTTCGGCAGGGCGTCGTCGGCCTCGTAGGCGCGCTGGAACCCGGCCGCCGCGGACGGGTCGGCCAGGCGGAACTCGGCGATGATCTCCGGGGCGCCGCCCCCGGCGCGGCCCAGCTCGCGGAAGTCCTCTTCGGAGACGAGGACACGGGTGGACGCGGAGAGCGACGACGCCATCTGCGCATCGCGCACGAAGCCTTCGATGCGGAACTCCCGGCTTCCGGTGTCGGTCGCGACCGTCAGCCCGTCCCCGGCCCGGAGGCCGTACGCCTGCTGATAGGCGACCGGGACGTAGACCTCCCCCGGGGAGGGCGTCGGGGCCGCGCCGGTCTCGTCCAGGAGGAAGTCGAACTCGTGGTTCTGTGTGACGAAGAGGCTGTCGATCAGGCTGTCGGAGAAGTCCCCCGACTCGCCGGTCGCCGCGCGGCTCCAGGAGAGGGCCGCGCCGTCGTACCCCAGCATGTCCTCGATGAGCCATGCCGCGACGTCGGGGTTCCGCGCGGCGAAGGCCTCCAGGGCCTCGGGGTCGTAGTCGCCGCTGTGCATCTGGAGGAAGTGGGGAGGCTGGGCCTCCTGGAAGAGCTGGTCGACGGACCCGACGACGCGTTCCATGACCATGGCCCCGGTGGCCATCAGGAACGCGCTGAGCACCAGGACGGCGGCGAGGGCGAGGTCGACGCCTTTGTCACGGGAGAGGTCGTTGCCCACATGCCGGAGGTGCAGGAGGGCTCTCGTGGTCACAGAGGGACTCCGATCCTTCCGGCACGGACGCCTGTTCCGTGACGAGGGGGTGGACGGCCCCCGGTGCCTTGGCGAACGACCGGTGGGCCCCGCGCCCGGGCGGCGCGTAAGCCGATGGTCGCTTCCCCCTGCCTTTTCGGGAGTCCGGCAATCCCCCTGGGGTCACCCGGAGACGGCCCTTAGGAGCCCGTGGAGACCGGCCCTGGGCCCCGGGGCGCCGGAGCGCCTCGGGGCCCAGGCCCTTCCCGGGAGGAGCGGAGCGGGTTCAGGCGTGTCCGGCCAGGGAGGCGCCGAACCGGTTGGCCGGTTCCGGGACGCCGTCCACGCCGGGCTCCCAGGCGCGGGCGCCGCCGCCGAAGGGCAGCACCGTCACCGTGCCGTGGGCGTTCTCGTCCGGGGCGCCCACCAGGAGCGCCTGTTCGTCCTCGTCACCGGCCGTGGCGACCTCCTCGCCGAAGAAGTCGCCCGCCTCCGGGGTGCCCGGCACCCCGGCGGTGGACTGGTCGATCCACCGGTCCTCGTACCCGACGGCGTCGAGGGAGAAGGACTGGGCGGCGCCGGAGTCCTGCTCGGCGCCGATGTCCTCATAGGGCAGGCCGAGGACGACGCGCGCGTCCCCGCCCGCGACCGGCCGGGGCACGCCCTCCAGGACGAACCCGAAGTAGTCGTTGTCCTCGACCGCCCCTGCGGCGCCCTCCTTGTCCTGGTGGAACGACCGGTCCGCCTGGAGGCCGCCGCCGGTCCCGGTGAAGGACTGCGCCATTCCCCCGTTGTGCCGGCCGGACAGGTCCTCCCCGGGCACGCCGACGGCGACGTAGCCGCCCTCGGGGGTGGGCACGTACTCGGGGTCGGTGCCGAACAGGTCGCCCGCCTCGACCGACCCGGCCACGCCGGGGGAGGCCTGGTCCCACCAGGCGGAGGGGTGCTCGGCGACCGCCGCGGCGATGTCCTCGATCCTGATCAGCCCGCCGGAGTCCTGCTCGGCGCCGACGTCCTCGTAGGGCATGCCGACGAGCAGGTCCCAGCGGCCGGTGCTCCCGGACACCTGGGCGAGCTCGACGCCCAGGCCGAACAGGTCGTGGGCCTCGGGGCCGCCGGGGACGCCCGGCGTGTCCTGGTCGAACCGGGCCGCGGCGGCGATCGCGCCGGGCTCGGTGAACCAGATCGCCGTGGCGGCGCCCGCGTCCTGGAGCGAGCCGACGTCCTCGTAGGGGGTGCCGACCACCAGGGTCGCCGCGTCGGCGCCCTTCGCCGGGGCGGCGCTCAGCGAGTAGCCGAACTCGTCGAGGCGTTCGGAGGTCCCGGGCACCTTCGCGGTGGACTGGTCGATCCACAGCGATGCGCGGCCCGCGCCGAGCCCGTCCGGGGAGCCGTACAGGACGACGACCGCCCCCGCGTTCCCGACGCCGTCCAGGTCCTCTCCGTGGGAGCCGACGACGAGGTCCGTGCAGCCGTCCCCGTCGAGGTTCACCGGCTCCAGCGCGGCGCCGAACCAGTCGCCGCCCTCGACCGTTCCGGGGACGCCCGGGGAGTCCTGGGTGATGCGGGCGCGCTCCCCCTCGCCCACGCGGCCGTCGCCGCCGTACAGGACGGTGGCCGCGCCCGCGTCGTTGGTGCCGCCGACCGCGGCGAACGGGTCGCCGACGGCGGCGTCGGCGTGGCCGTCGCCGTTGAAGTCGCTGCGCGTCGGGGACGCGGAGCCGGGGCAGGTCTGCTGGGCGGAGGGGGGCGGCGACTCCGTTCCGGAGGCGGCGGCCGGGGCCGCCACCGCGGCGGCCGCCACGGCCGCGAGTCCTATCGCGCCGATGGTTCGGTTCAACACCGGTCTGCTCCTTCTCGCTCACAGCGCCCGAGCGGCTGCGGGCCACGGGCCGTGGAGCGGGGGCATCGGCCGGGCGCGGCCGGGTGCCGCGCGGCGCTGGCAGGGGATGGCGATTCTCAGGTCCGACCGCCCGTCCGGCTCGGGACGGGCACGGGGTCGGGGTCGGGTGCAGGGGCCAGAGGGCCGGTCACGGGGCGCTCGCACGCCGGGGCGGGCCCCGGCACCGGCGCGGCCGATCGCGGCTGCGCGTCCCGTGCGGGGCACTGATGTCCATGCCTGCCCTTTGCCCACGCGCCACCGTTTCTCACCGATGAGCGCACGAGAATGCGAGGGACCGTTACCGTTCCGGGCCGGGAATGGGCCGATTCGCCCGCGTAGAGCGCGTTCCGCGGACGCGGCCCCGGCCCGGCCGGAACCGGCCCCGGAGGGTGGTCAACCCATCACGCCGGATCGCGTCGTGCCGACCGCTGCCATACAGTGACCGCATGACCGACGGCCACTCGCGCAACGGCGCGCCGGGGGCGGGGACCTACCGTTCCTGGCCCGACCTCGCCAGCCTCGAACTCTTCCTCCTCGTCGTCGAGGAGGGCAGCATCGGGCGGGCCGCCGCCCGGGCCGGGCTCACCCAGGCGTCGGCCAGCCGCCGCCTGGACACCCTGGAGCGGGAGCTGGGGCTGCCGCTGCTGTTGCGGACCACCGGCGGGTCACGGCCCACGGCGCAGGGGCGCACCGTCGCCGGGTGGTCCCAGAGCGTCCTTGACGCCGCCCGCGACCTCACCGGCGGTGTGGCCGCGCTCCGGCGGGACCGGCGGGCCACCCTGCGCCTGGCGGCCAGCATGACCGTCGCCGAGTACCTGGTCCCCGGATGGCTCGCGCGCCTGCGCGACCGGGCGCCCGAGGTGGAGGTCGCCCTCGACGTGCTCAACTCCGAGGAGGTCGCCCAGCGCGTCCGGGACGGCGACGCCGACCTGGGGTTCGTCGAGTCCCTGGACGCCCCGCACGGGCTGGACAGGCTCCTGGTCCGGCAGGACCGCCTGGTCGCCGTCGTCGCCCCGGGGCACCCCTGGGCCGCCCGGAGCCGCCCCCTGCCCGCGCGGACCCTGGCCGGGACCGCGCTGGTCACCCGCGAGCGCGGCTCCGGCACGCGCACCACCTTGGAGCAGGCGCTGCGCCTGGCCCTGGGCACCGGCCCCGAGCCCCCGGCGCTGGAGCTGCCCTCCAACGCGGCGGTGAAGGTGGCCGTCCAGAGCGGTGCGGCCCCCGCCGTGCTCAGCGAGCTCGCCGTCGCCGCCGAACTCGCCGACGGGCGCCTGCGGGAGGTGCCGGTCGCCGGTGTCGACCTGCACCGCCCGCTGCGGGCGGTGCGCCGCCCGCACACCCGTCCGGTCCCCCCGGCCGACCTGCTCGTCCGGATCGCCGCCGAGGGGGAGTGAGCTACTCCCCGGCCCGGCGCAGGATCGCCCGCGCCTGGCCCAGCAGCGGTGCGTCGATCATCCGGCCCTCGTACCGGAACACCCCGGACGGGTTCTCCCCGGCCGCCTTGAGGACGCCCCGCGCCCAGCGCACCTCCTCCTCCGGCGGGCGGAAGGCCTCGCGGATGGGGTCGGCGTGGCCGGGGTGGATGCACATCTTCGCCGCGAACCCGGTCTCGGCCGCCTCCCGGGCCTCCGCGGCCAGCCCGTCGGTGTCGGAGATGTCCAGGTACACCGTGTCGACCGCGGGCTTGCCGTGCGCGGCGGCCGCCAGCAGCACCGATGAGCGCGCGTGCGCGACGACGTCGTGCAGCCCCCCGGTGGACCGGCGGCTGGACGCACCGCCCAGGTCGGCCATCAGGTCCTCTCCGCCCCAGGTGAGCGCGGCGCACCCGGGCTCGGCGGCGATGGCCGGGGCGGCCAGCACTCCGGCGGCCGACTCGCACAGGGCGACCACCCGCGCCGGGGCCAGCGCGCGCACCGCCTCCACCTGTTCGGCCTTGGGGAGCATCACCAGGCGCACGCCCAGGTCCCGGACCGCCTGTACGTCCCCCTCCCACCACGGGCCTCCGAAGGGGTTGACCCGCACGATGGTGCGTTCGGGGTCCAGTTCGGACCAGGCCTCGGAGAACATCCTGCGCGCGGCGTCCTTGGCGTCGGGGGCGACGCTGTCCTCCAGGTCGATGATGACCGCGTCGGCGCGCGCCGCCGCCTTGGCGTAGCGGTCGGGCCGGTCCCCGGGGCAGAACAGCAGCGAGGGGCCGGGGATGCCCGGGGCGCCGCTCATCGCTCCCCCTCCGGCTTGCACAGCATGAGGGCGCTGCGCTGGGCGCGCGCGACGAGCTCGCCGTCCTGGTTCAGGGCCCGGTGCTCGAACTTCACGATCCCGTTGCCCGGCCGCGAGGACGACGGCCGCTTCTCCAGCACGGTCGTCTCGGCGTAGAGCGTGTCCCCGTGGAAGACGGGGCGGGGGAAGGCGATCTCCCCGAACCCCAGGTTGGCCACGGTGGTGGCCTGGGTCAGCTGGGCCACGCTCAGCCCGACCAGGGTCGAGAGGGTGAACAGGCTGTTCACCAGCGGCCGCCCGAACTCGGTGGAAGCGCTGAAGTGGGCGTCCAGGTGCAGGCTCTGCGGGTTCATGGTGAGCGTGCTGAAGAAGGTGTTGTCCGCCTCGGTGACGGTCCGTCCGGGCCGGTGCTGGTAGACCGCGCCCTCCTTCAGCTCCTCGAAGTACAGGCCGCGCTGCACGATCCGCTCAGGGGTCGCCTCGGGACCGCGTTCCTCCACGTCGCCTCCTCGTCGAGCCGTCGTTCCGGGCGGGGTGTGCCCGTGATCACTCCGCCATGCTTGCATACCGCCGGTCACGCGCCCCGCCCGGGAGCTCCCCGAGAGGGCGCCCCGGGCCCGGGTGTACGGGTATGCGCCCGGGAAGGCCTGTCACTGCCGGGGTCTGGGTGCATGCGAGGTATGAGAGGACTAGGGCGTGTTTCTCGGAGGCTTTTCGATCAGCGAGCGGCCGTCCCGGGCGGCGCTCGCAAGACGGGGCGCGAAGTTCATCCTGGTTGGCTGCTCGAGCGTCCCGGCGCAGCGAGCGTCGTCCTGGTGGTCGCGAGCCGAAAATGATCCGAGAAACACGCCCTAGGGTCCCTTCCAACGCTTTCGCCCCCGACGCGCCGAGCCGCTCCCGCGCCGAGCGCTAGATCGGAACCACGATGACCGAGCCGACGATCGACGACCGCGTCCCCCACTCCGCGCGGGTGTGGGACTACTGGCTGGGCGGCAAGGACAACTACGCCGTCGACCGGGAGGTCGGCGAACGGCTCAAGGAGATCGTCCCCGAGGGCGTGGTCAGCGCGCGGGCCGACCGGCAGTTCCTCGCGCGCTCGGTCCGCCACGCGGTGGCCGGGCACGGCATCCGCCAGTTCCTCGACATCGGAACCGGGCTGCCCACCGCCGACAATACCCACGAGGTCGCACAGGCCGCCGCCCCCGAGTGCCGGGTGGTCTACGTCGACAACGACCCGCTGGTGCTGGTGCACGCCCAGGCGCTGCTGGTCGGCACCCCTGAGGGCGCCACCGACTACATCCACGCCGACGTGCACGACCCCGAGGCCGTCCTCGCCGAGGCCGCACGCACCCTGGACTTCGGCGAGCCCACCGCGGTCGTCCTGTCGAGCGTGCTGAACTACGTCGTCTCCCAGGACGACGCGCGCGCCATCGTCTCCACGCTCATGGGCGCGCTCCCCCCGGGGAGCCTCCTGATCGTCGGCCACCCCACCGCCGACGTCGTCCCCGAGCGCATGGAAGAACTGCTGCGCGTGTGGAACGAGGCCAATCCGCACCCCATGCGCACCCGAAGCCGGGCCGAGATCGAGGACCTCTACGACGGCCTGGAGCTCTCGGACCCCGGCGTCGTGTTCGCCCCGGAGTGGCGCCCCGACGCGGAGACGCTCTTCAGCGGCCGCGCCATCCCGCACCTGGTGGCCGTGGGACGCAAGCCCTGAGACGGCCGCCGGCCGCTCCTATCGCGCGCCCTCCGTATCCGTAGTGCCGCCCCATCGGTGAACCGGTGCTCCCCGGGCACGTATCCGTATGGGTAAGGGAGCGGAGCCCTCCTCGGTAGGGGCGCGGTCCGAGTTCCGTGCACCCATCCGGGCCGGACCGGCGGCGTTGACGCCCTTCGCGGCCCCAGAATTGGTGGTGCGGCCGCGGAAGTCCTGGAATCCCGGCCCGCATCGAGGGGATCCCCTGGGGGAGTCGTGTGCGGACGTCGCTTGAGGGGGAGCGGCGTCACCGCTCCTCCAGGGACCACCCTCCCGCCGTGACCGCCTCCTGTCCAGCCCGCGCCGCCCGTCCGCGCGGAGGACGGCGGCACGGCGGCCCCCTCCTCCGGCCTCAGGCGGGGTCGGCCTCGGCCAGCCGCTGGGCCACCAGCACCCGGGAGGACACCCCGAGCTTGGCCAGGATGTTCTCCACGTGCGTGTCCACGGTCCGCTTGGAGATGACCAGCCGCTCGGCGATCGCCCGGTTCGACAGCCCCTCGGCGATCAGCCCGGCCACCTCGCGCTCCCTCGCGGTGAGCGCGGCCTGGCCCGGGGGCGGGTCCTGGCGCCCGGGCGTCAGGGTGTCGGCGTCGGCGACGGCCGCGTCCGCGATCCGTTCCAGGGGGTGGTCGGCCCCCTCGGCGAACAGCTCGGCGAAGTGCTCCTCCCCCAGCGCCGCGCGGGCCGACCCCACCGCCTCCTGGTGGAACGCCTCCATGATGGCGGTGCCGCCGAGCCGCTCGCCCGCCCGGTCCCACAGCGGGTCGGCCGCGCCGAGCAGCCACGCGGCGCGCACGGGGCGCTCCTGGCCCACCGCCCGCCAGGCGGTGACCTCCAGGCAGTAGGCCAGGCCGACGAAGTCGCCCAGCTCCCACTTCATGCGCACGGCCGGCCCTCCGGCGGCGCCGGCGCCCGCGGCGTCGCCCTTGAAGGTCAGCGCGGCGCTGGTGATCACCAGCATGTAGGAGCGGAGCCACAGCTCGGCGTCCCGCCCTTCCAGGCGCGCCAGCCCTTCGGTGCACACCGCGACCGCCTCGTCGAGCTGTCCGCTGAGCAGGTGCAGGTAGCCCTGCTGGGCGAGCAGGGAGACCGAGGTCGCGAAGTCGCCCGCGCGCTTGGCGGCGGCGGCGCACGACTCGTATTCGGGCAGCGCCTCGCCATGGCGCCCGGCGAACACCAGCGCCAGGTGGCGGTACAGGTGCATCCGCCCCTTCAGCCGTTCGTCGGGGTGCCCCTCGGGGACGGGCATGGCCGCGTCGAGGTCGGCCAGGGCGGCGTCGAGTTCGCCCCGGAAGGTGCCGAGGTAGGCCCGGACGCCGAGGGGCCACACGCGCTCTGGGCTGCCCTCGGGCAGGGATCCGATGGCCTTGGTGAGCCAGTAGCGCCCCTCCTTGAGGCGGCCGGAGATCTGCCAGTAGCCCCATAGGGAGGCGGCCAGGCGGGCGGCCCGCGACTCCCACCCCGGAACGGCGAAGGCGTACTCCAGCCCCATGCGGATGTCGGCGTGCTCGGCCGCCAGCGTACGGAAGCGGCCGAGCTGGTCCTCGGTGAAGCGCCGGTCGAGCCGGTCCGCCAGCCGCTGGCAGCGATCGACGTGCCGGCCGCGGTACTCCTGCTCCTCCCCCGCCTCGGCGAGGCGCTCGGCACCGTACTCGCGCAGGGTGTCGAGCTGGCGGTAGCGCTCCCCGCCCCGGTCGGCGCGCAGGACGACGGACTTGTCGACGAGGCCGATGAGCGCCTCCAGCACCTCGCCGCCTTCGAGGCCGTCGCCCGCGCAGACCTCTTCGGCGGCTTCGGCGTCGAATCCGCCCACGAAGACCGACAGCCTGCGCCAGAGCACCTGCTCCTGCGGCGTGCACAGGTCGTGGCTCCACTCGATGCCGGTGCGCAGCGTCTGGTGGCGGGGCAGCGCCGCCCGTGTGCCGCCGGTCAGGAGCTGGAAGCGGTCTTCCAGGCGCTCGACGAGGCGCCGCAGCGGCAGGGCGCGCAGGCGCACGGTGGCCAGTTCGATGGCGAGCGGGATGCCGTCCAGGCGGCGGCACAGGCGCACCGCGTGGCGCCGGTCGGCCTCGGTGAGGGTGAAGCCGGGGACCACCGCGGCCGCCCTGCGCTCGAACAGCTCGACGGCGCTGTGCCGGACGGCGTCGGCGTCGTCGGGGTCGGGCACGGGCATGGGCGGGACCGGGTGGCTGAACTCCCCCAGCACGTTGAGCGCGTGCCGGGAGGTGGCCATGATCGTCACCCCGGGGCACTCGCGCAGCACGACCTCGGCGAGCATGGCGCAGGCATCGCCCAGGTGCTCGCAGGTGTCCAGCACCAGGAGCAGGGAGCGGCCGCGCAGGTAGTCCAGGAGGACGTCGAGCTGGGAGCGGACGTCCTGTTCGGCGAGCCCGAGCGTGGAGGCGACGGTGTGCGCGATCAGCTCGGGGTCGCGCAGCCCGGACAGCGCCACGAAGCGCGCGCCGTCGGAGTACTGAGAGGCGACGCGCTCGGCGACGTGCAGCGCGATACGCGTCTTGCCGACGCCGCCGGGCCCCAGAACGGTGACCAGCCGGCCCTGCCCGAGCAGGCCGGTGACGCGGTCCACCTCCTCCTCACGGCCGACGAACCCCGTGAGCTGCCGGGGGAGCGCCCCCGCCGTCCGCTGGATCATGATCCGGTCCTCGCCCTGCCCGCCGCGACGCTCGACTCCCCCTCGGTGCGCACTGTACCGAGACAGAGCCCTGCGTATAGGGCGTTTCCGGGAATCGTCCGTCCCCGGCCGCACGGGCGCGCTCCGCACGGCGCATCAGCACCACGGCGGTGTGCCCGGCGGCCACGAGGAGCGCGGTCCCGGCGCCCGCCGCGAGGAAGCCGGGTGAGAGCGGGTCGGCGGCCGATCCACCGAGGAGGACCATGGCGGCCGTATAGGGCATGCACCCCACGGCGGTGCCGAGGGCGAAACGCCACGCGCTCATGGCGGTGGCGCCCAGGCCGTGGTTGATCGCCGAGAACGGGGCGATCGGCATCAGCCGCAGATAGACCACGGCGAACAGGCCGTGCCGCTCGACCGCGCGGTCGAGGCGGGCGCGGACGGCGGGCGGCACCCAGGCGTGCACCGCGCCGCGCAGCATCAGGCGGGCGGCCCAGAACTGGACGAGCGCCCCGACCACGGCGCCCACGCTCGCGACCGCGAACCCGGCGGCCGGGCCGAGCAGCGCCCCGGTGGCGGCGTTGAGGAGCGGCCGGGGCACCAGGAGGAGCGCGGCGACCAGGTAGAGGCCGAGGACCGCCAAGGGCGCGGCGGGGCCCACGGCCTCGACGGCGGCGCGCATCTCCCCGAGCCCGGGGAGCCGGGTCCCGGCGATGAGGAGCGCCACGGTGATCAGTGCGAAGACGGCGGCCCGGCGGGCGGCGGACCTGCGGTCGCCCCCGGGGCGCCCTGCGTTCACCCGGCTCTCCACTCATGGGTCGGGGGCGGCGGTCAGGGGGTGAAGGTACCACCCCGGGCGGAGCGGGAGATCCCCAGGACGAGGCGCTCCAGCACGGGGCGGGGCGTGGCGAAGTTCAGCCGCACCCACCCGCGCCCCGCTTCCCCGCAAGCGGCGCCGTCGACGACCGCGACGCCGCCCCGCTCGCGGATCCGCCCGGCCGGGTCGTCCCGCGGCACCGCGCCGCGCAGGTCGATCCACGCCAGGTAGGTCCCCTCCGGGGGCCGGTACCCGGCCTCCGGCAGGTGTTCGGCCAGCAGGTCGCCCAGCGCCCGCCGGTTGCCGTCCAGGTACTCCAGGACCTCCGCGAGCCACGGCGCGCCGTGCCGGTAGGCGGCGGTGTTGGCCGCCATCCCGAGGACGCCGGCGCCGTTCAGTGTGAAGGGTTCCATGCCCTCCACCACCTCGGCGTCGGCGTCGTTGGTGATGATGAGCTGTGCGCATTTGAGGCCCGGGATGTTCCACGCCTTGGAGGCCGATGTCGCCGTGACGCTGTGCCCCGCGGCGGTGGGCCCGATCGACGCATAGGGCACGTGGCCGTGTCCGGGATAGGTGAGCGGCGCGTGCACCTCGTCGGCGAACACGCGTCCGCCGTACCGGTCGACCACTTCGGCCACTGCGGCCAGCTCGTGCGGGGTGAAGACGCGCCCGAGGGGGTTGTGCGGGTTGCACAGCACCAGGAGGTCTCCCCCGCTCTGGAACGCCCCGGCGAGGGCGTCGGGGTCAAGGCTCCAGCCCTGCTCCCCTTGCACCATGGGGACCTGGAGGATGTCGCGTCCCAGGCGCCCGGGGACCGTCAGGAAGGGCATGTAGCAGGGCGTCGGGAGGATGACCGGGCTCCCCGGCCGGGAGAAGTGCGTGGTGGCGATCTCGAACGCGCGCAGCACATCGGGCACCGTGTGGATCCGTTCGGCGGGCACGCTCCACCCGTAGGCCTTCTCCTGCCATCCGCGGCACGCCTCGGCGAGCTCGGCGGAGGCGCCGGGCGGCGGGTATCCGAAGGCGGCGCCCTCCACCGCTTCGCGGAGCGCCTGCAGGACGGGCTCGGCGGTGCCGAAATCCATCTCGGCGACGAACGCCCCGAGCACGTCCTCACCGTACTTCGACCACTTCAGCGTCCCCCGTGCCCGCAGTTCGCCGACCGTCAAGGCGTCGAACCCCTCTACCAGGCCCATGCGCCGTCCCTTCCGTCGTCCGATCCGGCTCCGAGCCGGGTCCCCTCCCGGTCTTCCCGGATGCGGGCGGGTCTCCCCCGCCCCGGCCCCCGCGCGGTGCGCCACGGGGGCCGACGGTGGCCACACCCGGCCACGGATTGCGTATTACGAAACTGATTGCGTAATGGTCAACCGTCATCGAGAATGTGGGTGCGGGTTCCCGACCAGCCCGAACGCCGCGTCCCGAGGGGTGATGTCGTTGCCAATGCCGACCGATCTGGAGATCGCCCGCGGCGCCGCTCTGGAGCCGCTGTCGAGCGTCGCCGACCGCATGGGGCTTCCAGAGGACCTCCTGGAGCCCTACGGCGACCATGTGGCCAAGATCCGCCTGTCCGCACTGGACGCGCTGGCCGACCGCCCCCGCGCGCGCTACGTCGTCGTCACCGCGGTGACGCCCACGCCCCTGGGCGAGGGGAAGACCACCATCACGGTCGGCCTGGGCGACGGCCTCAACCGCATCGGCCACCGCACCGCCCTCGCGCTGCGCCAGCCCTCCATGGGGCCGGTGTTCGGCATCAAGGGCGGCGCGGCCGGCGGGGGCTACAGCCAGGTCGTGCCCATGGAGCGGCTGAACCTGCACCTGACCGGGGACATCCACGCGGTCGGGGCCGCGCACAACCTGCTGGCGGCTCTGCTGGACAACCACCTGTTCCGGGACAACGCGCTGGACATCGACCCGCACGACATCTCCTGGCGGCGGGTGGTGGACATCAACGACCGCTCCCTGCGCGGCATCGTCACCGGACTGGGCGGCCGGATGGACGGGACGCCCCGCCAGACCGGGTTCGACATCACCGCCGCCTCGGAGGTCATGGCGCTGCTGTCGCTGTCGTCGTCGGCCCGGGACATGCGCGCGCGGCTGGGCCGCATCATCGTGGCGGGCAACCGGGCGGGCAAGCCGGTGACCGCCGAGCAGATCGGCGGCGCCGGGGCGATGGCCGCGGTCCTGCGCGAGGCCATCAAGCCCAACCTGCTGCAGACCCTGGAGCACACCCCGGTCCTGGTGCACACCGGCCCCTTCGGCAACATCGCCACCGGCAACTCCTCGGTGGTGGCCGACCTGATCGGCCTGCGCTCCGCGGACTTCCTGGTGACCGAGGCCGGGTTCGGGGCCGACATGGGCGCCGAGCGCTTCTTCAACATCAAGTGCCGCGTCTCCGGCGAGGCCCCGGACGCGGCCGTCGTGGTGGCCACCGTGCGCGCGCTCAAGGCGCACTCGGGGCGCCACGCGGTGACCGCGGGCCGCCCGCTGCCCGAGGGGATGCTGGAGGAGAACACCGACGACGTGCGGGCCGGGGCCGCCAACCTGGTCAAGCAGATCGAGAACTGCCGCCTGCACGGGGTGTCGCCGGTGGTGGCGGTCAACGCCTTCCCCACCGACCACGCTTCGGAGCTCGAGGAAGTGCGGCGGATCGCCGCCGAGGCGGGGGCGCGCAGCGCGGTGTGCACCAACGTCGTCGACGGAGGGCGCGGCGCCGAGGACCTGGCGCGGGCGGTGGCCGAGGCGGCCGACGAGGAGTCGCACTACGCGCCCCTGTACCCCGAGGACGCACCCATCCGCGACAAGGTGGCGGAGGTCGCGCGCCGGGTCTACGGGGCCGACGGGGTGGAGTTCTCCGAGACCGCCGAACGCCAGGTGAGCGCCTGCGAGCGCAACGGCCTGGGGCGCCTGCCGGTGTGCATCGCCAAGACGCACCTGTCCCTGTCGTCGGACCCGTCGCTGCGCGGCTCCCCCACGGGGTGGACCCTTCCGGTCCGCGAGGTCCGGCCCGCGGCCGGGGCGGGGTACGTCTACCTGATCTGCGGGACGATGCAGACCATGCCGGGGCTGGGGAGCTCGCCCGCGGCCTACGGTGTCGACCTCGACGACGACGGGGAGATCACGGGGCTGTCCTGAACCTGCGGCGGCGCGGGGGCGGCGGGGTGTCGGGGGACCTCCGCCGCCCCCTTCCGGGTCACGCCGGGACGGCCCCCGTCTCGCGGTCCCAGACCCGGTGGCCGGCCAGGAGGGACGCCAGCGCGCGCGTCAGCTCGCCGTGGTCCGCTCCCCTGTGCGTGGCCACGCCCTGGTCGACGACGGTCTGGCCGCTCGCCGGTACCGCGACGCGCAGGTCGGGCAGGGCCGTGTGCGAGAGCACGTCCACCCCGTCGTCGAGCGCCGCGATCGGCTTGTGGTGTTTGAAGGCCTCGACCACGAAGTGCAGGGCGAGCCCGTCGGAGGACAGTTCCGCCGCCGAATCGGCGCCGCCGGGCAGCGCCACCGCGTCGTAGAGCACCGAAGAGACCGTTCCCATGGCACGGTCGGCCTCCAGCGGGGTGCCGTCGGCGGTGCGCAGCGTCCCGTCGTGCGGGGCGAGCACCTCGGCGACGGCGCCTCCGTCGGCCATGGACCCGCGCAGCGCCTCCACGTCCTGGGCGTCGACGCCGTCCGCCGCCAGGACGGCCACCGTGCGCCCGGTGATCTCGTTCATCGCCGTGCGCGCCTGGCTCAGCGCCGGGGAGGAGCGCCCGTGGTTGGGCACCGCCTCGTGCCGGGGCGGGTCGACCCCGACCCCGGCGGCCACGTCGCGCGCCAGGCCGTGGTCGACGTGGTTGAGCCGCTCGACCACCCGCTCGCGCACCTGGTGCGTATCGCACTTGCCCAGCTCGAAGCGGAACGCCTCGACCAGGTGGCCGCGCTCCCAGTCGGACAGGCTGTTGTAGAAGAGCGTGGCCTGGCTGTAGTGGTCCTGGAAGCTCTTGCTGCGTTCGCGGACCTTCGCGCCGTCCACGCGCTCCTGGTGGTGCCGGTAGGGGTCGGAGCCCAGCGCCGGGCACCCGCCGCCCAGCGAGTTGGGGTAGTAGCTCGTGGCGCCCCGGTGCACCCGGTGCTGGCCGTACCCGTCGCGCTGGTCGTTGTCGACCGGGGCCACCGGCCGGTTCACCGGGAGCTGCTGGAAGTTGGGCCCGCCCAGGCGGATGAGCTGGGTGTCCAGGTAGGAGAAGTTGCGGGCCTGCAGCAGCGGGTCGTTGGTGAAGTCGATGCCCGGCACCACGTTGGCGGTGTGGAACGCGACCTGCTCGGTCTCGGCGAAGAAGTTGTCCGGGTTGCGGTCGAGCACCATCCGGCCCACCGGGGTGACCGGTACCTCCTCCTCGGGCACGATCTTGGTGGGGTCGAGCAGGTCGACGCCGAAGGCGTGCTCATCGGACTCCGGGATGAGCTGCATGCCCAGCTCGTACTCGGGGTACTGGCCCCGCTCGATCGCCTCCCACAGGTCGCGGCGGTTGAAGTCGGGGTCCTTGCCCGCGATGCGCTGCGTCTCGTCCCAGACGAGCGAGTGCGTGCCCAGCCGCGGCGTCCAGTGGAACTTGACGAAGGTGCCGCGCCCCTCGGCGTCGACCAGCCGGAAGGTGTGCACCCCGAAGCCCTGCATGGTGCGGTAGCTGCGCGGGATGGCCCGGTCGGACATGAGCCACATCATCATGTGGAGGGTCTCGGGCTGCAGGCCGACGAAGTCCCAGAGGGTGTCGTGCGCCGACTGGGCCTGCGGGATCTCGTTGTGGGGCTCGGGCTTCACCGCGTGCACGAAATCGGGGAATTTGATCCCGTCCTGGATGAAGAACACCGGCATGTTATTGCCGACCAGGTCGTAATTGCCCTCGCGCGTGTAGAACTTGGTCGCGAAGCCCCGGACGTCGCGCACGGTGTCGGAGGACCCCCGCGACCCGGCGACCGTGGAGAAGCGGACGAACACGGGCGTCTTCAGCGACGGGTCGCACAGGAATTCCGCGCGCGTGTAGTCCGCGAGCGACTCGTACACCTGGAAATAGCCGTAGGCACCCGCCCCGCGCGCGTGGACGACGCGTTCGGGGATGCGCTCATGGTCGAAGTGGGTGAGCTTCTCCCGGAACTGGAAGTCCTCCAGGAGGGTGGGGCCGCGTTCACCCGCGCTGAGGGAATTGTCGGTGTCGTCCACCCGGACCCCGGTGTCGGTGGTCAGCGCCCCCTTGGAGTCGACGCGGTCATCGTCCAGCTGCCGGTCCTTGTCGTCCGTCCGTCCCTGCGGGCTCTCGGACATCGCGTTCTCCTCCCCGATTCTCGATTCGCGTGCGCGGGGCGCGCCGCCCCGCGCGGCCCGCTCAGTAGCGGGCGATCTCCTGGACGATGCGCTCGCAGAACGCGTCCAGGTCCCCCGGGTCGCGGCTGGTGGTGACGGCGCGGTCGGTGACGACCTCCTTGTCGAGCACCTCCGCCCCGGCGTTGCGCAGATCGGTGCGGATGCTGGGGTAGGAGGTCACCGCACGCCCGCGCGCCACGCCGGCCTCGGCGAGGATCCACGGCCCGTGGCAGATCGCCCCGATCGGCCGCCCGGAGGCGGCGAAGGCCCGGACGAACTCGACGGCCTCGGGGACGATGCGCAGCCGGTCCGGGTTGATCGTCCCGCCCGGGACGACGAGTCCGTCGTAGTCGGCCGGGTCGGCCCCGGTCACCCTGCGGTCCACGGAGAAGGTGTCGCCGTGGTCGATGTCGCCGTTCATGGCCTGGACGGGCCCGGGGACGACGGACACCAGCTCGACCCGGGCCCCGGCCTCCTCCAGGGCGCGGCGGGGCCGTTCCAGCTCGACCTGCTCGACGCCGTCGGTGGCGAGCACGGCCACCGTGCAGCCTTCCAGTTCGCCGGTCATCTCGCTCCCCCTCCTCGCGCGATCGCGGCTCGCGCGGTCCGGCTACCCCGGCGGGCCGGGGTCATGCGCGGGCACGGCCGTTGCGCCGCCGGGGGCCGGGGCCTAGGGTCGCTTGCGCCCCTCCCTCCAGGCGCGTCGGGAGCCGCCTTGCGCAGCAGGCACCTGGCCGCGGCCGTTCCGGCCGCGGCGCTGATGGCCACCCCCTTCCTGCCCTTCCTCCGCACCGGCGGCCTCTGGCTCGGGCTCCCCCCGATGCTGGTGTGGGTCGTCCTGTGGTGCCTGCTGGTCACCCCCGCGCTGCTGTTCATCGCGCGCGGCGACGAGCGCGAGGAGGGCGGGGCATGAGCACCACCCTCGCCATCGCCCTGGCCGGGATGGCCGTGATCGCCCTGTGCGGGATGCTCGGGCGGCGCCGCCCCTCCGGCGACCTGGCGGACTGGACCGTGGGCGGGCGCAACTTCGGCGCCGCGACGGTGTGGTTCCTCCAGGCGGGCGAGATCTTCACCGCGTTCACCTTCCTCGGCCTGGTCGGCCTGGTGTTCACCGGCGGCGTCGCCGCGCTGTACGTGGTGCCCTACCTGGCGGTCGGCTACATCCTGCTGTTCTTCGTCGGCCCCCGCATCTGGCGGCTGGGCAAGGAGCGCGGCTACCTGACCCAGGGGGACTTCCTCGCCGACCGGTACGGCAGCCGCGCGCTGGGCGCGGTCTCGGCGGTCTTCGCGCTGCTGTTCCTCTTCCCCTACCTGCAGCTGCAGATCACCGGCCTGGGGCTGGTGCTGGAGCTGGTGACGGGGGACGCCGCCTCCGGAGCGGTGAGCATGGCGGCGGGGACAGCGCTGGTCGTCGTGTTCGTCCTGTGGGCCGGGGTGCGTGGCGTGGTGGCCACCGCCTACCTCAAGGACGCCGTCACGCTGCTGGTGATCGGCGCGCTGGCGGTCGCGGTGCCGGTCCACTACGCGGGCGGTGTGGGCAGGGTGTTCGAGCGCCTGGCCGCCGAGCGGCCGGAACTGCTGACGCTCCAGGTCGACGGGGCCGGACCGGTGTGGTTCTTCTCCAGCGCGCTGGTGAGTGTGCTGGGATTCGGCCTGATGGGGCTGCCCTTCCTGTGGAACAGCGTCCTGAGCGCGGGGAGCGCGCGTGCCCTGAGGCGCAATTACGCCTTCCTGCCGCTGTTCACCGTGGTGGTCGCGTTCCCCATGGTCATCGGGTTCACCGCGGTGCTGGTGCTGTCCGAGGACACCGAGCCCAACGGGTCGCTGCTCACCCTGGTGCGGGAGATGCTGCCCGAGCCGCTGGTGGGGGTCGTCGCGGTCGCGGCGCTGATCGCGTCGATGGTGCCTGCGGCGAGCATGGCCATCGGCGTCTCGACGCTCGTCGCACGCAACGTGGTCCCGGCGCGCTCGCTCCGGGCGCAGTTCTGGACCAATCATGCGACCGTGGTCGCGGCGTGCCTCGCGGCGCTGCTGCTGGCGCTGCTGCGGCCGGACCTGCTGGCCAACCTGATCCTGCTGACGTACGCGGGGCTGGTGCAGATCACGCCCGCGATCGCGCTGGCCCTGTGGCGCCGGCGCCCGGTGCACCCCTGGGTGGTCCTGGCGGGCATGACGGCCGGGGTCGCGGTCACACTGGCTCTGTCCGCGGTCTACGGGGCGGCGATCGCCGACGTGAACGCCGGACTGTACGGGCTGGCGGCCAACCTGGCCGTCGTCGGGGCGGGCGCCCTGGTCCAGCGCGCGTCCGGGCGCACGTAGAACCGGGTGGGGCGGAACCGAAGTTCCGCCCCACCCGGCCGATGCAACCCTTGCCGCATCTTCTGCCCACCGGTGTTCGGTTTATGCGCGCAGACCGAACGGAATCCATGCGTTTCCAAGAATCGGACGCACGGCGACGGATCGGTGGCGCAGAGCTCCGTCACGCGACGCCGTCATGCGGCGCCGTCACGCGGCGCCTTCGCCGCGCTCCCGGAGGGCCTCCCCCAGCCTCCGCCCGAGGGCGCCCCTGCCCCGGTGGACCGTCGCCATCACGCGCAATTCGGCCAGCGCGTCCGCGCTTTCCCCCATGGCCGACATGACGTCCAGGTAGCGGTCGAGCACCCGGACGGCCTCCGCCTCCAGTGGTCCGGCCACCGCCGCGCGGAAGGCCGCCGACCCGAGGCCGTCTGCGGCGGGCCCTCGCCACAGCGCCAGGGCGTCGCGCAGGTCCGCCGCCCCGCCGCGCAGGTCGACCCGGTCGATGCGCCGCAGCGCGCGCTCGGCCAGGCCGCGGAAGGCGGACAGGTCGAGCCGGTCGGGCCCCAGGTCGACGCGGTAGCCGCCGCGGGTGGTGCGCACGAGGCCGGGGCAGCCGGCATGGCGCGCCAGCGCGCTGCGCAGCCGGGCGACGTAGGTGTACACAGCCGCCTCGGGGTTCTCCGGCCCGCCTCCGCTGAGGATGTAGGGCACCAGTTCCCCTGCGGGCACCCCCGCCCCGGTCCGGGCGAGCAGCGCGGCCAGGAGCGTGCGCTGCTTGCCCCCCGGCAGGGGGACGGGGTGCGCGGCCAGCTCGGCCCGCACGGGGCCGAGGATCCGGAAGGCGGTGTCGCCGGAGGTCCCCTCGCCCCTGGCGGGCGGGGCCGGGGGACGGGCGGGGGTTGGCCTCACTGTCGGTCCGCCTCCGTCGGTCCGTCTCCGCGCTGCAGGCCCACGGCTCGCGGAGCCGCCGGGCGCCGGTCGCGACGGCCCCACCACAGAGCCGTCACTATGGGCGATTATGATCTTACATTCCGCGATCCCCAGTGCACAGGGCGGCCCGGCCGCCGGTCTCCCTTCAGCACAGCCGCATCGCCGTCTTGAGGCGGTCGCGAACCAGCCCGAGGTGCGGGTGGGTCTGCCCGCCCGCGCGCTGCACCAGGAACCCGGTGTTGATCGGCGGGTCCTCCGGCTCCAGGAGCGCCACCAGGGCGCCCGAGGCGAGCTCCCGCACGCACAGGTACCGGGGCAGCACGCTCACCCCCACGCCCGCCGCGACCGCCGCCGCCACGCCGCGCAGGTCGGGCACGGTGATGGCGGGGGTGGCGGTCAGCCGCTCCCCGAAGACGTGGCGCCAGTAGCGCCGCAGGATGGGCAGGTCCTCGGCGTAGGACACCAGCGGCACGCCGTCGAGGGCGGTGGGCCCCTCGGCGGCCAGCCGCTCCCGGTCCAGCCGCTCGGCCCAGGAGGGGGCGGCGACGAGGACGAAGTCCTCGTCGGCGAGCGGCTCGGCGACCAGGGTGCGCCCGCGCGGGCGCACCGAGGACACGACCAGGTCCAGGCGGCCCGCGCGCAGCCCGGCCAGCAGGTCGTCGGCCAGTCCGGTGGCCACCCGCAGCCGCACCCCCTTGTCGATGAGCGGCGCCAGCGCGGGAAGGCCCGCGGCGCAGAGCATCTCGGCGGGGCCGCCCAGGTGCAGGGGCGGGACGGGGGCCGGGGCCTCGGGCGCACCGGCGACCGCCTCCAGGGCGTCCATCGGCCCGGCGAGGCGCCCGGCCAGGTCGTCGGCCACGAGGGTGGGCGCCACGCCGCGCGGCAGGCGCTCGAAGAGCGGGCGGCCCATCCGCGCTTCGAGGGCCCGGACCTGGGCCGTGGCGGTGGGCTGGGAGACCCCGGCCAGGCGCGCGCCGGCGGTCAGGGAGCCCGCCCGGTAGACCGCGAGGAAGGTGCGCAGCTGGTCGAGGTCGGGGCGCCCATTGGTGGTCCGATCGGTCATTCCGCCGATCCTATCGGCCATGTGATGGATCCCGGATCGCGGCGGGGCCGCGTGGGCCGTCCGGAGGTGCACGTGCCGCCGCCCGTGTACATCCCGCGATGTAGGCCGATTGCAGCGCACAGAGTGAGGCGCGGAGCCCGATCGGCTTCTTAGGCTCACATGTCGCGGGCCGCCGGGCATGTGCGGCGGCGCCGCGCACGGTGCGACGGCGTGACAGGAGGACTGAAGGTGAGCGGTCGAGCAGCGCAGGGCTCCCGGGGGCGTCTGGGCCTACCGGTACTCGGGGTCATCGGGCTGGCCCTGCTCGGGGTCCCCCGGGTCGTCGCGCACGATCTGGGCCTCGTGGGGGCGGCGGGCAACGCCTTCCTCGTCTGGGCGCCCCTCACCGTGTGGGTGGCCGTCGTCCTGTGGCGGCGTGTCCCCAACCCCCTGGTGCCCCTGATCGCGGTGGGGGTCGCCTACGGCGTACTGCTGGCGGTGGCGCACCAGGCCACCTGGGCCTGGGCGTTCGACACACCGCCCGCGCTCGGCGGCGGCCTGGAAGGGGTCCTGCCTCCCGCGGCCGAGGGGTTCCTGATGCGCGGGTTCTCCTTCGTGAGCAGCCTGTTCGTCGGCACCCTGGTGGGGGCCGGGTGCGGCGTGGTGGCGTGGCTGGTGAGCCGGGCGATCCCGGGCTACCCGCGCACCCCCGGCTGACGGCCCGCCCGGGGCGCCCCTCCCCTCACGGACATGCGCGGACCGACTACTCTAGGTGCACCCCGCTCGCGCCCTGCCCCGTTCCCCGAGCACCCGGAGCGCCCCCGTGTCCACCACCGCCCTGTCCCGCGCCCACGCCGCCTGCTACGCGCCGGCCGCCTGGCGCCCGGCCGTGGCCGCCGTCCCCCGCCGCCTCTTCTCCGCGCGGCCGCTGTGGTCCCCGGACCCGGTCGGCCCCGACCCCGCCCTGGCCACCCTGCTCACGGTGCTGGACAGCGCCGACATCCGCCCGGGCATGCGGGTCCTGCACGCGGGCTGCGGCAGCGGCTACGCCACCGCCCTGATCTGCCACCGGACGGGCGACCCCGCGCTGGTGACGGCGACGACCGCGGACCCCGCCGAGGCGGCGGCCGCGCGCTGGCGGCTCGCCCAGGCGGGCTGCCCGGCGCAGGTGTTCATCGCCCGCCCCGAGCAGGGGCAGGCCCGGCGCGCGCCCTACGACCGGATCGTGTCCACCGAACCGGTCGGCCGCCCGCCCGCCGCCTGGTGGGCCCAGCTCACCCCGGGCGGCCGGGCCGCGGTCCCCCCGCAGATGTGACGGGCGCGCACCGGATCCGGCGGCGCCCCCTCAGCGGGGGCCGCCGTGCCGGCGGTGTGCGCGGCGCAGGGCGCACCGGGCGCCCATCCAGACCGCGGCGGGCGCGGGGCGCACCGCGCACGCCGCATCGACCTGGGGCCGGTCCAGGAGGCTCCGGCCGGTCGCCGGGTCGATGCGCAGGCGGTCGGCGATGCGCTGCCAGGTGCCGTCGGCGCTCCAGCGCCGGTACCACTCGGCGGCGGCCTCCCCTTCGGCGGTGGTGCCGCCCAGCTCGTGCCAGGGGCAGCCGGTGCGCAGGCGCTCCAGCACCGCCTCGACCACGCGGCGCAGGTCCCCCTGCGCCTCTCCTCCCCCGGCGCCGACGGGCATCAGCGGCGTCAACAGGGACCATTCGGTATCGGTGATTCGGTCACGTACGGCCACGCCTCACCAGCCTGCCACTCGCGGCGCCGCCGCGCCACCGCACCGGCCCGGACGCGCGGGGGCGGCGCCCCCGCGCCGGGCGGGGGCGGCGCCCCCGCGCCGGGCGGGGGCGGCGCCCCGTTCGCGCCTCACACCTCCTTGTGGCTCATCCACATCAGGACGGCCGCGGTGACCAGGCCGTACAGCAGGTGGCCGAGCAGGCTGGTCCAGGCGCCCGCGCTCATCTGGAACATGGGCATGCCGAGCATGGCCGGCATGAGGGCCAGGCCCCCCACCACCCACCAGAAGAGGCCGTAGACGGCCCCGGCGCCCAGTACCGCTCCGGGGCGGTCGGCGACGGCGCCCGCGATCAGGCCGAAGACCAGGCCGAACCCGGCCGAGATGACCAGGTGCACCGCGCCGCCGGCGACCGCGTTCCCGGTGCCCACCAGCATGCCGACCGCCGGGAGCATGCCCGTGGCGGCCATGAGGGCCCCGAAGACGACGCCGCCCGCCAGGCCGGAGACCAGGCCCCGCCAGGCGTGCACGAGCGCGTGCGAGCGGGCGTGAGCGATCGTGGACATGGCATCCACCTCCCGTCGGGGCCGCACGTCCGCGCGGGCCTCCCGCCGGGCGCGGGCCCCTTCTTCACTCCTGGACTCCATTGTCGCCCCGGCGCGCCGAACGGGCATCACGGATCGGGCGCCGTTGTGCAACGCTTTTCAGCCGGTCACCGGCGTGAGCGCGTACCTGGACAGGATGGGGTTGATCGGCAGGAAGAAGGTGGTCCCGCCCGTCGAGCAATCGCCCGAGCCGCCCAGGGTGAGCCCTTGGAGGTGGCCGCCGGAGTAGAAGGCCCCGCCCTGGTCCCCGGGTTCGGCGCAGACGTTGGTGCGGGTCGCGTTGTACACGTACCCGTCGGGGGTGCGGATCGTCTGGTTCTTCGCCTGGATGGTGCCGCAGTGCCACCCGGTGGTCGGCCCGGTCCGGCAGACCGAGGCGCCCACGGGAGCCTCCGTGGTGCCCCGGACGACACCCTGCACGCCGCCGGGGGTGCCGATGTAGGGCGTGGGCCTCCAGTCGTCGTCGGCCTCGACGAGCAGCACGTTGCTCTCCCTGGAGCTCCAGGCGACGGTCCCGGTGCCGCCGTCTCGGCCGCTGACCCGGTCGCCCGCGGACCCGCAGCCCGCGTCGGCCAGGAAGCCGACCGTGACGACGGCGCCGATCGTGCAGCGGCGTCCGACGGGAGCGGAGTCGTTGAAGAAGGGGTCTCCGGCCACGATCTGGGCCTGCGCGGTGTCGGTCCGCCCAGTGCCGGTCCGCCCAGTGTCGGTCTGCACAGTGTCGGTTCGCCCAGTGTCGGTTCGCCCAGTGTCGGTCCCGTCCGCGGCGGCGGGGGCCGGTACCGCGAGGAGCGCGGCGGCGAGCGCGGCCGTCGGCGCCGCTGCGGCGGAGGCGCCCTTCAGGGCGTGCAGGGCCGGTTCGACGGGTCGGGTTCTTCGGAGGGTGAGGGGGATGTGGGGCATGGCGTTCCTCGCGGTGGGGGAGGACTCCAGGGGATGTGGCGGACGCGGTCGCCGTCCGCCCGAAGGGCGCGGCGCGCCGGTCGGCGCGGCACCGGGGCCGCCGGATACGGCGGGACAGTCGCGACGATAGGCGCGGAACCCTCCCCTGCCTAGGCCCATCGCGGCGCCCGCCGCCCCCGTCCCGCCGACGATTGCCCTGGTCGGCTGCCGGGCACCGTCTCCATGTGGAGCCGATGCTGGCGCGGACGGTGCCCGTCCTGCCCGAAGGGCCGCACCTGGTGTACGAGCCGAAGTGGGACGGCTTCCGCGCGCTGGCGTCGACCGGCCCCACCCGCCTCATGTCGCGCCGGGGCCGCCGACTCGACACGCGCTGGCCCGAGGTCGCCGCCGCTCTGGAGGCCCAGCTACCCGACGGGGTCCTCGCCGACGGCGAGATCGTGCGCTGGGCCGACGGCCGCCTGGACTTCGCCGCGCTGCAGCGGCGCAACCGCGCCTCGCCCCGGTCGGCCCGGCGCCTGGCCGCCGAGGAGCCGTGCCATATCGTCCTCTTCGACCTGCTGCGCGAGGACGGCGCCGACCTCGCCCACCGCGCGCTGGGCCACCGCCGCTCCCGGCTGGAACGGCTCTTCGAGGGCGTCGACGACCCGCACCTCGTCCTGGGCTGGCAGACCGGCGACCCGGCCACGGCGCGCGAATGGTTCGACGGGCTGGCCGACAGCGGGATCGAGGGGCTGGTCATCAAGGACGACCGGCGCTCCTACCGGCCCGGGCGCCGCGGGTGGGACAAGGTCAAGCGGGTGACGACCACCGAGGCCGTGGTGGGGGGCGTGGTGGGCCGTCCGGACCATCCGTGGGCCCTCATCCTGGGGCGCCGCGACCCGGAGACGGGGGCGCTGCGGCCGGTGGGGCGCACGTCCGATCTGGACGAGGCGCAGCGGGAGGGGCTCGACGGCCTTCTGGCCAAGGCGGGCGACGACCACCCGTGGCCCCGCACGCTCGGACCGGCCTGGGGGCGGGAGTCGCGCCAGCGCTATACGCGTGTCGAACCGGAACTGGTGGTGGAGATCGAGCCGGACGTGTCGGTGTCGGGGGGCAAGTGGCGCCACCTGGTGCGCTATGTCCGGCCCCGCCCCGACCTGGCGCCGGGCGACGTTCCCCGGGGCCTGGAGATCGAATCGGACCGGGGCGGGTGACGGACAGGGGCCGGGGCGGTTCAGCGTGCCGCGGGTGAGGGGGCGTTCCTCGCCTCCTCCACCGCCTCGGCCAGCTCGTCCCTGCTCATCTTCGAGCGGCCTTGGATCTCCAGGTCCCCGGCCTCCTTGAGCAGTTCCTTCTTCGTCCGCCTCCCGGATCGGCCCGCCGCGTCCCCGCCTTCCTGGGATCGGCGCGGGCTGGGCGCACGTGTGGACGCGCCGCCCTTCTGCTTGCCGCCCGAGCCCTTCCCGTTCTTCTTCCGTTCCTTGAGGCTCTCGCGGAGGGCGTCGGTGAGCTGGACGACGGTGCCCTTCTCTTCGGGTTCCTCCTCCTCGTAGGAGATGGTGCGGCCCTTGCTCTTGGCCTCGATCAGCTCCTCCAGGCGCTGTTGGTAGGCGTCGGTGTAGTCGGAGGGCTCCCAGTCCGTCGCCATCGCCTCGACGAGCTGCTCGGCCAGCCCGAGCTCGGAATCGCTGAGGTCGGCCTCGGAGATCGACGGCATCACGTCCTCGGGGTCGCGGATCTCGTCCGGCCACCACAGCGTGGACGCGGAGAGCACGCCCTGTTGCGGCCCCACGAGCACCAGGTGCTCGCGGTCGCGCATGTTGAACGTCGCCAGCCCGAGCCGCCCGGTCCGCTCCAGGGCCGAGCACAGCAGGCGGTAGGGCTTGGCCGCGGCACGCTCCTTGGGGCTGACGAAGTACGTCGCCGCGTACCAGAGCGGGTCGACCTGCTTGCGGGGAACGAACCCGCGGATCTCCATCGCGCGCGAGCGCGACGGGAGGATCGACTCGATGTCCTGGGGCTCCAGCACCACATAGTCCTCCCCGTCGCCCTCGTCCACGCGCGCGCCGCGGACGATGTCGTCTCGGGAGACCTCCTTGCCGGTCCGCTCGTTCACCCGCTTGTAGCGGATCCGGTCCGAGGTTCCGCGCTGGAACTGGTGCATGACCGGTCCGTGCCGTTCGCGCGCGCTGTAGAGCCGCACCGAGAGCGACACCATTCCGAACGTCAGGGTGCCGGTCCAGACAGGATTGACCACGGTAGCCACCCCCTCCCCGCCATCATCACCCGTGCCGGGTAAAGCACGGCTCCGTCCGGGTAAAGGGGGACGGGAACCGCGCCGGGGGTGCACAGCGTCGCAAAGGCGTGAGTGACGAGATGACGCCGGCGCACGGCCGGCACCGCCGCGACGCCGCCGAGGGCGCCCCGGGGCCGGACTTCGCCTCCGCCCTTCTGGAGGCGTTCTCCCGCGAGCGCATCCAGGCCGAGCAGATCGGTCCCGCCGGGTTCCGCATGGCGCTGCCCGGGGGCGGCACCACCGACCTGGACCTGGCCGACGCCTCCCGGGAGGCCGCGGGCCTGCCGCCCGGCGATCTGCCCGAGTTCGCGGCGGGCGTGGTCCGCGGCATGATGCGCGGCTTCCGGCGGCGCGGTGTTCCCCTGGGGACGCACTACCCGCTGCCGCAGGACGACACCGTCGGCCACACGGTGCTGCGGGCCCTGGCGGGGCAGGGCTTCTCGGCGGTCTTCCTCGACCCGGGGACGATCGGGCTGAAAACGGAGGGGTTCGCGGGAAAGGTCGACGCCCGCGGCTACCGTTCGGCGGTCGAGGGGCGCCCGATGGCCGACGTCGAAGCGCTGGCCGCGGACTTCGCCCGCGACTGCGCACGGGACCTGGGGCGCGCGTCGCACCAGCCGGAGAGCGTGTCCGGCGACGGCGTGCAGGCGCTGCGACTGCGGCTGTACCCGGAGTCGGCGCTGACCGAGGAGATCCGCGCGGGACTCGTGACGCGCGAGCTGGCACCGGGCCTGTGGGAGACGGTCGCCGTGGACTTCCCCGACAGTGTGCAGGCGCTCCAGCGCTCCGCCCTCGACGGGACCGGCGCCTCCCCCGAGCAGGCCTTCCAGGCCGCGATCCGCAACTCGGTGGAGGAGCCCGCCGAGATCACCCCGCACGAGGGGCCGGGCGGGATCCCGCTGGTGCACATCGGGGGTGAGCACCCGTACATGGCGGCGCACGTGCACGCACTCGACCGCGCGCTGGGCGGGGCGCCGCCATCGGGGGCGCTGGTCGCCCTGCCGGTGCCGCAGGTGGTCATCGCCCACCCGATCGGAGGGCACCACCCGATCGCCGCGCTGGAGACCCTGCAGGAGGTGGCCGCCCATTTCGTCCAGGGCGACAAGCCCATCACCGACCAGGTCTTCTGGTGGCGCCCGGACGGCGCCCCCGACGCCCGCCCCGACCTGCGCCCGGTACGGGTGGAGGTGGACCACGGGGCCAAGAGCATCGCCCTGTACGCCGACGACGACTTCCGCCGGCTCGTGGAGGCCTTCTCGGCCCAGCGGTGAACCCTGCTGTGAAGCGCGGTCAGTCCCAGCCGATGCCCAGGACTCCTCCGCCCATGCCGTGTTCGGCGATGTGCACCGACCCGCACGGGGCCGGGTCGAGTTCGCCCTCGACCACCTCGGGGGAGGCGGGGTTCGACTGGGAGAAGCGGAAGCACCGGCTCGGCAGCGCTCCAGGGTCGAAGCGGACATCGAGGACGTAGGTCTGCGCGGGGTAGCGGAACGCCCTGCGGAAGTCCCTGCTGGCGGTCGGGTCGGTGATGGTGAAGGCGTACTCGATCAGGTGCGTCTGCCCGGCGTGCAGCGCGCGGTCGAACAGGAGCTCCGCCGCGACCAGGGGGTCATGCGGGTGGCGGCGGACCCGCCCCACCGTGCAGCCCTCGACGGCCTCCGGCCGGATGGCCGAGGGCGGCACGCCCGGCTCTCCGCTGTAGACGACCGTGCACTGCTCGGGTCCGTCGTCCAGCGCGCGCAGGACCATGCGGGTGCCTACCCTCCGGATCGACCGGTCGGCCCCCACACGGACGCTGTCCAACTGGCAGAACGCGCGCAGCGCGGTGTCGCAGGCGACCGGGGCCCCGGGTCCCGGCGGGGCGGTCGCGAAGCCACCGGGGCCCACGTCCCCGCGGCCCGCCCTGCGGGCCCAGCGCCCGCGCGGACGGGGCGGCCCGAGCAGCGCGGGCAGGGAGCCGTCGGGGAGGCGCAGGATCTCCTCGATGGCGCGGAGCGCGCGCAGCGAATCGGGCCGCTCGGGCCTGCTGCGGCCCTGCCTCCAGTAGCTCAGGGCGGTGAGGCTGACCCGCACCCCGCGCCTGTGGATGCGCCGCTGCAGGCCCTCCAGGGTCAGCCCGCTGTCCTGGACCGCCGCGCGCAGGGCCTCGTGGAAGGGGCCGGTGCGCAGCAGTTCCATCGTCGTCTGACTCACCGGTTCCGGCGGCCGCGTGCGGGCGGCCGGTGCACTCCCGTCGGCCACGGCCACCTCCGTGCGCTCGGGCCCGTTCCAGGACGCCCCTCTCTTACCACGCGCCCCCGCGGTCGGCCACGGCCCCCTCGGTGGTCAGGAGCGCGACCGGTCCTGCTCGGCGGCGTCCAGGCCCGCCTCGATGACGGCGCGCATGATGCGGGACAGGCGCCGCTCCCCGAGCCGCGGGGCGCGGCGGGCCATGGCGGCGACGAGGCTGCGCTCACGGCCCTCATCGCGTCCGGCGAACCCGCCGACCGGCTTGAGGCGCTGCACCTGTGCGGCCAGCAGCGCGCGCCGCTCGAGCAGCTCGGCGAGCTGGGCGTCGACCTGGTCGATGTGCCCGCGCAGCTCCTGCACCTGCGGGGCGTCGGCTTCGGTGGCGCCGTCGGTGGGGGTCATCGTCGCTGATTCCTTTCGGCCTGGGGGCGGCCGACCGCCCACCTGGCCAAAGGGGAGCCGACCGCTGGAAAAAGAAAAAGAGCGGAAGGCGTCGCCTTCTCGCTCTCAGCCGGCTCGGGACCCGTCGACCGCTCTGCTCACGCTCCAGCGGCCGGCCGCACCCGGGCCGGCTCGGTAAACGTATAGCGGTGCTTCTGGCAGGTCACGACGGAGAGTGTACCGCAAGCGCGCAGAGCCGCCTCCCCCGTCGGCGCGGCCGGGCCCCGTTCCCGTTCCACGACACACGCGCGCGCACACCGTCCGCGCGGCCGCTCCCGGACTACCGTGACCGCATGCCATCCTTGAACGACACCCGCGTGCGCGACTTCCTGATGGAGGGCACGCGCACCGCGAAGCTCGCCTTCACCGCATCCGACGGCCGCCCCTTGGTGGCTCCGGTCTGGTTCATCGTCGAGGACGGGGAGATCGTCTTCAACACCGGAAGGGACACCGCCAAGGGGCGTTCCATGGCTCGGGACCCGCGTGTGGCGGTCAGCGTCGACCTGGAGGAGCCGCCGTTCGCGTTCGTCCAGTTGCAGGGGCGCGCCACGCTCTCGGAGGACCCCGGGGAGCTGCTGCGCACGGCCACGGAGATCGCCGCGCGCTATATGGGGCGCGAGCGGGCCGAGGAGTTCGGCCGCCGCAACGGCGTCCCCGGGGAGGTCGTGGCGCGCCTGCGTCCGGACAAGGTCATCGCGCACTTCGACATGACGGGGTGAGCGCGCTCCGGGAGCGCGTCAGGCGTCCGGCGCGGCGGCCGGGCGGAATCCCCGGCTAGAGGGTGAACCCGCGCGGGAACGGGTCCCGGGGGTCGAGGAGGTACTGGCCCATGCCCGTGATCCAGGCGCGGCCGGTGATGGTCGGGACGACGGCGGGCACGCCGCCGACCTCGGCCGTCTCGACGAGGCGGCCGGTGAAGCGCGTCCCGATCAGGGACTCGTTGACGAAGTCGCGGCCCAGGGGGAGTTCACCGCGCGCGTGCAGCTGGGCCATGCGCGCGCTGGTGCCGGTGCCGCAGGGCGAGCGGTCGAACCAGCCGGGGTGGATGACCATGGCGTTGCGGGCGTCGGCCCCGTCCCGCCCGGGGGCGACCAGTTGGACGTGTTTGCACCCGGAGATCCCGGGGTCGGCCGGGTGCACCGGGCGCGCCTGCCCGTTGATGGCGGCCATGATCGCCGTTCCGGCGTCCATCATCCGGTCCCGCTCGGCGCGGTCGAAGGGGATGCCCAGGTCGGCGATGTCCACGACGGCGTAGAAGTTGCCGCCGAAGGCCATGTCGTAGGCGACCTCGCCCAGGCCCGGCACGGTGACCGAGGCGCCGGTCTCCACCGCGAAGGCCGGGACGTTGCGGAAGGTGACCGCCTCCGCGCGGCCGTCCTCGACGGCGACCTCGGCGGTGACCAGGCCCGCGGGGGTGTCCAGGCGGACGCGGGTGACCGGCTCGGCGACCTCCACCATCCCGGTCTCCACCAGGACGGTGGCCACGCCGATGGTGCCGTGGCCGCACATCGGGAGCAGCCCGGAGACCTCGATGAACAGCACGCCCCAGTCGGCGTCGGGGCGCAGCGGCGGCTGCAGGACCGCCCCGCTCATGGCGGGGTGCCCCCGGGGCTCGTTGACGAGGAGCTCCCGGATATGGTCCAGGTGCTCGGCGAAGTGGGCGCGGCGCTCGGCCATGGTGGCGCCGGGCACGGGTGCCACGCCGCCGGTGACGACGCGGGTCGGCATCCCCTCGGTGTGGGAGTCGACGGCGGAGAAGTAGCGCGCGGCCCGCATCTCAGGCCGCCGCGGGGTGCGCGTCGAGGTGGGCCATGGCGCGGCGCACGTCGGCCTCCAGGTCGGCGAGGCGCTGCCCGGTGATGGGGCTGCGGGGCGGGCGGCAGGGGCCCCCGTACCGTCCGACCATGTCCATGCCGTGCTTGATCGCCTGCACGAACTCGGTGCGCGAGTCCCAGCGGAACGCGCCCACCAGGGGCTCGTACAGGGCGCGCGCCTCCTCCAGGCGCCCGGCGCGGGCGAGCCCGTACAGCCGCACCGAGGCGGCCGGGAAGACGTTGGGGAACCCGGCGAACCAGCCGGTGGCGCCCATGAGCAGGGATTCCAGGACGACGTCGTCGGCCCCGGCGACGACGGCCAGGTCCGGGGCGCGTTCACGCAGTTCGAGGACGCGGCGCACGTCCCCGGAGAACTCCTTGACGGCCACGACGTTGTCGATGGCGGCGATCTCGGCGACGAGGCCGGGGGCCAGGTCGACCTTGGTGTCGAAGGGGTTGTTGTAGACCATGACGGGCAGGCCGACCGAGGCGACCTGCTCGAAGTGGTGCAGGACGGCGGCGCGGCCGGCCCGGTACATGGTGGGCGGCAGGCAGAGGACGCCGTCGGCGCCGTCCTCGGCAGCGCGCTCGGCCCACATACGGGCCTGGTGGGCGCCGGCGCCGTGGACGCCCACGACGACGGCCCCGTCGCCGCCGACCGCCTCGACGGCGGTGCGGGCCACGGCCCTGCGCTCGTCGGCCTCCAGGGAGGAGTACTCGCCGAGGGAGCCGTTGGGGCCCACACCCCGGCATCCGCTGTCGATGAGCCAGCGGCAGTGTTCGGCGTAGGCGTCGAGGTCGACGCGCAGGCCCGCCGGTGCGCGCTCGTCGGGGGCGTAGGGCAGGGCGGTGGCGACGATGACGCCGTCGAGCCTTTCATCGGGCAGGTCATTGGGCATGCTGCTTCTCCCTGCTGGTGGCGGCGGTTCAGGTGCCGTCGGCGAGGTCGCCGAGGCGGACGGGGACGGCGATGGGGCGGCGGTCGAAGCGCTGCGCGTCGTCGTCGGTGAGGCCGATGAGCTCGGCGGTGTTGCGGCCGCAGACCCGGCCCTGGCACAGGCCCAGTCCGGCGCGGGAGGCGAGTCTGAAGGCGCGCCCGCCCGAGGCGGAGCGCGCGGCCGCGTGGAGGTCGCTCAGCGTCACCTCTTCGCAGCGGCACACGGGGGTGTCGTCCCGCGGCCATCGCGTCCAGCCGGGGCGGAGGGGGTGGGCGGCGGCGAGCGCGGCCGCGAACCGGCGGCCCGCGCGGACGCGGCGCAGGGCGCCCAGCGGTGCTACGACGGGGTGCCCGCAAGCGCGCGCGGCCGCCGTTCCGGCGACCTCCCCTTCGGCGGCGGCGAGCGCGGCGCCGCCGATGCCGGTCGGCTCCCCGGCGGCGAACACCCCGGGCGCGGAGGTGGCCTGCGCGGCGTCGACGCGGACGAATCCGCCGGTGGTCGCGCACCCTGCGGCGACGGCCAGCTCCAAGCGCGGGGTGAAGCCGAACCCTAGGCACAGGGCGTCGGCGGCGATGGTGCGTTCGGTGCCGGGGAGCGGGCGCCATCCGGGGTCGAGGCGCACGGTGGTCACCGCTTCGAGAACGCCGTCGCCGTGGGCCGCGATGACGGCGGTGCGGGTGCGGTAGGGGACGCGGCGGCGTGCCAGGACGGCGGTGTGGCCGACGAGTTCGCCGAACTTGCCGAAGCCCGCGGCGGCGCCCCCGGCGCAGCGCAGCCAGCCGGACACGGGCGCGTTCGCTTCGAGGACGGCGGCCACGCGCGCGCCCGCGCCGATGAGGGACCGGGTGACGGGGAGCAGGAACGGCCCGGTCCCGGCGACGACCGCGGTGCGTCCGATGGCGGTGCGCTGGGATTTGGCGAGGGCCTGGGCGGCTCCGGCGGTGACGACGCCGGGCAGGTCCCAACCGGGGAAGGGCAGGACGCGGTCGTGCGCGCCGGTGGCCAGGACCAGGACCGGGGCGTCGGCGGTGCGGGCGCCCCCTGAGCCGTCGGCGGGGCCGCTGCGCAGGTGGAGGCGGGCGCCGCCGCCGGGGAGCGGTTCGAGGGCCCACACCTCGGTGTCGGAGATGTGTTCGGCGCCGTCGGGTACGTGGGCCCCCTGGCCCGCCGCGCCGCCGTGCGGACCGGCGAGGGCGTCGCCGCGCAGGTACTGCCCTCCCGGGGAGGGTTCGGCGTCGATGAGGCGGACCCGGGCCCCGGCGGAGGCGGCCGCACGGGCGGCGGCCAGCCCGGCGGGCCCGGCGCCGACGATGGTGACGGGCGGGGGCGCGCTCATGACGGGGTCTCCGCCCCGTGCTGGACCCGGATGGCGTCCCCGTCGGCGACGCGGCGGCGGCAGGCCCGCACGTCGGGTTCGCCGTTGACGACGACGAGGCAGTCGAAGCACACGCCGATCCCGCAGAAGACGCCGCGCGGCCGCCCGTCGCCCCGGGTGGTGCGCCAGGAGCGGCGCCCGAGCCCGATCAGCAGCGCGGCCACGGTCTGCCCGGGGACCGCGGTGGCCCTCTCTCCGTCGACCGTCACGGTCAGATGCTCACTCACGGCCGTCCTCCTCTCCTCGGAGCACGCGGAACGGGTGCGGGTCGGTGTCTGCGGGCGCGCCGGTGACGAGGGCGGCGAGCAGGTGCCCGGTCCCCGCGGCCAGGCCGACGCCCGCCCCCTCGTGGCCGGTCGCGTGCCACAGGCCGGGGACGCGCGGGTCCTCCCCGATGACGGGCAGGTGGTCGGGGGTGTAGGGGCGGAACCCCCCGTAGGCGCGCATCACCGGGACCCGCGCCAGTGCCGGGAACAGGGCCGCGGCCTTGCGCGCGATGGCGCGCAGCACCTCCACCCGCACGGTGTCGTCGAATCCGACCCGCTGGCGGCTGGAGCCGATCAGCACGGTCCCCGCGTGCGTGGACTCCACCACGGTGGAGGTGCGCAGGTCGGCCTCCCCCGCCCCCACCGCGCCCACGTAGTCGGCGTCGTAGACCTTCCGGCGCACGGTGCCCGGCGGGAGCGGGGCGGTCACGAGCACCATGCCCCGGCGCGGCCGGACGTCGACGGGGGCGCCGGCCAGGCGGGAGAAGTCGCCCGACCAGGGGCCGCACGCGTTGACGACGGCCCCGCACGGGATGGTGCCGCGGTCGGTGCGCAGGCCCGCGACCGCCCCGGAGGCGCCGCGCACCAGGCCGAGGGCGGCGGTGCCGTGGCGTACCCGGCCGCCCCGGGCGCGCACGGCCGCCAGGAGGGCGGTGGCGGCGGCGACCGGCTGGAGCTGGGCGTCCTGCGGGTAGAGGACCGCCGCGCCCGCTTCGGGGGACAGGCCGGGCTCCAGGTCCCGGGCCTCGTCGCCGCCGATGGCGCGGGCGTCGACCCCGGCGGCGCGCTGGGCGGCGGCGAAGGCGGTGAGCGGCTCCTCGGCCCCGCCGTCCAGGGCCGCGACGAGCCCGCCCTTGGGGTCCCATTCGGGGTCCGGGGCGTCCGGGGCGACGGCGGCGGCCCCGCGCAGGACGTCGGGCCAGCGGCGCAGGGAGGACCGGGCGAGCTCCAGCTCGGGGCCGGGCTCCTTGTCGGAGACGAGCACGTTGCCCTCGCCGCTCGCGGTGGTGGCCCCGGCCGGGGCGCCGCGTTCGACGACGGTGACGCGCAGCCCCGCCCGGCCCAGGGCCTCGGCGCACGCGGCGCCGACGATGCCCGCGCCGACCACGACGGCGTCCGGGTGTCCGGTCACGTCGCACCCCCAACCGGGTGTTCAATGAACTGAACACCCGCGAGGGTAGGCAGCCGGTGTGGCCTACGTCAATCCCCGTTGGGCGCCCTCCCCCGGATGCGCGGCGCCCTCGGCGGGGCAGGAGCCGCCCAGGGTCGGTGGGCCCGCGTCGGCGGGGTACTCCAGCAGCAGCACCGAGGTGACCGGGCCGCCCGCGGTCTCGTAGATGTGCGGGCGGTCGGCCGGGAAGCACACGTAGTCGCCGGGGTTCAGTTCGTACGGCGACTCCGGCGGGCCCACGCGCAGCACCCCGGCGGTGACCACCACGTGCTCGCGGCCGGGGTGGCCGGAGGAGTACTGCCGCTCCCCTGGGCGGACCCGCTGGTCGTAGAGCTCGATCACGCGCTCGGTGACGTCCATCCGGCGCAGCATCCGCAGGTCCACGGCGCTACTGCTGAGCACCTCCAGCCCGTCCGAGCGCACCAGCACCACCTCGGGGTCCTCGCGCTCGGTCAGCAGGGACGAGACCGGCACCCCCAAGGCGTTCGACAAGCTGAACACCGTCTCGATGGTGGGGTTGCCCGAGCCGGACTCCAGCTGCGACAGCGTCCCCTTGGCGATGCCGGAGCGGCGCGCCAGCTCCGACAGCGACAGCGCCGACCGCTCGCGCAGCGCCCGAAGGTTGGCGGCCAGCACGCGGCCGCCCTGTTCCCGCTCCACGGCACCTCCTCGGCTCGGTCCCCAGGAGGGTACCGGGCGGGTGCCGATAACGATTCGCGTGCGCCCGAGAACCATCCGTGCACGGGACGCGTCCGAAGTGTCGGGTGGTGCCCCACCGGGGCCACGGACGGAGACCCGACTCAGGAGACCTCGACATGCACGGAAGCAGAACCCGCACCGACGCGCCGAACGGCAGGCACAGACCCCGACGGGGCACGCTCGCCCTCGTGTCGCTCCCCCTCACCGCGGCCCTGGTACTGACCGGGTGCTCGCTTCTGCCAGGCGGGGACGGGGGCGGTGACGGAGGCGGAGACGGCGGCTCCGGCCCCACGGTCCCGGAGGGCGGGTTCGTCCAAGAGGGATACGTCGGCAAGTGGGACACCCACCTCAAGGCGCGCGTGGAGATCGCCGAGGTCGCCCGGCTCGGCGACCGGACGCGCACCACCGTCGAGTTCACCAGCCTCGAGGACGGGCCCGTGGACGTCGAGCAGAACATCTTCTCCTCGCACGCGGCAGCGGCCCGCACCATCAGCCAGTTCCAGCTCATCGACACCGTCCGCCAGCACATGTACGGGGTCTACACCGACCTCGGCACACGGCTGCCCCGGTTCAGCGAGGACCAGTGGATCCCCGGCGTCACCTACGAGATCGTCGTCTTCTCGCCCCCGCTGGAGGAGGGCGTCGACACGGTCACGGTCCGCGCCCCGGGCGGGATCGGCGAGTTCGCCGGGGTCCCGGTCGTCGACGGGGAGCCCAAGGACTACCCGACCGAGCCCCCAGAGGAGGCGCCGAGCGAGGGCGACACCTTCACCTACCCGGTCGCCACCGGCGACCCCGAGCCCTTGGACGTCGAGAAGGGGTACCTGGAGCTCACCGGCTCGACCGTCGGCGTGGTCCAGCGGCGCGAGGCCGACACCGAGCGGGAGACCGTGGCGCTGCGCACCGACGTGCTCTTCGAGTTCGACAAGGCGGCGGTGAACGACGAGGCCGCGAACGTCCTCAAGGACGTCGTCGAGGAGACGCGCGAGCGCGCGGACCCGGAGAAGCCGCCGATCACCATCACCGGCCACACCGACGGCATCGGGGACGACGCCTACAACCAGGAGCTGTCGGAGGAGCGCGCCGAGGCCGTCAAGGACATCCTCGAGGACGGGCTCGGTTCGGGATACGAGTACGAGACCGTCGGCAAGGGCTCCTCGGACCCGGTCCGTTCGGAGGGTGGCGACGACGACGGGGAGGCGCGCGCCGCGAACCGCCGCGTGGAGATCTCCTACGCCTTCAAGGACGATGCCGTCACCGAGACCGAGACCGCGGAGGAGGGCGAGGAGGAGATCGGGCGCACCGACCCCGAGGAGGTCGCAGGCCCCGGCACCTTCCACTCGCACGCCGGCCTCGAACCCGTGGCCTCCGAGGAGGGCGTCGCCCAGCCCTACGTCGGCGCCGACAAGAGGACCTGGAGCATCGAGGTCTACCCCTTCTACCGGGACGGCGCCTTCCTGGTCACGCGCTTCGCGATCGCGCACGACGGTGAACGGCTGGCGCGGACCGACTCGCCCCTCAGTTCGGGTTTCGGCGACTTCCCGTTCTCGGTGACCGATCCGGCGACGGGCACGACCTATATCGACGTCAAGGCCGACAGGGAGGACACCCACTTCGCGGCCATAGGCGCGGGGCCGTTCCCGCCCACGCGGCAGAAGGACACGCTCCAGTACGGCTACTACTACGTCCCCGCCCCGCCGCCCGAGGTGGACTCGGTGACGTTCAACGCGGGGCCGTTCGGCACGTTCGAGGACGTCCCGATCGAAGAGTGAAGGCCGGTCGTCGCCGCCCGCCTCATCACCGGACGGCGACGACCGCCGGGGACGGTCCACCGTCCTCCGGGGTGGGCACCGGCTCCGGAAGGACGTAGATCGTCCCCCCGTCCCACACGGTCTCCGGGGACTCCCCGCCGATGTCGACCCCGTGGGCGATGTCCCCGGAGATCCGGGTGACCGACCCGCTGGCCGTGTCGAAGGCCATCACCGGTCCGGTGGTCACCGGCTCCCCCGGGGACGCCCGCTCCGCGCCCAGCGCCAGGATCCGGCCGCCGTCGAGCGCGACCGGGCGCACGCGGGTGTCCTCGGGCAGGCGGGCGGACCACGTCCGCTCCCCGGAGGCGATGTCGAAGGCGACCATGCGGCCGGTGCCGTCGCGCACGTCCGTGGCCGCGTACGCGGTCCCCTCTTCGGCCAGCACTCCGGCGTCCGCCACGTCGATCCGCCACGGGTCCGAGAGCCAGGTCGCGCCCCCTTCCCCGTCGATGCGCCGTGTCCGGCCGCTGCCGGGGTCCACCACCAGCAGGTGGTGCCCGACGTCGTCGTGCAGCAGCCCGTCGACCGCCACGACCGCGGGATCCGCCGACACCAGCCGGTATTCGTGGGTGCCGCCGGAATAGCCCTCCGGTGCCTCCACCCGCGCCTTCTCGGACCCGTCGGAGGGGTCCAGCACGACCAGGTAGGGGCTCACCCCGTCCTCCAGGCACCGCACCCAGCCGACCAGGTCGCCCTCTCCCGGGCGGGCCCGCACGGACATCAGGCTGCACATGTCCTCCGCCGAACCGCCCGCCCGTGGGGCCGACCAGACGTGCCCGCCGGTGGCGGCGTCCATGGCGGACAGGCGTTCCCCCCACCTGACCAGGACCAGGTCGCCCACGGTCCACACACCGGCCACGGTGACGACGCCCTCCTGGTCCCGGTCGACGCCGGCCCGCCAGAGCTCCCGGCCGTCGGACAGGTCGACGGCGACGGCCGTGTCGCAGGAGCGGATCCGCCTCCCGTCCCCGTCGGGGTGGTCGACCTCGTCCTCCTCCAGGGCGAGCAGCAGCACCACGACCTCGGGAGCCCGGCCCTGTTCAGCCCCCTGGTCGACGGCGCAGATCTCGTCCGGCGCGGGCTCGTACCGCCACATCGGGGCGCCGTCTTCGGCCGCATAGGAGGTCAGGCCCCGATAGTCCGCGCGCACGACGCCGTCCTCGGTCGCCCACCCCTTCACGCCGCGCGCGGCGACCGCGCCCTCGCGCGCTTGCACACGCGTGTCGTCCCCGCTCTGCCAGGCGACGCCGGAGAACTCCACGGCGCCGGTGCCGATCTCGGAGACCGGGTCGGTCCAGCGCTCGATGCGCCAGGCGGCCAGCGCCGCGATGAGCATGACCGAGAACATGAGGGCGGTCGGCAGGAAGAGCAGGTTCCTCCAGTGCAGCGCTGAGCGCGCGTCCGAGCCGCGTGGGCCCCGCATCCAGACGCGCAGCCAGCCGGGGAGGTCGGACCGCATGAGCGTGGTGCGCTCCTGCGACCGGTCGAGCGGCACGCCCCACTCGTCGCGCTCGACACCGTCGCGGGGAGCCTCCGCGCCCTTGCGGGAGTCGGCCACCCACTCGACGAACTCGGCGGTGCCGTCCCACGCGTCCCGCTTGCCCCGCTTTCCGCGCGGCTTCTGCCAGAAGCGTGGGCTCATCGGTTCGTCCTCCAGGGGGCGAGGGGAGACAGGCGCCCTGTTGGACGTGGCCGCCGATCGGTCCGGTTCCCCGCCTGACGGGGCCGAGCGAGGATATCGGCTGGTCGTGGCGGGCCCTCTGTGGGCCCCGACTCGTCAGTACCGGCGCTCGCCGTTCGTGAATCGGGCCGGGGCGGCGCCGGAGTAGTCCTCCTGGTGGTCCTCCTGCGCCCTGTCGCCCGGCTCCCCGTCCCGCTCGTCGGCGACGGGCTCGTGGTCGGCGACGGAGACCTCGTCGGCCGGGGCCTCCTCCAGAGCCGAATCCCCGTACAGGTCCGAGGAGGCGTCGAAGGCGTGGGCGAACCCCGTCCCGAGGTCGTGCTCGCGGCGCAGGCGGAGCGCACTCGCCGTGTAGCCGTTCGACTGCAGGAAGACGGCGAAACGCTGGAGGAAGCCCTCGTACTCCTCGTCGTCCTGCCAGTCGTCGGCGACCGCACCGGCCACCTTCAGCCAGCGGTCGGGGTCCTCGTCGCGCATGCCGGGCGCGGAGGCGCGCTCGGCGTACCCGGGCCCGAACGGCTCGGCACCGGAATCGGCGGGCGGTGCGCCGCGCGCGGAGGTCCAACCGGACGAGCGCACGGCACCGGCGAACACGTCGTCCCGCTCGGCGGCCTCGGCCAGCTCCTGGTGGACCTCGGACAGCGGCCGCCCCGTGGCCGCGGAGGAGAGCTTGGCCAGGGTGCCGATCCTGTCGGCGGCCTCGTCCACGCGCGCGGGGTCGCGCGCGAGCCACCACAGCAGGGCCGAGCCGGGGTCGGCGAAGACCTCCTTGCTCAGGTAGTCGCGCTCCAGGCGCTCGGCGGCGCGCTCCTCCTCGCGGACGGCCTCGCGCTTGCGCAGGTCGCTCAGGCGGGTGAGGCGCTCCTCGTCCTCGGGGGACAGCTCCAGGCGCACCTCTTCGGCCCAGACCCGGCCGATCCCCGGGTGCGCCCCGGGCTCGGGGCCGAGCGCGGCGGCCAGGCGGAACTGTGCGGAGTCCGCGTCCTCGGGGCGCTCCATGGAACCGAACTCGCGGGCGCGCCGCTCGATCGCGCAGACCGCCGCGCCCTCCGCCCCGTCGGCGGGACCGGTCTCGCGCCAGCAGACCACCGCCGAGAACAGGAACGGGTAGTCCTTGCGCGCGCTGGGCAGGCGCATGCGGAGCACGTGCCTGCGCCGGTGGGTGGCGGCCTCGGCCTCGGCCCGCGCGCGCTCGGCGGCGGCCCCGCGCCGTCCGGCCGAGCCGCCGGCGAGGACGGCCAGCAGGACCAGGCCCACGAAGAGGGCGAGGACCCCCGCGCCCAGCGTGGCCCGCCCGGGGTCGGGCGGCCAGCCGGGGACGCCCCACCTCTCGACCGCCCACCAGGTGAGGCAGGCCAGCGCCGCCGCCAGGGCGGCCGCGGCCAGGAGCGCTGTGAGGACGCGGCCGTTCCTGCTCATCGGCGGTTCGGGCGCCGTGCCACCGCGCAGCGGGGGCGGGGCGCCCTCCTCCTTCCTGCGGACGCGTGCGCACCGCACGCCGCTCGGGCACGGGGGCACCCGGCCGGGGCGGTGCGGGGCGCGCCGCCCGGTCCCCGGGCGGGCGGTGATCTTGCCTGTGCGGCACGCTACTCCCTCCGCACGCGTCCCACGGCCGTTTCCGGCCCCACGCCGCGCAGATCACCCCGCCCCTGGCCGGATCCGGCCAGATTCGGGCGTTTCGGTGCGGGTCCGGGCCGCGGCGCGCCACGCGCCCGGTCCCGCACCGCTCCCGCCCGCGGATCCGGCGGCCAGGATCCGCGGGCGGTCGATCGGCCCCGGCCGCTCAGCCCCGGCCGTCGGGGCGCAGGGTGTAGTCGGGGAAGTTGCCGGGCAGGCGCTCACCGTCGGGCCCTCGGGTCACGGCGCGCACCAGCAGGTCGCCGCCGACGAAGGCGCCGCGCCAGGACTCGCCCCAGCCGCCGAACAGCTCGTCGCGGTCGCCGCGCGAGCGGGGGCGGTTGACGCCCACCTTGAACGCCCGTACCTGCGCGGAGATGCGCTCGGCCGCCTCGGGGTCGTCACAGGAGAGCGTGGCCACCAGCGACCCGTTGCTGGCGTTGAGCGCCGCCAGCAGCTCGGCCTCGGTGTCGACCAGCACGACCGTGTCCACCGGGCCGAACGGCTCGGCATGGAACAGCGGCGAGGAGCGCGGCGGCTCCAGCAGGGCCACCGGCGCCATGTAGGCGTCGGCGTCCTGCCCCGGCAGCAGCAGTGCGTCGTCCAGGCCGCCCCGGTACAGGGGGACCGCTCCCCCGGCGACGGCGTCGTCGACCTGGTCCGCCAGCTCCTTGGCCTTGGCCGCCCCGATGAGCGGCCCGAAGTCCAGCTCGGGCAGGTCGTCGCCGGGGCGGTCCACGGCGAGCGGGTGGCCGAAGCGCACCGCGCGCGCCGCGGGCAGGTAGGCCTCCAGGAACCGGTCGAACAGGGAGCGCTGGACGACGAAGCGCGGATAGGCGGTGCAGCGCTGCTTGGCGTAGTCGAAGGTCTTGCGGATCTGCCCGGAGAGCGTGTCCCAGTCGCCGTACTCCCACACGCCCCAGCAGTTCAGCCCCTCCTGCTCCAGGATGTGGCGGCGGCCGAGGTCGGCGACGGCCGTGGCGACCTGCCCGCCCGCGTCACGGCCGCCCACGAAGGAGACGCAGCCGATCTCCCGGCCGCGCACCAGCGCCGGGGACAGGTCCCGGCCCCCGCCGCTGACCAGGGTGAAGGGAAGCCCTTCGCGGGCGGCGAGGGCGACGGCCAGCGTCAGGCACACCAGCCCGCCGTCGGTGGGGGTCTTGGCGATCGCGGCGTTGCCCGCCAGCGCCTGCACCGCCATCGCGTGCGCCAGCACGCTCATGGGGTAGTTCCAGCTGGCGATGTTGGAGACGGGGCCGGGGAGGGGCGCGCGGTCCTCCAGCATCGCCTCCATGCGCTCGCCGTACCAGCGCGCGCCTTCGATGGCCCGGTCCACGTCCTGCAGGGCCAGCCGCCACGGCTTGCCGATCTCCCAGACCAGGGCGAGGGCGAGCGTCTCGCGGTGGGCGGCCCAGGCGTCGAGGGCGGCGTCGACGCGGGCCCGGCGGTCGGACAGCGGGGTGCGCGCCCAGGCGCGGTGGTCATCGGCGGCGGCGCGGACGGCCTCCTCGGCGGTGGCGGCGTCCAGCATCGGGAGCCCGGCGAGCTCCCCGCCGTCGACCGGGGAGAAGGAGGGGCGGAGCGTGCCGCCCGCCCGCCAGGCGCCGCCCCACCGGTTGAGGGGCCCATCGGGGCCGAAGGCCTCGGGGGCGGTGTCGCGGCAGCGGGCGTAGACGGTGTCCCACTCGGTTCCGGGTTTGAGCATCGGTCCACTGGTCATCGCACGGCCCTCCCGACGGCTGCGGCTTCGCGGACGAGGACCGCGCTTTCGCTGGGGGTCTTGCCGACCTTCACGCCGGCCGCCTCCAGAGCCTCCTTCTTGG